>JAEUTQ010000066.1 GCA_016787445.1 Bacteroidia bacterium
GTGTATACCAAGGAAATTGTTGTGCATTAGCGGCAAGCGCTGAAATCAATAGAGCGAATATGAAGATTGATTTTCTCAAAATGTTGCAGTACTAATTTACGTAAAAAACAGCGATTATTTTACATAAATCCATTCTATAAAATTAAGGTCCTTATAACTGAGAACAGCCTCATTTTCCTGATTATAAACCACTTTTAAAGTAAATAAACCCGCAATAGGATGTTCTTGTTCGGTTTCTGTATCGCCGTTGGTTTTTGGCTTAATGTAATAGGTTTGATTTTGATGTTGTGCTTTATAAACTATCACATCATCATTCAAGAGTATTTTGTCGCAGAGATTAACAGTTAAAGGTTCTTTTATTTGCGTTTCATTTTCCGACAAAGGAAAGAGTTGAACCGTCTTGTTTAAATAGGTGGTGAGTTTGTATTCGTAAGCGCTTTCTCCTCTTATTTTAATCGGAAATAAATATAAGAGCTTAAAATCTTCATCACCATTTTTTGTGAAATAGAAAGGTAATTCAATATTAACGTTAAAATATTTACGGTAGAATATTTTAAATCGACTGGCGCGCAGAATAACGATGACTAATAATAATCCGTCGGAGCTTAAACTGTTAAAGAAATAACTCAGCGCACGTTTCGGATCAAATACAATCATGTTATAAACAATTGTAAAAATGAGAGTAGCTAAATACCAAAATAAGAGGCGGTAAAAAATATTACTCGAGAAATGAATCTTTTCGTAGCTGAAGTTTTGCGAATAATTATTGGCGTTGTTTAGCATCTGCACCCAAAAATTAATACCAATTAAGTAAACAATTGTTGCAAAGAATGGTGTTACCGGTCCGAGAAAATTATTAATGAGAAAAAAATCAAACAATCCATGTGAAGAAGCAGAGGCAATGAAAGCAAGAATGGTGTTGGTGTATTGATTGCCTTTATTAAAAAGTTTCAGCCGGAAAAATCCGTAAACAATAATTGTTGTATTGATGATGTGAACGAGGGCAGAGTAGAAGGCGCGTGTTGAAATAATTTGAATTCCGTAATTATTGAAGTATTTAAAGTTTTCTACAATTGAAAATCCAAGCGCGGTTACGCCCGCATAAACCAAGTAATCGATAGGTTCATTTATTTTGTTCCTGAAAACACGGAATACAATCAGAACACCAACAATTTTTGAAAGTTCTTCATTGGCGCCAATAGCAAATATGGTATAGAGTAAATCATTATAAAATTCACCGTTCAAATCGTAGCCGGCCATATGAATGAGTCGGTATAGATATAAACTCAGAAAAGGAGTAATACATCCAATGAGCATGGCGAGTACAAGGTTCCTTATTTTTTCAGGTTCAAATACATCAATCTTTCTGAAATAATCAATCCACATGCTAATGCTTATGATGGCGGCTACTCCCGAAAATGACAGATATAGATAGAAAAACAAGTTGTACATGTTTGATAAAGATAAAATAAAAAACCCCGTACTGAAAGAGTACGGGGTTTTTAAATAAAGTGATTAAAATTATTCAGCTACAACTTCAAAACTTACAGTTGCAGATACTTCTTTGAATAAACGCACTTTTGCGTTATAAGTACCTAAAGCTTTAATTGAATCTTCGCTGATTTCAATGTTTTTACGTTCTACAGGGTAACCTGCTTTGTTTAAAGCTTCGGCCACCTGGATAGTAGTAACTGATCCGAAAATCTTACCATTTTCACCGGCTTTAGCGCCAATTTTAATAGTAACACCTGCTAATTTCTCAGCATTTGCCTGAGCTTCTTTACGTAATTTCTCTTCTTTAAATGCACGTTGCTTTAATACTTCAGCATGCATTTTACGAGCACCTTCAGTAGCTAATACTGCCATGCCGCGTGGGATTAAAAAGTTACGACCGTAACCCGGACGCACCTTTACAAGTTCGTCAGCGAACCCTAATCCTTTGATATCTTGTTTTAAAATAACTTCCATTGTAATAATTATTTAAATTTTATTTTAATAAATCGGCCACATAAGGCATTAACGCTAAGTGACGGGCACGTTTTACGGCTTGAGCCACTTTACGCTGGTATTTTAATGAAGTACCGGTTAAACGGCGTGGTAACAATTTACCTTGCTCATTCACGAACTTTAATAAAAAATCAGGGTCTTTGTAATCGATGTATTTAATACCACTTTTCTTAAAACGGCAGTATTTTTTCTTTTTTACCTCCGCAGTTGGAGGGTTTAAAAAACGTATTTCATTATTATTTGCCATACAAAATTTCTTTAAAGGTTAATAATTAAGCGTTAGCTGATTCTTTCTTTTTAGTCTTACCTTCAGCCACTTTACCTTTACGTTTTTCGCTGTAAGCAATAGCGTGTTTATCTAAAGCAACGGTTAAGAAACGTAACACTCTTTCATCACGTTTGTAAGTAGTTTCAAGAGTAGAGATTAAGTTCTCTGCATCTCCTGAAAACTCGATAAGGTGATAAAAACCTGTTGTTTTCTTCTGAATTGGGTAAGCTAACTTACGTAAGCCCCAGTGTTCTTCGTTCACTACCTTCGCTCCCAAATCGGTGAGTGCTTTTTTAAATTTTTTTGCGGCCTCCTTTGCCTGTTCATCAGACAAAACGGGAGTTAAAATGAAGACCGTCTCATAACGTTTTTCCATAATTGTTTTTTAATAGGGGTGCGAAGTTAATGAATTTACTTGGTTGTAAGAAGAAATACCTAAGAATTAATTTCAACACTAAATCGGTTTAACGTATGTTTTATTTATATTACTGAAAATCAATTGTTTAAATTAGTTATAAACTCATAAGTTTTTGCTAAAAAACTGGACATTGACTGTGCAATGGTTTAATTTTATTAGATATCCCTAATCATCTAACCATGAAGTATCTATACCCGATTTTCTTTACGCTTTTCTGTACCTCAATTTTTGCCACTCAAAACTTTTCTATTGGTGAAAATTTAGCGTTTGTTCCAAACCGCGGACAAATTGTAAATGATGCAGGAGCTCCGGCAACAACGGTACATTATCGTGCCAGTATTCCGGGAATTGAGTTTTATATTACGGATAATGGCATTTCCTACGTTTTTTTAAAACACCATCGCGATGAGTATGATCCGGCTTTAGGTGGAAGTCCTAACCCCAATTTCAATCCCACTACCGATTTTGCACGTACGGATATGATTCTCAAAAACGCGATTATTAATCGTAGTAATGTGATTGAAGAATTTGAAACAGCATCAGGTTGGAATTATTATTATGCGCATTGTGCCGACGGAATTACGAATTTAAAAGGATATCACAAATTAACATATCGTAATGTTTACCCCAATATTGATTGGGTTATTTACAGTGATAATTCCGGAAAATTAAAATATGAGTTTGTTGTAAAACCCGGAGGTAATCCCGCGGATATAAAGATGGAATACAAATGGGCAAAAGTAAAAATAGAACCTACAGCAATTACTCTTACCAATCCAATGGGTGAGATTAAAGAACAAAATTTGTATGCCTATGTGAAGGAAACTAACACGCAAGTTCCTGCTAATTTTATTGAAATAGCTGAAAATACAGTGGCATTTAACGTGGCTACTCCAACCGGAGGAAAAACCCTGGTCATTGATCCACCTTTATACTGGTCAACTTATTGGGGAAGTGCAGGCGGTGAACAAACCATGGCTCTAATTTGCTCGGGTACCGGCGAATATGTTTATATCGCAGGTTATACCAATAGTACGAGTTACCCTACAACTAATCCGGGAGCCGGTGTTTATTATCAAGGAACTTTAGCAGGAGGAACAGATGCTTTTGTTGCGAAGTTCGATACTCTGGGTGTTCATTTTTGGTCAACCTATTATGGAGGTTCTCTAAATGAGGGTGCAACAAGTTATACGGGAATTTCGATTGCGGTTGGACAAGGAAACACGCTATGGATGGTTGGTACAACTAACTCTACTAATTTGCCTTTACAAAATGGAGGTGGAGGGGCTTATTACCAAGCAGCATTAGCGGGAGGGTATGATATTTTCGTTGCAAAGTTTGATTTGGCCGGTGTTCGTCAGCATGCAACTTACATTGGCGGTACACTTGATGATGGTGGTTTGTCGCATGGTAACGGTGCAGATTGCGATGCTTCCGGAAATTTATTCATTGCATCGCGTATGTTGTCTACTAATTTTCCATTGGTAAATCCGGGCGGAACTTCATATTTTGATAATACACAAAACGGCAGTGATGATATCGTGTTGATTAAATTGAGTCCTGCCGGTGCTATGTTGTGGTCTACTATTTACGGTGGTACAGGCGATGATATTAACTACTCTATGGATTTACATGTCGATAGAATAAACAATAAAGTTTATTTGGGAACATGTTCTGCTTCAACAAACATTCCAACACTTAATCCGGGTGGCTCTTTTTATTTTGATAACACGCAAAACGGAGCTACTGATATGTATTTGGCGCGATTCTCATTGACAGGTACTTTAGAGTGGGGTACATTTATTGGCGGAAGTGGTGATGAGTGGCTCGCTATGTCGGTTTCAACGGCACCCGACGGAGATGTAGCCATGATTAATTTAACCGGTTCTACAAATATGCCTTTGGTAAATCCCGGCGGTACTGCATTTTTTGATAATACGCACAATGGTGGAAGTTGGGATATTTATGTTTGTCGTTTCGAAAGTACGGGTCAAATGAGTTGGAGTACATATTATGGCACGGCTAATAATGAACATTGTCAGCATAATTTAACGTTCGATGGCAATGGAAACATTATTATTTGTGGAGTGTCAGACGGAACAGCTTCCCCACCAACGTTTAATCCGGGTGGTGCACATTTTTACGATGGTACAAAAGATGCTCAAGGTACTTACTGTTTAGTTCAATTTGACCCTACAGGTACAATGCTTTGGGGAACTTATTGGGGAGGTTCCGGTCACGACCACATTTTAGGCGCAGTAGGAGCATGTATTGGTGTAAGTGCTCACAGTGATATATTTTTAACAGGTGAAACAAACTCAACCGATTTGCCAATGCTTAACCCAGGTTTAGGCGCATTTTATAAGCCTACTAATAGTGGTGGACAAGAAGGTTTTGTGGCAAAATTTGAAAATGACATTCTGGCTCCATTGCCTGTAGAGTTAAAATCTTTCAGTTGTGAGCCGGCCATAAATGGAATTAATGTGTTTTGGTCGACTGCCATGGAAATTAATAACGATTATTTTCTCTTAGAGAAAACATATGATGGGAATAATTTCACAACACTCACAAGCGTAAAAGGCGCCGGTAATTCCGCATCTTCAAAAAATTATTATTATCTGGATGAGAATCCTTCACGCGGCGCAAATTATTATCGCTTATCTCAATACGATAAAAATGGTGGCGTTAAATTCTTTAAGCTCATCAGTTGCGAACAAAGCGCTTCAATGAATGATGAGGTTACTATTCATGTTTACTCGGTGAGCGGACAATTCATGTTTTCTCAAAAAACAAGTAATTACCGCGAATTGTTGGATAAGTCAGATATCGCTCGCGGAATTTATTTGGTGGAGATTATCGGCAGCAACGAATCTCGCAGTGTTAAGTATGTGAAAACAAATTAGGTGTTGTAAGTTTCTTCGTATTCTTCTTTGGTAATTTCTAAAGCTAAATCTTTATTATAAACCAAGTCAAACACATGGTTCATTTCAGGAAGCTGAATAGCTTTGATGAGATTTTTTATTTTTTTACTTCCGATTAACTGAATTTCTTCGAATTCATTTCGTGATATAATTTTAAAATAACTTTTACCATTCTTATACTTACGGTAAACAGGAAAATTTATATCTTCAAAGGCCATTATGCTCGCTTTTTTAAATCAGGTTGCTCAGTATATCCATCAAAATTACGATAAAAAAATCGATCAGCTTTGTATTGTCCTACCCAATAAGCGTGGCGCTCTCTTCTTAAAAAATTATCTGGCTAAAACATACAACCAAACTATCTGGCTACCCTCCATCATTTCAGCCGAAGATTTGATACGTGAACTTTCCGGTTTGCAAAATTTGGAGGAGGTAGAACTCATTTGCAGTTTGTATGAAACGTATATTGAAGTATACAACGAAAATCCCGAAAGTTTCGAATCGTTTGCCAAATGGGGAAATTTAATTTTGCAGGATTTTAATGAAATTGACCGCTATCTGGCAGATGGTGTTTCCCTCTATAGTAATCTGCGCGACATTAAGGAAATTGAAAATTGGAGTTTATCACAAGAGGAATTGACCGATTTTCAGAAAAATTACATCAAATTCATGGGTAAACTCGGCAGTATCTATTCACAGTTTACTTCCAAATTACTTGAGCAGGGTAAAGCTTATCAGGGTTTAGCTTACAGACAGGCTGCAAAAAATCTCGAGAAAACTGATTTCACCAATCGTTATCATAAATTTATTTTCTGTGGTTTTAACGCTTTAAATAGTGCTGAAACTTTTATTTTTTCCAAACTATGTGAAGCCGGGAAAGCAGAAATGTTATGGGATGCTGATACATATTATTTAGAGAGTACGGTGCAGGAGGCGGGATTGTTCCTTCGCCGTAATCAGAAAGTTTTTGGCGAAAAGAATTTCAATTTCATTCACAGTTATTTTAAAGAAGAAAAACAAATCGATATCATCGCTGTTCCTAAACAAATTGGACAGGCGCAAACCGTTAGTAAAGTCATCGATGATCTTATTAAGCAAGGTGAGAGCCCGGATACAATTGCGGTAGTTTTGGCTAACGAAAAAATGTTATGGCCGGTTCTGAAATTATTACCGAATAGTATTGAGCATGTCAACATTACCATGGAGTATCCGGTAAAATACACGTCTCCATTCAGTTTTATTGATAATTTACTCAAGTTGCAAGTCGCTTTTGAGAATCAAAACAGAAGTAATCCGACAATTTATTACAAGGATTTTTTAAGTCTGCTGCGCCATAACTTTTTTGCTGAGCTTTCCCTTATTAAGTCTTTGAAAAACACCAATGAAATTATACATCGAATTTTAGATAAAAATTACGCTTTTATTTCGGATAAACTTTTGAAAGAATTGTTTGCAGAGGATTATAACAGTATAAAACTTTTATTTACTCCCTGGAAAAGCGCGAAGGAAGCTGCTCATATCATAAGTAATTTATTGTCGGAGGTCAAAGCACATTATTTAAATTCTGAGATTAATTCATATAAAAGTTTAGAATTGGAATACCTTGAGGTATTAATTCGAAATTTTAATCGTGTCAATGACTTCATCAACAAGTATTCTTACTTTGATTCTTTAAAATCGTTTCGGATTCTATTCAGTCAAATCGTTGGCACTTCATCCGCCGCGTTTTTGGGAGAGCCATTAAAAGGACTACAAATTATGGGTGTTCTGGAAACACGAACACTCGATTTTAAAAACGTGATTTTTGTATCGGTGAATGAAGGTGTGTTGCCTTCCGGAAAATCCATCAATTCATTTATCCCGAACGATCTGAAAAGATATTTTAACCTTCCGTTATATGGCGATAAAGATGCCATCTATGCTTATCACTTTTACCGCTTGTTGCAAAGAGCCGAGAAATGTTTCATCACCTACGATACCGAAACAGATACATTTGGTAAAGGCGAAAAAAGCCGATTTGTAAGTCAGCTGCAGTTCGAATTAAATAATTACAATCCTGCCATTAAGATTAATGAGTATGTGGCACAAAGTAATTTAGATTTTAATAAGGAAGAATATCAAGTTCGCATCCCAAAAAATACAGCGGCATTAGACAGAATTTTAAATAAGGCTCTTAATAATGAGGAATACAAAGGTTTATCACCTTCTTCATTGATAACTTATAAAGATTGCGCACTTAAATTTTATTTCCGTTATGGTGTAGGATTGGTGGAACCGGTGGAGTTGGAAGAGTCGGCAGAAGCGAACACATTCGGTTCAATATTACATGAAGCCCTTGAGAAATTATACACGCCATATATCAATAATAAAATAACCACATCACTCATTAAGTCACTTAAACCCGGCGTATCCGGAGCGGTTGAATCAGCTTTCTTAAATTATTTTTCGGAATCGGAAGCGTTTATGGGCAAAAATCTTCTGCAACAAAATGTGTTAAAGGTGTATGTAGAGAAATTGCTGGATTTTGACATCGATCAAATCAATAATTCCGAAACAGATTCTTTTACCATTTTGGCTCTTGAAAAGGAAATGGAAGCGCATGTTAAAATAGTCGTGAACGGAAAAGAAACGAATGCTTTTATTAAAGGGAAAGCCGACCGTATCGATGATTTTGAAGGTAATTTTAGAATCATTGATTATAAAAGTTCGGTTAAAGAAGGTGATAAATTTGAGTTTGTTGATTGCGCCACACTTTTTTCCAATAAAAAGTTTGATAAGATGCTTCAATTATTTATTTACACCTGGATGACCTGGAAAAATAATTTGTCTGCACCCGAATCAATCCGTCCTTGTTTAATACCTTTTAAAGTATTCGAAAAGGAACCGCGTTACATTACTTTTAAAAAGCAACCTTTAGTGTTTACGAGCGAACTTTTAAATGATTTTGAAAATCATTTAAGTGATTATATACAAGGTATACTAACTGAAGGTGGCGAATTTGTCGCGACGGATGATGAAGATATCTGCGAGTATTGCGCCTATCGTTCCATCTGCAATCGCTAATTTAGGAGGCAATCACCTTTTTGTTAACGCGTCCTTTTAACCAGGCGTTAAAGAATATGGCGAGTAAAATAATTATCACACCAATATAAAAGGTAATTGATAATTGTTTGTTTTCCTGATAAATGAAAATAGCTAATATAATTCCGTAAACGGTTTCGAGATTTACAGTTAATGTAATGGTATAAGGACTCAAATGCTTCATCAGATTCACGCTGGCAATAAAAGGGAAGGCTGTGCAAATTCCGGCTAATAAAAGCAAACCAATAACGGATTGTGAGTCCAGTTGAAAAAACGAAGCATCAAAACTTCCGGTGAATGCTAAATAAATACTCAAACCAATTAATCCAAACCATAATTCCACATACGATATCATGGTTGAACTCACATCCTTAATCATAATGGCATTAAATACGGAAAATATTGACGACGT
Organism: Bacteroidia bacterium; assembly: GCA_016787445.1. Lineage (GTDB taxonomy): Bacteria > Bacteroidota > Bacteroidia > B-17B0 > Aurantibacillaceae > JAHEYG01. The sequence continues at coordinate 9,108 of JAEUTQ010000066.1, forward strand.
TAATGCGGCCAATACACCTAAGATAATTCCTTGCCAATATAAATTCTCCACCGAAAATATCATAAGAATAGCACCAATGATAATAAGTCCGATTAATAATTCATACCAAATGATTTTACGTTTTAAAATCAAAGGTTCTGTTAAGGCAGTGAAGAGCGTTCCTGTTGAAAAAGCGGCCATTGTTACCGAAACATTGGAAACCTTGATAGCTCCGTAAAAGCAAAGCCAATGTATGGCTATGATAATTCCGATTAATCCGAGTTTGATTAAGTTCATCGGACTCACCCGAATGTTTTGTTTACTAACGATAATATAACCGGTAATTAAAACAAGGGTAATTAATATTCTAAACCATACTAATTGCATGGTGGAGCAAGTTATAAAGCGACCAAGGATTGGCGAGAACCCCCAAATAAACACAATGAAGTGTAACAGCAAATGATGTTTATTTATACCTTTAAACATTGAAACGGCAAATGTACTAATTAGGCATGAGTGATTTAATTTATTTCGATAATAACGCAACTACAAAAGTAGATGATAAGGTAGTAGAAGCCATTTTGCCTTTTTTTTCGCAGAAATATGGGAATGCTTCCAGTAAATTACATGCTTACGGTTGGGAAGCAGAGGCAGCAGTTGATAAAGCCCGCGAGCAAGTGGCAGACCTAATCGGCGCGGAACCCAATGAAATTGTATTTACGAGCGGAGCTACTGAAGCCATTAATATGGCCTTATGTGGCATTTACAGAACCTATAAATCAAAAGGTAAACATATCATTACTGTTAAGTCTGAACACAAAGCAGTTTTAGATACTTGTCGGTTTTTAGAGGAGTATGAAGGCGCTGAGATAACTTATTTGAATGTAGATAAGGAAGGTTTGGTTTCGCCGGAAGAATTACGGAGGAGCATTCGTAAGGATACCATACTTATTTGTATTATGGCCGCCAATAATGAAACAGGAGTTATTCAGCCTATAGAAGAAATTGGTCAGTTGGCACGTGAACATAAAATTTTGTTTTTCAGCGATACCACTCAATACGCAGGAAAAATGATGCTGGATGTGAACGAAACACCCATAGATATTTTGTGTGTGAGTGCGCATAAAATGCACGGACCAAAAGGAGTTGGGGCAATTTACTTAAAACGAAAAAATCCTCGGGTGAATTGCTTGCCTTTCATGTACGGTGGCGGACAAGAATCGGGGAGAAGAGCGGGTACATTAAATGTTCCGGGAATAGTAGGCTTGGGCTTGTGTTCGCAAATGGCAAAGAGTGAGATTTGGGAAACAAACACACATGTTTCCAAGTTAAGAGCTTATCTCGAACATCAACTTCTTGAAATCCCGGGATTGAGAATAAACGGAAGTACACGTACCCGTTTATATAATACCAGTAATATTACTTTTCCGGAAAGTGTTAATATAAAAGAGCTTTTAAAGAGTTATGCTTTTTCAAGTGGTTCGGCTTGTACTTCAGGATCGGGCGAGCTATCACATGTATTAAAAGCGATGGGATTAAATGATGAAGAAATTAAAAATTCCTATCGTTTTAGTTTCAGTAAATACAACACCATTGATGAGGTTAAAAAAGTTATAAATAATTTGTTTACAATTAATAAATTTTTATTTTAGTTAAAAAAATATTATGAAAAAAATCTTAATTATAGCATTATTGCTTTGTGGGGCTTACACTAAAGCTCAAACTTATGGACAAGCTGTATTTGGACATACAGGATATAAATCATGTACGGGAAGCAGAACTAGCATCTTTACGAGTGGTTTTTTACGTGGAGGTTATAAGTCACCTGTTACAATTGGAACAGATAACTTCTATATAGACAAAGCTAGTGCAAATGGAGCGCTTGGTGGTACTGGAGTTTTTCGAGGTGGTTATCAAATACAAACAAGTAATTCATCTTGTTCAGGAGCAACTTCACAAAATATTAATTGTGGAGGAATATCTGTTATTGAGGCAAATATTTCAGGTACTGAATGGTATGCAGTAGCTGGATCTCATGATAACGGTGTTTTTTATTCAACGCTTAATTCAACAGGAATGCCGGTTGTATCAGTCGAATACCGTTTTCCGAGTCCAAATACTAATACCCCAAGTAAACCTCTAATTGCAAGATTAAGTAATGGGGATTTTATTATTACAGGACAGGGTTATAGCGATAATATGTTTGCTCTTCGTATTAATCCTAATGGCAATCTTGTATGGTCTAGTTTTTATAGTATAAATACAACTTCTCCACCTTTTACTCCTAAAGAATTAATAATAAGCCCATATAATGGTAATCCTATAATTGTAGGTGATTGTCTTCTTCCCAATTCTTATTCAAGGAGTAATGATGGTTTTTTTATGGAGCTTGATGTTAATAATGGTAACGTTAACATATTTAAAACCTATGGTAATGTTTTAAATGGATGTCAGTATTTTGCTAGTATATGTATTGCTAATTCAAATTATGGAGGTACAAATGGGTTTATTGTTGCAGGACAAAGTGACCCGATTTTAGGTTCAGGATATAAATGGTTTTTAAAACTAGATCCAAGCGGTAATGTTGTTTGGAATTATTTATATCAACCTACAACGCCCGCAAACGCACAGCCTGTTGTTGGCGTCATTGAGCGTTTAAATACTTCGTCAAACTACGAAATATATGGTGTTGCTGGTGCAGCTTTAGGTTCAGTGGTTTTGAAACTAAATGATAATGGCCTTCCCTTTTCATCCGGTAATAATGAATTTTTATACAATCCAAGTTCTACAAAGCTTTCTGATCCTTGTGCTATTACCTACATTAATTCTGGTCCTTCTAGTGTTGGATTACACATATACGGAACCGAGGATCAAGTACTAGGTAATAATTATTTTGTTAAAGCATATTTTAATGGTCAATCAGGGTGTAATCAAACCTTACAAACAATTAGCGCATATGAGTCAGGGCCAAATTCTGTAATCTCACCTGTAATTACTAAAGCGGGCTCACTTGTTCAATGTAATACATTTAGTTTGAGATTTTTCTCACGAACTGTTTCCAGTAGTTGGCTATGTAATGCCTCATCGATTCCTGCCGGAAGTAATGCTAGATTTGGTAATGACGAAGAAAGTGTTCAGTTAAGTCCAATTGATTCTGAGGTTAGTTTATACCCAAACCCAACCTCTAATACCACTAAACTAAAGTTTTTCTCGGAAATAATTTCACCAATAGAGATTGACATATACGATTATACTGGAAAGCATATAAAAACAGTAGACCGATTTAATGGAAATCAATCTATTCAATATGAAGTTGATATCGATTTTAAAGAGTTAGGAGTAGTTTCTGGTGTTTATTTTATAAAAGTTAATAATTATGAGGATATTAAGACATTAAAAGTTATATACAATAAATAATAAGTTTTCTCAAAGTTTAAAATTATTCATAAATCTCCGTCTCATAAAGGCGGAGATTTTTTATTTTCACCCAGTATTACTATGAAACAATTTCACGATTTAATGCGCCATGTTTTAGAGCATGGAGTAAAAAAAGAAGACAGAACAGGTACCGGTACAATTAGCGTATTCGGTTATCAGATGCGATTTAATTTGGAGGAAGGCTTTCCATTGTTAACCACAAAAAAACTTCATACTAAATCTATCATTCATGAGTTATTATGGTTCCTTCAAGGGGATACCAATATCAAATACCTTAAAGATAATGGTGTAAGTATCTGGGACGAATGGGCGGATGCCAATGGGAATTTGGGACCGGTTTATGGACATCAATGGCGAAGTTGGCCAACTAAGGATGGGAAAACCATTGACCAGATTACGAAAGTAGTGGAGATGATTAAAAAAACGCCGGATTCTCGCCGCTTAATTGTGAGTGCCTGGAATGTGGCAGATATTGATAACATGAAATTACCGCCATGTCACGCTTTTTTTCAGTTTTATGTTGCTAACGGAAAATTATCTTGTCAGCTTTATCAACGCAGCGCCGATATATTTTTAGGCGTGCCATTCAACATTGCATCGTATGCCTTATTAACCATGATGATGGCTCAGGTTTGCGGATTGAAAGCCGGAGAGTTTGTGCATACGTTTGGCGACGCGCATCTCTATTCGAATCATATAGAACAAGCTAAATTGCAGCTAAGCCGCGATTGCCGTCCGCTGCCAACCATGAAAATTAATCCGAATGTAAAATCAATTTTCGATTTTAAATTTGAAGACTTTACTTTAGAAAACTACGACCCGCATCCGCATATTAAAGCGGCCGTAGCCGTGTAATTGAGAAATAAATATAATTTTGTAGCAAATTAGAAACTATGAACGACGTAAAATCAGTAATGGACCATGCAAGTGCAGCTATGGATAAAGCCATTAACCATTTGGAAGTGCAATTAACTAAAATCCGTGCAGGGAAAGCTAATCCTGCAATTTTTGAAAGTGTAATGGTAGATTATTACGGAAGTATGGTTCCCATTCCTCAAACCGCTAACGTAAATACTCAGGATGCTCGTACCATTGTCATTCAACCTTGGGAGAAAAGCTTATTAACTCCAATTGAAAAAGCGATTCAAATGGCGAACCTGGGTTTAAATCCGCAAAACGATGGTGTAATCATTCGTATCACCATTCCGCCATTAACAGAAGAACGCCGTAAAGAATTGGTAAAAACAGCTAAGGCAGAAGGTGAAGAAGCGAAAGTGGGTATTCGTAACGCGCGTAAAGAAGCCATGGAAAATGTAAAGAAACTACAGAAGAATGGTTTAGCCGAAGACGAGGCGAAAGATGCAGAAACAAAAATCCAGCAATTAACAGATCAATATGTGCAAAAAGCGGATAAGCATTTTGAACAGAAAGAAAAAGAAATTTTAACCGTATAATAAAAGCCCCGAAAGGGGCTTTTTAATTCACAATCATTTTGTAAGTCTTAACATCATCTTTGCCATAATATAATCGCAAGATGTAAGTGGCTTTAGCCAGGTTTCTGATATCAATATTAAATCCTCTTAAATTCTCAATTGCATTCAAGCCTTTAATTTCTTGTCCGAGTACATCAAATAATTTAATATCGGTTAACTCCGTTTTACGCTCGGTTTCAATGTAAATGAGATGACTGGATGGGTTAGGGAAGACCAGTGTTTCAGTAGCCTTCACACTATCCGCAATAAATACATCTTGTTCTGTTTCCCATTCATTACAAAAAACTTCAACATGTAAGTGAACTGTATAAGTAGTGTCTTTTTTAATGGATGGATATTTATGTCTTACTTTTTGTCCCGGAAAGCTGAAAATTTCTTCTTCAGTTCCATCACCAAAATCCCAATGATAAGTTACATTCCCTCCCAACGTGGTATCGTGCGCCATAAAGAATACGGAGTCCTTTTCGTGACGATATGTAAAAGCACCGGTTACTGAGTTTGTATAAGAAAAAATGGATTTGGTAATCGAATCTTTATCAGTGCCATTACTAACTACAAGCTTTACATTATAATTGCCTGTATTCGCATAATAATGAGTTGGGTTTTTTAAGGTGGAAGTATTGCCATCGCCAAAATCCCATTTCTGACTGGTGGCACAGGGACTAAACGAACTGAATTTACTGTCGCAATCGATGTATTGGAAATCGGCATGTATCAAAGAATCCATAATGATTTGTTGAGCCATGCAATCCTGATGTCCGCCTCCGTTATCAGCGCATAGTAATATGGTATAAGTATCTTTCGCAGGAAACTGGTAGGTCATATTAACAGTTGCAACAGTGTAAACCGGTTGCGCAAACCCTTGTCTTAATACCGACCAGGTATAAGTAGCAGGAGCATTAGATACTGTAGTGTTGGTAAAGAAGGTTATCCCTCCATAACACAGATTATTATAGTCGAAATTTACGGCCGGATGAAGATGTTGCGAATAGGTAATGAATGGTGCTATGAAAATTAGAAATGTGAGTATTTTCTTTTTCATCTTTCAGTTTTCGATTTAATCAAAGATAATTAACAAATCAAGTAATAGCAATTAATGTACCAAAACTTGTTAATAAGGGGTGTCAATAAAAACGGACCAGCATTTAATGCTGGTCCGTTAAACTAAACGAGACTAAAGGATTACTGGACGGTTACTTTAAAATTAACATCAACATCAGTATCGCCGGGAGTGATGGTTCCGTTTTTGGTTCCCGGTTGGTGTTTTAATACAATGTTTAAAGGATGTTTTGTTGTACCGGTAGCAGCGTAAGTTCTCCATCTTGTTTTAAGTCCGATACCTCTTTGCGGTAATCCTCCATCAAGATCGGTATATGTAAGGTGAATGCCCGATCCGCTTAATGTTAAACTATAAGGTGAACCAGTTGGATTGGTAGAATTAAAGAAAAACATATGGTCTTGTCCTTCTTCTTCAACTTCACCTGATATGGTATCAACCGGACTTTTTGTTTCGTCTAATAAAATGATTTCTGTAAAATAAGTTGTATTCGGACTCAAATTAAAAACCGAATCGCTTTGGGTAGAAAGACTGGTTGTACCAGGACCATAAAACCCTGCTTGTCCACCATCCCCATCCGGGTCTTTATACATAAATGTATAAACAGAACTTGTGGCCGAATCTGTCATTGATAATTTAAAAGTGGTTATCACTTCTGAAGTATTGTCGGGAGGAAGCGGATTGCTAGGTGCCGGTTCGTTTTTCTTTTTCTTACAAGATAAGCTTAACAAAAGTGAAGCAGTGATTAGTAGACTTGATAATTTAAATAGTGTTTTCATGATTTTATTTTTTGTCGTAAATAGTTAATGGAATTTTTAATCTAATGGTGAAATTTCTTCCCATAGCGTCTGTATAATAGCGGAAGCGATCGAGATAATCGCGGTAAATAACGTCAAGTAAATTATTCCCTGCAATGCTGAGGTTAATGGTTTGCTTTCCGAATTTTAAATCGCTTCCAATTTCAAATCCAAGGAGTCTGTAGCCTTCAGGTGGCGCAGCGAAATCGGTGTTTTGAGGAACGCGCCATTGTTTGGTAACATAAGTGTAATTCATCTGTATGAAATTATTACTAAAATGTTTTCCGGCGTTGAAATAATAATTTAACTCTCCGGTATAACGGTCGGAAGGCATGTATACTAAATAATCGTTGAGGTCTTCATTCCACGCTCTGAGTAACATGGCTTTTGCCGTCACTTTTAAATGATTGAATATATCTGTAGTTACTTTTACATCCGCTCCGCTGATTCTGGCATTTGCTTGTTGATAATTAAATACCGGATACGCGCCTTTTATGGTAAGTTCAGGTTTGGTAGATGGATTTAAATAAATGAAATTGGTAAACTGATTATGATACAAGGTTGCCTCTGTAAAAACATGGTTTAATTTAAGCAAAGCCGTGAATGTAGCATTGTAAACTTGTTCAGGTAATAAGTTTTTATTTCCTCTTTCAATTGCCCCAACACTTTGATGAATGCCATTACTGTAAAGTTCATTTGGAGCCGGACTACGCCATGCGGAGCCAATATTAAAAAATAGATTTAAATATTTACCCTGCTTATAAATGGCACCGATATTCCAACTCACATTGTTAAACTTTAATGATGGTGTTACAAGATTCTTATTCTCGTAGAAATAAGACTGCAACTGTTTTTCATCATATCTAAGGCCGGCTTCAAGTTCCCAATGTTCAGTAACAAATCGTTCGGTAGCAAAAGCTCCCCAGGTATTGTTTATGAAATTGGGAATAAAGAAACGCCCTAAATAAACATTTTGTTGGTTCATATAACTGCCTCCGAATTGCCCTCTGAATCGTTTGATATTATCGTGTTCCAAAACAAGTTCTCCTGTTTGTGAGGTAATACTGTAATCCAACTCAGGTAAGTTTAAAGCGGCGAGTGAATCATTCAAAGGTTTGTCTTTATCAAATTCCTGACGCGAATTATATTGATAAGCGTATTGAGCCATCAATCTCCACTTTGGTGCAAAATGATAGTGCAGTTTTCCTTTCGCTAATTCATGACCAATTTGCTGATAGGGTCTTCCGATATCATAAGAGAAACCTGCTAAACTATCCTGAGGTTTATTGGCATTAAACGCATTTTGTAAATCAGTTAAATTACCAATGTGCGCTCCGGGGAAGATGCCTACTTTAGTATTGAATTGAGAGTAATAAACTTCGGCACCTAATTTTTTTCGGTGATAACCCAAAGCATAGGAGAAGTTGTATTCTTCAACACCGGTATTCTTTAAATAGTATTCCGGGGTTTTAACATTACCACTTTTCTTATAGGTTCCTTGTACTCTCCAATTGAATCCTTTTAACTTATCGAAGTAACCTTGTAAAATGGCCGAGCCGGTTCCTGATTGACCATTGCTGGCTCCAATCATGTTTACTTCACCGGTTACACTGGCTGTATCGGGTAAATCGGCCGGCTCAACTAAGATTACGCCGCCTAAAGCATCACTTCCATAGCGAACAGAATTGGCGCCTTTTACAACCGATAATTTTTGCGCAACGAACGGATCAATTTCCGGAGCGTGTTCATTGCCCCATTGTTGTCCTTCATGTCGGATTCCATTATTCAAAATGAGGATTCTATATCCTTGCAATCCATGAATCATCGGTTTACTGATCGTGCCTCCTGTATTTAATGTGGTAACTCCTGTTACTGTTTTAAGCGCATCTCCTAATGTTTGTCCGCGTGTTTTATCTAACTCTTTACCGCTAATTTCATCTGTTGTTTGTGTTTTCACCATCTCCAGACGCTTATCCATGATGTCAATTTCACTTAACTCAATCTCGCTGTGTGGTAATTTTACCGATAAGAATGAGTTTTGTTTCACCATGGTTTTAATAATAGTGTCCTTACATCCTAAATGCTGAATTAATAAAGAGTAATTGCCTTCGCATAAACCGCTTATCGAAAAACGGCCATGATCGTTGGTTACATAATTGCTATTCTTCTCCAATAGGGTAATAACAGTCCCGTCCAGTTCTTTACCGTCATGCAAATCGATAATTTTACCCGATAAGGTAAATTTACATTCTTGCGCATGCAGGTAAAAAAACGGGAATAAGAAGAGAATATGTAAAATGATTCGCTTAATTATTCGTTGTTTTTATTTAATCCGTATTTAGAATTCAGGTTAAATAAAAGAAGGTGGTCCACGCAGATAATTCGTGAAAGAATAATTAAAATAAACACAATCGTTTAATGTTTGATAAGACTCTTCCTTGTCTTGAATGGTAATTTTTGTGTCAGAGTTGTTTTGGATAAAATCCAATGATCGGTAACTAAAATATTTACAGGCAAAGCAATCCTCGTTTTTCGGTTTAATATGATCGTGACTTCCATCACAGTTTTCACTTTTTATATTGTGTACTTCAAATAAGTGGCATGCGTCATTATCTAACTCTACACTACAAACCGTTTCAGCTTCATGATGATGATGCAGTTGGGCATGAAAGGCAGTAGAAGTGATATTAAAAACAATACCAAGGCAAAGCAAATTTGCCATTAGAATACGTGTAAATACAGATATGTTCTTGAAATATCTCAAATAAGATTAAATAATGAATGAAATAAAATGATACGCGGATTATTAAGCTCTTGGAGGAGCGCGCGAAGTATCAGATTCTTTTACAAATGATTTGTAAAAAGTAGACTGGTAATTTAATACAGCTTCGTGTTTAGGTTTTAAAGGAACGAAGTTGTTGATGAATTTGAAAATGGTGAAATAGATAGGAGCATCATACTTGTCAAAATCGCAATCAGGGTTTGCATCTGTTTGCACGGAGGTTTCTCCGTTGGTATGAATAAGCTCATGATTATGGTTTAACAACTTGTGTACATACACTTTTGGAGTTGCAATCCATAAAACCGTTAAAAACAAAACAGCTAGGGCACTGATTTTTGCTATTTTCGATTTCATAATCATATAACAAATATAGCTAACAATTTTTATAAAACAATTTCCCAAAATGGGGGAATTGCGTTAAAATTTGCGGTATTTTTGACCTGTGAAATTTCTGGCAAACATATTAATATCGGCAGTAGCCGTGGTTATTACAGCCAAGCTGCTTCCGGGAATAGAAATAAATGGTTTTCTATCGGCTATTTTGGTGGCTGTTGTTTTAGCGTTTTTAAATGCTGTTGTAAAGCCTATTTTAACAATTTTAACAATCCCGATTACCTTCTTCACGATGGGATTATTTTTGTTAGCGATTAATGCCTTTATCATTATTATTGCTGATAAGTTGATAGATGAGTTTTATGTTCGCAGTTTTTGGTGGGCTTTATTATTCAGCTTTATATTATCTATTACTACGGGTTTATTAAATGCGGTTTTTGGAAATCAAGACCCAAATAATAAAGATCAAAACCCATAATTACTTTTTCTTTTCCGGTTCAAAATCTATACTTACCGAATTGATGCAATAACGGTTGCCTGTTTTAGTCGGACCATCATCAAACAAATGACCTAAATGTCCATTGCAACGGGCGCAAACAACTTCGGTTCTAATCATGCCGTGTGAAAAGTCCTTGATTTTTTTTACTCTGTCACCGTTTCCGATTTCATTATCAAAGCTTGGCCATCCGCAATGCGATTCAAATTTTTGATCGCTCGTAAATAATTCATAACCGCAACCGGCACATTTATAGGTTCCTTTTTCAAAATGTAAATTGTATTTACCGGTAAAAGGACGTTCCGTACCTTTTTCACGCAAAACATAGAATTGTTCTTCACTCAATGTTTTTTTCCACTCTTCTTCTGATTTATTAAAATTACTATCCATTGGATTACTATTTTTTTGTGTTGACGAAATTATGGCAGATGGTTCCTGCTTTGTTTGGCACGAAGCATTCATCAAAAGCATGGATGCCAATAAAATTAAAACAGCCTTCATGTTATGTTTATTTTAAAATTTAAAAGAGGCTAAACAAATTTAATAAGCATTTAACAATCCGGTTGGTCATTTGTTCGGAATTAAGTTAATTAATACTAAAACTATTATTCTAAATTTGCCCCGTAAAATGAAATTGAGATTTGTGGCGATAATTATCAGTGCTTTGTTCTTGGGAGCTTGTGTCTCAAAGAAAAAGTACAAACAAATGAGTGAGTTGGCGCAAAGTAAATCTTCCGAGAAAGACGCTTTAGAAGAGGTACTTAATCGTTTGGCCGTTGAAAACGACAGTTTAAATAAGTGGTTAGTTGAATTAGATAGTTTGTATAGAACAGAAAAGGCACGCAATGAGGCTTTGGCCAATGCCGGAAAGCGGGAGGGTAGAGGTTATGTAGGTAAATTGAAGCCAAAGCTTATTTCCGCTAAGGAAGAATATGAAAAGAAGGCGCTTTTTGTGTATAGTTTTATTCAGTACATAGTGTGGCCGGTCACCAATTCTGAAAGTTTTAATATTGGTATTGTTGGCGATTCACCCATTAAAAATTCATTATCCAATTATGTGGCAGAAAAGAGGGCAGGGAAACTACCCATCAAAGTAGAAACCTATCAGCCGGATAAAGTTTACCACATTCTATTCTTTAGTGAAGGCGGTTTATCTTCATTCAATAAAGTCAAAAACAAGGTCATAACAATGCCGGTTTTGTTGATTACTGAGAACGCCTTATTGGAAAAGATCGGAAGCCATGTCAGTTTATACGTGGATGGCGCAAAAGTTAAGTTTTCTGCAAACAAAAATGCCCTCAATAAGAGTAAGTTAAAGGTGAGTAACTCTTTTTACAGTTTGGCCGATTAAGGCTGTGAACAAATTCTCATTTTTTTATTCAAATTTCTTACAAAGCCGCTTGCGGTTTGCATAAAAAGCCTATTTTTGGGAGCTATAATACACAACGTATGAACATTCACGAGTACCAAGGTAAAAGCATCCTTAAAAGCTTTGGCGTAGCAATTCAAGAGGGAATTGTTGCCGACACACCTGAGCAAGCCGTTGCTGCTGCAAAGGAATTAAAAACAAAATATAACAGCGACTGGGTGGTAATAAAAGCCCAAATACATGCCGGTGGGCGTGGTAAAGGCGGTGGAGTTAAATTAGCTAAAAACCTTGATGAGGTGAAAGAAAAAGCTACTGCTATCATTGGAATGCAATTAATTACACCTCAAACAAAAGCTGAGGGTAAAAAAGTAAATAAAGTTTTAGTGGCTCAGGATGTTTATTACCCGGGCGCATCTCCAACCAAGGAATTTTACATGAGTGTATTATTAGACCGCGCCAAAGGTCGTAATACCATTGTGTATAGTACCGAAGGTGGTATGGATATTGAGCACGTTGCTGAAACAACTCCGGATAAAATCTGGAAAGAGGAAATCGATCCTCGTATCGGTTTACAAGCATTTCAGGCACGTAAAATTGCTTTTAACTTAGGTTTAAGCGGAAATGCGTTAAAGGAAATGGTGAAGTTCGTAACAGCTCTTTATAAAGCTTATGAAAGCATCGATGCTTCATTATTTGAAATCAATCCGGTTTTAAAAACTTCAGATGATAAGATTATTGCGGTTGACTCTAAAGTAACGTTTGATGGTAACGGTTTGTTCCGTCATCCGGATTACGAAGCCATGCGTGATGTTACAGAAGAAGATCCAATTGAAGTAGAAGCTAAAAACGCAGAATTAAACTATGTAAAACTTGACGGTAACGTGGGTTGTATGGTAAATGGCGCAGGTTTGGCAATGGCTACCATGGATATCATTAAATTATCAGGCGGTGAGCCAGCTAACTTCTTAGATGTAGGTGGAACTGCAAATGCAGAGCGCGTGGAGAAAGCCTTCCGTATCATTTTACGTGACCCGAATGTAAAAGCCATTTTAGTTAACATTTTTGGTGGAATTGTACGTTGTGACCGTGTTGCTCAAGGTATCGTTGACGCCTATAAGAATATGGGAAGCATTAATGTGCCAATTATTGTTCGTTTACAAGGTACTAATGCCGAAGAAGCTAAGAAAATCATTGATCAATCAGGCTTAAAAGTATACTCTGCAATTCAATTGTACGAGGCGGCTGATTTAGTGAATAAATTATTAAAAGGTAATTAATTTTTAGTAAATTTGAAATGATGAAAAAATTCAGATATTACGTTTTACCGCTTGTAACAGGCGTAGTTTTATCATCTTGCGGAGGCAGTGATAATAACGATGAAAATGTTGAACACGGAGTTGATTCAACTAAAACCGAGAATGTAGAAGCCAATACTCCGGTTTCAGAAACATTCTTTCAAGTACCTTCACCGGGTGAAATGCTAACCTTCATTAAAATGGTTGGCGGGAAAAACAATAAAAACACTTCATTCCTTAATTCAGTTGATAATACAAAGAACTACACTGATAATAAGTTGAAAGCTTTAAACTTCGGTATCTACAGTTGCGATTTAAGCTATTGCAGTATTTTTGAAATCGGTGCTGATGCATTGAAGTATTTCAAAACTGTAAAGCAAATGGGCGACCAAATCGGAGTTTCTTCAGCAATTAAACCTGAAATTATGAAGCGTTTGGAATCAAACGTGGGTAATTCAGATTCATTGGCGGTAATTACGGATGATGTTTATTTTTCGTCTTTCGAAACTTTAGATAACAGCGGACAAGGAACTACTTTGGCAATGGTGGTTGCCGGTGGTTGGATTGAAAGTTTATTTATCTGTACAAACTTAGCGAAATATGAAGCTAACAGTCCGGTTATTGAGCGTTTAGCAGATCAAAAATACACTTTAGAGAACTTGGTTGAGTTTTTAAAGAAACACGAAGCAGATCCTAATGTGGCTTCAGTTAAAGCCGATTTCGAAGGTTTATTAGCAGAGTTTAATAAAATCGAACAACAAGATATCAAAGCCGAAGCAAAAGAGGAGAAAGGTAAAAAAATGTTAGGAGGCGGACAGCAACTTGTAATGAACGAAGCACAATATAAAACTATCGTTGAAAAAATTAAAACCATCCGTAACTCTTATACCTTAACAAAATAATTAGTGAGTCACATGAAAAATATTTTAGCATTAATCTTAGTAACGTTTTTAAGCACTTCAGCATTTTCTCAAGCAGGTGTTTGCGGACAGTTCCATAAAAAATGGTGCGTAATGCCGGCGCTTAAGGGCGAAAAATGGATTTACAACGCACAAAGTAAAAGCGGTTTATTCAGTCAGGGTATGTCGCATAAATTACGTTGTGTAATTTATAAGGGTATGGATTACCGTATCTCTGTTTGTTGTGAAACAGTTTTAGGAGATAAAGTAAACTACAAAATTTTTGACGCTCGTACCATGGAGTTATTATTCGATAATTCATCTGCAGAAGATGCGCAATTATTCGAATTCCAGAGTATTTCTACGCGTCAGTTAATTATTGAAGTAACCGTTCCAACCGGAGCTACTGAACAAGATAAACATAAAGCGCAAGATGCTGCATGTGTTGGTTTATTAATCGAACACAAAGTAACCGATCGTCAAGGTTTCTCTCAGTATTAAACTTCGTTAAAAATCATTTAAAGCCCCTTCTCATATCATAGAAGGGGCTTTGTTTTTACATACAGCCTGAAAATAATTAATAGCTTTGTAAAATAAATTTCAATAATGTCTGTACACAAAGAAGTCAAAAAAGTAACCACCCATGTGTTGCAAGAAATGAAACGCAAAGGTGAAAAAATTGCCATGTTAACGGCCTATGATTATACCATGGCTAAAATTATTGATCACTCGGGTATCGACGTTATTTTAGTTGGTGATAGTGCGAGTAATGTAATGGCGGGACATGAAACAACTTTGCCAATTACACTGGATCAGATGATTTATCACGCCAGCTCGGTTATCCGTGCTATCGATAGAGCTCTAGTAGTGGTGGATTTACCGTTTGGTTCTTATCAGGGAAATTCGAAAGAAGCATTGAATACCGCTATTAAAATTATGAAGGAAAGTGGGGCTCACGCAGTGAAACTAGAGGGCGGTAGAGAAATTAAAGATTCTATCGAGAGAATTTTAACAGCAGGCATTCCTGTAATGGGACATTTAGGATTGACACCTCAAAGTATTTATAAATTCGGCACCTATACTGTACGTGCTAAAGAAGAAGAAGAAGCTCAGCGTTTAATTGAAGATGCAAAATTGTTGCAGGATTACGGTTGCTTCGCAATCGTATTGGAAAAAATTCCTGCGGCTTTAGCTGAAAAGGTTTCCAAAGAATTAAGCATTCCTGTGATTGGAATAGGAGCGGGTGGAGGTTGCGACGGACAAGTATTAGTAACGCACGATATGTTAGGTATGACCAAAGAATTTAGTCCGCGTTTTTTACGTCGTTACCTAAATCTTTATGATAGTATGACCAATGCGTTCACGCAATACATCAAAGATGTGAAGAGTAGAGATTTTCCGAATAAGGAAGAACAATATTAAATCAGTTTAGGATTAAAAATCCAAGTTACTCATTAAAAAAAGCCAATGTAAATTGGCTTTTTTTTATAATTTCGTTTTCCGTTTTGGAAATGATATTACATGTAAAGAAATATTTTATTTTCTGTGCTTTAATTCTTGTTTCTTCTTTAGGATTATCGCAAACAACTACATTCACAGCTTATGGCGCACCTCATTGGTTTGGTACAACTAATGCTTTCGCTGAAGATACTCTCAATAGTATTTTGCATTTTCAATATTCTTGCAATTGTGGTGTTGGTCCGGGGAATCAATGGAGCACATTTAACCAACGAAATGTAATTACCAATGCAACTATTTCACCGGTGTATTATGGACCTTACGGAACTCGTTATATTAGTAAAGATTTATTGGTGCACAATAATCGTGTTTATGTCAACGACCGCGATTTCTTAACCGCTCGGACAGCCCCTAGTTACACACCTCAAAATTGGGTTCATAATACTACTTTTCCCGAAAAAATAATGGCCTACACGCAAAGAAATGATACTTTGTTTGTAATTAAGGATGATGGTTCTAATTGCAATTCACTTGTGTTAATCAATGCAAATACTGGAGCGATAATACCATATACGACCGTTGAATGCATAACAAGCAATCAAGGAACTTTATTCGGAGAAGTTTTAAAATTGAAAGCATCTGGTAGTAAATTATATGTGGTGGGAACTTTTACATATTATAACTCATCGCCCGCTTTATGTGATACAAACTCATTAACGATAGATATACCTACAGGTACAGTTACTCCTTTACATTTAGGTGTGAATGACACCATTCACGATATTGAAATTTACAATAACAAAATTCACGTGGCCGGAAGTTTTACTCAGGCACGCGGACAAATCCGAAATCGTTACGCCGCCTATAATACAAGTTTAAATTTATTATCAGGCACCCCATCCTTTAACGCCAGAGTAAAGGATATTGAAGTTCACGATCATTATTTGTTTGCAAATGGGGATTTTAATGTAATAAACGGAAACAGCATTGGTCCGGCCGGCGTTCCATATGTAAAATCAGTGAATCTAAACACCAACTCCATAATGAATTGGTCATTTTCGTATAGCGGAATTTTATCCACGTACGATACCATCATCATGAAGAAGTTCAGGAACCGTATTTATTTAGTCAATAAAAATCAATCAGGAGCTGGTATAGAAATGTTTTGTTTACCGCCAATTAAATCTACAACGGTCATCAGCACTGCTACAACAACGATTTGTGAAAATTCAGTTATCACATTCAGCGTTCCGGCATTTAAATACGCTTCTTCCTACAACTGGTGGTATACCGGTACAGGCGCAACCGGCGGAGGTACAGGAAATGCTGTGTCGTTTAATTTCGGGTTTGGCTCTACCAGCGGGAAACTTAAAATGGTGTCTTTGTCGGCTTGCGGAGGAGTGAGTGATACTTTATCTGTTAATATTACTATTCTGCCTCGTCCGAGCGCGATTGCCTCGTTGGTAGATGATACCTTAAATTGTTTTAAACCCAAAGTGCCTTTGTTAGGAAATTCTTTTTCGCCCAATGTAGGGTATACATGGAACGGACCATCCGGATATTTCAGCAATCAGCAAAATGATTCAACAGGTTTATATTTACCCGGAAATTATACGGTAACAGTGACTTCATTTACTTCCGGTTGTTCACGAACCGCAACGGTAAATGTGAAATTAGATACTATTAAGCCAAATGTAACTTTACCGGCCGGGCCGTATATCATTCCTTGTAATCCGGCTTCTTTACTTTTAAACGGAACCAGTACAACTACGCCAACATCATTGCAATGGTATAATCAAGCGGCTGCATCAACTTTATATACAAATCCGCATACCGTAACGGCACCCGGTAATTATGTTTTATTGGTACAAAATTTATACAATGGTTGTAAAAACAGAGACACATTAACAGCCATTCTGAACAATGCAGTGCCGAGCGTTACTGTCACTTCGTATCCTAGTTATACAAACATTGCTGTTCCGGCTGATACACTCACTTGTTTTCAACCAACACTGAGTATTAATGCTGTGTTTAGTCCAACGAATTGTACTATACAATGGAAAGAAGTTGCCACCAATAGTCTTTTTCCGAATCCTATTACTGTAAGTACTCAAGGGTACTACATTCCTGTTGTGACGCGTTTAGATAATAATTGTACGGATGCTTCCAAAATAATTTTTATCACCCAAGATAAATTACCTCCTAATTTATCTCTCAGTTCAGCTTCGTCTAACATTAATTGCAGTTATGCTACGGCAACATTGAGTGCGGTTTCTTCAACATCTAATACAACATTACAATGGACAGGTCCTTCCAGTTTTAATGCACCAAATCCTGCGGTCACTTCAGTGCAAGGATGGTATTATGTAACTGCTACAAACTCTTTAACGGGTTGCGTTAGAAAAGACTCGGTTATTGTGGGTTATAGTAATACACTTGTCGTTAATGCAGGTAATGATATTTTGTCTTGTAAAAATTCACCGGCGACTTTAAGTGCCGTAGTGGCAGGAACCGTTAGTCCGATTACCTATGCCTGGAGCAATGGAGGAAATACACAAACCATTTCTGTCACAACCAATACTACCACCAATTATATAGTGAATGTTAGTGGTGGAGGTTGCAGCGGTACGGATACTGTAAAAGTGATAATACCTTCCGATATACAGGACTCAGTGGTTACTTCTAAGGGCTGTACCGGTAACAGTGGTAGCTTGGTGATTTATGCTTGGGGTGGCATTGCTCCATATGTATATTCGGTAAACGGCGGTCCGTTTGTAAGCACGAATACGTTTACAAATCTTGCATTTGGATCGCATTCCATTGTTATCAAAGATTCTTTAGGTTGTATACGAAATACTTCTGCAAGCATTAATCAAAACAGTAATTCGGTTTCTCCGGTGTTTATTGTAAGTACTCAGAATTTTAAAGGTGATACAGTTGTGTTTGTAGACATCACAGTGCCGAAAGCAGATTCTGTAAGTTGGATATTGCCATCCATTGCTTCAATAATCGGAGGCGATATGTTTAGTCCGGTTGTTGTGTTTGGTGATACCGGAACATTTGCTGTGACCTTACAGGCGTATTATGGAACCTGTATGATTAGTGCAACAAAAAATATCCGAATCCTTCCTTACGACACAGCCTACGCAAACTTCACCAATGCCAATGGTATTAAATCCATAAGTGTAAATCCAAATCCAAACAACGGACAATTTACTGCGCAGGTTGAATTTTATAAAAAGCAAAATGCGAGTATTCAGGTTTGGGATGCCACCGCTCAAAAACATTTTCAACAAAACTTTTATGAGGTGAGTATAATTTCCTTGCCGGTGAATCTCTCCAATTTACAAAATGGAACCTATATTTTAAAGGTTATTGGGGAGTACAATGCAGGGCATTTCAACTTTATCATCAGCAAATAAAATCAAATCCTCATTTTAAACCCATGTTTTAAAACGATTCAGGTACTGAAACGGCTATAAATACTGCCTATTAATTGACATTGGCGCTTTTATAGTGTATTTTTATTTGTCGGAATAAAAATGAAAAAACGTTTACTCTCTGTTATTGCATTTTCTTTAATGGCTTTTTCACTAAAGTCACAATGCACTATTGCTAATTATATGTCGGCTTACCGGATTCCGGTGGCAGCTTATCCTTATTTTAGCGCGAGTTCAGCGGTTACAGTTTCTGCAACCACAACCGGTGGAGTTACCACATTAACCGACTTCGTTTATTCTTGTGGTGGTAATAGTTATTCGGGCGCATCACCTACCTGGTGGTTAAACGCTGCTACTCAATCCATCATTCTTAATTTTTCGGCAGCCGTAACACGTTTTACAGTTTTAGTAAACGGTACAAATGATACTGAAAGATTTTATTACGCTGCTAATACCGGCGCGATTACGCTCAGCGATTATTGTGCAACCGGTTTTGTTCCTGCAGGCGCCAATATTTCTTATACGAGCACCACAACCGGTGGAGGTATTATTTCAATTAATAATCCGACCGGAGCCACTTCTTATACGATGACACATAACGGTCTTGGTGCAGGTTCGCGTGTTACAGTTTTGGACTGCTTTGTGCGACTCGCTCCTTTACCAATCGAATTAAGTTCATTTAAAGGGCAGTGCCGTTCTAATGATGTTATAGAATTAAACTGGACTACAGCTTCTGAAATAGGAAATGATTATTTTACATTGGAGAAAAGTGCAGATGCAGTTAATTGGACTGCTATTGCAATGATAGACGGGTCCGGAAATTCAAATCAAACAAAAGAATATTCTTACCGCGATAAAAGCACAAATGAATTATCCTATTATCGTTTAAAGCAAACAGATTTTAATAAGAACTTCGAATATTCTGAAATAATATCGGTTGGCGATTGTAAGACTAAGAGTCAAGGATACTTAAAAGTTTACCCAATACCTGCAAGTAATGAACTTGTAATTAGTACTGACGCCGACGGTTCACATTTAGAATTAAAAAATATTTTTGGAGAAAAAATTATGGAGTTGAAAATTGAACGTGGCGAAAGCAAAATTGATGTTTCTTCACTTCCTGCCGGAACATTTTATTTATATAATTCGGCAGATTCAAAAGTTCAAAAGATTATTATTACAAAATAATCTAGTCGCAATAAAAAAAGCCGATGCATTAATCATCGGCTTTTTTATTATAAATACTAATCAATTAGTTCTTAATCAATTTTAGATAACCTGTTTCTTCTCCACGTTTAATTTGTAAAAAGTACATACCTGATGCTGCTTCCTTCAAATCAATCACTGTATTAAAGCTGCCGGTTTTTAATCCTGCATTGTTTTCTAAAATCACTTTACCGCTAATGTCAGTTACCACATAACTTAATTCAGTATTGTTTAATCCATATACGTTTAAGTTGAAATCACCACTTCCCGGATTCGGATAGACCATAATACCATCCAAACTAGTTAACTTATCAATATTGGTGGAGCTTTGAATGTTGATCGCATCTATAGCCATATCTGATAAGAAATTGGCGCCTGTAATACCTCTCCAGCGTACATTAATTTTTTGAGAAGCCCACGCACTTAAATTGATATTGGCAATTAACCAGCTGTTTCCTTTATTGCCTGTCATCGACCACACATTATTTGTCCATGCACCGTTGGCTAAAATATCTACGTATAATGTTCCCATGTCGGTACCATACATATGGTAAGCAAAGCTTAACATAGGATTGGTAATGGTAGATAAATCAACACACGGACTAAGCATGTTAGCAGTTAAATTTACGCAAGGCGTAGAAGCTTCTAAATAAGCATAGTTTCCGGTAGCAGTTCCGGGATTGTAATCGAAGTCTGGTCCGGTATTCGCTGATGGAGTAGAACCCTCAAATACTCTCCAGTCATGTTGATCGGTTGTATTACTTTCATTAATAAATCCGTTTCCTAATCCGCAAACAGTTGAACAAACATTCGCGCTGCTGCATAAACCAAATGATTCAAAGTTTTCAGTCAATGGTAATGTGGCAGTTGTTCCTGTTATCACCGAAACGTTAGCAAAAGCAGAGTCATTGGTAACATTCATGTCTGTTACGTATTTCGCCCATGCTTTAATGTTATAACTTCCAACTGTACTAATGTTGGCAGGTGCACTGAATGTATAAGCAACAGTTCCTGAAGGAGCAATCGTTCCTGTATAAGTTTCGCTTACGATTGGTCCGCCATTTACTCTGTAATAAACAGGAATGGTTGTGATGGCATTAATGCCTGCATTAAATAAATTAATAGTAACAGGAGTTGAAGTTAAATTCTGACAATTTGGAATAGTTCCTGAAGGGCTTACTAAGTTATTACAAGCCGCATCGTTAGTCATAGGGCAGCTGAATGTTCCCGGCGTTTTTTGAATGGCAATCATTCTTCTACCTACAGCTCCTAACGGTCCGCGTGCACGTACACTAAACCAATAGGTTTGAGTGCTGAATGCATTCGGAACTACAAATGAAGTTGTCGATGAAGTTCCGATTGAATCCATATACATAGTGCCTAATTTGAAAATATCATAAGAAGTAGCACCTGACGCTGCGTTCCATGTTAATCTTACTGAATCCGGACAAGCCCAGGATACTTGTAAATTAGTTGGTAACGGAATGATTGAAAAATTCGCATCACTTGCATCATTGTATGTACCACGGCTGATTCTCACTTGACATTGTCCGGATAAAGCCGCCGGTACAGTCCAGTTAAAATAACGCTGGTTTCCTGCAATGGTGTTGCTTATAGTTGTCCATGTAGAGCCACCGTTAGTTGAATATTCTAAAGTTTGATTACCTGTTGTTTCAAAAGCATCCCAACGAATCGTTTCTGTTTCTCCCGGTACAAATCCTTCGCCACCCATTGGATATGTTAATGTGTAACCATCCATGTAAAAAATCCATGTTACATAATAAGCTTGCGGACCCATTGGTACTGCAGCGCCGGTTACATTTAAAGCGTAGTTTCCTGCAGTAGGATTGCTAATTACTACTTGTTCGTGATTATTACGGATATCTACACCTTGAGTAGCCGGTAAATTTAAAGTAGTTGCATTTGGCGTGTAATTTAACACCAAAGGATTAACGGTTGTAGCACTCGGTGTTGAAATAAATGTATTTAAGTTATTTACCAAAGCAACGGATGCACTTACCGCGGCTTGATAATCGTGCCAATAGGTTAGTACTTTCATCTGACGCACACCTGCAGGAACAGTAATGTTATGTACGTTAGTAGCGCCGGCACTTACAGTTCCGCTTGTATAAGCAACTGTTTCGATCGCTTTCACTGCGTTTAATGCATTTACGCGTCCGTAACCATGACTGAAATCCGGTCCCGGATTACCTATATCATCCGCCGTATTCATAACAATAGCTTTAATTAAAGCACTTGGCGGTGTATTATTACTGTTTAATGCTTTATAAGCTTGATACAATTGAGCGAAAACACCTGCCACACCCGGACAAGACATGGAGGTTCCTGTTTTAAATACATAATTATTTGGATCGCTTGTTGAATACACATTCGTTCCAACAGCGCTTACTTCAGGTTTTAAACGGCCATCGTGTGCAGGACCGCGACTTGAAGAGGTGTTACGTACGTCCAGATAATCAAGATTAGCAACGGCAATTGAGTTTTTAGAATGCTTATGTCCACCTGTAACATTACCCCAACCGGCACCTGCACCGTAATTGCAATTTGATGCACCACTATTACCGGCAGAAAAAACGTGAATGAGTTGTGGCATATTCATGTTTTGAATATCTAATTGTTGTGCGCGTGTTGTATAACCTGCATTACAACCATCAGAGTAGGAAGTTGAAATAATACGAATACCGTATACCCCATAGTGCGAATTTATACTGTCAAAACCTTGGTAGGATGGAGATGCTTCGTAAACATAAATATCCGAGCCCCATGCCATACCTCTTGTTAACGGATCTTTATTACCCGCTCCCATAATTGTACCGGCACAATGGTCGCCGTGATCACCGCTATTGGTTGATAAAAATTGCATTGGTAAACGCCCTTGATAATCGATGTGCGGCCCAATAATTCCATCATCTTGTAACATGACTTTTACACCGGAACCATTGTATTTTCTTCCACCCGAAAAAGAAGTAGAGATAGAATTACTGCGGTGAGAAGTACGGCCAACATTATTATCCGGTTGAGGAGTATCGTCAACTAATTCGGCCGAACAAATAAATGGTTGATTGATGAAATTCAATAAATCATTCTTGTTAACCCAGGTTACAACCCAGTTCGTAAGTTTATCTTCGTAAGTAATTTCGTAGCCTTTACTTTGTAATTGTTGTTTAAAAGCTTCAAAAGAAATATTTTGGTAAGAAGTAATACCAATTCCGATTTTATTTCCCTTTACAGCATAACCCGGAAAATTATTTTCCTTAATGGCCTCACTTAATTCTTTCAATAATTTATATTCGGCTTTAATAGAATAAATACCACGGATATTATAGCCGGAAAGTGTTTGTAAAGACGTATTTTCTTTAATGGCTGCCATGAACGTATTCGTTGGCAGATAAAGCATCAGTTTTACACCTTTACTTTCCAGTTCTGATTTTTGTTGTTCAGTTGGTAAACTATTGAATTGTATATAACGAAAATAGTTTCCGTTAAAAAGTTCACTCTTGTTAGGAACAGAAGATTTCACTTGTTCGAAATTGGCTGTAGGTTCAACAAGCCCCGATGATAGCATTAATTGATAACGCCCGTCCTGCGCGTTGCAGAATAATTGAGCGGCTAATGCAGCCACAAGAAGTGTAATTTTTTTCATGTGTGTGTGTTTATTTATTTAAGTATACAAGGTAGAGAAGGAGGATGTTAATTACAAATAAAGTTTTAGCAAGTATTGAGAGCTTACTAAAAATTTAGATTTGCATTAAGTGTTCTTTCTATTGCTCTTACAATAGGATGCAGATTGATTAACAGGATATTTTTTATCTAAATCCACATCGTTAAAAGTTCCCTTTTTTCCCCATGAAAATAATTTTTCGAAAAAGGGGAGAAGCTTGTTGTTTTTAATTTGGTTGAGAAAGTAAACTTCATGTTCTTTTTCCTTGATGCCCATTTCATAAAGAATTTCATCGTGTTCGTGAATATGAAGCGAATGGAAAAATTGCATCATTCTGAAATATTCGCACACATTGCCGCTTTCAAGTCGGCCTGCAAAATAAAAAGGCATGAACCACCCGATGACAAAGCAACTCCCGGAAATAATTTTACCAATGATGTGAAATTTTACCTCGTAGTATTTAGAAATTGGGATGTTGTATTGTTGCATTATTTTCAAAACTTCGGCACGGTGATTCCATTCATCGATTTCAATTTGGCGGATTGCTTTTTTTTCCTCCTGATTTTTAACGGAAGCGGCATGTCCGATGTATGCAAAGGCCGCGGCTTTTTCGGCGGAGTAGGCGCGTTTTAAGAGGTCAACCAATTCGGGATGGGCAAGCATGGAATAAAGGTAGAAGATAATTTTACAGAGTATTTGCGCTTTGGAGCCCTAAAAAAGCTAAAATTGCTTGAAAATATTTTTGCAGAATTCAATTAATTACTACATTTGCAGTCCCAAAATTAACCTTTTGGGTTGTTGGACCGGTAGTTCAGCTGGTTAGAATGCCGCCCTGTCACGGCGGAGGTCGCGGGTTCGAGTCCCGTCCGGTCCGCAAAAAGCCTCAGATTTTCTGGGGCTTTTTTGTTTGCGTTTACTTATTCATTTACAGGCTATTAAAATATTCTAAGTTTCAAACTAAAAAGCCTCGTCATTCTTTTTTTTCGAACAACGAGGCTTTATTTTCCTAAAAATTGATTATTCCTTAACGAATTTTCTATAACCGAAAGAGCCTGATTCTGTTTCAGTCTTTACAATATAGACACCTGCATTTAAAAAGCTTATGTTTATTTTCTCTGTATTAAGGTCGGCTTCTTTAACTAATTTTCCGTCAGTTGAATAAATCTTTACTTTACCACTTTCTTTGGTGTTATGTTCAATCATTAAGAAATCCTGAGCGGGATTCGGATAGATCGAGAAAATCAACTCCTTCGCCACTTCATTTATTCCTACTCCGCTTATTGTTTTTTTGAATACTTTGCTTGTTGTGCCTCCACTGCTGTGCGAAGCAAACAAAACACCACCCGCGTATTTTAACTTGCTAAATGGACAAGAAGTGCAGCTTGTGTGCGTAAAGTCGGTTGTAAAAGTTGCACCTCCATCCGTCGATACCATTATTTTACCACCATCTACACCAACATAAATAGTATTAGCATCAATTGCATAAACGGCTCCAAACGTTGAAGTGGTATTAGAACCTGCGGCCACCAATGCCGGTGTTAAATTGCTCCAGGTACTTCCGCCATCAGTAGTTTTTAATAATCGGGCAGCATTGGGTGAACCCGAATAAATAGTAACAAATCCGGTATTAGCGTCAATGAAATTTAATCCGGTGTAATTGCCGGTATAACCTGTAATAACCGGACTCCAATTCACACAACCATTGGTAGTTTTAAAGAAATTGGTATTGTTTCCGCAAATGTAAGTGGTGTTAGCGTCTACCACATTTACATGTTTCATGGCTGATAAATTACCACATAATACAGTATTACTAATCACTGTCCAGTTTTCACCGCCATCACTTGAATAAGATGCTTTGCAATAATTGTCTACCAGCACACCAAAATTTCCTTTAAAATCTAAGGCCATAACATCACTCACAGGAACCGCTTTTTGTGTAAAGGTATTTCCATTGTCAGTACTTTTATAAATTCTTCCATTGCCGGTACCGGTTACAATATCTGTAGCGTTTAAATAAAACACAGCCTTATTTTGCGGATACGGCGAAAAGTCTTTCCAGTGACTCCAAGTAGCGCCTCCGTCGGTTGTGAGATGATATACATAACCCAATGAAACAATACCAAGATTGTTATTGTAGAACGAAAAATCGTTTAATGAGGTTTGTGAAATTGTAGTGGTTCCGGTTGGTGTTCCGGGTGTGAAAATTGGTGCCCAGGTTTGCCCTTTCATAAAGCTGCCTGCAAGTAAGATGGGGAGTAAAAATTTTTTCATGTTTTTTAATTTAGGTTTGTCAAATTTGAAACTTTATCACAGATTTTAAAATAGTACGTATGTACTAGGAGGATAACAGGCTTTTTTGAAAATTTAGAATTATATTTATTGCATTATGAGGTGTTTACTTTTAATCTTCTTAATTGTTTTTAATATCGGCTTATATTCCCAAACCGAACCCAAATCATTTCTTGAAAAGTACCATCAAACGAAAGCAAAGGTGATTATAGACTCAGCTGTGGTAGATACTTTTTTTAAATTGATTTATACCCTTCAGTTCGATCATGAAAAACTGGCCGATTCATTGGCAACTGATTTAGTTACTTATGCGAATACAAAAGATAATAATTACTTAAAAGCAAAATCTTTTCTCGTTAAAGCGATGATTGATGATTATCAGAATGAATATTTACCCGCCATTCAAAATATCAAACAAGCCATCAGTTATTTAGAAAAAGGTAAGCCCGGTGGAAATTTATGTTATGCGTATCAATTACTGGCAACGCTTTACAATCGTACCGGTAATATCAGCTTGGCGCAGCAGGCAGGAATGCAAGGATTAAAAATGGCACTTCAATTAAAAAATAATGTATTAATCTCCAATGCGTACAATTTTTTGGGAGTAGGTTTTAATAAGGATAAGAAGTATCAAAAAGCCATTGGAATCTTTTATAAATTGATTCAGTTATCCCTGCAAAATAACGATTCTAATATGCTTTCAAGAGCTTATACAAATATTAGTATCTCCTATCGGAATTTAAAGTCTACCGACAGCGCATTAATATATGCCAAAAAATCACTTGTTGTTGCAGCCAACAGAAATCAAATTTATGATATTGCTTATGCTTATAATGATATTGGTGTTGCTTATTTGGAAAGTAATCATCTTGACAGCGCACTGTCCTACTTTCTTAAATCTATTAAAATCAGAGAAGAAATCAGCGACAACTGGGAGTTGGGCTATACTTATACCTACGCGTCGATAGTTTACGAAAAACTGAAAGAACCCGCTATGAGTTTGCACTATGCGCATAAAGCCTTATCTATTACAAGTAAGAATAATAATGTGAAACAAAGATTTATGGTTTTTGAGCACTTATCAAATTTTTACAAGCAACAAAGAAAGTTCGATTCAGCTCATTTTTATCTCGAAAAATATGCTTTTTTAAAGGATTCGTTTAACACAGCGAGCTTTCAACTTAATACTGATGCGCTTATTGCTTCTTATCAGTTTACTGAAAAGCAAAAGGCAATTGAGTTATTAAATCAGGTTAATCAGAATCAAACTTCTAAAATTAAAAATCAACAATTGTTTATTTGGATGTCGGTACTAAGTTCATTTTTACTTGTCGTTATTGCTGTTTTGATGATTAGATCACGTAAAGAAAAAGCTAATCAGGCCATACTGCAAGCTAAGTTCGAAGAGGAATCACTTAGACGTTTAGAAGCGGAAAAATATCAAAAGGAGAAGGAGAGGATCTCACGCGATTTACATGACAATGTTGGCGGACAGTTATCCTACATATTGTATTCTATTGATGGATTAAACAATGAAAATGCTGATAAACGTGAGACGACTGTTAAGAATATTAATCAAGTTGCAAAAAGTGTCATAGATAATTTGAGAGATACCATTTGGGCAATTAATGACGGAAATATTTCATTGTATGATTTCTGCGATAAGCTAAAAGTACACGCGCGTACCATGTTTAAAAGCAGCGATACTGAAGTTGTTTTTAAAGAGTCTTTAGAGATAGCTCCGGATTTAAATCTAACCCTAGGGCTAAATTTATATCGTATATGCCAGGAAATTTTGAATAACGCGTTTAAATATTCTAAAGCTTCTAGCGTCCAAATTACTGTTAGTTCAAATGAGAGAATTGAAATTGTTATAGAAGATAATGGAGTGGGGTTTAATCTTACAGATGATAAAAAAGACAGTTATGGTTTAAAAAATATTAGGAACAGGGCAGAAGAATCTAACGTAATAATGGAATTTTATTCCGAAACAGGTAAAGGCACTAAGTATAAATTAGTAGTAGATTCGTACTATTTGAATTAAGCATTAAGTCATCCAACTTTATGGTTAAAAAAATGACATATATCGCGATAGTGGACGACAAACGAGTTTTACGGACTGCGCTTGAGGAAAAACTCAATAGTTTTGATAACTACTCAGTGTTATTTACAGCCGAAAACGGAAGGGATTTTTTGGAAAAAATGGTGGAGGCTAGAAAATCACGAGAACCGGATGTGGTACTAATGGATATTGATATGCCTATTATGAATGGCGTAGAAGCTGTTGAAGAGGGGAAAATAAGATTTCCCGAATTGAAATATTTAATGCTTACCATTTTTGATGAAAATGATAAAATATTCAGTGCCATTAAAGCCGGAGCTGATGGATATCTTTTAAAAGACGAATCCATTGAAAAAATTAAAGAAGCCATCAATAATGTCTTAAACGAGGAAGGTGCTCCTATGAGTCCGAGTATAGCACGGAGAGCCCTTAATTTATTAATGAGTGCAAACATTGAGTCGCTTAATAAATCAGAGGTAAAATTGGATTATCACCTTACAGATAAAGAAAAGAGCATATTAATGTACCTTATTGACGGTTTGGAATACAAAGAAATTGCATCCCATCTCGATTTAAGTCCGAACACTGTTCGCAATCATGTAGCCTCAATTTACAAAAAGCTACACGTTACGTCGAGAGCGCAGGCTATTAAACTGTACAATAGGAATAAACTATAGTTCTTAAATTTCTTAAAATAAAAACCCTCTTGGTCACTGAGCTTGTCGAAGTGCAAGAGGGTTTTTTATTTCGAAAGGAAGTTTTTACTGCATTTCCATGACCTGTTTGGCATGGTTGGCCGTATCTACTTTTGTAATGACATTCTTGATTATTCCGTCGCCATCAATAATAAAGGTGGTACGCACAATGCCATCATAAATATTTCCGGCCAGCATTTTTTGTCCCCAAACATCATAAGCTTTAATAATGTTATGGTCAACATCCGCTAACAATGGAAAAGGTAAATTGTATTTATCGGCAAAACGCTGATGTGATTCAACATCATCCGCGCTTACCCCAACTACCGCATAGTTATTATTGCTCATGTATTGGTATTCATCACGCAAGCTGCACGATTCCGCTGTACATCCCGGTGTATCATCCTTAGGATAGAAATACAATACGATGGTTTTACCCATTAAATCACTGCTTCTTACCGAGTTTCCATGCTGGTCTTTTCCTTCAAAATAAGGAGCCTGCATGCCTTCACGTAAGGAAGTAGCGTGCGCTACAAAAGGCGCTTTTTCTTTAACCTCCGGTGTGTGATTAGTGGATGCATGCTGAACAGGAACATTAACTTTTGCAGCTTTCACTTCTTTAACCGAAGCAGGTTTGTTTACTTTAGCAACTTTCTTTTTCGCTACAGGTTTTGCAGCCTTTTTCACTGCTTTCTTCGCTACTTTTTTTACTACTTTCTTAGCCGTTTTTTTCGCAGCTTTTTTCGCCGATTTTTTTGCCGGTTTTGATTTTTTGCTTTTCGCTTTGACAACTTTTTTGGCTTTCGGTTTTAATTTCGCCTTTACCTTTTTCGCTTTTTTCGCTTTTTTGGCAGGCTTTGCTTTTTTGGCCTTTGCTTTTTTAGCTTTTGCTTTTACAGCGGGCTTTTTACTTTTTGCTTTTACTTTTTTCTTTGCCATAATGTTTAATTTTTACGTTTTGTGAATAATATTTACACCATTCTTTCAATTGGCAATCAGAACATTTGGGCGACCTTGCCAAGCAGGTATAACGCCCATGTAAAATAAGCCAGTGATGGGCTCTGGGAACCAGATCTTCTGGGATAAATTTAATAAGTTGCTTCTCACTTTGCAAGGGATTTTTTGCATTGGTGGTTAATCCCAAGCGATTCGACACCCTGAAAACATGCGTATCCACCGCCATGGCCGGCTTATCATATATAACCGAAGCTATAACATTGGCGGTTTTTCGGCCTACACCGGGTAGTTTTACCAATTCCTCCACCTCAGAAGGTATCACCCCCTTAAAATCTTCAATCAGCATCTTAGCCATGTTTACCAGATGTTTGGCCTTGTTATTCGGGTAAGAAATGCTCTTTATATAGGTAAAAATGGTATCCGAATTGGAGGCAGCCATCGCTTCTGCCGTTGGAAAATGTTCAAATAATGTTGGCGTAATCATATTCACACGCTTATCTGTACACTGTGCCGAAAGTATCACTGCTACCAGTAACTCAAAGGGATTATTATAATGCAATTCGGTTTCCGCAACCGGCACATGGGTTTTAAAGTAATTTAAGATTTTGTCGAAACGTTCTTGCTTAGTCATGCAAAAAATAGTGTTAACTTAAGGCCTGTATTTTGGCATTAAATTAAGCTATTTTGAGAACTATGTTTCCATTTAAGTACATTATTTTTTGGTTAAGCTTGTCGGGGCTTTTCTTCGGGTGTAATCCCAATAAAGAGGAGAAACCTAAACATCATGGGATAACTAAAAAAGCCTTGCAAGACCAATTTGTAAAGGCTAACCAACAAGTGGTGCAAAAGGAAAATGATGAAATGGATTATTATGCTAAATCGCACCAAATGAATTTTATAAATACTGATTTTGGTCTGCGTTATTACGTTTATGAAGCCTCCGCAAAGGGAGATTCGATTCGTGATGGCGATGAAATCACTATGGAGTATACGGTTTCTTTATTGGATGGAACAGAATGTTATTCTTCAGCATCTGAGGGACCGAAAACATTTAAAGTTGGGCACGAAAATCTCGAAAGCGGTATTCATAAAGGCGTACAATTTCTTAAAAAAGGCGATAAAGCCCTTATCCTAATACCGTCTCATTTAGCGCATGGTTTATTGGGAGACATGAATAAAATCCCGCCACAACGCGCCATAGTGTACGATGTAAAAATCTTAAATAAGTAGTTTGTGAAGTACAAAGTATCCTACATTCTTGTTTTTGTTTCTTTACTGATAATGTATTCGTCGTGTAAGCGAAAACACCAACTTTATTTTGATGATTATTCTCGTAACGAGGCCGGTTTGTATTATAAAATGCTAAAAATCGGTGATGGTGATTATAAAGTGGGACCTTGGGATGATGTTACTTTTGCCTGTAGTTTTAAAAAATTAAACGATTCGGTTTTCTTCTCTTCTTCCCGCGAGAAAATTTATTTTAATCCGGAAGATTCACTGCAAAAAACCTTATTTGTAAGTCATTTTTTGGGTTTGGTGGAGGGAGACAGTATTTCATATTATGTAAAAACACAAAATTTGTTTACCGATTATTTTCAGGTACCGGTGCCTGATTATTGCAAAAATGATTCGTTGATCAGAGTGGATGTTCGCATTTCCCACCTCGAAAAAGAAGTGAAAATTTCGGAAACAGAATTAAAAACCATCAAAGATTACATAACTCAAAAGGATTTAGATGAGGTGGTGGAATTGCCTAATAAGATTTTCATACTCGAGAGAAAAACATCGGAAAGTGCGGATAAAGTAACAAAAGGCAGAACAGTAGTTTTAAGTTATAAAGGACGTTTTTTAAATGATAGTTTGTTCGATGCGCCATTCTATCCTTTACAGTTTGTATATGGCACTCCCGACCAGGTTTTAAAAGGCATAAATTTTGTTATAAAGGGCATGGGTAAAGGCGAATATGCCAAAATAATCTTACCTTCGTACCTCGCATATGGCGAACGCGGAAACAGCAATGCAACAGTACCTCCGTTTACACCTTTGCTTTACGAAATAACAATAACAGATATAAAATAAACAAACAAAATGAACAAACTTCCCTTAATTGGTGCCGCATCAGCCGTTTTAGCTTTTACAGCCTGTAATAATTCAGAATTTGAAGGTTTTACGAAAGCCGAGAATGGCATGCACTACAAGTTTTATAACAAATCAGAAAACCCTATTACACCAAAAGAAGGTGATGGCGTTGGATTTACGTTTACTATTAAGAAATTCACAAATGATTCTATCATTGTAGATTCTAAAAGTGTAAGCCGTGATGGTAGCGGAATTTTCCGTTATATTTTACCAAAATCTTCATTCGTAGGAAGTATTGAAGATGCTTTGCAAATGATGGGGCAGGGTGATAGCGCGTCGTTTATCATTAAAGCTGATTCTTTCTATTTAAAAACACAACGTTTCAACGAATTACCTCCATTCATTAAACCGGGTGAGAATTTAGTGGTAACAATGAAAGTATTGGAAGTTAAATCTCGTGCCGAGTTAGAGAAAAACCAAAAACAGCAACAGGCTGAAATGGAAAAAATGATGGCTGAACGCCAGGCAGCAGAAAAACCGGAATTAGATAAATATTTAGCGGATAATAAAATTACAACGAAGCCTACGGCTTCAGGATTAATTTTTATTGATGTGAAAAAAGGCTCAGGTCCAAAACCAAAAGCAACAGATAATGTAGTTGTGCATTATACCGGAACTTTATTGGATGGCACTAAATTTGATAGTTCATTGGATAGAGGAGAACCTGCAACCTTCCCGTTAAATCAAGTGATTCCGGGTTGGACAGAAGGTATTCAATTAATGAGCAAAGGCGGAAAGGCTAAATTAATTATCCCAAGTAATTTAGGTTACGGTCCACAAGGTACCGGTCCGATTCCTCCATTCGCTTCATTAGTATTTGAAGTAGAATTGTTAGATATCATCGACGCAAAAGATATTCCTACTGCTCCTGTACAGGAAATCAGTGCGGGACAATAAACAGAGAACAAGAAATAAATTCATAAAACATACACTATGAAAAAAAGTATCGCATTAATGGCAGGTTTGTTATTCGCAACCGGTGCCATGTTCTCACAAAAAACTCAAAAAGTAAAAATCAGTAAAATGGACAAAGAATTTTTAGCAAAGCAAGCAGATGGCATTTACGCCAAATTTGAAACTAACAAGGGAGATATTTATTGTTTCCTTGAACATAAGAAAACTCCTATGACTGTTGCCAATTTTGTTGGTTTAGCAGAAGGGAAAATTAAGAATGATAAAAAAGCAGAAGGAACACCGTACTACGATGGTAACAAATTTCACCGTGTAATCCCAAGCTTCATGATTCAGGGTGGTTGTCCGATGGGAACAGGTATGGGTGATCCGGGTTATAAATTCCCTGATGAAATTGATACAACTTTAAAGCATAAAGGCCCTGGTATTTTATCAATGGCGAATGCAGGTCCAAATACAAATGGTAGTCAGTTTTTCATTACACACGTTCCAACTCCATGGTTAGACGGTAAACATACCGTATTCGGACATGTAGTACAAGGACAAGATGTAGTGGATAAAATTGTAGGGAACGATACTATTAAGCATTTAGTGATTTTACGTAAAGGAAAAGAAGCTGAATCTTTTGATGCTGCAAAAACTTTTGAAACAACAAAAACAGATTTAGTAAAGAAGGCGGAAGAGAAAATCAAAGCTGAAACCTTAGCGATGGAATCTATCTTAAAAGAAAAATTTGGAAGCGCACAAACGACTGGTTCAGGTTTAAAAATTATGATTGAAAAACCGGGTGACGGACCTTCTCCAAAAACAGGAGATATGGTAAGTGTACACTATACCGGAACTTTATTAAACGGAACTAAATTTGACAGCTCAGTAGACCGTGGTCAGCCAATTTCATTACCAATCGGCGTAGGACAGGTAATTAAAGGATGGGATGAAGGTATCATGATGTTGAAGCAAGGTGGAAAAGCTAAATTAATTATTCCTCCTCATTTAGGATACGGAAGTCAGGGTGCAGGTGGAGTTATTCCTCCAAACGCATGGTTAGTATTCGATGTTGAATTGATTAAAGTAGGAAACTAATTTTTCATGAATAACGAGGAAACAAAGGAAGCGGTAACGAAAATCCTTACAGATTACCTCGAGCAAAACGGACACCGTAAAACAGCGGAACGTTTTGCGATATTGAATGAAATATATTCTCATGAGGGACACTTCGACATCGAAGGATTGTACCTCATGATGAAAAATAAAAAGTATAGGGTAAGTCGTGCTACTTTGTACAACAACATCGAGTTAATGTTGGATGCAGGGCTGGTAATTAAACATCAGTTCGGGAAAAATTTAGCACAATTTGAAAAAGCCTATAAGTATAAGCAACACGATCATTTAATTTGCAGCGATTGCGAAAAAGTGTTTGAGTTCTGCGATCCGCGAGTGATGCAGATACAAAAAATGACGGAGAATATTCTGAACTTTGATATTTTCCATCATTCCTTGAATTTTTTCGCAAAATGCCGTAACTTGAAGGAAAAAGGAAAGTGCGAACATTATAAAAAATAAAACATGCTATTTGAATTTTCCATATCCGAAAAAAATAAATGTACTATAGTATCCTTAACCGGAGAATTGATTGAAAAAAATCAGGCGGCTGATTTGATTAAGAAGGTGGAAGAATTAGTGGCTGCCGGCAATAATAAGATTGCGCTTAATCTGGAAGGGTTAAAATACATGAACAGCAGCGGATTGAATACCTTAATTCAGTTGCTCACTAAAACGCGTAACAGTGGCGGAGAAACGGTGATTTACAACATGAATAAAAAAATCAATGAATTGCTTTTAATCACCAAACTCAATACACTTTTTAAAATTGTTGATTCCGAAGATCAGGCATTGAAATTATTAAGCGTATAAAATGAATTTTTTTCAGGGATTCATAAAAGGGTTTTCCAACGCATTCAAATCATTTGATGTATTATTTAATAAGGGCCTTTGGCCCTTTTTGCTTTATCCCTTAGTCATTTGGGTATTAACCTGGCTATTGAGCTTAGCGGGAATAACAGTGCTTGCCGATTGGTTTGCTAACTGGACTGCAAAAGCATTGGAGTTTGATAAAATACCGGAAAGCGGACATTGGCTTTCATTTGCCAAACCATTTTTAACCGGGTACTTCAGTGTATTTGTGTTTTGGGTGGTGAAAATTTTGTTTTGGTTTATCTCCGGAACATTTTCAAAGTACGTTTTATTGATTGTTCTTTCACCTTTGTTTGCGTTGTTATCGGAGATGGCGGATGAAAAACTCACCGGACAAAAATTTCCATTTTCATTTCCTCAATTAATGAAAGACATTGTTCGCGGTACCATGATAAGCTTGCGTAACATGATGATTGAGTTTGGTATTATTATTGGCTGCTTTATTGTGACCTTATTTTTTCCGCCATTAGTGATTGCAACCACACCGTTTTTATTATTGGTGAGTTGGTATTTTACAGGCTTCTCCATGATGGATTACAATACCGAGCGTTACCGTTACAACGTGAGCGACAGTGTGCGCTTTATTCGCGCTAATAAGGGATTAGTAATAGGGATTGGTTGCGTTTATTGGTTGTTCATGAGTATACCAACATTTGCCGGAGATATCATTGGATTAATGTTTGGTCCGGCAATTGCTTCTTTAGGTGCGACAATAAGTTTTCTGGAACTCAAAAACAGTAAATAATTTTATTGAGTATTTATATCTGACGATTAGCCGGTGTTATGAGGCGTTTATTTTGGGACAGATCGTTTCGCCTTTGAGAAGTCAAAATGCCCATAATTTTGTTTCATTTTTTTGTCCGCTTCATCCTTTTCGTCAATGAAAGAAATTGGCTCCTCTTTAAACTGCCAGGTACCAACGTAAATTAAGCTAGAAGGAGAAACGGAAAATCGAAACCATTGCGAAGAATTAGCTGTCGAGTCGGCAGATGTATTAGTCCGTGTTATAGTTTGAGTTTGAGTTGTTGCTATGAAACCATTTGTCGTAGTCCAGATATATTCTATTAGTTCGTAATTGCCTGGTCTAATGTAGAAACAGAAGTCGCCTCTTTTGGTAGTTTTCATCCGTTTAATCTCCATCGTAGAAACAGAATTCGATTCCAAATTACGAATTTTGACAAATTGAAGTTTTCCACCTGTCGAAAAGCCACCTCTGGGAATGAATGTGCCATAGATAACAGACATGTATTCCGATATATTTTCGAAACCGTCATATGGTCGAAGGCTGCTAGAAAACTCATTTTGTCCGAGTGATACAAATGATAAAAAAATTAGGAACGTTATATACGTTGCTTTTGTCATAGAATAAATGCCGGATAACGGTTTCACGGTTGGCGATCGGCGGGCTTTGAAACACTCAACCGTCTACACCCTAAAATGTTTATTTAAAGATACCAAACAAAATTAGCGGCCGCAAATAAAAAATTCCGCTTGCGGGCAACTAACTCTGCGCGCCGCGATGACCTTCAATCCGCCCGCTGGTCGCCACACCGTGTGTTAGCAGTAGTTTTGTCAATTGGAGTCTTGAATTTCTAACTTAACAATGTCATTACCCGCAAGTATTCTTTTTTCATAATAGTTTTGGTAATACTTTATTCTAACGTGTAAATTAGGTCGAATTGCACCTCCGTGAGAAGCAGCATTGTGATAACCTTGAATAGTTAACGAATAATCAGAAAATTCAAAATGCACCCCTCCGACATCAAAGGATTCCTGTTTGTGTCCTTCTTCAGGCATTGGAATATAATTTTCTACCGTTCCTTCTACAGTTTTGTAATTGCCATTTCGCATTGCGATGTGTAAATCAGAGTTAAGTATTATAGTCATTGAAATTATAATACTTAAAGAAATAGCAATAAAGAGTCCGCCGATAATTAATTTTCTTATTGCTTTTGTTTTACCAGAAAATATGTCTTTATACTGTTTGTCTTTTCGGAAAAATGTAGCAATAATGATTAATCCAACGAATAAGAAAGGTGTAGATATAAGCCTAACCGAGTCAAGATAGGAACTGCTTTCGGTTATGTCATATACAGTTTTGTACGTCATTAAATTACTGCTAACGTTTTGCAAGCAGACGTCCGGCGGGCATTACGGAGCCTCCTTTGTCTGTTTACCGAAACGGTAATTAAATATACAAATTTTATTTTACGCAATTCGGCCCGCTGGTCGTTTGCTTGCTGTTAGCTGTCTGCAAAGGCGCCCACAGTTTAAATATAGATTAGGTGTCCGCCGTTAATAATATGTAAAGCCTAAGTCTACGCAAAGTTTTGTAAGTCGTTTTCGTTTTGGCTCGGTAAATTCAAGGTGAGAATTTGGCCAATTATTTGGACTGCTTAAGACTCTGTAATAAATAAAAAAGTCAGTAGAGCCTTTTGCAATGCTAAAATTTGCAACCATTTTGCCCTTGAAATAATAAACGACCCCAATGTATGGATACCAAGATTCTTTAGAAGGCTGTTTGTCTGATTTTGTAGTTTCCCATAAAAATGCATGCAATGTGTCGATTTGTGCTGGAGAAAGTTGTTTTTGTTTGTTTATTATTTTAGAATAAAGCTTGTCATTCAGGACGATTAGTCCCTGGATATTTTTTTTGCATTCATAAGCAATGATAGTGTCATATTTGAAGTCTTTGGATACAAAAGGAGGATTAATTTTTTTTGTCTGGCCATAAGTAGCAGAAGTCAGTCCGATATAGGTCAGAAGCTGTAGAATGATATTTATTTCTCGTTTCGTCATTTCGGGGATCTGTCCGCCTTTGTTGCAGCTAACTACCCTATAGGAGCCATATTTTCACCCTAAGCTTGTAATTCTTGCAAGATTGGGGTGATTTTGTAATTCCTATCTGGTTAAGCTAATTTAATAAAATTTCTTACCAATAAAAAAGCCCCTTCAAACTAAGAGGCTTTTTGTCTATTAAAAAGATGTTTTACAAATGTATCACTTCACCGTATGCTGCTGCAGCAGCTTCCATGATTGCTTCGCTCATGGTAGGGTGAGGGTGAACTGTTTTAATTAATTCGTGACCTGTTGTTTCTAATTTACGAACGGCTACACATTCTGCTACCATTTCAGTAACGTTAGCACCAATCATGTGCGCGCCTAATAACTCACCGTATTTAGCGTCAAAAATCAATTTGATAAATCCATCGGATGCGCCGGCAGCTTTTGCTTTACCGGATGCAGAGAATGGAAACTTACCAACCTTCACTGTATAGCCTGCTTCTTTTGCTTTTTTCTCTGTAAATCCAACAGAGGCAATTTCCGGCTGGCAATACGTACAACCCGGAATGTTATTGTAATCAATAGGCTCTACATGCATGCCCTTAATTTTCTCAACGCAAGTAATACCTTCTGCACTGGCAACGTGTGCTAATGCCTGACCAGGTACGCAGTCGCCAATGGCGTAGTACCCCGGTACGTTAGTCGCGTAAAATTTATCAACTAATATTTTTCCTTTATCCGTTTTAATTCCTGTTTCTTCTAAACCTAATCCTTCAATGTTAGCAGCAATACCAACCGCAGATAATACGATTTCAGCATCTAACGTAACATTACCGGTTTTGGTTTTTACGTTTACTTTGCAATCTGTTCCTTTCGTATCTACACTCTCAACAGAAGCTTCTGTCATGATTTCGATACCAACCTTCTTGAATGATTTCTCTAATTGCTTTGATACTTCTTCATCTTCAACCGGAACAATGTTCGGCATGAATTCAACGATGGTTACTTTAGTTCCCATAGTGGCATAGAAGTAAGCAAACTCAACACCAATAGCGCCTGATCCAACAACAACTAAACTCTTAGGCTGTTTTGGTAAGCTCATCGCTTCGCGGTAACCAATAATTTTCTTACCATCTTGTGGTAAATTAGGTAACTGACGAGAGCGTGCTCCTGTTGCAATGATAATGTGTTTACCATCGTATACAGTTACTTTTCCATCGGCACCTTTAACTTCCACCTTTTTACCCGGCTTTACTTTAGCCGTGCCCATGATCACATCAATTTTATTTTTCTTCATCAAAAACTGAATGCCTTTACTCATACCGTCAGCCACATCGCGGCTACGTTTAATAACAGCACCAAAATCAGCTTTGATATTATCAGCACTAATTCCGTAATCTTTTGCGTGATTTAAATATTCGAAAACTTGTGCACTTTTTAATAATGCTTTCGTTGGAATACATCCCCAGTTTAAACAAATACCACCTAAATTTTCTTTTTCAATAATGGCGGTTTTAAAACCTAATTGTGAAGCGCGAATGGCAGTAACATATCCGCCCGGACCGCTTCCTATAACAATAATATCGTAGTTCATAATTTGATTTTGTAAAGTGCTAATTTAAGATTTAAATTCTTGAAATGTTATAAATTCAGAAATTAATTTGGTATTGCAATTTGTTTGAAATCAGAGGATTATTAGCAGAGAACCATCATGTCTTCGTCATTGCGAGGAGGGACGACGAAGCAATCCTTATTTGTAGAGATTGCTTCGGTCGAGGCGAAAAGCTCGACCTCGCAATGACGGAAAAAGAAAAAAAGATTCCTCCCTACGGTCGGAATGACGAATGGATTTAAACTGTCATGTCGAGCGCAGTCGAGACATCTTTATTTCAACACAGAGATGCAGAGTCTGAGAGGCCAAGGATATTATTTATGGCCTACAAAACTTAAACATTTCTTATTATATGTTATGTGTTTAATGTTTAATGAAGAGGTAATGCTCTCCATCGCGAGCTGTGCCTCGCGACATATAACACGAAATAATAAATGAAAAAAGAGCCCCGAATTATATTCCGCGAAAGTCTTCGCTATCCGCGGAAAAAGAAAAAAAGATTCCTCCCTACGGTCGGAATGACGAATCACATCGAATGTCATGTCGAGCGTAGTCGAGACATCTTTTTAGCCACGAATTACACGAATAAACACGAATGAGATTCCGCGAAAATCTGCGCTATCCGCGGGAAAAGAAAAAGAACAGATTCCTCCCTACGGTCGGAATGACGAATGGATTTAAAGTGTCATGTCGAGCGTAGTCGAGACATTGTAATGATATTTATTTAGTTCTCGACTACGCTCGAACTGACAGGAAACGCTCGAACTGACAGGAAATTATAACCCAAACCTTGCCTGCGGTACTTCATCTAATCCACAAAAATCTTGTTTCAAATATTTATAGTAAGCAGTAATTCCAATCATAGCGGCATTGTCGGTACAATACTCGAATGGTGGAATGAATACAGTCCACTTGTTTTTTTCTCCTAATGCCATTAATTGTTTTCTTAATTCGCTATTAGCAGAAACACCGCCTGAAATAGCAATGTCGTTTATATGATGACGTTTCGCCGCCATTTCAAGATTGTGTAAGAGAACTTTTATTAAGTGATTTTGATACGAGGCGCAAATGTCGTTGATGTTTTCCTTTATAAAATCAGGATTCGTTTTTACATTATTCTGAATAAAGTATAAAAACGAAGTTTTAATACCACTGAAACTGTAATTCAAATCATTCACATGTGGTGTAGAAAATGTGAATTTATTTGGATTTCCACTTTGAGCCAGCTTATCTACCATTGGTCCGCCGGGATATGGAAGTCCGATTATCTTTGCTGCTTTATCAAAAGCTTCGCCAACCGCATCATCAATGGTTTCGCCTAACAATTCAAAATCCAAATGCGAATGAATTTTTACGATTTGTGTATGACCCCCGCTCACCGTTAGACATAGGAAGGGGAAGTTGGGAGTTCGTAATTCGTTGTTCGTAGTCTTGGTAACATTCACTGAACTCCCAACTCCCAACTCCATACTGTTTTCTCTAATAAAATGCGCTAAAATATGCGCCTGCATGTGATTCACTTCAATCAGCGGAATTTGTAAAGCCATTGCCATGGATTTGGCAAAGCTCGCCCCAACCAATAAACTGCCCATTAAACCGGGACCTTTCGTAAAGGCAATCGCAGATATTTGTGATATTTTAACACCGGCTTTTTGAATGGCTGCATCCACCACGGGAACAATGTTTTTTTGATGGTCGCGGCTGGCTAATTCGGGAATTACACCGCCATATTGCTCATGAATTTTCTGATTGGCTGTAACATTTGCTAATACCGCATCGTTTTTTAAGACAGCGCACGAAGTATCATCGCAGCTCGATTCTATTGCTAATATGTATACTTCGTCATTTTTCATCCTGCCAAATATTTGTAACTTTATAGCTTATGGCCGTAGTGGGCAAAATTACAAGAATATTACTGAAAACACTCAAATATCTGTTTGTTCTGGTTATTCTTTTGCTCGTATTTCTGATTATTGCGGTGAATACAGATAGCGTTCAAACCTGGCTCGGACAAAGAGCCACTGCATATTTGTCTTCTGAATTAGGTACACGTGTTGAAGTAGGAGCGGTTCATCTTCATTTTATTAAAACGGCGGAATTAAAGGATGTATTTGTTGAAGATAACAATCACGATACCTTGGTATATGCTTCTACTTTAAAAGTTGATTTAAGTAATTTCGATTATGAAAAGAAAACTTTAAATATTGATCGTGTTCTAGTTAAGAACACAACGGTAAAGATTGTCCGTTACAAATTAACCGACAAATTTAATTTCGAGCATTTAGCCGATTATTTTGCTTCGTCGGATACTACAACTTCCGGTCCTTCGCCTTGGAAAATTAAATATGGCACACTAATCGTAGATAATGTGGATTTCACCTATCGTAACGAACGTCATAATACAGAGGTGAAAGACTATATGAATTACAACAATATTCATGTCAAACATGTGTCGGGCGAATTCAGTGAAGTGAAAATTATCGATGAAACATTTTTCGCAAGCATTAAAGGATTGTACGCCGAAGAACATTCCGGTGTTGTGTTGAAGAATCTGACAACTCAGGCTAAAGTTGGTCCGCAAAGTTTAATTTGTAAGGCCCTTACCCTCGAAACGCCGAATAGTAAAGTGCAAGGAAGTTTAGCTTTTCAATATAAAAACTGGAGAGCTTATCAAGAGTTTATTGATAGTGTAAAGATTAGCGGAATGTTGGTAGATGGAACATTGGTTCATTTTAATGATATCGCATTTTTTGCAAAGGAATTGAAAGGCTTAAACAAATCATTGAAAGTAAACGGAAAGTTTGAGGGCTATGTGAAGGATTTTAAAACGCAAAGTTTGTATCTGGCTTTTGGAGATCATACCGTTTTCGCCGGCGATTTAGCCATAAAGGGATTACCGGATATACATAATACTCACTTTGATTTTAAGGCACAACATCTTTCTACATCCAAAAGTGATCTTGAAAAAATTCCATTATTCCCATTTACGAAAGGAGAAAATCTAAGTTTGCCATCTGAGGTTGCCAGACTAGGAACGGTGGATTACAGCGGAGAGTTAAAAGGCTATTATTATGACTTTATTTCCAAAGGAACCTTTCGAACAGCACTTGGTAAAGCATACACCGACTTAGCTTTGCAAATTGATACCGCCAAGCAAAAAGTAAAATATCAAGGCTTATTGGTTTCTGAGAGTTTTCATTTGGGAAAATTATTAAATATTCCTAATCTGGGCGCCTTAACGGTAAATTCAAAAATTAAAGGTTCCGGAATAACTTTAAAGGATTTGAATGCTGAATTAAATGGAAAGATTGCTGCTTTCAGTTATAACAATTACGTTTATCAAAACATAAACATCGACGGTACTATTCAAAAGAGAATATTTAAAGGGAATTTAATTAGTAAGGATGCTAATGCTGATTTTGATTTTAATGGTAGCGTAGATTTTACAGGCAAAGTTCCCGACATCGATTTTATCTCAACAATTAATAAATTAAATCTTAAGCGCCTTGGTTTTATTAATGCGAAAGAGGATGGATATATATCATCACAAATCATTATTGATTTACAAGGCGACAACATTGATAATCTCTCCGGATTAATCAATTTTGATAACACGATATATAAAACAGAGGAAAAGGAACACAAAGTAAGCACCTTCGATTTACATCTGGAGCAGCAAGCCGTTGAGAAAAATATTCGTCTGAATTCAAATATTTTTAATTTTAGTGTTAACGGGCCTTTTAAACTGTCAAACCTGGAGGGGGCATTCCACACTCTTCTCTATTCGTATTATCCTGCCTTTGTGAGTAAACCAAAGGGTAAAAACGTATACACGGATTATTTTAAATATAAAATTACCGTTAAAAAATTTAATACCATTCGCGATTTATTCATAAATGATTTATCGGTGAGTCCTAATTCTGTTTTTGATGGTGATTTCGATGCTTCAAAAAATATATTTAACCTTAATATGAAATCGGATTCTATCAGATTTAAAGGAGTTCGTTTTTCCAATAATCGAATAGAGTCTTATTCAAAAAATAATAAAGTCAATCTGGTATTAAAATCGGATAAAATAAATTTAACGGATAGTATTTCCATTAATAATTACTTTATGTATTTAGTGTCGAACGATAAAAACACAAAGTACAATCTCGAATGGAATAATAAAACAGTTCCCAATAATGCAGGTAAGCTTTTTGGTCGTATGATATTTGAAAACAACACTGCTAATATCAGCTACGAACAATTTTTCTTAACCGTAAGAGACAGTACCTGGAACATGATTACCAGTGGTAACACGGTTGTTGATTCATCCGGAGCTCTTACGATTAATCCTCTGATTTTTGCGAATGGCATTCAGAAGTTAAGTATCAATGGTACTTTATCGAATGCTCCTAAGGACAAATTACTTTTTCAACTGGCTAATTTCGATTTAACTCAGTTAAGTCCGTTTATTGGCGACGCCTTAAAAGTAAAAGGTATTGTGGATGGCGGTTTCGCCTTACAAAAGCACTCGGGTAATCTTGTATTCAGTAGTAAGCTTAATTTTAACAAACTCGATATTAATGATAATAATTTAGGGCAAGGAGAACTGAATGCAGAGTATTTCAATGCCGATAAGTACATTTATCTGGATGGTTTCACAACTCTTGGTTTCACCAATTTTAATGGTGATGTTATCAAAAACATAAGCTTTAACGGTTACTATTATACCGATAGAAAAGAAGAAAGTTTGGATATCGGTTTTAACGCGAATCCTGCGAACCTAAAATTATTGAATCGTTACCTTGAAGGTATTTTATCTTTTAAACCTTGTTTAATCGCCGGAAGCGCGAAAATTACGGGTACACCGGCTAAGCCTGCTATCAACGGAAATTTCAAAATCATTCTTTGCGAAATGAAAGTAGATTATCTGAATGTGACTTATAACGTTATCGGGAATGTAGAGGTAATGCCGGATCAGATTCGCTTCGAAGATTTGAAAATTGGAGATGATCTTACCAAGAAAACCGTATTTAACGGAACCTTAAACGGAAACATTTTCCACGACAATTTTAA
This sequence comes from Bacteroidia bacterium, assembly GCA_016787445.1. Lineage (GTDB taxonomy): Bacteria > Bacteroidota > Bacteroidia > B-17B0 > Aurantibacillaceae > JAHEYG01. The sequence goes on from JAEUTQ010000066.1 coordinate 53,317, forward strand.
GAACATGCGAATCGACTACGATTTGAATTTTAAAAATATGTTGGTATTGAATAAACCGCGAAATGAAACGGAGCCGTTTTACGGTAAGGCTTACGCGAGTGGTAACGTTGGTATTTATGGTTTTATTAATAATGTAGAAATTCAAATCACGAATGCAAAAACCGAAAAAGGAACGATATTCACTATTCCGCTTGATAATCCATCGGAAGTTTCAGAAACAGGATATATAAAATTTGTAAAAAAAGATACCATTAAAAAAGCGGATGTGTTGATGAAGTCCGGCTTTACTTTAGACATGCAATTAACGGCAACACCTGATGCGGAAGCACAAATTATTTTTGATGAGAAAAGCGGTGATATCATAAAGGCGAGAGGAAAAGGCGACTTACGTTTAAAAATTAATAATCTTGGAAAGTTTGATATGTTTGGAGAATATGTCATTACTGCCGGAGATTACATGTTTACACTCGAGAATTTCATTACCAAGAAATTCGATATTCAAAAGGGAAGTACCATAAACTGGAGCGGTAGTCCGTACGACGCGGAAATTAATATCACCGCCAATTACAAACAAAGAGCATCTATTGCACCTTTGTTCCCATACGACTCAACAGGTGTATACAAACGTCGTTATCCGGTTGATTGTAAATTGTACATGAAAGAAACGCTTCTTACACCAAATATTTCTTTCGGCGTTGATTTGCCTACCATTGATGAAAATACATTATCGAAAGTCAAAAGCTTATTGATTGATGAACAAGAATTAAATCGTCAGGTGTTTTCTTTACTCTTATTAAAAAGTTTTGTTACACCGCTACAATACTCACAAGGTGGAGGTATTTCCGCGGGTTCTGCCATTGCAGCTAACGGAACGGAGATGTTGTCGAATCGTTTAAGTGGTTGGCTCAATAACTTAACTAAGGATGTGGATATTGGTGTAAATTACCGTCCGGGTAGTGAAACCAGCAGCGATGAATTAGATATAGCTCTCTCCAAGCAGTTGTTAAATAATCGTTTGTCTGTTGATGGTAACTTGGGTTACAACAGTAACTCACAAACGTCTACTAACTCAACCGGATTAATCGGTGATGTGAATATAGAATACAAATTAACCGAAGACGGGCGTTATCGTGTGAAAGGCTTTAACCGAAGTAATGATAATACGCAAATTACAACTTCAGGTGGACCATTCACACAAGGAGTAGGTGCATTTTACAGAGAAGAGTTTGAATCGTTTGACGATTTATTTAAGCGTTATCTCAAGAAAATTAAATCGGTAGGAGGAAAATCAAAATCACAAACACCACCAGAAGAGTCAGCCTCCGGAGGTTGATTCACGATTTGTCTTGTAAAGTTCTAACAAATTTTCTTGCAATACTCCTTGGTGTAAAACGAATAGCACTAACCATTAGTGAATTCAAAAATCCATGTATGGCAACTACTTTTCCATCCATTAAAGCTTTATAACCATAAATGGCCACATCTTTGGATGTCGGTAATTTTCTTCCTTGAAGTATTTTACTCTCATTCATGGCGGCGGCGTTCTGGAATCCGGACTCAGTTGGGCCCGGACATAATGCTGTAACAGTAACACCGCTTCCTTCCAGTTCGGTGGAAAGAGCTTCGCTGAAACTGAGAACGTATGCTTTTGTAGCATAATAAACACTCATTAATGGTCCGGGCAGAAATGAAGCAAGAGACGCCAGATTTAATATTCTTCCATATTTATTCTTCACCATATATGGAAGGAACAAATGTGTAAGGTGGGTTAACGTTTGAATGTTTAGCCTAATCATCTCCTCTTGTTTTTTCCAATCGCTGCTAATGAACATACCATAATCACCAAAACCGGCATTGTTAATCAAAATGTCCACTTTAAGATTTTCTTTAGCACAATAGTCGAATACCATTTGAGCTGCATCAGGTTTGGAAAGATCAAGTGCAAGGATACTTGTGCTAATTTTATATTGATCTAATTCTTTTTTTAATTCAATCAGCTTATTTTCACTTCTGGCAACCAAAATTAAATTGATTTTATCTGCAGCAAGAATCTTGGCCAATTCCATACCAATTCCACTCGATGCACCGGTGATAATTGCAGTCTTTGTCATAAGTTAAAGTCGTTTAATTACACTTCTGTTGTGTTTTTGTAAGTCTAACAATTGAAACAGATTAATGTTTAATCTTTTCTCCGTTAATCAAAACTGTTTCAATTAAGTTGCTTCCAAATGCATACGGAATGTAATTGTAAGAGCTGATTGGATGTGTAATAAAAATATTGGCACGTTTTCCGGGCGTAATACTGCCAATTTCATGACTTAAACCCATCGCGTAAGCAGAGTTAATGGTACAGGCATTAATAACTTCCGCGGGATTTAATTTGTATTGAATACAGCCGAGGCTCATCATGAAATTCATATTACCGCTTGGCGAACTTCCGGGATTATAATCACTCGCGAATGCGACAGCTAATCCTGCATCAATCATTTTACGGGCCGGAGGTAAAGGTAATGAGAGAAAGAATGCAGCGCCGGGTAAAACAGTTGGCATGGTTTTACTGTTTTTTAAAACTTCTATGTCTTTATCATTACAAAACTCCAAGTGATCAACACTAATAGCCTGACACGCTACTGCTGTTTGTATTCCGTTGCTGTGGCTCAATTGCTCGGCATGCACTTTTGGAATAAGTCCGTGTTTTAATCCGGTCTCTAGAATTAGTTTTGTTTCTTCAGCACTGAAATATCCGTTTTCGCAAAATACATCAATATAATCTGCTAACTTTTCTTTAGCGATGGCCGGTAACATTTCATTAATTATTAATTGAATGTAGCCTTCTTTATTCCCTTTGTATTCGGCAGGAATGGCATGCGCGCCTAAAAACGTAGCTTTTACAGGAATGATATTTAAATCCTTCAGACGTTTAATAACCCGAAGCATTTTCAATTCTGCTTCTGTATTTAAACCATATCCGCTTTTAATTTCAATGGCGCCGGTGCCTTGTTTTATGACTTCAAAAAAGCGAATCAAAGATTGTTCAAATAAATCATCTTCACTTACCTCACGTAATTTTTGCGCTGAATTTAAAATACCACCGCCACGTTTAGCAATTTCTTCATACGTTAAACCATTAATGCGATCAACAAATTCGCCTTCACGATTACCTGCATAAACAATGTGCGTATGGCTGTCGGCATAACACGGCATAACAATTTTGCCTGTTGCATCAATCACTTCCAAATCTTTCCAGTCGGTAATTCCCGGAAAATCTTCCATAGTGCCATAGTCTGCAATGAGTCCATTGTCGATAGCCAACCAAGCATCTTCGATACAAGGAAGGTCAGACATTGCTTTTCCGCTTACTTTTTCAATCACGTTATCTCTAACCTGAACGAGTGTCTTAATGTTTTTGATAAGAAGTTTCATGCTTGTGTAAAGTTAAATAAATACAGCATACAATAAAAACATTCTGCTTCCGTTATTAAATCATGAAACGAATTGGTTTAATTATTGTATTAGTTAGTCTAGGATTAGCTTTGCAAGCGCAAAACAAAGATTCCGTTAAATTTTATAGAAATGAAATTGGTGTTAATACATTACCTCTGGTAAATGTGTTAAGCGGCGCAACTCCTTTACAAAGTGCAAGGGTTTCTCTTAATTACAGAAGGTACTTAAGCGAGAAGAATGCCATTCGTGTGTCATTGGCTCTTTTCCCATATCAAAATAATTATGTTTACAATCGCAATGGCTACTTAAGTTTTCACAGCGTGGCTGATACAAATTTAATTTACCAAAGTTCCAATTACAGGCAGACACCTAAAGCTCAAATTAATCTTGGTTATGAAAGAATTTTCGCCTCGCGTCGCTTAATTCAGTCAATAGGTGGCGATTTCTTTGTGAATTATCAGCATAAGCGCACTGAAGATAGATTTTATTGGACCGGTAAAAGTTCACCGCTTGAGACAAATCTGCCAATTTTTGATTTTAATGCTAATAAATTAGATACGATGGGTAATGTAAGGGTTACAGATGGAATAGGTTTTGGTATTCAAGCTTTCTATAATGTACGTTTACCAATAAGCAAGCATTGGCTTGTATCGGCCACTTTCGGGCCAAGCATGAGTGTTGCTTTTAACCGAGACCGAATTACAGAAAATAAGACGGGTAAGTTAAATGAATTTAGATACACTACCTTCGATTTTGACGGCACTTTATTCTCCGACCTTTCTATTAGTTATAGGTTTTAACGCTTATTTATTACCTTTGCTTATATGGCAGGTAATACTTTTGGCAAGCTTTTTACACTCACAACTTTTGGCGAAAGCCATGGTGAAGCAATTGGCGGAATTTTGGATGGTTGTCCACCTCAATTAACGCTCGATTTTGAGTTCATTCAAAACGAATTGGATCGCCGTAAACCCGGACAATCACACATTACAACTCAGCGTAAGGAAAGTGATACGGTAAAATTTCTATCGGGTGTGTTTGAAGGTAAAACTACCGGTACACCCATTGGTTTTATTATTGAAAACGAAAACCAAAAGAGTAAAGATTACGAACATCTGAAAGATAACTTTCGTCCCTCACACGCCGATTATACCTATGAAAAGAAGTATGGCATCCGTGACTACAGAGGAGGAGGAAGGTCGTCGGCACGCGAAACGGCTTGCCGTATTGTTGCCGGTGCCATTGCGAAATTGTTTTTACAACAGTTTGGTATAAGCATTCAGGCTTATGTAAGCACCGTACATTCCATTACACTCAACAAAAAACACTCAGAACTTGATTTATCTAAAACTGAAGAAAATATTATCCGTTGTCCCGATGCCGATACAGCTGATAAAATGATTGCTTTGATTGAAAATGTGCGTAAAAAGGGAGATACTGTTGGCGGAATTATTTCATGCGTCATCAAAGGAACACCTGTCGGATTAGGAGAACCTGTGTTTGACAAATTGCATGCGGATATCGGTAAAGCGATGTTAAGCATAAATGCTGTTAAAGGCTTTGAGTTTGGCACGGGCTTTGATTCTGTTAACTACATGGGGTCACAATTAAACGATATTTTTTCCAATGAAAAAGGTGCTATACACACTACAACAAATAACAGTGGTGGTGTGCAGGGTGGCATCAGCAATGGCGAAGATATTTACTTTAAAGTGGCTTTTAAACCGGTTGCAACCATTATGCAAATGCAAAAAAGTGTTAATGTAAAAGGAGAAGAAGTAAATCTTGAAGCGAAAGGCCGTCATGATCCTTGTGTATTACCACGCGCCGTGCCAATTGTAGAAAGCATGGCCGCATTAGTGTTGGCCGATCATTTTTTACGTATGAATGCTTATAAAAAGTAACATGAAAAAATCGAAGTATCTTATAGTCATTTTTGCAGCTCTTTTGCTCAGCAGTTGTAAAACAGTTGATTTACGATTTAAGTTATACAATCCACCATTGGTGCAATTACCGGAGCATGTTAAACAAATCGCTTTGGTAAATCGCACCATTATCGATAGTTCTAAAAAACAACAAAATATATTTGAGTCTGTGATTACAGGCGAATCGGTATTTGGTGATAAGGTTGGACCTGAAGACGCGCTCTTCAGTTTTTCGCGTTATATTAATTCTTACGGTCCGGTTACTACCGTTATTCCTGAAAAACATCGATTAAGAGGGAATGTTGGTCCGTTTAAGAGCGACCCTTTAAAATGGGAAGTTGTAACAAAGGTGTGTCGCGAAAACAAATCCAATGCTTTAATGTCACTAGAGAAATTTGACACTAATTCGGATGCCGCGGTAAGCGCTATCAATACCGGCATGCAAGTATTAAACGGGAATGTGAATGGCGTAAAAGATATCCGCTATCATGTGATGTATGGTTGGATATTGTATGATACCTTAACTAAACAGATAATTCATTATAGTGATGAAGTCGTGCATGAAATCGCAACGGGTGTTCCTATTTTATCACCTTTACCAACGCAGGCAGTAAAAAATACAGCTGCGGTTATTGGAGAACGCGAAGCTTCCAAGTTTTGCTCTTCTTTTTATTGGGTACACCGTGATTATTATAAAAAAGGAAAAAGCGCACAGTTTTCGGTTGGTGTAAGAAGAGCCTACGTGAACGATTGGGATGGAGCGATTGAAATATGGAAAGAAACTGCTAAATCGGATAATAGAAAAACCGCAGGCCGTTCGTGTTATAACATCGCTATTGCTTATGAGGTAAAGGGCGATTTAAACGAAGCATTAAAGTGGGCACGTAAATCGTATTCGGATTACGGAACTAAATTAGCGCATCAATACGTTTATACTTTAGAGCGCCGTCAGAACAACGGAAATTAATTCTTGCAGACTAAATCAAATAGAAGCATTTATATTGTCAGCTTTTTCGAAGGCGCAGCGGTGATGGCTACCGAATTGTGCGGTTCTAAATTAATTGCTCCTTATTTTGGCAGTAGCTTATATGTGTGGGCGGCAGTTATTGCGATTACATTGGGAAGTTTAGCAGCCGGTTACTTTTACGGGGGAAAATTAAGTGAGAAAAATGATAGGGTAAAAAAACTATCATTGGTTTTACTCATTGCTGCTTTGTATATGGGAGCAATGCCTTTCATTGCCAATTTATTTGGTCCCATCGCGCTACGGTTTGGATTATTGTTTTCAGTTACTATTTCTGCACTTTTATTATTAAGTGTGCCAATGTTGTTAATGGGCGCAGCCTCTCCGCTTATTATTTCTATTCAAACACAAAATCCGAATGAATCGGGTAGGGTAAGCGGACTCGTATACTCCATTTCTACTTTGGGAGGGATAATTTCCACTTTCTTGTGTGGTTTTTTGTTTATTCCTTCATTTGGAATTAGCACCACTTTATTTGTATTTGCCTCCTTGCTGGCATTATCATTAATTCTTATTCATAAATCTAACGGTTTTAAAGCAGCGGTTTTATTGTTAATGTTTTTAGTGAGCGGATTTACTTCGAAAACTCCTCTTAAAAATTGTATTTACCAAAGTGATGGAATGCTGGGAAAAATAAACATCATAGATGATACAATTGAAAATTTGCTTGTAAGAAAATTGTTAGTGAACAACACAGTTCAGTCGGAGATGAATATCCAAACCGGCAAATCTGTTTCTCAATACATAGCTTTACTGGATTCAAACCTGTCTTTAACGCAAAATAAAAAAGCTTTAGTCCTTGGTATGGGGGGCGGACTCACCTCCAATTTACTCGCTGAAAAGGGATATAAGGTAACAGGCGTTGAATTGGATGAAAGGATTGTTGAAGTGGCGAAAAATTATTTTCATCTCCATAAATCCACACTAGCTATTGCGGATGATGCACGTCGGTTTATGAATAATTGCAATGAGAAATATGATCTCGTTTTAATAGATGTGTTTAAAGCCGAGGAGCAACCTGTACATGTTATTACCACGGAGAGTTTGAATCGGTTAAAACAGAACTTACAGGAAAACGCCAGCTTGATTATTAACTGGCATGGTTATCTAAAAGGCGAGCGTGGCTTAGGAACTTCCATTTTATTGAACACCTTAAAAAGTGCAGGATTTAATTATAAAATGGTTGCGGCATCCGATAAGGAAGACGAAAGAAATATTTTGATTTTTGCATCTTTAAAGTCGTCTGACGTTAAAAAATATGAAATTCAGGAAGTTTTAGAATCTTGTGATTTAATCAATACAGATGCTAAACCGTTGTTAGAGAAATACAACGCTCTTGCCAATCAAACCTGGCGTAAAAACTACATACTTTACTACTATTCAGCTAATTAAAAATAGCTTTTTTGTTCGTATATTTATACTTTGAATTTTATAACGAACTCAGAGTATAATTTATGGCACAGTTAATTATTTTTCGTCACGGACAAAGTGTTTGGAATTTAGAAAACAAATTTACCGGATGGGTAGATGTTGATTTAACGGAAAAAGGTATTCAGGAAGCAAAGAATGCGGGTTTAAAATTGAAAGGATACAAATTTGATTATGCGTATTCATCGGCTTTGCAACGTGCGCAAAAAACGTTAAGTCTCGCTTTAGAAACAGCAGGGCATGCGCCAATAGCACCAACATACGATGCGGCTTTAAATGAGCGAATGTATGGCGATTTACAAGGTTTAAATAAGGCTGATACAGCAGCGAAATACGGTGACGAACAAGTTAAGATTTGGCGTCGTAGTTTTGATATAGCGCCTCCTAACGGAGAAAGTTTAAAAGATACAGCCGCACGTGTTATTCCTTATTTCGAAAAGGAAATTGTTCCGAAGTTGAAAGCCGGAAAAAATGTAGTGATTGCCGCACACGGAAATAGTTTGCGCGCTTTGATTATGTATCTCGAGAAAATGACACCGGAGCAAATTTTACAATTCGAGATTGGAACGGCTGAGCCGCGTTTATATGAGTTGGATAACAATATGAATGTAACCACCGCTAAAAATTTATAATATGTCGAACCATTTTATAAGTCCGGATAGTAAAGTCATTGCTGTTGATTTCGACGGTACGATTGTGGAGCATGCCTATCCCGGAATTGGTAAAGAAATGTTATTTGCTTTTGCAACGTTAAAAGCATTGCAGGCAAAGGGACATAAATTAATTTTATGGACCTATCGTCACGGTGATTTGTTGCAAGAGGCGGTTGAGTATTGTAAGAAAAATGGAGTTGAGTTTTATGCGGTGAATCGTAATTTTCCGGAGGAAGAAGTTTCGGAAAAGGTGGCGCGTAAATTAAACGCCGATATTTTTATTGACGATCGAAACATTGGTGGATTCAGAGGTTGGAGTGAAGTATGGCAAATGTTGCATCCTGATGGCGGTGATTTTTTTCACGTTGTAGTTAATCCGGATGCACATAACAATTATAAAAAAGAAGAGGTTTCATTTTTTAAAAGGTTCTTAGGAAGAAAATGATTTATATAAAAACAAGAGAAGAGATTGAATTGATGCGCGAGTCAGCCTTAATGGTATCACGCACATTAGGTTTGGTGGCACAACATATTAAGCCCGGAGTAGAGCCTATATTTTTAGATAAAATAGCTGAAGAATACATTCGCGATAACGGCGGCGTTCCTGCATTTAAAGGTTACAGAGGAAACCCTCCATTTCCGGCTACTTTGTGTATTTCCATTAACGAGGCAGTGGTGCATGGCATTCCAACCAATAAACCATTAAAAGACGGAGATATTGTATCGGTAGATTGTGGTGTGAAGAAAAACGGATTTTTCGGTGATCATGCTTACACATTTGGAGTTGGTGAAATCAAACCTGAGCACAGAAAGTTATTGGACGTTACTTTAGAAGCTTTATACAAGGGCATAGAGCAAACACGTGCCGGAAATCGTATTGGAGATATCAGTTACGCCATACAACACCATGCAGAGAGTCACGGTTACGGTGTAGTGCGTGAGTTAGTAGGACATGGATTAGGAAAGAGTTTGCACGAAGAGCCGGAAGTGCCAAATTATGGTAAGCGTGGTGACGGTCCGAAATTAAAAGACGGAATGGTGATTGCGATTGAGCCAATGATTAATTTGGGTAAGAAAAATATTACACAATTAAACGACGGCTGGACCATCATAACGGCCGACGGGTTGCCGAGCGCACATTTTGAGCATGACGTTGCGATTATCGACGGTAAACCGGAGATTCTTTCTACGTTTGCTTATGTGGAGGAAGCTTTGGCCAAAAAATAAATCTTAAAATTTCAGCGCCATTATTTCGTTAAGAAACATATCACTGGCCGAACTAAGGCAAATGGCGCAAGTGCGTAAACAACGAAAATTATCTCGCTTTAATAAGATTGTTTTATGGCTTAATTACTTTGCAGTGCTTGCCCTGTTAACGGGGGCAATTGCAAAATACATTTCTCCTCAACTATTTTGGTTAATTGCTTTTATGGGATTGGCTTATCCCTATGTAGTTATCATAAATATATTGTTTAGTATATTTTGGCTCATGCAATTTCGCCGCCTCGCTTTAATTTCTGCTTTTGGAATCTTGTGTACCTTTTTCACCTTTAATAAATATTTTCAAATTACAATTAATAATAAAGGATCTAACAGTGATATCAAAGTAACCTCCTACAATAGTATGCTCTTCGATTTATACAATTGGAGTAAAAATAAAAAATCGCGACAGCATATTATTAATTCATTACAGGAAATTAATCCGGACATTTTATGCTTACAAGAATTTTATAATTCCAGCAATGAAAACGGATTACATAATATTGATACCGTTGTCAATGCTCTAAACACCAAGTATCATCATGTTGAGTACACTTCAAAAGCCAACCGTGATAATCATTTTGGTTTAGCAACATTTTCAAAATATCCTATTATCAATAAGGGTGCAATTATTTTTAATACAAGGTCTAATAACATTTGTATTTATAGTGATCTTTTAATTAATAAAGATACAGTACGTGTTTATAATATGCATTTACAATCGATCAGCTTTAGTAAAAAGGATTATAAATTTATTGATGATGCTTTGGATTCTGATGATGCACAGGATGAATTGGAAAATTCAAAGAACATATTACGTCGTTTGAAACGTGCTTTTGTAAAACGTGCCGAGCAAGCGGAAAAGGTAGCATACAGCATTAAAAACTGTCCTTATAAAGTCATAGTTTGTGGAGACTTTAACGACACGCCTGCCTCTTATGCTTACAGAATTATTGGTAAGGAATTAAAAGACGCGTTTATAGAAAAGGGTAGTGGTTTTGGCAGGACGTATGAGGGTAAATTTCCTAAGTTTAGAATTGATTACATTATGCATGATAAGGAAATTAAATGCAATGCTTTCGAGGTGTGTGATGAAACATTCACCGACCACTATCCAATAACGGCTTATTTCCAACTCGAAAAAAATTAAACAAACTTGATGCTTTCTATTTCTGCACGAATGGAAGAAGCATATTGGTAAGCGTATTCAAAAATCTCATCCGCTTTATTGAAATCAAACATACCAAAGCGACTCATTCCGGGAGGTTCAATAAAAATGTCACAAGCATGTGTTTTGGAATATACAGATTGTCCGAGTGCACAATGGAAGCTGCGATCGAGCATATCTTTCATGTGTAAATCTTCAATTTTATCACTCATTGAGTTTACGTGAACACCAATGATACGATTGTCGTTTTCCAATAAAGGCTCAATTGGCAATTGATTTAAAATACCTCCGTCGAGTAAGTATGTTTCGTTTAAATGAATGGGTTCAAACACCAGAGGAATACAAGCGGATGCTGCTACACTTTTAGCCAGCTCGCCTGAATTCAGGTAAACCGTTTTGTTATTTACAATATCTGTTGCAACAGCGGTGAAAGGAATTTTTAATTTCTCAAAAGAGTTATCGGGTATGTAGCGCGTAATGGTTTCTTCAAATCCTTGTGTGTTAAAGAAACCAGATTTTCCGAATAAAATATTAGGAAAATTAAATAGTTTCGCCGCTTTTCCGATTTTTAATATTTCATCAGGTTTATAACCGGCCGCATACATTGAGCCAAATAAAGCGCCAGCACTGGTACCCGAAATAGCGCTGATTTTTATATTGAGTTCATCAATTACTTTTAATACACCAAGGTGAGCAAAGCCTCGAGCTCCACCCCCTGAAAGAGCAAGACCTATCTGTTTCATGATTTTCTCACTGCGTAAATTAGTTCATCCAGAAATTCACCATTCTTGAAAATACTTTTTTCAATTCGAGCCTCCAATTTAAAACCACATTTTTCCAATACGCGTTGAGAAGAAGGATTATTACCAAACGGACGGGCATAGATGCGAGTAATGTCAAAGTTTCTAAAGCCGTAGTCAACTAGTTGAGAAACTACTTTTGGAACAATGCCATTTCCCCAATATTCTTCGCTGAGCCAATAGCCTAATTCAGCATTTTTACACATGATGTCTTGCTGTAAATGTATGCCGGCGCCACCCGCTACTTCGCCATTAATTTCAATACAAAGAAAATTGGAAGCGTGAGTTGTTGTTGCCATCTCCAGCCATTTTTCGCCATGCGTTTTAGTATAAGGATGCGGAAAGCCATTGGTCATGAATTTGGCAATATTAGGGTTGTTGGCGTTTTTTACCAAACTTTCCAAGTCGCTCATCTGCCAAGGGCGAAGAATAAATTTCATGAAATCCAATTAAGCTTTTAGGGAAAACGTATCTTTTAGTTTCTTGAAACAAGTGTAACAAAATGGCTTATTCATTGAGGTATCTTGATATTCTCCACATGAATGACAAACATTTTCTTCGTAATCCGGATTCTCGTAATGTGCCCAACTTGCATAACAATCACCGCACAAAGGTTTATTAGGATTTAATGGTATTCGGGCCTCACACCTAATACAATACCCCCTATTTGTAATTTTGTAAGTAGTATTGGTCTTTATTGGTTCGTTTGTTTGATTTGGAGGAAAATTTCTCTCTGTTTTTTTGTTTGAAACTAAATCAGAGGATCCAATTATTGATTTAATTTCAGCGAATGCCTTTTGATATAATTCTTTATCACGTTCCTTGTCAATTAACACGCCCATCTCTCTATTGTTTTTTTCAGAAAACTCATACATATTCATTGATGTAATGACCATATTGTTGTCATTACAATAACATTTAGCATGTAAGTTTTCAAAATAAAGTAATCTCAGATTGCTTAACTCTGCCAAGGAATTTTTTTCATTTGGTTTCAATTCGTCTTTGCCATAAATTATAGTAATTTCGGTATTTCTGTTTGAAGCATCTTTTAATCTTTCGAATAAAGTTTTGGAAAGCTGTAAGTAGGGCGATACTAAAATAAGTGTATCCTTTGAATTGATAATAATTTGTTCAATATTATGTGATGTGCCGGTTGTTGTTAAAAATTCTGCCATAAGTCATTCGAATCTTAAGTTTAAAACAATATTATCTTTCTAAATAAACTTACATTTCCTGCTGGCGAATGCACACATACGTAATAAAATCACGCCATGTTTGAAGCGGGAAATGTTGGTCGTGCCATAAGTACGCTCGCGATATCGAATAGGAACTTCTACAATTTTTAAATTGAGTTTATGCGCACCAAATAATAAATCAAAATCTCCGAAAGGATCAAACTCTCCAAAGTATTTACGGTTTTTAGTGAGTTTATTGTAATCGGTTCGGAACATTACTTTAGTACCACATAAAGTATCTTTAAATCGCTGTTCCAATAACCAGGTAAAAGCCCAGCTAAAGAAATGATTACCCAGATAATTTAAAAAGCGCATGGCTTCTTTATCCATCGGATAAACTAATCGTGTTCCATTAATAAAATCTCCTTTACCACTCGCGATGGCATTGTAAAATTTAGGAATATCTTCCGGCGGTACAGTTAAGTCGGCGTCCAGAATCATTAAAATATCTCCGCTTGCTATTTTATAGCCTTCACGCACTGCGTCTGCTTTTCCTTTACCTTTTTGCTGACCGATTTTTATATCGTGTGTGGCCGCGTATTTCTTTTGAATCTCCTGAATTTTCTCCCAGGTATCATCAGTGCTGTTACCTTCAATGAAAATAATTTCTACATGCTTTCCGAATTTCGGTAAACGCGTAATCGCATTTTCAATATTTCCGCTTTCATTACGTGCCGGAATAACTACCGTTGTAGAATATTTTTGACTGTAAACGTTTTCATCATTCTCCGGTAAAGGTTTAGCAAAACTGTAAATGTTTAAACTAAAGAAACGGAAGAATGGAAATTTTGCTAAGTATTTATTTAATATAAAAGACAGAATAGGGAAGAAGACCGGGAAAATGAGTCGCTTTGAATTACGGTACACATCAAATCCCGATACGAATAATAAATTATTAATATCGCGCGAATTTAACCAGTTCTGTAAAGGCGTTTTCTTTTTCAAACCAATTAACTCCGCAAATTTTATCACCGGCTCCCACAATGAATTGTAAAATTGTACAATCACTTTGGTGTTTGGGTGACAAACTTTTTTTACCTGTTCAAATACATTCTGAATATCGTCAACAAATCCAATAAGATTACTGATGATGACTAAATCAAATTTTTCACTCAGGGTAATGTTATTGGCATCCATTACCAAAAACTCAATATTCTTATCACTATGTTTTTCTTTAGCCCAGGCAATCATTTCTTCACTGAAATCTATACCCACTTTACGTTTGCCATCAATGCCCGCTAACAAATCACCACTGCCGCAACCAATTTCCAATACACTGCTGTCTTCATGCGAGAAGTATTTGCTGTAATTGGTAATTTCTTTCCAGTAGTATGCGCTAATACCGCGTTTTTTACGCGCTTTAGCCAATGTATCAAAATATGTTTTCTTGTCGCTCAACGTTTATTGCTTTTCTAATACAACCGTACAAAACAGTCCGATTTGACGGTTCAAAGGTGATAATAATTTTTCTAATCCTTTAAAAAATTCATACATAAAATAAGGTACCATGGCACTGCGGGATACGCCGCCACTTAACACGTACATGAAGGGCGAGTGGTACTTAATACTCACGATTTTTAATTTTGGAAAATCCTTCCTGAATTTCTCCAAATCTCGCTCGAAATAAATGTAAGGTAAGGCCTGATTGGAGTTACTTAATGGGTTACCGGGTTCAATTTCACGTGGACCATTCTCCACAAAGGGTTCATGATGAAAACGCTTGTAAATAAATCTTCCCAATGCCGAATTAGCCGGTTCTACCATCACCACTTTTCCGCCTTTTACCAAAGTGCGTTCCGCTTCTTGTAAAAACAAATAAGGTTTAGGAATGTGATGAAAAACATTCAGCATCATAATGCAGCCTAATTCATTTTCACCATACGGCAATTGCTCGGCGCTAAACACTTTATCGACTACCGGTAAATCCAATATGTCGGAGGTAATAACTTCAGGGAATTCTTCTTTTAAAAAACCGCCACCGGAGCCAATTTCTAAATATTTTCCATTGTTTACCGATTTAGCAACATTCATAAATTCTTTATACCAGTCTTGATACAAACGTTTCAAAAACGGTTTATTCAGAATAATGTCACGATGCGCCAGAGTGGTGCGTGGGTCATCCAAACTAAAACCTATGTCGTACTTTTTAAACATTACGGTATACAAAAATATTAAAGTAATGTTCTTCGCCCAGAGGTTCCAATTGTTGAACCTTCTCTAAGCTTAAAGGTTCTAATTTATCTTCTTTCAATAACTCAATATTGAAATTCATGTTTTTCAAAAAATTGTAATAATCGCTCACCGAACTTCCGGCTTTACGCAAACCATAAGGCCAAAATTCAGAAATCATTTTAATGTGATGGTTAGCCTTCAATAATGTATGCATACCTTTCATGGCTTCCATTTCAAATCCTTGAATATCGATTTTGATGAAATCTACTTTTACATTCACATCAAAATAATCTTCCATGCTGATAGCATCAATTTCTATTTCCCGGTCGTATTCTTCCGGTTTATAAGTTCGGTGATCCACATTCAGGTTTTTTGATGTGTAGATTTTTATTTTTTCCGTTTTTGGTCCAACCGCTTTGTTATTGATAACAATATTAGTGAGTCCGGCCGTTTCAACCTTTAAGTGCTGGAAGTTGGTAGCATCAGGCTCAAAGCAATGAACCTTTCCGTTAGGTCCGGTAAGTTGTGAAAGGATTTTAGCGTAGAAACCTATGTTGGCACCAATATCCAAAATGGTATCGCCGGGTTTAATGTGTTTTTTAAGCAGGGCTATCTCAAACGCATCCTGTTTGTTTTTAAAAACAGAGTACATGGACTTATACAAAGGATATGCATTTTTGTATAAGAAATTCCCCAGTTTTATGCTAAATGAACCCGCCATAAAATAAAGCCTGAATTTACGGGATTTTTTTTGATTTTTTATGACAATAATGACCAATAAAGGAGGGTGTTTTTACAGTATAAACAAAAAAGTTATCGTAATTTTAAATTGTATGACAAAACGAATTTTAATACTGCTGTTTTTAAGTTTAGTAAGCAGAATGATGAATGCGCAGGAAAAACCTGTTATCTCCGAAATGCAGTTTTTTACAGGTACATTTCAGGAAGCTTTGGTGAAGGCGAAAGAGGAAAATAAATTGGTTTTTGTGGATGCTTATGCAACGTGGTGCGGTCCGTGTAAGATGATGAAGAGTCAGACGTTCAGCGATAAGAAAGTGATTGAGTTTTATAACAAGAATTTCATCAGTATCGCGATGGACATGGAAAAAGGAGAAGGTTTGAAATATGCTGCTCCATGGGGAATTACGCATTATCCTACCTTGTTGTATTTTAAGCCAAGTGGTGAGTTAATTCAAAATGCCGTAGGTTTTCATAACAGTTGGCAGTTTGCAGAGTTGGGTGAGAAGGTTGTGAAGGTGAAATAAAATTCCTGGAGTTTTGATGGAGACAAATTTTAAAAGCGTGTAACATCCGTTACATATTAGACCTAATTCCTGTGATTAATATCACGATTTTCCGATACATTTTATAAAACTTTCTGAAT
Organism: Bacteroidia bacterium; assembly: GCA_016787445.1. Classification (GTDB taxonomy): domain Bacteria; phylum Bacteroidota; class Bacteroidia; order B-17B0; family Aurantibacillaceae; genus JAHEYG01. The sequence goes on from JAEUTQ010000066.1 coordinate 69,810, forward strand.
TCACTTCAAGATAATCTGGCTAACTTTGTTGTATTGAATGAATCCGTTTTTATAAAATTAAAACGTAAAAATTAATCTTATGAATCTAAATCACATTTTTAATACCGCAAAACCTTATCCTGAATACCGTCAACTTGTTGATGAATTAATTTCACAAGGTAAAACAACAGGTAACAATCAGGAACAAATGCTAATTGATTTTACAAAGCTGAATGTTCAACGCATGAACCGAATTGACAAAACGGTTCAAATTCCTGAAGAATTAAAGCAACAATTAATAGACTTAGATATTTCTTATGATTTGTTGTTAATAGGAGATGCCTGGTGTGGTGATTGTGCTCAGATTATTCCGGTCATTCAGAAAATAGTAGAATCATCAGAAGGAAAACTTAATTATAAAATAATTTCACGTGATACTTTTCCCGATTTAATGGAAGCTTACTCAACCAATGGGGCTAAGTCGGTACCAAAGTTGTTAATCATGAAAAAAGATCACTTTGATGTAATTGCTACTTGGGGACCACGCCCAAAACCTGCTCAGGAAATCATGCTTCATTGGAAGGCAAATCAGGATACTATTTCATGGGAAGATTTTGAAAAGAATTTACACTTATGGTATGCCAAAGATAAAGGCTTAATCATAATGCATGAGATTACTAATCTACTTGTGGCTATTAAATCCAAAATGGAGGTCTGATTTTTTAAATCACTCATTTTTTCTACCATAAATAAGGTATCATAATTCTATACTAACAGCTTTTTGTTATTAAGCCTGCCGTTTATTAACCTGTTTGCGGTATTGTAACTGCTTTGTTTAAAACTGAATTTTGGTGTATATAAAACACCATGTGTAATTTTAAAATCATTAATAGTAATTCGTTTGGTTGTGTTGTGGTATGTAGTGGATGCGATCATCTTAATTTAGGGTTCGGTAATTTGCTTGTCGCATATAATGCGAAGGAATTTTCACGCTTTGTAAATAAGGTTCAAAATACTTACGATAATAATTACGCTGAAATGCTATTAAGCGGAGATAAAATTTATTTTAAAACCGAATGCGAAAACATGGTGATTGCCTTAAATACGGACGAATTAAAATCGCTCTATGAATTATTAACAGAAGCAGCATTGATGCTTCAAGTAAATTACTTGCTTTATGAAAACAACAAAAACTAAAGTGAAAAGTACCAAGGAAAAGAGTTTCGAAAAGCTGAAAAACATGAAAAGTGAATTAATAGCTATCAAATCGGATGCAGCTATGACAAGAGTTTTCGCAGCCTGTATTTCTTTTTCAGATTTCCTGAATAGTTCGGGAAATATTTAATTATTCAATTTCCCTTTTAAATATCTTCCGGTATGTGAATTCTTACAGCTCACTAAACCTTCCGGTGTACCTTCAAAAACAATAGTACCGCCATGTTCTCCGCCTTCCGGACCTAAATCTATAATCCAGTCGGCGCACTTAATAACATCTAAATTATGTTCTATTACCACAATGCTGTGTCCTTTATTAATCAATGCTTCGAATGATTTTAAAAGTTTGGCTACGTCATGAAAATGTAATCCTGTGGTAGGTTCATCAAATACAAAAAGAGTAGGAGAGGTGTTGTTTAAATAAATTAAGAAAGAAGCTAATTTAATACGTTGTGCTTCTCCACCTGATAAAGTGCTGCTGCTTTGTCCGAGTTGCACATAACCCAATCCAACTCTCTCAAGTGCCTCCAGTTTTTCAATTATTTTTTGTGCGGTACGATTTTCTTTGTCCTGTCCGAAAAACTGAACAGCGTCGCTAACCGTCATGTTTAATACATCGGAAATGTTTTTTCCTTTGTAATTAATTTCTAAAGTTTCCGCCTTAAAACGTTGTCCTTTGCAGGTATCGCATTGCAACTGTATGTCGGCCATAAATTGCATCTCAACGGTTATCAGCCCTTCCCCTTCGCACACTTCGCAGCGTCCTCCATCTACATTAAATGAAAAGTGTGAAGGTTTGTATCCGCGTTGTTTTGCTAAACCCTGATCGGCAAATAAATTCCGTATATCATCGTAAGCTTTTATATACGTTACAGGATTACTGCGCGATGATTTTCCGATTGGATTTTGATCAACAAACTCCAATTGTTTAATTTGTTTGAGACTGCCGCCAATTAAATGATCGTGACTCACATTTTCAAAAAAGCCTTCTAAGTAACGTTGTAAAGTTGGCACGAGCGCTTTTTTTACCAAGGTAGATTTTCCGGAACCACTTACACCCGTTACACAGGTTAGAGCATTCAAAGGAAATTTCACGGTGACATTTTTTAAGTTATTGTCACTTACATTTCTGATTTCAATAAACTCTTTCCATTTACGGCGGTTAAACGGCGTTTCAATTTTGAGTTTATTGGTAAGATATTTCGCCGTGTAACTTTTACTGTCTTTTAGTAATTCTTTGTGTGTACCTTGAAAAACTAAAGTTCCGCCTCCGCTGCCGGCTTCCGGACCAATATCAATGAGTTCATCGGCAGCGAGCATAATTTCTTCGTCATGTTCCACAATGATAACGGTGTTACCTTGTTGCTGAAGCGACTTTAATACTTTAATCAAGCGTTCGGTATCGCGAGAATGTAAACCAATACTTGGCTCATCCAAAATGTATAAACTTCCAACTAAACTACTGCCCAGTGAAGTCGCTAAATTAATACGTTGACTTTCGCCACCGCTCAGCGTATTCGCAACACGGTTTAATGTTAAGTAATCTAAGCCAACATCCGACAGATATTGTAAGCGATTGGTAATTTCCGTTAATAAACGTTTCGCGATTTTAGTATCGTGCTCATTCAATTTTAAATCTTTAAAGAATGGAAGCAAATCAGCCACCGGCATTAAAATTAAATCGGAAATATTTTTATCGGCAATTTTTACATAGTTGGCATCTTTACGCAAGCGCGTGCCACGGCAATCCGGACACGTTGTTTTACCTCTGTAACGCGCTAACATAACACGGTATTGAATTTTATAACTTTCTTTCTCCAACATTTTGATGAAATCGTTAATGCCTTCAAAGTGTTCGTTACCCTTCCATAATAAATCCAATTGTGCTTTCGTTAATTCGGCTACAGGTTTGTGTACAGGGAAATTAAATTTATGCGCGTTCTTTAGTAATTGTTTTTTGTAATAGCTCATGGTTTCTCCATTCCAACACGCAACAGCGCTGTCGTAAACGGATAAACTTTTATTGGGCATCACTAAATCCGGATCGATGCCAATGATGCTTCCAAAGCCTTCACAGGTTTTGCAGGCGCCAATCGGATTATTGAAAGTAAAAAAGTTGACATCCGGTTCTTCGAATTTCATGCCATCTGCTTCGAATAGGTTGGAGAATAAAAAGGATTCATAAGTTATTTGGTCAGACGTCTCGACTCCGCTCGACGTGACAGTCTTTTTTGAATTTGTATTCTTCTCCACATAAACAAAACACTCACCGTTGCCTTCCGAGAAAGCTGTCTGAACACTATCCGCAACACGATTCAAAAAATCTTCATCATTATTACTTACAACTAAGCGGTCGATAAGTAAAAACAAATCTTCTGTGTTTTTAATTTTTTTAAAATCCGTATCGGCGATTTTTTGGATAGTATTATTCATAAATACACGGGTGAAGCCTTGCTGCGATAAAAGATCAATAGTTTGCGCAAGGGTTCTTCCTTTTGGTACATGAATTTTTGAAACAATAAGTGTTTTACTTTCGTTTTTTAGTCCGTTTATAAAATCAACTACATCACTTATGTTGTGTCGCTTGACTTGTTTCCCGCTAACCGGACTAAATGTTTTTCCAACACGGGCGAATAATAATTTGAAGTAATCGTAAATTTCTGTGATGGTTCCAACCGTACTTCTCGGATTTCTTGAAATTACTTTTTGTTCGATAGCAATAGCAGGAGAAATCCCTTTGATATAATCCACCTGAGGTTTTTCCAATCTTCCCAAAAACTGACGCGCATAAGCCGATAAACTTTCAACATAACGACGTTGTCCTTCTGCATAAAGTGTATCAAAAGCAAGCGATGATTTGCCGGAACCGGATAAGCCGGTTATCACCACAAATTTATTTCGGGGTATGGCCACATCCATGTTTTTCAGGTTGTGCATGCGGGCTCCCTTAATAAGTATAAATTGTTTGGGATTGAGGGTACTGAAGTCGGAGGAATTACTCATTACCGTAAAATTACGCTTTGTTTGAGGCATGGAATAGTATTGTTATTAAGATTTAAAACATTGATAATCAATATTATAAATAAGAATCATTTGTTTTTTTACTTCAATCCTTGAAAATATTCGTTTACTCATTCATATCTACAATTCACTCAAAGCCGAATGTAAAGTTTTTGTATTTAAACAGTTTAGTTCTATATTTGTTTTAATAACCACTTAAAAACGTTGCCATAGAATAGACATTTACACCCTATACTTTACTTATTTAAAAAGGGATAATTATGTCAATTCAACGTTTAGAAGATAACGAGCTTGTACAGCTTTACATCAACGGCAACGAAGAATCATTAGCAGTTTTA
>JAEUTQ010000004.1 GCA_016787445.1 Bacteroidia bacterium
GCTGTTAATCCGCTCGAAGGCGAAGTAGGACTCGTAATAGTTCCTGCGCCCGAGACTAAAGTCCACGAGCCTGTTCCAACGGCCGGTGTGTTTCCGGCGAGAGTAGCAGTTGTTGCACAAACTGATTGTGATGGTCCTGCAATAGATGTAGTAGGAAAATCATATCTATACACACTTGTAGTAGCGGAAGAAGATGCACACACGCCGTTTGAAGTTGTCCATTGAAATACATTGTTACCAACTCCCAGCGCTGTAATACCAGTATTTGCGGCTGAAGGCGTTGTGATTGTTCCGGCGCCTGAAACTAATGTCCACAAACCGTTACCCGCTGTTGTTGTATTGGCTGCCATTGTTGCAGTGGTAGCGCAAACGGTTTGCGAAGCGCCTGCATTCGCTACAGATGGTGGTGCATAACGAACAATAGTTAAAGTTGATGAGGATGGTGTACAAACGCCATTAGAAATTGTCCATCTAAATGTATTTGTTCCTATTCCTAATCCGGTAATTTGAGAGGTAGGAGATGTAGGTGTTACAATAGTACCTGAACCACCAAGCAAAGTCCAACTTCCTGTACCCACAGCAGGCGTATTCGCTGCCATCGTTGCCGTAGTTGCACAAACTGATTGTGATGGACCAGCTACAGATGTTGTAGGAAAATCATACCTGAAAATGCTCATCGTGGAAGTTGAGGCAGGGCACACACCATTAGATATGGTCCATTGAAAAACATTATTTCCAACGCCCACGTTCGTTACAGTAGTAGCCGCTAAAGTTGGAGTGAGTATCGTGCCGCTACCTGAAACAACCGTCCAGCTTCCGGTACCCACAGCAGGCGTATTTCCCGACATAGTGTACGTAGTGGCGCAAATAGTTTGAGAAGCTCCGGCGCTGGCAACAGTTGGGAAATTATCCCGAATTATAGCTACTGTTGAAGTTGACGGAGGGCATACACCGTTAGATATTGTCCATTGCAGAACATGTGTTCCAGTATTTATTCCGGTTAATCCTGAAGTAGGAGAAGTTGGGGTGGTGATGACTAGCGAACCTGAAACTAAGGTCCAACTGCCTGTACCAACTGCCGGAGTATTTCCTGCAAGTGTGGCCGTGGTAGCGCAAACGGTTTGCGTAGAACCGGCATTAGCCGTAGTTGGTGATGCGTCACGTGTTATTGTAACAGTTGAAACTGACGTAGGGCAAGTACCGTTAGATGTGGTCCATTGAAAAACGTTTGCCCCCACACCTAATCCGGTAACGGTTGTGTTATTGAGGTTTGCGTTGGTGATAGTGCCTGAACCTGATAACAAACTCCAAGTACCAATTCCGGCCGAAGTTGTATTAGCTGCCATTGTTACCGTAGCGCTGCAAATTGTTTGATTAGGTCCGGCGTTCGCAGTGGTTGGTGGTGCGTAACGTGTAATGGACATAGTTGAAGTTGTGACAGGGCAAGTCAAATAAGATATGGCCCATTGATAAACACTCACACCAATTCCCAACGATGTTATTGCTGAACTGGCAGAAGAAGGCGTACCAATAGTACCCGTACCCGAAAGCAATGTCCAGGCACCTGTACCTGTAGTTGGAGTGTTTGCCGCCATCACTGTGTTAGCGGCGCAAACTGATTGTGATGGTCCGGCAGTTGCAATAGAAGGTGTTAGTTCTCTTCGAATGGTAACAGTATCTCGCTCTACAGGACAACCTGAACCGCCAATAGTCCAAATAAACTGATTATTTCCTAAGCCTAAACCCGTGATGGTTGTGTTAGGTGAAGTTGGAGTGGTGATGCTGCCGGAACCCGACAACAAACTCCATGTTCCGGTTCCTGCTGTTGGTGTATTACCCGCCATCGTTGCCGTAGTGGCGCAGACCGTTTGGTCGCTGCCGGCGCTTGCTAATGAAAGAACAACTCCACAACCACATTTCGCCACTGCAATATTACTATTTGTGTTAACGGCTAAAGTTGTAGTTCCGAAAGCAGAAGGACCGGTTGTATAATGTCCGCCAATGTAAACATCTGCCACATTATTTAATCCTAATCCATAGGCATTATCGACGCCAGTACCTCCTCCTGATAAAGCATAATAAAACGCATTATTAGAAGTGAATGAGGCCACGAATAAATCTGTTGAATTTACTGCTGTAAGGATAGGACCGCCTGCAATCGTAAAATTTAAACTTCCATTGTAGTAACCCGCCAAGTATACACGGCCTAAGGGATGATAAACGATTGAATTTACTACATCATTCACCGCACCGGTACCTCTGATATGACGTACCCATTGATAAGTTCCGGTTGTGCCATTAAGCTTCGCGGCAAATGCATCAATCCCTCCAACTACAGTTTGTGTTACAACAGGTGCAGGATTGGGGAAGTTAGCGTTATTGCTAATCCCACCCGCAATATAAATATCTGTACCATCACTTGTGATTCCGCGGCCCTGATCATTACCCGCTGCCGAAGCGTTCGTTGCCCAGCTAAAACCACCGGCTTGCGTATAGGCTAAAACAAAAATATCTGTGTTAGGACTTGACTGAATTGGCAAGGTAACGGCCTGCAGAGCCCCGGCACTATTATAAATTGATAATGCATTACGATAATCACCCACAACGTAAACACGATTTGCATCAGCCGTCACATCAAATCCTTCTTCTGCCGAGTTACTGCCGGCAGAAGCTACCCATTGTACAATACCATTTTGATCATACTTCGCCACAAACACATTGTTGTTTACAGGTGTGGCGGCAGTAGAAGCAGTAACAGTAGATGTGCCTGAAGAACGAAAAACCGCTGAGGCAACATAAGCACCGGTAATATAAACACCGTTTGCATCTGCATATATACCGTATCCTATATCGGTCGACGCCCCTCCGCCACGAGCTGCCCATAAAAATGCGCCGGCAGAAGAATATTTAGCAATAAAAGCATCCTGGCCTGCCGTTGATGTAATATTGAATGCCGCTGCAGACGGATCGAAATCGACTGTGCCATTAAAATAACCGGTAATATAAATGTTGCCGGAAGGATCAAGCGCAATAGAGCGCCCTCCATCAGCTCCTGTTCCACCAATCTCTATCGCCCATTGAAACGTTCCCGCTGAATTATATTTAGCGATGTAGATATCCGTACTTCCATTCGTGGCAGTAAATGTTGCGCTGTTAAATGCCGTCGCGCCATTTAAACCATTCGAATAAAATCCCGTAATAAATACATCTCCGGTTGCCGGATTCACCGCAGCATCGTATGCTGTTTCAATGTTTGCACTACTCGCCGCGCGTGCCCATTGCCATGGCGGTGCCTGTGATAGTGCAACTTTAGATTGCAAAACACACAAAAGAATAGCTATGTAAAAAAGTAATTTTTTCACAATGGGTACAACCAATAAAAATGTTCAATTATATTATTAAATCCAATTAAAATTCGATGAAAATCAGATAATTACCGACAAATGAGTATGGGTAAATACATGTTTAGCTACGAAAACACATCGATTTGATTATCAATGATTTATAATCTAAGCTAAAAGAAAATGAAAAGAGTTGGGTGTTTTTCCTTGAGTAAAGTATATGAACTTTATTTACAAAACTTCTCTATGTTTTGTTTTGCATCGAAATTTCCAAGAGCGGCCGCCTTTTGCCACTCTTCGCAAGCCTCTTTTTCGAATCCTAAGGCGTTTTTACATATCGCGCGATTTACCATGGCATCAGCATCTGCTTTTTCAATGGCTAAATATTTGTCGTAATATTTTACTGCCTGCTCATATTCCTTTTTATCGAAATGTATATTTCCAATATTAAATAGTGGTCCGCTATTAGTACTGTCTTTTTCCAGCGCCTTCAGATAATCTTTCTTTGCATCTTCCAATAATTCTAAATTGTATTTGGAATTTCCTCTGCTGTAATAGTATTGCGAATTACTGCTGTCTAACTTAATAGCGGCATTAAATGTTTCAATGGCTTCGCGATAATAACGTGTTTCATCCTGGCATAATCCGATTTGAAAATAAATTTCCGGGTCATTCGGCGATAATTTTTTTGCCGTTTCAAAATCTTTCAAAGCCGCCTCACAATTGTTTGTGTCAGAATAGCATTCTCCTCTCGACAAATAAGCATCCGCATCTGCAGGATCAATCGCAATCATTTTTGAAAAATCCTTAATTGCCGCGGTGCTGTTACCGTGAGCCCGGTAATAAATGCCGCGACTGAAATACGCAAATGTATTAAGTGTGTCTAATGAAATTGCTTTATTATAACAGTTCACTGCTCCAATAGTATCATTCAAGTCCTCCAAAATTCGTCCCTTCTCAATGTAACCATCACCATTTTCAGGTTCACCTTTTATGGCGTTATTAATAAACCTTAACGCTTCTTTTGCTTTATTTCTGTCGATACAAATTAAAGCCAGGGAATAATTCGCGCCGAAATATAAACTATCCTTACCCAGTGCAGATTTATAAGTGGAAATAGCACTTGTTGTATCATGCATGCTCTGCAACACTCCACCTTTAATAACAAATAAAGTTAGTTGATTCGTTGATTTTCTGATGCCTAAATTAGCGATAGACAAAGCTTCCTTAAGTTTATTTTGACTCTCTAATAATCTCGACAAACTAATGTACCCTCGAGCATCACTACTATCAATGGAAATAGACTTGTTGTAGTTTTTGATGGCGTTTAATGTATCGCCCAAATTTTCAAGAGCGGCTCCACGTAAATTATAAAAAGCTGAAGTGTTAGGCGCTAACTCTATGGCTTTATCAAAATCTTTTTTTGCCTCGGAGAATTTTCCCAGATACAACAAACTGCGTCCTCTTTGATAATAGGCCTGAGGGTTTTTCGAATTAGCATTGACAGCGTTTTTAAATTCGTTATACGCTAAGTCATAATTTCCCTTTTCCAACAGCGCTTCTCCGGCCTGAATATGTCCGATATCCTTCTGCGCAAAGGCAAAATTGAATCCAACACATAAAAGGAGCAAGAAAATTCGTTTCATAAAACTTAAAATTAACCATAATTTTTGACAAGAAAAACAGATTTTTTGAGCGACATGTCCACCTTATCTTATCTTTGTGCCGAATGAAACTCTTTAAAAATCTCGTCGACGCCGTTCAGGACTCTCTCAAGCAAATTATGTTTGAGAAAAAATATTCTGACAAGGTTTTAGAAAGAGTATTTAAGTCGAATCCGCAATGGGGCGCCCGCGACCGAAAATTTATTGCAGAAGCAGTTTATGACATCACGCGTCATTTCCGTTATTTATCAGTTATCGCAGGAAGCGAAAGAAGTTTAAACATGATTTTCGCGGCTTATCTTTTTGAAAAAGGCATTGCATTGCCGGATTGGCCTGACTTTAAGTCAATCAATACCCAACTTTTCGCAGATGCAAAAAAACGCATTACCTCAGCGGCCATCATACAATCATACCCCGACGAACTTTGGAATTATTGCGAAAAAGAATTAGGTGCAGAAAAATGGAATAAGGAAGCGATAGCTTTAAACACCGAAGCGAAAGTGGTTTTAAGAGCCAACACATTAAAAATATCCAAAGCTAATCTCGCCAATAAACTTAAGGAGTCAGGGATTGAAACAGAAGATACAAGCATGGCACAAGATGCTTTGCAATTATCCATCAGAAAGAATGTTTTTTCATCAGAACTTTTTAAGGAAGGTTTTTTTGAAGTGCAGGATGCCGGCTCACAATTAATCGCTGAATTTTTAAATGTAGAACCCGGACAAAAAGTGATTGATGCTTGTGCGGGTGCCGGCGGTAAAAGTTTACATCTAGCGGCTCTCATGAAAAACAAAGGCAAAATTATTGCCATGGATGTTGAAGAATGGAAGTTGGAAAATTTAAAAAAACGCGCCAAACGTGCCGGCGCATTCAATATTGAAGCTCGTTTAATCGATAATAATAAAACCATTAAGCAATTAGAAAATTCGGCCGACCGATTATTATTGGATGTTCCTTGCAGCGGCACCGGTGTGATTAAACGTAATCCGGATACGAAATGGAAAACAACGCCTGAAATCATTGAAAAAACAAAAGAACTGCAATACAAAATTTTATCGGAATATAGCACAATGTTGAAGAGCGGAGGCTTTATGGTTTATTCGACTTGCAGCGTTTTACCTGGTGAAAATGAAATGCAGGTCAAGAAATTTTTAGAGGCAAATTCAGGTGTGTTTTCGTTAATAAAAGATAAAACCATTTATCCTTCTGAAGGCTATGATGGCTTTTACATGGCGCTCCTAAAAAAGAATTAATACATTTGTAAAAAACATAAAATGAAAAAATTAATTACTCTATTCTTATTGGCTGTTAGCAGTTTTTCTTTTGCACAAAATGGCAAAGTTGAAAATGTTAGTTCAGAGGTTTTCAAAAAAATGATTGAAGATAAAAAAGGTCTTCTCATTGATTTGAGAACAACCGACGAATTAAAAGCAAAAGGTATGATTAAAGGAGCTACTCAGATTGATTTTTTAGCTAAAGACGCAGAAGCGGTTATTTCCAAATTAGATAAAAAGAAAACGTATCTTATTTATTGTGCAGGGGGCGGAAGAAGTGGTGATTGTGCTGAATTCATGCACAAACAAGGTTTCGAACACGTAGTAAATCTTGAAAAAGGGATTGAAGAATGGAAGAAAAAAGGTTTTGAAACCGTTATTCCTAAATAATACTTAAAGCGCTTCATCTGAAGCAGGCTTACCTCTCCAGCTTTTGTATAAAGCAACAATTTGTTTTCTAAAGATAATGGCAATCAGGATATATGGAACTGCCATCAAATAAAGAATTCCTGTATTAAGTCCCTTCGCCATAGAGTTCTGATTATTATCTAAGCTACTGGCAGCAGCTTGTTTACACATAGCGCATTGCGCCTGTGCATTAATCATAAAAACGAACAGTAAAACAAAAAGACTAAGTATTCTTCGCGAAGTAAACACTATTGCTCGAACTTTTTATAATCAGCAGGTACCGCTAATTTAGAAGCATCCAAATTCTCTTTAGAAATCTTAGAAACTTCCAAACGAGTGATGAATTTACCGTCGCTGATTTGTTTTTCTTCCGATAACATTGGCATTGCGCCTGCAGGAAGATCCTTTAACTGATTAAAATAAATGCTTTGCTTGTCCTTACGGTTCCAAACTTTAACTAATGGCACAAAGAAATCATACTTTCCGGTTGCAATCCAATAGCTGATAGCTGTATTTTCTTCTGTATTCTTTACAATATACTCGGTACACTTTACACCTTGTATGTTTTTAGTATTAGATGTTTTTTTGGTTTCGCATACGCCTTTAATAACTGGCGAAGTTTCACTCTTGTGATCACCCCATACTTTACGCTTCGGGTTCACAAATTTTATAGTGTTGTTTGCTAAATCAAACACGAAACTTCCTTCTACTGAGCCGGAACGTTTTCCAAATTGGTCTAACTTAACATTCTTATCCTTAACGTAGTAAACGTTTACGGTTGTGTCTTTTAGAGTATAATACTTAAACTCAATAGATCCACCAAAAGATTGTGCGCTCATTACAAACGGCGCGATCAGACTAACAATTACAAGTTTTAATTTAAACATATGCTTATTTTTACAGTTATAAAAGTATAAATTATTTTTTACCCCCGCAACAATCAAACCTAAAGCTAAAAATACCGGTAATTGGGGCGAAGAGCAGGCTATTGCTTACTTACGAAGCAAAGGTTATGCCATTTTAGCTACACAATGGCGTTATAAGAAGTATGAAGTTGATATTATAGCAAAATTTAACAATCGAATTGTTTTTGTAGAGGTAAAAACCCGTAGTTCGGAGCAATTTGGCGAACCGGAAACTTTTGTTTCGCTCCAAAAACAACGCTTTATTGTAGCCGCAGCCAATCAATACATGTTGGAACATGATATAGAGGAAGAAGCTCAATTTGATATTGTGGCCATTTTAACCGAAAATGGCAAATTCACCTTAAATCATTTACCGGATGCCTTTTATCCTATCGTAAAGTAGCGTACTTTTGCTAAATGCAAAAATCAAACAATCGCTTCAGCAAACCGCGAAGCTCTGACAAAAAACCTGCTTTTAAATCGGGCAGCAAAAGTTCCTCTTCTAATCGCTCCGGAAAACCGGAAAGAGATTCTAAAAATAAATTCTCGCGAGATAAATTTTCAGACAAACCTTATAAGAAAAAAGAATTTGATGGCGAGAAGCGCAGCTTCCGCGATAAAGACAAACCCAAATCGTTTGAACGCGGTGGCGATAAGCCGTTTCGCAAAAAACAGGATGGTGAAAAAAGTTTTGACCGCCCTTTTAAAAAACGCGATGGCGACGATAAAAGAAGTTTCAGGGATAAGGATAAAAAATTTGATAAGCCTTACAAAAAAAGAGAAGGTGACGAGAAACCATTCCGCAAAAAATTCAGTGACGATAAAGACAAAAAATTTGATCGCCCTTATAAAAAACACGATGGCGACGAAAAGAAAAGCTTCCGCGATAAAGACAAACCCTATAAGTCTTTCGACCGGGATAAAAAATCGGATAAGCCTTATAAAAAGAGAGATGATGACTCCGGTGAGAAAAGTGAGTATGGAGAAAAAAAGAAACATCACCATTCTGATAAAAAGCATCACGACCGCGGTTACAAAAAAACACACAAGAAACATCACAAAAAACATTCCGACAGTGAAACCGTTCATGTTTCAAAGCATGAAGATGGGTCAATGCGCTTAAATAAATATCTTGCGAATGCAGGAGTAAGTTCTCGCCGTGAAGCAGACGAATTGATTAAAGCAGGTGCGGTAACTGTAAACGGAAAAGTAGTGACTGAAATGGGTTTTCGCGTAATGCCTACAGATAAAATTAACTATGGCGGCGAAACTTTACGCAACGAGAAAAAAGTTTATTTGATTTTAAATAAACCCAAAGATTATTTAACAACAACGGATGACCCGCGCGATCGCCGAACCGTAATGGAACTTATCAAAGATGCAGGACGTGAACGCATCTATCCGGTTGGACGATTAGATAGAAACACCACCGGCTTGTTATTGTTTACAAACGACGGTGACCTTGCCACCAAATTAATGCATCCTAAACACGGCATCAAAAAAGTGTATCATGTGCTCTTGAATAAAAACATGAAGCCCGATGATTATGCACAATTGCATGAAGGTGTTGAGTTGGAAGATGGTTTTATTAAGCCAGACGATGCTTCATTTATTACCGATAATAAAAAAGAAATCGGCATTGAAATTCACAGTGGAAAAAACCGAATCGTGCGTCGTATTTTCGAACATTTAGGTTATGAAGTGATAAAATTAGACCGCGTTGTGTTTGCGGGCTTAACAAAAAAAGATTTGCCAAGAGGTAAATGGCGTTTCTTAAACACTAAAGAAATCGGTTATTTAAAGATGCTAGGCTGATTTTTTTTGTAAATTAGCAGTAATATTTTCTATTTACTATGTGCGGAATAGTTGGATACATTGGAAACCGTGAGGTTTATCCTATTTTAATTAAAGGCCTTGGCCGTTTAGAATACCGTGGCTACGACAGTGCCGGTGTTGCGATGTTAAATCCGAAAGGAGAACTGAACGTGTATAAGCGAAAGGGGAAAGTGAGCGATTTGCAAGCTTTTGCTAAGGGAAAAGACATCAGTGGAAACATTGGAATCGGGCATACACGTTGGGCTACTCATGGTGAACCAAATGATGTTAACTCCCACCCGCACTATTCACAATCACAAAATTTAGTGATGATTCACAATGGAATCATTGAGAATTACGCAGCTATTAAAGAAGGTTTAAAAAAACGCGGACATACTTTTTTATCACAAACAGATACCGAAGTTCTTATTCATTTAATAGAAGACATTAAAGAACACGAAAAAATGAAATTGGGGCATGCCGTTATCGCTGCCTTAAATCAGGTGATTGGTGCTTATGCTATTGTTGTGATGGATAAAAACGATCCGAATACACTTGTAGCAGCGAAAAAAGGAAGTCCGATGGTAATCGGTATTGGTCATGATGAATTTTTCATCGCGTCTGATGCTTCACCAATAGTTGAGTTTACAAAAAACGTAGTATATCTCGAAGATGAACAAGTAGCCATTATCCGCCGTGGAGAAGATTTAAAGATTCGCAGTTTGAAGGATAAAGAAGTTACGCCTTACGTACAAGAGTTAACGATTGAATTGGAAGCGATTGAAAAAGGTGGTTACGATCACTTTATGCTGAAAGAAATTTATGAGCAACCTCGTTCGGTGAAAGACAGTATGCGCGGACGATTACACGCAGAAAACGGAGAAGTAAAATTAGGTGGTATTGTTGAGCACGAAGCAAAATTTAAGAACGCAAAACGTATTATTTTCATTGCATGCGGAACCTCCTGGCATGCCGGTTTAGTGGGTGAATATTTATTTGAAGAGTTTGCACGTATTCCTGTTGAAGTAGAATATGCATCAGAATTCCGATACAGAAATCCGATTATTTATCCGGATGATATTGTTATCGCCATTTCTCAGAGTGGTGAAACCGCTGATACTTTAGCAGCGATTGAACTAGCAAAAGCAAAAGGCGCTACCATTGTTGGTGTTTGTAATGTAGTTGGTTCTTCCATTCCGCGCGCCACACACGCAGGTTCTTATACGCATGCCGGTCCGGAAATTGGGGTTGCATCAACAAAAGCATTTACAGCACAAGTAACGGTACTTACCTTAATGGCTTTACATGTGGCGCGCATTAAAGGCACCATGCCGGAAAGTCGCTACCGTCAGATTTTGTTTGAAATGGAAGCTGTTCCAAATAAAATTGAAGAAGTTTTAAAATTAAACGATAAGATTAAAGAGATTGCCTTCAAATATAAAGACGCAAGCAATGCGCTTTACTTAGGAAGAGGCTACACCTTCCCTGTTGCGTTGGAAGGCGCTTTAAAATTAAAAGAGATTTCATACATACATGCTGAAGGTTATCCTGCAGCCGAAATGAAACACGGTCCGATTGCATTGATTGATGAAGAAATGCCTGTATTTGTAATTGCAACCAAAGGTGCTAACTACGAAAAAGTAGTAAGCAATATTCAGGAAGTAAAAGCAAGAAAGGGTAAAGTAATTGCCGTTGTAACTGCAGGCGATAAAGATGTAAAAGGTATGGCTGATTATACCATTGAAATTCCTGAAACAGACGAAGCGTTAGTTCCACTTATTTCCGTTGTTCCATTACAATTGCTTTCCTATCACATTGCAGTAATGCGCGGATGTAATGTTGACCAACCTCGAAATTTAGCAAAGAGTGTTACTGTAGAATAAACGTAATTAAACTGAGTATTAAAAGCACAATTACAGTTGTGCTTTTTTTCTTTTAATAAGGTTCCAAACAATTGGCAAGGCGGTTAACACAATCAAGCCAATAAAAATATATCCTAAATAGTTTTCTACTTCCGGAAAACGAATGCCTAAAAAATAAGCTATGCTTGCAATGCTTCCAATCCATGCTACAGCACCAATGATATTATAAGCCATAAATTTTTTAAAGTCGATTTTAATAACACCTGCAATTATCGGTGCAAATGTTCTAACGATTGGCAAAAATCTTCCTAACACTAGTGTTTTACCTCCGTGCTTTTCATAATAGGCTCTGGTTATGTCCACATGACTTTGCTTAAAAAGAAAACTATCCTTCCGGCTATACAATCTGGTGCCTGCTTTTTTTCCGAACCAATACCCAAAAACATTTCCTATTATAGCTGATATCATCATGCCTATTAAAGCAACCGGGAAACTTACATTCATTAACTCAGGTTTTGTTGCACATAACAAGCCCGCTATAAAAATTAAATTATCACCGGGCAAAAAGAAACCGATCAGTAAACCTGTTTCTGCAAATATCACAAACAACAACAACCCAAAGCCTCCGTATTTAATGATGCTTTCCGGGTCGGTGAGTTGTTGTAAAAAATCGAACATGATTATTTAACGCCTGTTTTTACGCGCAATAGATTTTGCAGAAACATCTCCGGGTTAAACTCTGCTTCGCAAGTTGTGTTTTTAAATTTAATGGAAGTTGCTTTTTCCTTAGTGTATCTCCGATACAAATCAAACTCTGTTATTGATGTACATTTACCATTATCAATACCAATAAAATGATTCACTGAATTTTCATAGTTTTTCATGAAAGTCTTGAATTCTTTGGCGGAAATTTTTTTCTCTTCGGTTTTTGAATCCGTTCGCATAATTAACTTTCGATCGCCACGCTTTTGCTTGCACATTTTCACTTCTAAAATGTAGGCGTTGAAGCAGCCTGAATTATCGGCTACAAAATAAACGGTATCGGCTTTGCTAATCTCTGCAATTGATTTGGAGATTCCTTTGTCTTGCGAAAAGAGAGCGCCGGTAAAAAAAACAAAAATTATGATGAGTGAATTCTTCACCAATTAATAATTAACCAGGCTCGCCGATTTTTTCTTTTCAATACTTGAAGTAATGTCTTCGAGTCGGCCCTTCGGAATAGAATTAATAAGGTTCTTTGTATAATCACTTTGAGGATTGTGATAGATGTCGTCGGCATTTCCAATTTCTTCCACCTTTCCTTTATTCATTACAACCATGCGGTCGCTCATGAATTTCACTACACTTAAATCGTGGGAAATAAAAATATACGTGAATTTAAATTCTTTCTTAAGGTCGTTTAATAAGTTCAACACTTGCGCCTGCACACTTACGTCTAATGCACTTACACTTTCATCGCAAATTAAAAACTGAGGATTAACCGCCAATGCGCGTGCAATACAAACACGCTGACGCTGACCACCACTGAACTCGTGTGGATAACGCTGAAAATGCTTTTCCTCTAATCCTACCTTCTTTAATAAATCGTAAACTTTTTCCTTTCTATCATTATTAGAGCTTCCGATGTTATGAAATTTCATGGGCTCCATAATCGCGTTTCCAATGGTGATACGCGGATTCAAAGAAGAGTACGGATCCTGAAAAATGATTTGCATATTACGGCGTAAAGGCCTGAATTCATCTTCCGTCAATCTTAAAACTTCTTGTTTCTTGAAATAAATTTTTCCTTCGTGAGCATCCGCCAATTTTAAAATTGTTCGGCCCAAGGTTGTTTTACCGCAACCACTTTCTCCTACCAGTCCTAACGTTTCTCCCTCGTAAACATCAAAAGAAACATCATCAACTGCTTTTGTATACGTCAATGTGCGTCCGAAAAATGATTTAGTAGCCGGAAACCACGTTTTCAAATTTTGTATTTCTAAAATCTTGTCGCCGCTATATAATGCTTTGTGCGCTTCTTTTCTTTCGTTCTCTGTAATAATTACACTTCCGATAGCCTCAGTAACGGATTTAGGAATTTCAATAATCTCTCCGTTTTCATCACGTTTCATAAAGTCGCTCACTACAGGTAAACGCTTTAAACGTTTGTCTAATGGCGGGCGACAAGCCAATAAACTTTTTGTATAAGGATGTTTTGGGTTGGAGAAAATATCCATTACCAAACCTTGCTCAACAATTTTTCCTTTATACATCACCACCACTTTATCGGCCAACTCAGCAATTACACCCAAATCGTGGGTAATAAACATAATGCCCATGTTGTTTTGACGCTGTAAATCGAGCATCACATCCAAAATGGTTTTTTGTACTGTTACATCAAGAGCTGTTGTTGGTTCATCGGCGATAAGAATAGCGGGATTACAACTCATTGCCATAGCAATCATCACGCGTTGTTTTTGTCCGCCTGATAACTGGTGAGGATAACGATCTAAAATTAATTCAGGTGTTGGCAATTGTACTTGCGAAAACAATTCGAGTGTACGTAATCTTGCCGCACGTTTATTCACTTTTTGATGAAGCATAATAGCTTCCATCACTTGCTCACCGCACTTGATAACAGGATTCAAAGAAGTCATTGGCTCCTGGAAAATCATTCCGATATCATTCCCTCTCAAGCTTCGCATTTCCTTAGCGGAAATTTTAGTGAGGTCAATGGTACGGTGATCTTTGGTGTGAAATAATATTTGTCCGCCACTTACTCTTCCGGGAGGATTGGGAATTAATTGCATGATGGAAAGTGCTGTAACAGACTTACCGGAACCGCTCTCTCCTACGATACCAATTGTTTCACCTTTGTGTAAAGTAAAACTCACATCATTAACGGCTCTAACATATTCATCTTCCGTTTTAAAATCGGTAACCAGATTTTTTACCTCTAATAGTACTTCTTTATTGAGCATAAGTGAGTTAAGGGCATCTAAGTAAGGAAAATTTTGTCGAATTAAAAAGCAATTTATCTACCAAAAAGCAGAGCCTATCCAATTTTAGGCTAAATTCTTATTTATAAAGCTTCTAAATAGAGCTTTCCTGCTAAAAAACAGGGCATTGTGGCTGCGGTTGATAACTAGTTTAAGGCGGAGTGTAATAAGCTAAACAATTGCTTGATATTAAGTGTTATGGTTTTTACATTTGTGCGGTTTATATACAATTTCAATTCATTACTTATGAGCAAAAGCGGATTACTTAAATCATCAATAGGCAAAAAATTTTTAATGGGCTTAACGGGCCTTTTTTTAATATCGTTTTTATTAGTACACTGTTTTATTAATGCCCTCATTTTTGTGAATGATGGCGGTGAAACTTTTAATAAAGGCGCCGAATTTATGGGCACCAATTGGTTAATTCGAACCATGGAGATTGTGCTTTTCCTTGGCATCATTCTTCACATCGTGCAAGCCTTAGTGTTAACTCTTGAAAATCGCAAAGCACGTCCTGTAGCCTACGCTGTTACCAATGGCGGTGCAAACTCTACTTGGTATAGCCGTTGGATGGGTTTATTAGGAACACTCATCTTAATGTTTTTAATTATCCACTTAAAACATTTTTGGGTTGTAACACGATTTACCGATCATATCGCGCACAGTGCAGCGGATGCTTTACCCGGACAAGAAACTATGTTTGGCGAAATGAAGGAAGTGTTTGAACACACTTGGGTTGTAGTTTTGTATTGCCTTTCTATGATTTCATTAGCGTACCACTTATTACACGGCTTCCAATCAGCATTTCAAACATTAGGATTAAATCACAAGAAATATACACCTATGATTAAAACTGCAGGTGTTATTTTCTCCATCTTAATTCCTGTAATTTTTGCTGCTATGCCAATAGCAATGCACTTTAATATCATTAAATAATTTTACGAATCAACATTTTTTAAATATATGGCCAGTTCACCAAAATTAAACTCAAGAATCCCTGAAGGACAGCTTGAAAACAAATGGACCAAATACCGTTCAACAGTACACTTAGTTAACCCTGCCAACAAACGTAGCTTGGAAGTTATTGTTGTAGGTACAGGTTTAGCAGGCGCATCAGCGGCTGCTACATTAGCGGAAATGGGTTATAAAGTAAAAGCGTTTTGTTTTCAAGATTCTGCACGTCGTGCACACTCTATTGCTGCACAAGGTGGTGTAAATGCTGCGAAAAACTATCAAAACGATGGTGACTCGGTTTACCGTTTATTTTACGATACTATTAAAGGTGGTGACTACCGTGCACGCGAAGCTAACGTACATCGCCTTGCGGAAGTATCCGGAAACATTATCGACCAGTGTGTTGCTCAAGGTGTGCCTTTTGCACGTGAATACGGCGGAACATTAAGCAACCGTTCATTTGGTGGTACTCAAGTACAACGTACATTTTATGCAGCAGGTCAAACCGGTCAGCAATTATTATTAGGTGCATATAGCGCATTACAACGTCAGGTTGGTATGGGTGCTGTTAAAATGTATGCACGTCACGAAATGATGGACATCGTTAACATCGATGGCAAGTGCCGTGGTATTATTGCCCGTAATTTAGTAACAGGAAAATTAGAGCGTCATTTTGGTCACGCTGTATTATTATGTACCGGTGGTTATGGAAACGTATTCTTCTTATCTACTAACGCGATGGGAAGTAACGTAACTGCAGCCTGGAAAGCACACAAGAAAGGTGCGTTCTTTGGAAACCCTTGTTACACACAAATTCACCCAACCTGTATTCCGGTGAGTGGTGATCACCAATCAAAATTAACGTTAATGTCAGAGTCGTTACGTAACGACGGACGTATTTGGGTTCCTAAAAAGAAAGATGATCCGCGTAAAGCAAACGACATTCCTGAAGATGAAAGAGATTATTACTTAGAGAGAAGATATCCTGCATTCGGTAACTTAGTTCCACGCGACGTAGCATCACGTGCTGCGAAAGAGCGTTGCGATGCCGGTTATGGTGTAGGTGCAAGTAAAATGGCCGTATACTTAGATTTTGCCGCTAACACTGAGCGTTACGGAAAAATTGAAGCCAACAAATTAGGTTTACAAAATCCAAGCAAAGACGAAATCATTCGTTTAGGTAAAGAAGTTGTAAAAGAAAAATACGGTAACTTATTTGATATGTACAAACAAATTACCGGTGAAGATCCTTATGAAGTTCCAATGCGTATCTATCCTGCCGTTCACTATACAATGGGTGGTTTATGGGTAGATTATAATTTGATGACTACCGTTCCGGGATTATACGCTTTAGGTGAAGCAAATTTCTCTGACCATGGCGCTAACCGCTTAGGTGCTTCTGCATTAATGCAAGGTTTAGCTGATGGTTATTTTGTGATTCCGTATACTATTGGTGATTATTTATCTGAAGAAATCAGAACCAAAGCGATTCCAACCGATCACGAAGCATTTGTAAAAGCGGAAGCTGAAGTACAAGAAAGAATAAGCAAACTAATCAGTAATAAAGGAACCAAGTCGGTTGATTATTTCCACAAACGTTTAGGAAAAATTATGTGGGATAAATGCGGCATGGCTCGTAATAAAGAAGGATTAACTTCTGCAATTACTGAAATTCAAAAATTACGTGAAGAGTTTTGGAAAGATGTTAGAGTACCTGGTGACGCGAATGAGTTTAATCCTGAATTAGAAAAAGCACACCGCGTTGCAGACTTCTTAGAACTTGGTGAGTTAATGTGTAAAGACGCTTTACACCGTAACGAAAGTTGTGGTGGTCACTTCCGTGAAGAATATCAAACTCCGGATGGAGAAGCTTTACGTGATGACAACAACTTCGCTTATGTTGCTGCATGGGAATACAAAGGCGAAAGCAATTTTGAATTACATAAAGAAGAGTTGAAGTTTGAAAACATCAAACTTGCACAACGTAACTACGCTTAATAGCCAAACTAACAAATTGTCGAATTAACGAATTAAAAATATGAGCCACGGAAATATGAACCTTACCTTAAAGGTTTGGAAACAAAAAAATAAAGACACCAAAGGTAAATTTGAAACTTACAATGCGAAGGGAATTTCTCCTGATATGTCTTTTCTTGAAATGTTCGACGTAGTTAACGAACAGTTAATTAACGAAGGAAAAGAACCTATTGCTTTCGATCACGATTGCCGGGAAGGTATTTGCGGAATGTGCAGCATGTACATTAATGGCCGTCCGCACGGACCAAAAGAAGGTGTTACAACTTGCCAGTTACACATGCGCAGCTTTAAAGATGGCGATACCATTGTTGTAGAACCTTGGAGAAGTGCAGCATTCCCAGTAATTAAAGATTTAGCAGTTGACCGTTCTTCATTCGACAGAATTATGGCTGCCGGAGGGTTCGTGTCCGTTAATACCGGAAACGCGAAAGACGCTAATAATATTTTAATTCCTAAGCCGGATGCGGATGAAGCGTTTAATGCGGCGGCTTGTATCGGTTGTGGTGCATGCGTTGCTGCTTGTAAAAACAGTTCGGCCATGTTGTTTGTATCAGCGAAAGTTTCTCAATTAGCTTTATTACCTCAAGGAAAAGTTGAAGCACAACAACGTGTATTAAACATGGTAAAGCAAATGGACGAAGAAGGATTTGGTAACTGTACGAACACAGGTGCTTGCGAAGCTGAATGTCCGAAATCAATCTCATTAGAAAACATTGCCCGTATGAACCGTGAATATTTGTGGGCAAGTGCAACAAGCAAAGATTAATCAAAACATACATTCATAAAAAAAGCCGCTCTAATCAAGCGGCTTTTTTATTTTATAACAATGACTACCAGATTCCGAATTGCGCGTGCCACATACCTTTAAACCATTTTTCTTTGCCATATTCTTTCTCCATCTCCTTTTTAAGATCATGAATGTTACGCACTTTCTTTTTCTTGGGTGGAGATAGTTGTGCTTCGTCGGCTTTAATTAACTCCACTTTCTTTGCAAAATATACAATGCCTCCGTCTTCCGTTGCCAAACCTAAAATAGCACCTGGCAATCCGTTGAAACTTTCAGGACCCGTTGAGGTGGCAATATCATAACTGAACCATGCGTAAATGCGCGTTGTATCATTCGCGCGCCATACAGCCTTGCGACAATTATACCCCGCAATTTTACGCGTGCTCTCTGTCATTTGCCATTTACGAATAAACAAACTATCTGAAATATGTACCTCTTCACCCCACATATCTTTAATGGTATAACGACTTGAGTTATTAAAGTTTTGATACACTTTATTTTTTGATGTCGCCCAGGCAAAATTTTCTTTCAACTCACTTTCCTGTGGCTTAAAGGCAGAACAGGTGTCATTAAAAAACAATTCGAAGTACTCTAACTTAATTTTATCCTCTTCTTTAATCCAGTTCTTTACATTCTCATCTTTCATTTGTTTGTACAAATTTGTCTTGCGTTCATAGGTGATTTTCCCGTAGGTAATTTGGGCATCAACACGCGTCACAAGAAATATAAACGCAAAGAAATAATACAACCTAGTCATACTCTTCCTCCTCCTCTCCGGCCTTTGGTTTTTGGCTGGTAAACTTATAAGTTAAACGTAATAAAAAGTATTGACGGATGATTTGCGTTTTAGTATCCACAATTCGGTTATTGGTAACAAAACGCTGATTGCTTATGTTTTGATTTAAAATGTCATTCGCGTCAATACCAACAATTAAATTTTTTGCCTTCAAGAAAGAATACTTTGCCGCAGCATTAAGAATAGTATAATTAATGTTGTAGCCGTTTGCTCTGTTTCCATTGTCAACATATCTGCCCTCGGCCTCAATTACTAAACGCTCAAATAATTTTAATCGGAAAGAAGCCTCCAGAGAGTAACTGTAATACGGCTGATTTGTTTGAAGACTGATTGTTTGTTTCGGAATATTATAATCGTAATCTCCACCAATACGTGCTTCAGCGATATCACCAAAGTCCTTCTCTAGATACAAGCCAGGAGAAAAGCTGGTATTTTGTGTTATATTCTTCTCATTATTTACAAACCCAACATTATTATTATGACTCGCGCTAAAGTTGTAATCAATCTTAAATAAGCGTTTAAAAACAGGGACTCCTCCTCCCAAATAAATATTAGCGAAATAATTTCCGTCTACATTAACCGGCGTTGACACCGCACGACCAATTGAATCAAAATAAGTTTTGTTACTGATTTGATCCAGAGTATTGGTAAAATTTCCGCCACCATAAAAATTAATATCACTGATCCCTTTATAGAAATAATAATTAAGATTGATGTTGTTGCTGTATTGCTGTTTCAAATCCGGATTACCAATGTAAATGTTATTCGGATCGCTATTATCCGTTACCGGTTGCATTTGACGAAGCTCCGGTAATTGCGCATTCATATTATAGAATATGTTGAGGTTAGAACCTTGATTGATGCGAAACATAGCGTTAGCTGTAGGTAAAATATTATTGAAAGACCTGCTTAAAAGTTGCCCGCTTGTTAGATTAAAATTTTCCTGATATACATTACGATAGTTTGTTCCGATGCTAAAACGGTATTTCTTTACATCGTAAATCAATTTGGCTCCCGCTCTGGAGGTAATTCGTTTGTTTTCAAAATTGTTCGATTGTGTTGTGTTAAAAGCATCGTACGCCAGTCCGTCAAAGTCCAAAGTCGTCCGGTTATTTTTATTTTCGTTGTGAGAAAAGCCGCCGCCTACTTCAACCTTAAACTTTTTATTCAGTGGCTCGATGTAATTAATTGTAGCATTGTGCTCCAATCTGTAATTTTCCTGTGTTCGCTTTTGCAATAAAGATGAATCGGCCGCCTGTCCGAGATAATATCTGAAATCGGTATTCAAATTCGTTTTGCTAAGCGCGTTATAATAAGATGGCTGATAGGTAACCGTAAACTGTCTGTCCTTTTTCTTAAAGTTCCTAACTAAACGCAACAACACATTGGCATCAATTGTTTCGCTTGTGCCTTTTGTTGTAATTTGTGTAGAACGCGTTAATGTATCGGATGCTGAAATAAACTCATCTGTTTGATTGTTGTTTGTGCTAGATGTGTTATACACAATTTTTGGCTTGATGGTAAGCTCAGTAAGTGAATCTAATTTATGTTCCCAGCGTAGATTAAAGGTATGACCTTGATTCATGCTGGAATTACTCACCACTTGTTTGTTTGTGTAACTGGTGTCTTCTAAAAAATACTGCGTGTTAACTTCTTGTCCGGTGGTAAGATTATTCTGTTTAAAAGAATAATCTGTGTTCAGTTTTATTTTTTTACCTATTTTATCATTGAAATAAAATCCGCCTTTATAGGTTTGCGGCACCCCTACTTTTCTTTCACTCCATCCACTCCATGAATTCGTTTCAGGATCGTAATTATAGTTATTCTCATTATTCAATCCGTATTTATCAATTTCGTCCCAACCAAATCCATCTTTAGGCGTGTTAGCCGCCAATCCAAACAAAGAAAACTTTCGATTTTTCTTGAATCTATTTACTAAAACATCACCTTCATAAAATTTTTGAAAATCACTGGCGCCTGCAACCTTACCGAAGTAACCTTTCTTGGCTTCCTCCTTCAGTTGCAAATTCATCACCTTAACAGTCTCGTCTTTGCTTTCAGCATCTTCACTTTTCTTCTCATAAACTTGTACATTTTCAACCGAAGCTGCATTTAAATTTTTTGTCGCTACCGTTGGATCCGTGCCAAAAAACTCATCGCCATCCACTAAAACCTGACTCACTTCTTTGCCCTGAACTGTAATTTTTCCTGCTGCATCTACTCGCACGCCGGGTAATTTTTTCAATAAATCTTCTACCGTTGCATCTTGTTTTACTTTAAATGAATCGACCGTAAACATTAACGTATCTCCCTTATAGTACATCTTATCTTTATGTGCTACAATCTCCACTTCATTTAAAGAAATTGATATTGGAGGCAATACAATGTTTTTGAAATTGAAAGCTGAGTCGGTTGGATTAGGAACTAAGAATAAAGTTTTATCGCTGAAGTTAGGATTAGAGATAACAACTAAATACGTATCTAATGGAACTTTAATAGGAGTAAAAAAACCATTTTTGTTTAATCGTGAATAACCAACCAGCGTTGAATCTTTAAACTTTAAAGCCATTAAAACGGAGTTTGAAACTAAGCCTGCCGTGGCAGAATCTTGCTTCATGTTGCCGGATAACTTTAACTGCTGCGCCGGTATCGTGATTACGCAAAATAATAGTATGGCGAGCGCTAGATTTTTTAGCATATAATTATCCGAAGGTATAATTCCCTTTCTACAAAAAAGTTACACGAGGCTAATGTATAAAATGCCCTTTTGCGCTCAGTTTAATTTAGAAAATTTAACAACAATAGACATAAAATACTGATTTTTAAAGTCCTAGTAATAAAAACTAATCCTCCATTTGCCTAGCCTTTTTCATAATAAAATGTACTTTTGCTCATACTAATACTCAATCTAAACTCTTAATCTTCCTATGAAATAACCATGTTTCCTTAGACACCAGTATTAAATGAAAACAATTTGGTTATACTATATGGCTTTTAAAAAACAAATTACTTACATATGAAAAATACAGCTTTATACAACAAACACGTAGCGCTTGGCGCAAAAATTATTCCGTTTGCAGGTTACAATATGCCGGTTTCTTATTCAGGCTTAAACGAAGAACATTTAACCGTTAGAAACGGGGTTGGCGTATTTGATGTAAGTCATATGGGTGAGTTCAGATTGAAGGGAGATAAAGCTTTAGATTTAATTCAAAAAGTTACATCCAACGATGCATCTAAATTAACCGATGGAAAAGTACAATACTCTTGTTTACCAAATGACAAAGGCGGAATTGTTGATGATCTATTAGTGTATCGCTATAAGGCGGATGAATATTACTTGGTTGTGAATGCTTCTAATATCGAGAAAGATTGGAACTGGATTAAACAATTTAATACTTACGGTGTGGAGATGCTGGACATGTCGAACGACATGAGTTTATTGGCCGTACAAGGACCAAAAGCTTTGACGACACTTCAAAAATTAACTGATGTTGATTTATCGAAAATGGAATATTATACATTTTGTATCGGTAAAATGGCAGGTATTAATGATGTGATTATTTCCAATACAGGTTATACCGGTGCGGGTGGATTTGAAATTTACGTGATGAATGCGGATGCAGAAAAAATGTGGGATGCTGTTTTTGAAGCCGGAAAAGAATTCGGAATTAAACCAATTGGATTAGGTGCGCGTGATACTTTACGTTTGGAAATGGGTTTCTGTTTATACGGAAATGATATTGATGATACCACTTCTCCAATCGAAGCGGGATTAGGCTGGATTACTAAATTCACTAAAGACTTTACCAATCGCGCGGCTATTGAAAAACACAAAACAGAAGGCGTTACCCGCAAGTTAGTAGGGTTTGAAATGATTGACAGAGGTATTCCTCGTCACGATTATCCGATTGCTGATGCGAATGGAACTATTATCGGAAAAGTAACTTCAGGTACTCAATCACCAAGTTTAAATAAAGCGATTGGTATGGGTTATGTACAAACTGCTTTTGCTGTCGCTGACACTGAAATTTTTATTATCATTCGCGATAAGCCTATTAAAGCTAAAGTGGTAAAAATTCCTTTTTTGAAAAAATAATTGAGCGAAGAAAAGAAATATAAAATCGATGCTTGCTTTTCACCGCATCTTTATCCCATCTATGAGGATAAAGAAAGCATTGTGGTGGTGATTGATGTATTCAGAGCTACTTCGGCGATTTGCGTTGCGTTTCATTATGGAGCAGATAAAATTATTCCCGTTGCGAAAGTGGAAGAAGCCGCTGAATATAAAAAGCAAGGTTTTTTAGCAGGAGCCGAACGAGATGCCATCAAATTAGAGGGATTTGATTTTGGAAATTCTCCTTACGATTACATGGGCGATCATGTAAAAGGAAAAACAATTGCACTAACTACCACCAATGGAACACAAGCTATCGAGGCAGCAAGACAAGCTTACAAAGTTGTAATTGGTTCTTTTTTAAACATCGATGTGCTTTGTCAATGGCTCGTAAAGCAAAACAGAAATGTATTATTACTTTGCTCGGGTTGGAAAAATAAATTTAATCTGGAGGATTCTTTATACGCAGGTGCCGTTACACAAAAAATGCTGGAGCTTTCCGACGATTTTAAATTAGGTGATGGTTGCTTAGCTCTTAAATATTTGTTTGTGCAAGCGCAACACGAACCAATAAAATACTTAGTTCATGCTTCACACAAAGAAAGACTTTCACGCTTAGGATTGAAAAAAGACATAAAGTTTTGTTTGACGCCTAACGCTGCTCCCGTTATTCCTGTTTTAGAAGGAAAGTATTTAGTTAAGCTGCAAGACTAACGCAAAATCAATAAACGATTTGCATCGAGCTTTATAAAAATAAATAACAAAATTGTAAAGCTCCACAACGAGGATCCGCCATAACTGAAAAACGGTAGTGGAATTCCAATTACCGGCATTAAGCCAATCGTCATTCCGATATTAATACATAAGTGGAAAAACAATATAGACGCCACACCATATCCATAAATTCTACTGAACGGCGATCGTTGTCGCTCACTTAAAAACACTACGCGCAGAATTAAAAACAACTCCAGGATTACCACAATTGAACTTCCAACAAAGCCCCACTCCTCTCCTACTGTACAGAAAATAAAATCTGTGTCTTGCTCCGGCACAAAATCGTATTTGGTTTGTGTACCTTCCAAATAACCTTTGCCCCAAAATCCGCCGGAGCCAATAGCAATCTTCGCTTGATTAACGTTGTATCCTTCCTTTTTTAAATCCACTTCATTTCTTCCCAATAACACATCTATCCTTACTCGTTGATGCGGTTCCAAATGTTCGTACACGTAATTTGTTCCTAATACCACGCCAGCTGCGCCTAAATAAATCAATACAGCAAACAGAATGTTTTTCTTGGTTCGGCGTATAAATAAAAACCCACAAGCCGTTATCACACCCATCCATATTAAGAGCGTATTTGTTTCAGCAACGACAAGCGACAACACGAACAATATCACTGTGATGAGTCCGAATATTAAAATGTTAATCGAAAGCCCTTCTCGGTATAATACAATAATGAATGCGACAAACACAATGGCTAATCCGGTTTCATCCTGCAACACTTTAATGATTAACATCGGAACGATTAAGAAAGTAACAGCAATAAAAGTATTCTTGTAATTTTTAAATAAGTCTTTAAATCTTAGTCGGTACCGACTTAATACAATCAAGTTTTCATTACTTAAAAATTTAGCGAGTGCTAAGCTTGTGGCGAATTTCATAAACTCAGCGGGCTGTATACCAAAATCTCCAAACCTGAACCACGATCGACTACCTTTTACTTCACGACCTAAAAAAGGAACAAGCAAACACAAAAGTAGGATTATGGCATAAAACCAATAAGCGAAAACTGTATAAAATCCGGCATCAATTACTAAAATGGAAAATGCCAATATAGCTGCGCCGGCAATCCATATCAGCTGTTTGCCATATTTCTGACTAATGTCCAAGATGTTTTTATGCTCTTCATTATATACGGCCGCATAAATATTTAACCACCCCATTAAAACCAAAAGCGTATAGGTGATGACCGTTATCCTGTCAACACCATAGAACAAACTATTTTCGTTTCGTCTTAATGCCATTAGTGGAATTCTGTTGTGATTAAGTTTTTACCTTGGATTAAATCCACTGCTTCCATTTTCTTTTCCAATTCAGGTCGCGTTACTTTTCCGGTGACATATTTTTCAATCATTAAACTCACGATAGGTGCCGACCAGGTTCCTCCGAATCCGGCATTCTCTATTAAACAAGCAATCACAATTTGTGGTTTTTCACGTGGAGCAAAAGCCATGAATACAGCGTGTGATTTTCCATGAGGATTTTCTGCAGTTCCTGTTTTACCACAAGCCACCACTCCCGGAATACGCGAGTAATAAGCTGTACCCGCGTCGAAGCAGCGTTGCATGCCGTCAATCACATTTGTATAGGCCTCTTGATTTTGAACTCCTACATAAACTTTCTCTTTAAACTTTTTATCTATTTCCTTTTCATTACCTATGCCCTTTACGGTATGCGGAATATAATAATAACCTCTATTGGCAATCGTAGCAACCACATTGGCCATTTGCAGCGGCATCAATAAAAGTTCCGCCTGTCCAATACCTAAAGAAACAATCGTATTACTTCGCCAACCATTCTTTCCAAATACTTTATCGTAATATTTAACGGAAGGAACTTTACCCGGCCTGTCGTAAGGTAAATCCGTTCCCAATTTTGTGCCCGGACCAAAAGACATAACCATATCGCGCCAGTGATTATAGCCATCTATGAATTTTGGGTATTTCTTTTGATCGACAATTTCTCTGAACACATAACTGTAATATGAATTGCACGATTGCGCTACTGAATTCACTAAGTCTACCGGTCCGTGCGGGTGACATTTTGGTTTACCTCCCATTGGAGGATAACCTCTGGCGCAAGGATACATAGTAGAACGATTTATCAGTCCGTCATTTTGTGCAATGAGCGCGTCAATTAATTTAAACGTTGAGCCGGGAGGATACTCCGCCTGAATAGCCCGATTGAATAATGGCAAGGTTGAGTCGTAAACTAACTTTGCAAAATTTTTATTTCTCTCTTTTCCTCCTACCAATAAATTAGGATCGTAACCCGGTGCTGAAATCAAACATAAAATTTCTCCGGTTGAAGGTTCAATCGCTACCAAGGCTCCCTTCTTTCCCTTCATTAAACGCTCGCCATATTCTTGCAAAGAAGCATCAATGGTACAATATAACGGTTTGCCCGCTACGGCAGCGGTGTCGTACTTACCATTCATGTATCTGCCTACTTCCTTGTTGTGTACATCCTTCACTACAATTCGTGTTCCTTTTTTTCCGCGCAAAGCCTCTTCATAGCTTCTTTCCATGCCGCTTATACCGATGTAGTCACCCTCTTTGTAATACGAATCCTTTTCGGCTTTTTCCTTTGAAACCTCACCAATGTATCCTAACAAATGGGCTGCAATTGGTCGCGGGTATTTCCGTACCGTACGAGATTGTACATAGAAACCTCTGAACCGGTATAATTTCTCCTGAAGCTTAGCGTTCGTAGCACTCGACATTTGCTTTTCGAAAATACTTTGTTTGCGCGGTGAGTTCGGTGCCTGACAAGCCTTTTTTATCCGCTTCAAGAATTCCTCTTTTGTAATTTCCAAAATTTCACAAAGCGCCATGGTATCGCAGCCCTTCACTAATTTTGGCGTTACCATTAAATCATACGACGCTTCATTAATCACCAATAACTTTCCGTTACGGTCATAGATAAATCCCCGTGGCGGATATTCGGTTAAAGTTTGGAGCGCGTTGTTACGGGCAGAGGCTTCGTAGCTCTTATCAATCACCTGCAAATAAAACAAACGAATAATGTATACAATGGCAATCAGCACAAAGAATCCGCCGATGATGAATTTTCTATCTGCCAATTGCGCGTTGTTGTTCATTAGCGACGACGTGTTGATTTATAAAACAAATACTGAATCACGTAAACGAATACAAATGTTCCAATGGTGCTTAAAATAATTCTGAACAGTGTATAGAAAAATTCATTCCACCTGAACACTTCCAAAAAGAAAAATGCAAAGTGATGAATAAAAATTAAAGTTCCGGCATAGGTAATAAACCAAGCCGGCCCCATATCATCAATGTTTGGTTCCAGGCCTGCCTCATAGCCATCGCGTGGGGCAATAAACTCAAGTAAGTAATGACGAGAGAATCCCATTAAGGTACAAGCAGCCGCATGCATACCGGCCGTGTCATAAAACGCATCGAGAGTGAGTCCAACAATAAAAGAAGCAAAAAGTAAAACTAATTTTGGCGTATCGAAAGGCATCAGCAAAATAATCAATACATATGGAAGTAAAATAATGTAGCTTCCCAAATGTATATTTTGTACAATGAGCACTTGCATTAATACAAGAACGATATAACGTAAAATATTTACACCAATGGTACCGCTCATTTCTTTTTGTCATCTTGAACCTGAGACACTGTTTCCAAAGAATCCTTCTCAGGTTTAAATTTATTTTTAATTACATACACATATCCCAACTTTTTGAAATCTGCAATCAGTCTGATTTTAACTGTGTAGAAAGGATCGTTACTTCTGCGTTCGTAACTATCGATTACACCTACATTAATTCCCTCAGGAAATATCCCCGACAATTCGCTGGTTGTCACTGTATCGCCTTTTACAATTTTTGCATGCGTCGGAATGTCTTTTAAAATACAATAACGGTAATCATCCCCCTCCCAAATAAGTAAGCCATAGCTGCCATCACGTTTTAACTGACAATTCACGCGGGCATCTTTATGAAGTAAACTAATTACAGAAGAAAAATTCTCAGATACATCCTTTACAAATCCCACCGCGCCATCGCTATTAATCACAGCCATATCGCGTGTAATGCCTTGAGCGCTTCCAATATTTAAAGTGATGTAATTACTGCGGCGATTAATACTAGTGTTCACTACCTTGGCTCCAACATATGAATATTGCTGCTTATACAAAGTGTCTTTACGAATGTATTGCTTCATGGGCACAGCCATGTATCCTTTGCGGAGCATATTGTATAAACGCGTATTCTCATCCGACAGACGTTTGTTTTCTTCTTTCAATAATAAATATTCTCTTACGTTTGCCGCGGTATTGTAAACGTTAGCTGTAACACGATTGGCAGAGTTAAAAATTCCGGAGCCTTGGTATCCGCTGTTCATGTACATCATGTAAAAACACACCAATTCAATAAAGAGGAAAATAAAAATGAAGTTGTGTTTGTATATGAATGCTAATAAATTTCTCACCGGAAAAAAATAAAAAACGAAGCAAGCTCTAAGAACCTGCTTCTTCCTATAAAACTACAACCTTAAGTGATGTGATTACTTGATAAGGAAAGGGAATTTATGAACATTTTTCAGTGCAATTCCCGTACCGCGTGCAACGGCACGAAGCGGGTCTTCGCATACGTGAACTGGCAATTTTGTTTTAAGAGAAATACGTTTGTCTAATCCGCGTAAGAGTGAGCCGCCACCCGCCATGAAAATACCTTTACGGTAAATGTCGGCTGCTAACTCGGGAGGGGTCATTTCAAGCGCATTCAAGATCGCTTCCTCTATTTTAGAGATGGATTTATCTAAGCAATGTGCAATCTCCACATAACTGATATAAACCTCTTTTGGGATACCGCTCATTAAATCGCGCCCTTGAACCGCAAAATCAGGCGGAGGGTTTTCGATTTCAGTCATGGCCGCACCTACTTCAATTTTAACACGCTCTGCGCTTCGCTCACCAATTAAGATGTTATGTTGACGGCGCATGTATTCTTCAATGTTTGCGTTAAAATCATCACCCGCAATACGAATGGATTTATCACAAACAATCCCGCCTAAAGCAATAACCGCAATTTCAGACGTACCGCCACCAATATCAATAATCATATTTCCCATTGGTTCTTCTACGTCAATTCCCATACCTATAGCCGCAGCCATCGGTTCGTGAATCATGTATACTTCTTTAGCTCCGGCGTGCTCAGCACTATCTCGAACCGCACGTTTTTCTACCTCGGTAATACCGGATGGAATACAAATAACCATTTTAAGAGACGGCTTAAAGAACTTGTTACCCGGGTTAATCATTTTGATCATCCCTTTAATCATTTCTTCAGCTGCCTGGAAATCGGCAATAACTCCATCTTTTAACGGACGGATTGTTTTGATGTTCTCGTGTGTTTTACCGTGCATCATTTGCGCCGCACGACCAACGGCAATAACCTTACCGTTAGTTCTGTCAACCGCCACAATACTTGGTTCATCCACCACAACTTTATCGTTATTGATAATAATTGTATTGGCTGTACCTAAGTCAATCGCAATGTCCTGAGTTAAAAAATCAAATAATGCCATACCTTCCTAAAATTACTTTTTATTTGTACGTAAAAATATCTTTAAAGTTCTTTTTTGTTTTTTTAGTGTTTGAAATGGCGAGTGCCGGTAAACACCATGCTCAATCCGTTTGCATTACAATATTCAATGCTGTCTTTATCTTTAATCGATCCTCCCGGCTGAACCACGGCTGTTATACCCGCCTTATGGGCGATTTCAACGCAATCCGGAAAAGGGAAAAACGCGTCGCTGGCCATAACCGCGCCTTTTAAATCAAAACCGAAGCTAACCGCCTTTGCAATGGCTTGTTTCAAAGCATCTACACGAGAAGTTTGACCTGTTCCACTCGCTAATAACTGTCCGTTTTTAGCCAACACAATGGTGTTTGATTTTGTGTGCTTCACCAGTTTATTCGCGAAAATCAAATCCGTCACCTCAGCTGCTGTTGGTGATTTAGTAGTTGCAGGCTTAAAGTCGTTTGGAGTTTCAGTTTTTAAATCCTTATCCTGCTCAATAACGCCATTTAAAAGCGTACGGAAAGATTTATCACTCAATTTCACTTGCTTTTGAACAAGAATAATGCGATTAGGTTTTGATTTAAGAATTTCAACCGCTTTAGCATCATAAGCCGGAGCAATAACTACTTCACAAAACAATTTGTTTATTTCTTGAGCCGCCTCTTCATCAATACTTTTGTTAGCGATAAGTATACCGCCAAATGCAGAAACAGGATCTCCTGCCAATGCATCTAAATAAGCTTGTTTAATTGTTGAACGCGATGCAACGCCGCAAGCGTTATTATGTTTTAAAATGGCAAATGTTGGTTCTGTGAAGTCTGCAATTAAATTAACTGCAGCATCTATATCCAACAAATTATTGTAAGAAAGTTCCTTCCCGTTCAGTTTTTCAAACATGGCATCGAGGTTGCCATAAAACACACCTTGCTGATGCGGATTTTCACCATAACGTAAAACTTGTGCTGACTGAATGCTTTGTTTGAATTGAGGGATGTTTTCAGTTTGATTAAAATAATTGAAGATGGCAGTATCGTAATGTGAGCTGGTTGCAAATGCTTTTGCTGCGAAATGTTTGCGGTCGCTTAAATCTGAAAATCCGTTTTTTGTCTCTAATAATTCTTGTAATGATTTATAATCGTTACGTGAAGAAACAATGATAACATCATTGAAATTTTTAGCTGCGGCGCGTATTAAAGAAATTCCACCGATATCAATTTTTTCGATGATATCTTGCTCAGATGCACCTTTAGAAACTGTTTCTTCGAATGGATACAAATCAACAATTACCAAATCGATATTTGGAATGTCGTGCTTTTCCATTTGCTCAACATCGCTTTGTAACTCACGGCGACCTAATATTCCGCCAAAAATCTTTGGATGCAATGTTTTAACACGGCCTCCAAGAATTTCAGGAAAAGCGGTTAAGGATTCAACGGCCTTCACCGGAACTTTCAAATTTTCAATAAATGTTTGAGTGCCGCCGGTACTATATATGGTTACTCCAAGTTCGTTTAACTTTTTAATGATTGGCTCAAGGTTATCTTTATAAAATACAGATACTAAGGCGCTGTTTATCTTCTTTAACTGACTCATGTTTTCGTAAAATGCCTGTTTTTCGCAAGCAAAGGTAAAATAAGCGCTTGGCTTTGAGGGGTCTGTTGAAAAAAATGATAAAAATTAAAGCCATAAAAAAAGCCATCCTATTCGGATGGCTTTTTTTGAAGTGTGGTTTAATTATTTAATCAGCGTAACGTGACCTGTTTTATGTTTTACT
This sequence comes from Bacteroidia bacterium, assembly GCA_016787445.1. Classification (GTDB taxonomy): domain Bacteria; phylum Bacteroidota; class Bacteroidia; order B-17B0; family Aurantibacillaceae; genus JAHEYG01. The sequence goes on from JAEUTQ010000004.1 coordinate 31,047, forward strand.
TGTCCGTCGGCTGTTTTGAATTGCAGTTTATAAACGTAAACATCATCTTTTAAAGGATCTCCGTTGTTATTCATTCCGCCTGTCCAGCCGGTTTGATAATCCTGAGTGGCAAATAAACGCTCGCCCCAACGGTCGAATATTTCCATTTTGTAGTAGGATAAATCTAAACCGTAAGGTGTAAATACAGGGCGGAAGAAGTCGTTAACACCATCGTTATTAGGCGTAAATGAATTCGGAACCCATACACCATAATCGTTTTTCACATCCACTAATTTTGTGATGGTGTCGGTACAACCATATTCGTTTGTTGCAACTAAGGTAATATACATGGTTCCGTGCTCGCTGAAAATATAGCTTGCATTAACCGTGTTGAATTGCATGATATTACCCACATTCCAGTAATAGGTGTTATTCTGTAATACTGAACTTGTATTAATGAACTCTACTTCAGGAGTTGCAACTGAAATGTTTGCATCCGGTAATATATTAAAGTTAGCTACCGGTGAAGGGTAAATAATGATTGGCATAGGTAGTTGAGTGAACACGCGACAACCAATATTATCCATATAATCAAATGTTACGAAATAGTTACCAGGTGTGGTATATGTGTGTGTTGCAGATAAACCACTTGCCGTGTTGCTATCGCCAAAAGTCCAGAAACCGGTACCGGTATTTACATTTGGTGAAGAGAATGTAATGGAGCCGGGCACACAAGACGTTAATGTAGATGTAACAATGTTTGCAATTGGTTGAGGGTTTACCTGAACTGCAATAGTTGAAACATCAGGACATAAACTTGCAGTTGGCATAGAGTGTGTTGAATAGGTTAATGTAAACAATCCTGAACCTGAGAATGTAGGATCGAATGTTGTACCAATAACACCAGGACCACTCCATGTTCCGCCTGTTTGCATAACAACTCCATTTAAGTTGGTTGGTGTAGCATTCCAGCAATATGGCCCAACGGTTGAAGTCAATGTTGCTGGAACAAATTTCTCAACGTTAATATCCATTGTTGCTGTCATAACACATGGTCCGCTTGTTACAGTATAACCAATTGTGTTTGCACCAATAATCGCTAATTGAGGATCAAATAAACCTGAAGGCGATACTGCATTATTATTCATACCTCCAATAACACCACCCGGAGGCGCCATTAATATTTGTGATGGAGGCATTGTGTTACAATAAGGTCCCATTGGTGTAAGTGTTGGCGTTGGGATGGTATGAACATCAATTTGAAGTGTCGAAGCATCCGGACACAATGTTAATGTAGGAACTGAGTTAGTGTTATAAGTAATAAAATATGTTCCGGCGCCGGATAATGCAGGGTCAAACACGTTAGCGTTTACTCCTGTTCCTGTCCAGGTACCTGTTGTGTTTGCAACAATACCCATTAAGTTAACAGTAGGGTCGCTTACACAAAGCGGAGTTACAGATCCTGTTAAGGTTGCAGGATTGTATTGCTCTACATTAATATTAAGTGTAGTCGTTGCCGAACAAGTTCCTTGTCCTACTGTATACGCTACAGTATTTGAACCAACCGTTGCCAATGAAGGGGTGAATACACCTGTTCCTGTTAAATAGGCCGAAGGAGTCCAAGAACCTGTTGTTGGCGTTACACTAATTGGAGTAGGCGCAAAATTTGTACAGAAAGCTCCACTAGTAATTGTTGGAGTAACCGGATTAATAACCATAATGTCTACTGTTTGTGATTGAGCACAGTTTACTTGGTTAATTGGATTAACGGTAATTGTATAAATAGTACTTACGCTTGGTGTAGAAATTGTACTCTGCGTGTTGGTGCTTGTTAAAGCATAGTTTGGTGTCCAGCTATAAGTAAAGTTAGCAGGATTGGTTGCTCCACAGCTTCCAAAACGTGCATTCGGACGGTTTAATGAAGTACTAGCAAATGCAGTTGTACCGCACATTGGTTGAGAATCACTGAATGAATAACGCGTTTTTACAACACCTGTATTTGTTGATGGCATAATTGGATTAGATGTCCAGCTCACACCGGTATTTAACGCATAACAAACATCCACTAAAATGTTTGAAACACCATCCCACTCATAAGGGGTGTTGAAAGTATGGTTATTCCATCCTAAAACAGGAGTATAGTTAGTTGCATTTAATACAGTTGTAAATCCTGTATTATCCCAGGTGCTGTTTAAAACCGTTACGTTTGTACACTTCATCTTAATAGTAAATCCTGGAAGCGTACCAATGTAGAAGGAAGAGTTAGTACCTGTAGGTAATTTAGAGGTAATGAAAAACTCGATTGAAGAAATCACACCAGGCTGAACACCTGCTGCTAATAATTCTGCAGCTGTATATAATAATTGGTGACGGTTATTTCTGTAATAGTGTCCGTAAATACAAGGCCATGAGAATTGAGTATTACTAATAGTTCCTGCACCTAAGGTTGAAATATTTGGCGTAGTACAACCACCAGTTGTAGATGGACCGCATGATGTTGGAACTGTTGTTCCAAAATTAGCAGCCATAGGAACTGTACCTGTTATACAAAGTGTTGTTTGAGAAGTAGGTGTTACTGTATAATTGAATGTATATGGATTAACAGTGAATGTTTGTGTATACCAACACGCGCCATCAAATACGTTGGCTGTATAGGTACCAATTGACAATCCTGTAACACTATCTTTTTTGCTGGTAGTTGGTCCGAATAAATTATTATATCCGCCAGGACCTGTTACAGTATACGTGTAAGGGCCAAGTTGTGTGGTAGATAAATTAACAACGCCGTATGAAACTGAACCGCTGGTTGCACAAATTGGTTTCACATTGCTTACATAAATACTTCCACCCGGAATTTGTGATAATACCATTCGGACAGAATCTTTACATCCTTGCGGAGTTGTATAAGTAACATAATAAACACCGCCGTTAACCGGACTTGGTACAGCTAAACTTGGCTGGCCTGCTGCGGCAGGAATTGGCGTTAAGTTCTGATACCATTGATAGTTTGTTCCCGTTGTTGCGGTAAGTATAGCGAGGTTACCGCAATAAGGGGCGGATTTTGTATAATAGGTAGGCGGTGCCGTACCGACGGCGACCGTAGCTGTTGCCACGCCACAAGATATGGCCGTGACGGAAACTGTATAGACTCCGGGTGGTAAATTAGTCGCTAAACTACTCGTAGCGACCACTGCGTTAGACGAATTGACCCAGGTAAAATTATATCCAACATTACTTCCGATTACTTGCGCAACAGCAGTACCGCTGTTTCCTCCAGGACAAGTAGGCGTTGAACCAATACTTGTAATTTGTACGCCGCTGATTTTAATTGTATCATTCAAAGTAATGGTACAACCGGTAGGTGTTTTCATTTGTACCTGATAAACCTGACCAACAATGGCAGGATTAATAGTTAAAGTTCCTGTGTTTCCACCCTGACCAGCAGGCATTGGCGTCATACCAGGTAACTGATACCATTGGTATTGAATGTATCCGGTTGGAGCAGTTAAGACTGCAGTGTTTGTACCGGCACACATACTTGAAAATGCACCACCTTGAGAGCATTCTGCATCAACATAAGCATAAGCCCAGTGACCAGCAGCACAACACCCACCCACAGTAAATTCTAAGTTAACAGCTGTTACAGTTGCATACATCGGTGATGATAAATCAACACCATATTGACGCCAAGGGCGATATTTATACCAAGTACCTAATGCACTTGTACGGAAAGAAGTATCGGTAGATGCCATTGTAGCGTTTACGTTATAAACACCACAGTTACCGCCAATAGGATTTCCGTTTTGATCTTTTACAGAGACTTGAAACCAAGGTTGTTGCGGAGCAGAGTGTCCACCATCATAGATACATAAAGCAAAAGCATAAGTGATATTACGATTGGTTGGTGTAATCGCAAAATTGTAATTCATTTTACAAGCGCGGTAATTTGCTAAAGCACCATTCATACGAGCAGAACGGCCATCTGTATAAAACGGACAAACGTGAGGAACTTCAGAAACTGTTTGTGTACCTACTACTTTTACTGCAATAGAGTCATATCCGAATTGATTACAAGTTGGATAATTTGGATTCGTTGCAGGAATGCTCATGATGGTGTGGTAATTTTGAGCATTGGTTAAACCGGCATTCGCACCGGCAGGACTAACAATTGTTGCAACAGTTTGGGTGTAAACCGGACTTAAGGCACCAGCTGCACCACAGGTTTGTGCATGCCCTGCGCTACCATTCCAGTTACCAAAACTTCCAACTTCAAAGCTGGCGTTCGGACAACCCGCACCTTGAATAACTGGATTGCTTCCTTTGGCCATGGTGTAAATACCATTAGGGTCTGTTGGATTTGCAGGCGCTTGTTGCTTAGCATAAAACTCGCGCTCCAATGCAAATAAATATCCTTCTAAATCCCCTTCAGGAATTCCTTTTGCGATAGCATCTTTCTCAGCGGTTTTTCTGTCAAACCACGGTGCTTCCTTTTTCGCTTGAGAAAATGTTATTACCGACTGGAAAATGATAGCTATTACCAGTAACGACTTAAATAAATTTGTGTTCTTCATGACCTTGAATAAAGTTTACTCTGTAAAGTTAAGTATAATTTGGGTGCTGCCCCCTCCGTTTTACTCATTAAAACCCGCCGTTCACTAACTTAACATTATTAACATATAATAGTTGAAAATGAGATAGTTATGTTGCGAATTCTAACTTCAACCCGCAAATTTCATGAAATTGAATGATTTTCCTTAATGTCAGTATTTTTATATTTTACCTTTCAATTCGGCAAAAATAAGGTATAATTAATTGATTTATAATCAATTAATATGATAATATTTGTCTTTCTAGTGATAAACGTTAAACTGCTAAGAAATAACAGGCGGCGGCTCCATTACATGTCCGCACTTTTTACAGGTGCGTAAATCTTTGGAGTTATAGAATTTTTCGAAAATAGCCTGAAACTGATTCGTGATATCCGTTAGGGTAAAATATTCGTCGTATAGTTTTTCGTTACACTTTTCGCAAAACCACATCAATCCGTCTTTTTCACCATCGCGACGCTTTCTCTCCATCACCAAGCCTATTGTGTTTTTAAAACGACGTGGGTTATGTGGAACTCGTGGCGGTAATAAAAATATTTCTCCCTCTTTAATTGGCACTTCAACTGCTTTACCATTCTCTTGTATCTGAACAATCACATCTCCTTCCAGTTGATAAAAGAACTCTTCACTTTCATTATAGTGATAGTCCTTTCGCGAATTTGGTCCGCCAACTACCATCACAATAAATTCGGCATCCTTATAAACCACTTTGTTGTTAACGGGTGGTTTCAGTAAATGGCGATTTTCATCAATCCATTTTTTAAAATTAAACGGGCGTGTAATCATAAACTAAATGTAGAGCTTAAAAATTAAAAGTCAAAATGATTAAACCAATTTGCTTTTCATTAAATACTCCGCAATCTGTACAGCGTTGGTAGCGGCTCCTTTTCTCAAATTATCGGCAACAATCCACATGTTTACTGTTTTTGGTTGTGATTCGTCTCTGCGAATTCTTCCAACAAATACCTCATCTTTTTGATGCGCATTCATTGGCATCGGATAAATTTGATTCGCCGGGTCATCTTGTAAAATTATGCCCGGTGTGTTTTTCATGATTTCAAAAATATCTTTCAATTCAAACTCGTTTTCAAACTCAATATTTACGCTTTCACTATGGCCGCCCATAACTGGAATACGCACTGTAGTAGCAGTCACAGCAATTGAATTATCTCCCATAATTTTCTTCGTCTCATTCACCATTTTCATTTCTTCCTTGGTATAGCCATTATCGAGGAAAACATCGATTTGAGGAATCACATTCAAATCAATTGGGTATTTGTAGGCCATCTCCCCTTTCACACCGTTTCTTTCGTTGTTAAGCTGACTAACGGCCTTCACCCCTGTACCTGTAACAGATTGATATGTACTCACCACAACACGCTTGATTTTATATTTTTTATGCAGCGGATTTAGCGCTACCACCATTTGAATAGTGGAGCAATTGGGATTCGCGATAATTTTATCGGCAGCTGTTAGCGCTGATGCGTTAATTTCAGGAACCACTAATTTTTTAGTTGGATCCATACGCCATGCCGAAGAATTATCAATAACGGTTGTTCCGGCAGCCGCAAACTTGGGCGCTGCTTCCAGTGAAGTGCTTCCGCCGGCAGAAAACAATGCAATTTCAGGTTTTAATGCCACAGCCTGATCAATGGAATGTATCTTATACTTTTTCCCTTTAAATTCAATTTCCTTACCTACTGATTTCTCGGAGGCAACCGGAATTAATTCTGTAACCGGAAAATTTCTTTCCTCTAATACTTGTAACATTACGGTGCCAACTAATCCTGTGGCGCCTACTACTGCAACTTTCATTTTCTTTTTCTTTTTTAATTAAACAAAAAAGCCTCTCCACATCGGAAAGGCCTTATATCATTATAATAAAATGTACAGCCTTTCCTATCGGAAAAGTTTCTTTGCACATTTTATTTTCTTTATCATCATTACGGGAGCAAATATCAAAAGTTTTTGATTAAATGCAAAAAATACTTTTTACAAAGCTTACCTTCACACCGTGAAACAATCTGCTACTTCCTGGATTATCTTAATTGTACTTTCGTTGGTATGGGGTAGCTCTTTCATTTTAATGAAACAAGGATTGATTGCCTTTACCAGTGATGAGGTGGCTGCTCTGCGAATTGCTATTGCTTTCATTTTTCTTTTACCTCTTTTATTGAAACATTTTAAAAGTGTTGACTTAAAAAAGGATTTAAAAGGTTTAGTGTTAATGGGGGTATTCGGCAATTTCATACCTGCCTTCTTATTTACCAAAGCCGAAACTGAAATCAGCAGCAGCTTAACCGGAATGCTCAACGCCTTAACTCCATTGTTCACTGTTCTATTAGGGGCTCTGGTTTACAAAACTAAAATCAAAAACTCACAGCTGCTTGGTGTGGCGGTTGGATTAGTGGGGGCTGTGCTGCTTCTAGGTATGAATAGCGGAAGTGAATCTTCCAAAAATTTAAATTACAGTTTACTGGTAGTGGCCGCCACTTTTTGTTACGCCATCAGTGTTAACGGAATTAAAAAATATTTATCGGAAGTAAATTCGGTTGCAGCGAGTGTTTGGTCGTTTACCATTATCGGACCAATGGCTCTTGTTTATTTGTTTTCTAATACTGATTTTCATTCTCATCTCATGGAGCATCCGCAAGGAGCTTCCTCTTTTGGCTTTATTTGCATACTCGCTATTTGCGGAACGGCTTTATCCATCATTTTATTTAATAATTTAATTAAGGCTGCCGGTGCTGTATTTGCCGCGAGCTGTACTTATTTAATTCCGATCGTGGCGGTTGGTTGGGGAATTTTAGACGGCGAAAGCGTAGGAATGATTCAATTCATTTCCGTTGCTATTATTATAGTGGGCGTTTGGCTCATCAACAAGAAATAAATTTCAAGCAATCGGCTGAAAGCATTTTATTCAAATTCATTTTACTTAGCGTGTTGATGTAATCAAACTCTGAATCTGACTTTTGTTCAATGAGCTTTTTAACCAATAACTTTTGTTCCACGTTAAGTATATTTAATTGAGTGCACATGTAAAAAAACATGACCAGCTTATTCATTCCGGCAGGATTACTTTTCACAAAACCAGGAGAAAGCTTCAATGTTTTAATAACTGCTTTTCTCGCGTCTGCTTCTGCTTTCATACGATTACCGTTATAATCGCTTGCTATTCTTTGCGAAATGTATTTACTCATCAAAGATGGATTGAGCGGTTTCTTAAGATGACTGAAATTAACAAATACGTTTCCGGCTGTAAATTTCTTCAAGGTTTCAATAGAAGACCGGTATCCTTTTTGTGCAGCAATGATAGACGCTTCCTTTAATGCCAGTTCGTTTAGTTCTGCGTCGAGCGGACGGAATCCGAATCGGTAGTAAAACCAGAATGCGCCGGATTGTAATCCCTCCGGATTATTTTTCCCGAACTGATACGGCTCTACCTCAAAGTACTCTGCACCAAAAGCGTTTTTGTAGGTACGCAAAAGTTGCGCAAACACAAAGGCAGATTCTCCTCCGCGAAATGCTTCGAAAATATTTATTCCTAATAAAGAACGATGTCCGAATAACCAACCACCGCCATATGCCATGGGATAACCGTTTTTAAACATCATAAATCCGATGTATGACTCTAACGGTAAGCGGCGCTGCGGCAGCATGCTAAATAAGGCGATGGATAAACCGTGTTCTAATTCAAAAAACAGAAGTCCTTCTTCGTTACAATAAGTGACAGGATCCGTTTCGCGGTTTAGCAAGGCTAATGCGGTGCGTGAGGCATAGATGATTTGTTTTCTTTGCGCGTTACTTAATTTGGAAGGAGCCGGTAATTTCTTTTTAATAATAGATGCTTCATCAAATTTCTTTAATATTCCGTTGCTGTGGTAAAAAGTCTTTGTAAGTTGAATGTTTCCAAAACTGCGTGAAAATTTTTCATCACGGCCTAAAACAGTTATATAAACTGATAATGATTCGAAAAGCTGGTCTTTCACTAAATCAGGAACCTTTATAGAGTCCACATGATTTACCAGCCATTGCAATTGCTCATGTTTGTTTTTTGTTCCGCTTAGTTTTTCAATCCACTTACCCGCTTTCAATTTTTCATCGGCGAGCATTTCGAATTCCATTTCAGGAAATAGATATTTTAAAACTTCTTTCGGATGTGTGCCGCTCTCATCAAAAGAGTGTAACTGAACATCCTTTCCATATTCTTTTAATAACCATTTAGCTAAACTTAAACTAAAAGCCCCATCTGTTTGTGTATTTGCGATTCCACTTAAAATAAGTTTATCTTTTACATCTTGATTAGCAGATTTTATAAATACGGAGAGTCTTTTCATTTCAGAAGCTGCTAAATTCCTAATCATTTCGTTCTCAGGATAAGCTAAAGTAAACAGCAAACTGTCGTGATAGTGTTTAATTGCATGTGCTGAAGTAAATTTAGCTGAAGAACAATCGGTAAGTGCTTTTTCTTTCTGTTGTGCAGACAGCTCATTAAAACTATTTGCTACTTTTTTAAATTCTTCGAATGCCATGAAAAGATTTTAAACTAAAAGTGCAGAAAATAATTCAAATAAAAAACCCCCTCAGATACCTGAGAGGGTTTTTACGAAAGTGATTATTATTAGTTTTTACGTAAATCCAATTCATTAATAATGTTAGTAGCGCCGCCTAGTTTTTCAATAACCCACAACACATAACGAACATCCACATTAATGGTGCGGTTCAAATCCTTATCAAAGGTAATTTTATGACTTAATGCTTCGTAGTTACCGTCAAATGCTAAACCAATTAATTCGCCTTTAGAATTGATAACCGGTGAGCCTGAGTTTCCACCAGTAATATCATTCGTGGTAATGTAAGAAACTACAATGTCATTATAAGCAGGGTCGGCATACTGACCGAAATCCTTTTTCTTAGCTGCTTCAATTAAGTTAGCAGGTAAATCAAATTCATAATCGCCCGGTTTGTATTTTTCTAAAACACCTTTTAAGGTACAAACGTGACTGTATTTAACACCATCACGAGGCGTATACGATTTTACATTACCATAAGAAACGCGCATGGTGAAGTTAGCATCCGGATACATTTTCTTACCCTTATTCATTTCTAAAATTCCTTTGAGATAAGTACGTCCTAAATAATTATTTTGTGACGTAAAGTCCATGAAGTATTTCTGATAATTGTTATTGAAATTAGAGTTGAAAGTATTTGCAACCATAAATGCAGCATCTTTATGCAAAGCAGCAGTGTCGGGATTTGCTAAAAAGGCTTCGAATTTCTTTGCATCTAACAACATTGTGTTGTTGAACACGTAATCTGCCAACAATGTATAGCATTGTTTATTTTTTAATTCGCCAAACTTTGTGTTCACCCAATTATAAAATCCTTTCGGATGTTGCGTAGCATCCACTTCATTATAGAAACTTTGAGTAACAAAGGCTAAAATGTTTTTATCAGAAGTAACATCTTCGCCTTCAATAAACGCGGCGTGTGCTCTTTTTAGCATGCCCACCATCTTAGTAATTTCTTCCTTCGACGCATCTTTCTTACTTAATAAGGCATCTAATCTTTGCATATTAGCCGCCATTGCAATTAATGGTGAACCTAAAATACCTTCATTCAAATACACACGGTGTTTTGCGTATGGTCTCCAAGCGTCGTAGATTTTTGCATAGTCAGCAAAGAGATTATCAAACTCAGGTTTGCCTTTTGCCCACGCTGCAAAAGCAGCTTCGTTAGCTTGTTTCTCTTCGTAAGTTTTAAACTTTAATAATTGTTTTGATTCGCCATCGAAAAACTTCCAATAGTTTGCAACGCCTGCATAATATCCCGCTAATTTTAATTTTACTGCCGGATCTTTTATCATTTCTTCATGCATGTACTTTAAACGCTGATCACGTAAAGCAACTAATGATGGATTTTCGATATCGGTTTTTAATTTAACACCGTAAGAAGTTTCATAACGGTTGGTACCCCCAGGATATCCAAAAATCATTGCGAAATCTCCGTCTTTTACTCCTTTAATTGAAACCGGTAAAGAATATTTTGCTTTGTAAGGAATATTATCCGCAGCGTAATCTGCTGCCTTTCCGTCTTTACTCATGTACACACGGAAAATAGAGAAATCGCCGGTGTGACGAGGCCACTCCCAGTTATCAGTATCGCCACCAAATTTTCCAATGCTTTCTGCAGGTGTTCCAACTAAGCGAACATCTTTGTAACGCTCGTAAACAAACAATAAAAACTGATTGCCTTTAAACATAGAAGCAATACGGCCTTCGTAACCGGTACCTTCTGTTTCTTTGTTCGCCAGTTCAGTTAAGATCCCTTGTAACTTCTGCGTTAATTCAAGCGCTTTTAAATCTTTTATTTTCTCGTTTACTTTATCTGTAACGTCTACAATTTTAATTAAAAACTGTGCGTGTACACCGGCAGCAGGAATTTCTTCTTGTTTTGTTTTTGCCCAAAACCCGTCGCGTAAATAATTGTGCTCAACTGTTGAAGCAGCTGCAATTGCATTATACCCGCAATGGTGATTGGTAAAAATCAATCCCTCTTTACTTACGATTTCTCCTGTGCACCCACCGCCAAAAATGATAATGGCGTCTTTAATGCTTGCCTGATTGATGCTGTATAATTGTTCTTTGGTAACTTTTAATCCTTTCTTTACCATGTCGGCATAAACCTGTTCGCCTAATAACATAGGTAACCACATGCCTTCATCGGCTTTGGCCACCGGTTTAAATACGAATTGAATGGCCAGAATAAATACAAGTAAACGTTTCATTAGCTAGGGTTTTTAAAACGGGAGCGAAACTACCGTAAAAAAGAGGGGATTGCCAATTTTTTAGATAAATTCGGGTATAGTTAGACGAAAAAAAGCTATCTGCTTGATTTATTAGACATTAAGTCCCCCATTTTGGGGGATAAACGCCTAAAATTTGCTAGAAAAGAGAGGCCTGACCGCTTTCCTGTTCCAGTAACCATTTCTTCCGCCAAAGCTCTCCTGAATAGCCCACAAGTTTACCATCGCTTCCAATCACGCGGTGACAAGGAATAATAATGGATATTGGATTTTTTCCGTTTGCCGCGGCTACGGCACGAATGGCGTTTTCGTCGCCCAATCGCTTTGCCAAATTTAAATAGGAGATGGTTGTGCCGTATGGAATTTTTTGCAATTCCTGCCAAACAGCCTTTTGGAAATCGGTACCGGCCGGACGAAGCGGCAAGGCGAAGGACGTTAGTTCCTTATTAAAATAAGCCTGCAATTGCTTTTTTGCTTCTGCATTAATCGGCGAAAAAGAAAATGGCTGCTTTTCAAGAGTGATTTTGCCCACCTTGACAAACAAAACTGATAATAGCTCGTTAGAGGTTGATGTTAGTTCAATCTCGCCGATGGGAGAATCCAAATATTCAAAATGCAGTTTTTGATCTGACATCTATAAACGTGTTTTCACAATTTCCTCTACTACAGCCGGGTCTAACAAAGTAGATGTGTCTCCTAAATTAGAAATTTCGCCCTCAGCTACTTTACGCAAAATCCGGCGCATGATTTTACCACTGCGCGTTTTTGGAAGACCACTTACAATCTGTATTTTATCGGGCTTAGCAATTGGTCCGATTACTTTGTTTACCTCAGCAATAATTTCTTTACGCAAAATATCGTGATTCTTTTGTGTGGAAGGAACAATAACATAGGCGTAAATACCTTGTCCCTTTATATCGTGTGGATATCCAACAACAGCGCTTTCAACCACATCGGCATGCATGTTAATGGCACTCTCCACTTCCGCTGTTCCAATGCGATGACCGCTTACATTCATCACATCATCCACACGGCCTGTAATTCGGTAATATCCATTTTCATCGCGCTTACATCCATCACCGGTAAAATAAAGATTATTATAAGTGGAAAAATACGTTTGTTTGCAGCGTTCATGATCACCAAAAGTGGTACGGATAATAGATGGCCATGGGAATTTAATGCATAAATTACCTTCTACATTGTTTCCGGTAATTTCATTTCCTTTTTCATCTACCAATAGCGGCTGAACGCCGGGTAAAGGTAATGTTGCAAAGCTTGGTTTAGTTTTCGTAATTCCAGCTAATGGAGAAATTAAAATGCCGCCGGTTTCGGTTTGCCACCAGGTATCTACAATAGGGCATTTTTCTTTACCTATGTTTTTATTGTACCAATGCCATGCCTCTTCATTAATGGGCTCGCCTACGCTGCCTAATACTTTTAAACTGCTTAAATTGTACGGACTAACGTAGTTCAGTCCTGCGGCTTCCAGTGCACGGATAGCGGTTGGAGCCGTGTAAAAATGAGTGACTTTGTGTTTATCCACCACTTTCCAAAAGCGACCCGCATCCGGAAAAGTAGGAACGCCTTCAAAAATAACAGAAGTGGCGCCGGCTAATAAAGGGCCGTATGTAATATAGGAGTGTCCTGTTATCCAGCCCACATCGGCTGTACACCAATAAATATCACCCGGGTTGTATTGAAAAACGTTTAAAAAGGAGTAGCAAGTATATACCATGTAACCGCCGCATGTATGCACAACGCCCTTTGGTTTACCGGTTGAACCTGAGGTGTAAAGGATAAAAAGCATATCCTCGCTATCCATAGTTTCTGCCTCATAACGGTCGGAAGATTGCGGCACTACATCATGCCACCAAATATCTCTGCCTGAAAGTATGTTAACAGAAGCACCGGTATGTTTGTAGACTAAGACGTTGGTAACAGAAGCGCAGGTCTCCAGAGCTTCATCTACCACCGACTTTAAATTAATGGTTTTGTCGCCACGGTAAGAACCATCACTCGTTAACACCACTTTGCAATCTGAATCTTGTATGCGACTTGACAAAGAAGCTGCAGAAAAACCTGCAAACACCACCGAATGAACAGCGCCAATGCGTGCGCAAGCCAGCATAGAAAAAACAGCTTCAGGAATCATGGGTAAATAAATACAAACACGATCTCCCTTTTTAACACCAAAACTCTTCAAAACATTGGCTAAGCGACATACTTCATCATGTAATTGCTGATAAGTAATTACGCGATTAGGTTTATCTTCAAAGTTTGATTCCCAAACAAAAGCAGTTTCGTTACCCTTCGTTGGTAAATGGCGATCGATACAATTTTCGGTAATATTAAGCTTACCATTAACGAACCACTTCACGTCATAGTCCTTAAAATTCCAATTTAAAACTTTGTCCCACTTTTTACGCCAGGTAAAGTGACTTGCTTTCTCCTCCCAAAAAGCCTCCGGATTTTCAACGGATTGCTTATACTCATTTTGATAATCGGCAAAAGTTTTAATTTTTAGCATAGTAACAGAATTTGCCAATGAAATTAGAGCATACGATTATAAAAACCAAGTTAAATTTTGTTCGCAGTAAGCTGACTGAACAAAAGACGTTTCACCACAGGTAAAAACGTTTCTTTTGTGGGCAAAGGAATGGACGATTGAAAAATGTAAACTGCCGGATTTGGCAGATATGGATTTTGATAAATTAAGTCCTGCTTCACTTTATCGATTGGCATGGAAAGGGATATGGTGTAAGAAGAAACATAATTTGTTTTAAAACTCATTGCCTTTTGGTTGACGAATGAGATGGGCGACAACTCATAATTGTACACAAACACTTCTTTTTCGGGTGGAGTGCTTAAAATAAAGTAGCCTTCGTTTTTATTGATTGGGAGAATGCCAAGAGGTTCGCGCTGAATGTTTTTTTCTACATAGTCAAAAATAGTTTTTCCTTGCATCACTTCCCGTGCCATAAGCGGCATGCTAAATTCAATAATCTGCTTAATTTCCTGAAACCACTCCTCTTCTTCCGGAGATTTATAATTTAGTTTAAGATTTTCGGTGTCTATTGACTCTAAAGGTTTTTTAAAACTGTCGTTTAGCTTGTTCTCTGATTCTTTTAGCTCCTTCAGATTCCTGAAATGCTCAATTAATTCTGAAAATTCAGGATAAAGCTGTGTGCTCGAAAATTTATCGTGCACCTTTTTGAGGTAGGCCAACAGAATGTACTTTTTGTATTCAAAATCTATTAAGCCTTCGGTTAACCAGTTTTTTGCAAGTGTTTCCATAAGCTTTTAACAAATTATACGTTAAAATTAAGGGCATGTTGCGCAAATAGCTGTTAAAAATTGTCACATTTCATTGTTAAAAAGTAAGCCATTATTTACAAAAGCACTTTAACAATGGTGTTAATTTTGAATACAATTTATGAAGATGAAGAAAATTATAGTTTTAGGCCTTATCGCTGTATTAACAGCTTGTGTGCCTCAGCGCTTGTTGGAAGAATCGAAAAGCAAACAACAGGAATGTGAAAAGGAATTAGCCGCTATTAAAAAGTCGGCCCAGGAAAACGAAACCAAACTGGCAGAGTTAAATGAACAATACGAGAAAAACGCCAAAGCACTTGGCGGATTGCAACGTGATACTTCCATTATAGGTTCGAATTACCGCAACTTAACCAGCAAATACGATAAATTAAATATGCTGAACGAACAGTTAATGGATCGTCTAAATAAACTCTTAAGCGGAAGTGAAAAAGACAATGCCAAATTGAGCAGCGATTTACAATTAACGCAGGAACAATTATTGAAGAAGCAAGATGAATTAAAAGCGCTTGAGTTGAAATTAAACAAACAACAACAAGAGCTGGATGCCTTAGCTGCCGAATTAAAAAAGCGTGAAGCCCGTGTTGCAGAGCTGGAAGACATCTTAAAGAAAAAAGATCAGGCAGCTAATGATTTGAAGAAAAAATTAAGTGATGCTTTATACAATTTCGAAAACAAAGGATTAACCATTACTCAGAAGAACGGAAAGGTTTATGTGAGTATGGATGAAAGTTTACTTTTTGCCAGTGGAAAAACCAATGTAGAACCAAAAGGTATTGAAGCATTAAAGAACGTGGCGAAAGTATTGGAACAAAATACCGATATCAATGTGATGGTAGAAGGTCATACCGATGATGTACCAATGAAAGGCGCAGGTGAAATAAAAGATAATTGGGATTTAAGTGTGATGCGCGCCACTTCGGTGACTAAAATTATGCTCACAGGCTCTAAAATTGAAGCTAATCGCATTACAGCAGCCGGCAGAGGTGAGTTTTTCCCTTTGGATGCCGCAAAAACAGCCGAAGCACGCAAGAAAAACCGCCGTACTGAGATAATTTTAACCCCTAAACTGGATGAATTGCTAAAGGTTTTGGGAGACAACAACTAATTTAAAACCCATTTCTCCTTTTATTTAAAGCCCGTCTTTTGACGGGCTTTTTCTTTTATATGCTTGATTTTCAGGTTTTTATTTCTTTATACACTATTTAAACAACAGTTAAACAATAGTTAATCAAAATATTAAACAAGCATTAAATCGCTGTAAAACAGGCCACTTACATCACGATATGCAACCTAATGCTTGTCTAAACCGTAGAAAATCGTACTTTTGAACAAGTTATTAACACTTTTATGAGAAAATTAACCTCCTCTGAATTCGATCAACTACCCATTAAAGGTAAAGGACGAAGTTCCATTGTTTTTAACTCGCTAATCAATCTAAAAGAAGGCGAAGCGCTTTTAATAGAGCGTAAAGACTGGAACCGCAAAGCAGGACCCAGCACACTGGTACGCTACATTGAAAAAAAACACGACATGAAATTTATTTGTGGCGCTCTCGAGGGAGGAAAAGGTTGGGCTGTGAAAAGAATGGAAACAATTAAGAGAGAAGCGCAGAAACAAAAGCCTGTTGTTAAGAGTGAAAAACAAGAAGAAAAAGAAATTATTTCTAAAGATAATCTCCAATTAAAATCAGAGTTGATTTTGTTTTACCTCAGCAGGATTGCCATTCACAAAATTGAACGCATAGAGGACACTTTAAAGGCAACTATTATGCATTTTTGGAAAGAGGATAAGAAACTCCTTGAGCAATATCTGAATGAAATTATAATGAGCCTTCAAGATCAAGGACACATTGTTATCGAAAACGACAAGACGTATATCCCACTTCGTAACAGTAAAATTTAATTCAATAAAAAAGCCCCGGCAAATGTCGGGGCTTTCTTTTTTACTTACTTAAAATTTTGAACTCCGTTCGGCGATTGTTTTGTCGTCCTTCATCAGTATCATTCGTGTCAATTGGCTTGGTTTCGCCATAACCTTTTGCTGTTAAGCGATCGGATGGAATTCCTTTACTGATTAAATAACTTACCACAGATTGAGAACGGCTATCGGATAATTTCATGTTGTATTCATCCGAACCCTTGCTATCCGTATGAGAGCCTAACTCAATTTTAATGGTTGGGTTTTCAGTTAATAATTTTATTAATCGGTCTAACTCATTGGCCGACTCCGGACGGATAGTTGCTTTATCAAAATCAAAGAAAATATTTCTTAATACAATAACACTTCCAACTTCTACTTTCTTCAAGGCAACGTCTTTTACATATTCCACGTAGGTTGCATTAATATCAATGATGAAGTTTTCGGAGTGAAACAAATATCCATCCTTTCTAACGGCAATACCATAGTTTCTACCGGCCGGTAATGTAACTAAATATCGACCTGTTGAACTATTTGATTTAAATGTGGCTAATACAACATTCTTTTCGTTATCAATTAAGTCAATATTAGCTTCCAGAACCTCGTTTGTTTTAGCATCGGTGATTACACCTTTTAATAAAGCCATTTTCGGTCCTTTCGCTTCAACCGCACCTTCTGTTTTTAAATTAGAAATAGGATTTGCTGCCATTGCCAATAATTGATCTTCTGTATTGAGCATAGGTTGCTTCTCCGGCCCTAATAGTGTCAAACGGAAAATATCCGCACCTCCATAGCCTTTCATGCTGGAGCTTGAATAATAACCATGACGGCCATTTGCCGACAACACAAAAAACACATCATCATCGGGCGTATTAATTGGAATCCCTAAGTTTTCCGGTTTGCTCCATACTCCGTTTTCCAACGTTGTTTTGAAAATATCAAATCCGCCAATGGTACCCGGACCCTTTGAAGAATAATACATAGTTTTTCCGTCGGGCATCATGTAAACACCGTCTTCGCCATATTCACTATTCAGTGGTGGGCCAATGTTTACAGCCTTCTCAAATTTTCCTTTTTCGTTAATTATTGAGTAATAAATATCATGTGCGCCTAATCCTCCCTTTCGGTCACTTACGAAATACAACACCTTTCCGTCATAAGAAAAAGTAGCTGAAGGTTCGTGACCTGAGCTGTTAACCGCTTTGCCTAAATTCTCAGGTTTTGTCCAGGTTAAACCTTTCAATTCGGAAATAAATAAATCACCGCCGTTTTCATCAACGTAAGTAATCAAACGCTGCCCATCAGGCGACAAACAAATAGCGGAGTTATGCTTTGCAATATTTACCGGCGTGCCGATATTCGTTGCCAAGCTCCATTTCTTCTTTTGTTTGGTAGACAACCAAATATCTTCGTAAGACAAATTATCTTCCGGACATAATTCCGGATTAACGCCGCCCGGTCGTCTGGATGTAAATAACATCACGCTTTCGTCGGCTGAAATTACAGGAGAATAATCGCTGTAAGGGCCATTGATTTCTTGTCCGACATTATCAATAAATACGCGAACCGGATTTTTTGATAATTCCTTTCCTGTTTTACATTCATCGATGTGCTTCAATGTTTTTTTCAATTCAACATCGTCCAGTTTTTGTGTATTCTTATAGGCTTCAAACTCAGCTATTGCCTTATCCCATTCGGATTGTAGTTGATAAGCCGCCCCTAAATAAAACTTGATTTTTTTATCAACGTTAGGATTTAATTGATAAGCCTTCATTACATAATCATAGGCCCTGCTTCTTTCGTGTGAGTTTTTACTTAAATAACAAACTGCAATCATAAAGTTCACCTTATCGTTATTCGGATTGAAGGCCTGTGCTTTCAAATAATAAGGTAAAGCCGCCATGTATAAACGTTCTTCTCCCATATCAATAATAGCATCTCCTTCGCGAATGGCTGCAATAGCCTCGCGCAATTCGTCTTTTTTATCGGGGAAATTCTTTTTCTCAAATTCAACATTCTGAGAAAATGCCAAAAAAGGCAAGGCTACAACCGTAAGTATGTATAATATCTTTTTCATGGTTATTCGGTGCAATCTGAGTTAATAAATGATTTAGCTGCAGTAACTCCCAATTCAACTGCTTTTTTCCAATCGGCGCAACTTCCCTCTTCTTCGCGTAACATTTGACGCGCGATACCTCGGTTATAATAAGCCGGACCGTTTTTTGGATTTAATTGAATGGCTTTATCGGCCATATCTTTAGCCTTTTTATATTCCTTTTGTTTAATGAATACAGAAGCTAATCCATTAAATGCAGATGAATTGCTTGGGTCCTTTTTTATTACCTCATCAAAATCTGTTTTAGCAGCTGAAATATTACCGGCATCCATGCGCGATGCACCCCTGTTAACTAAGGCAATTAAATATTTATCGTTTACTTGTAA
>JAEUTQ010000008.1 GCA_016787445.1 Bacteroidia bacterium
TGTTTGTTCATGTTAGTTGCTTATACCGAAAAACTCGTTATAAGAAACTTCCTTACTGTTAAGCTTGCATTTTTCCTTGATTAAATCAAGTACTTTTTTCGCATAAAGATTTTCGAAAATCTTTTGTGCTTCTTTTTCGCGGGTTAACAAATCTTTCGCAATTTTATTTACATCCTCTTCCTGAGGAGTTTGTCCGTAACGTGCGTACTCGCCGCGGATGAAAGCCTTCGCTTCTTCTGTTGCTTCTTCCGGACTTACAACAATGTTGTTGTCTTTAATAATTTTATTCTCAATTAAACGCCATTTCATTGCGTTCGCATAATCAGGATATTCCTTTTCTAATTGATCTTCCGACAACGGCTTTTCATTCACCGCCATTAACCAACGTTTTAAGAAACTATCCGGTAATTGTAAGTTTAATTTAGTCACTAAGGTTTTCTCGATTTCCTTACGTAAATCGCGATCGCTATCCTGATTAAACATCAAGCCTAACTCTTCCTTAATTTTATTTTTGAATTCTTCTTCTGAATTAATGTTGCCTGCTCCATAAAGTTTATCGAACAATTCTTGGTTCAATTCAGCATCTTCAAGTCGGGCGATGTTCTTAACGGTAAGCTGAATGTTTCCATTAAATGATTCTGCTGCTTCTTTATCAATTCCTAAAGAAATAGATTTGTCAAGAGCAGTTTCATACAACTCGTTTACATTAACTACAAGTTTATCTTCCTTCTTTAAACCGATTAATTTCGGCTTAATAGTTTCGTTTTTCAAACGGTCGATACCAATACTTGTTGATTTAAAAATTCCACCAGGAACAATGTTTCCATCAGCATCCAACTCAACAATATCAACGAACAAAACATCTTTATCACCGGCAACTTCAGGGTTTACTGATTTACCGTAATTACGACGAACATCCTTTAAATATTTTTCTACTAACTCTTCATCTACCTTTACTTTTTTATAAGTGAAAGAATGTGAGTCATCCACCTTCACATCAAACTTTGGTGCTAAACCTAATTCGTAAGTGAAAGTAAAATCCTTTTGGTTATTCCAATCAACCGGCTGTTGTTCTTTCGGCATTGGATTACCAAGAATCTCGATGCTGTTATCGTTAATATAATTGTGTAAACTGTCGTTTAAGATTTTGTTTAACTCTTCAACTAAAATAGAAGTGCCGTATTGTTTTTTAATTAAACCTACCGGAACTTTTCCGGGGCGGAAACCCGGCATCGCCGCATTACGTTGTACTTTTTTAATAGCTTCCGTAACTTTTCCTTCATAATCGGCAGGGCCTAAATTGATAACGATTTCGGCATTTAAACTGTCGATGTCTTTCTTCGAAATATTCATGGGCATAAAACTTGTATTAATATAAGGGCTGCAAAAATAAGAATTTTTTAATAGCAATTACCCTGAGAAACAGGTTTTTCCGCAATAAAAGCAGAACTAGAAGTTAAAATGTGATATTTTAATCGTCGGTAGGCTCCGGAGCGCGCTTAAGAGCTGCTTTCTTAGCCTTTAATTTGTTGGGCCAAATTACGTTAATTAGCTCATTATGAATGGTTATCATGGTTGAACTAATGCCATTGATAATAGTTACTTCTTTTGGAGAACTGGCTTTATATGTTTTCTTCACCTCAACATATTGTCCTTCCACGTTTTCAGTATAAAAATGCACTACTTTACCCCCCATTACCTCAGCCTTTCCTGTATAACAATCCGCTTTTGCTCCCTGACGGAAAGAAATAATAACATCGGTGTATGATCCATCCTTTACATCCTCAGCACCACGCTCTTCAAATTTTACCGACCATTTATTATAACAGTTTAAATCAGTGATATCGGGTTTTGATTGTGCCAAACAAACAGTAGTAGTAAATATTGCAAGTGCGCTTGATAAAAAAATCTTTTTCATATCCGAAATTTAAGTTTTAAAAATAAAACTTAGGAATCATATTAGCAAGTCCAATTTGGGCACAAGACGTTAAATACTACAATTTATAGCAAGGTTCTGTATGCTTTCATGGTTTCTTTGCCGCAAAAACAAGATTATATGCTGGTAAAAACGTTTGGGTATGCGGTGCACGGAATTACCGCCACCAAAGTAATTGTGGAGGTTAATATTCAGAAAGGAGTTAATTTTTTTATTGTAGGCCTACCGGATAGTGCCATAAAGGAAAGTCAACAGCGAATTAATGCGGCGTTAAAGAACAACGGGCTAAACATGCCGGTAAAACACATCACCATTAACATGGCGCCGGCCGATGTGCGTAAAGAAGGTTCGGCTTATGATTTAACCATTGCTATGGGAATTTTAGCCGCATCCGAACAACTGAAAAAAGATTTTTTAGAAGATTACGCTATCATGGGTGAGTTGGCTTTAGATGGAGAAATACGTCCGATTAAAGGTTGTTTGCCCATTGCAATTAAAGCCAAACAAGATGGCTTTAAAGGAATCATCCTCCCGGCACAAAATGCAGAAGAAGCTGCCGTAGTAGAAGGGCTTGAAGTATACAGCGCCGACAATTTGAAACAGGTCATCGAATTTTTAAATGAAGGAGTTGGACTGGAAAGAATACATGTAAACATTAAAGAAACTTTTTTAAATCGACTCAATGATATTTCATTTGATTTTGCAGATGTAAAAGGCCAGGAAAACATTAAACGGGCTCTGGAAATTGCGGCTGCAGGCGGACATAATGTGATTTTAATTGGTCCGCCCGGCGCCGGAAAAACAATGTTGAGCAAACGAATGCCTTCTATTTTACCACCGCTTTCTCTCGAGGAAGCTTTAGAAACCACAAAAATACATAGTGTAGCGGGAAAAACGGTTAAACAAGCCGGATTAATCACGCAACGCCCGTTTAGAAGTCCGCACCACACCATTAGCGATGTAGCGCTTGTTGGAGGCGGCAACCATCCTCAACCCGGAGAAATTTCCTTAGCACATAATGGGGTTTTATTTTTAGATGAGTTACCTGAGTTTAAACGTACCGTACTGGAGGTAATGCGACAACCGTTAGAAGACCGCGTTGTTACCATCAGTCGCGCTAAGTTCAGCGTGGAGTATCCCGCCAGTTTTATGTTGGTGGCGAGTATGAATCCTTGTCCCTGCGGTTATTATAATCATCCGGAAAAAGAATGTGTTTGTGCGCCGGGAGTAGTACAAAAATATTTGACTAAAATATCGGGTCCATTATTAGATAGGATAGATTTGCATGTGGAGGTAACGCCCGTTCCGTTTAATGAATTAAGCAAACCGCAAAATTCAGAGTCGAGCAAAAACATCCGTGAGCGTGTTATAAAAGCACGAGAAAAACAAAGCGAACGTTTCGCCGGCTTACCCGGTATATACAGCAATTCACAAATGCATACGAAAGAATTAAAATCATACTGCAGTTTAAGTGAGGCAGGCAATTCGCTTTTAAAAAGCGCTATGGAAAAATTAGGCCTTTCAGCGAGGGCCTATGATAGAATATTAAAAGTTGGGCGTACTATTGCTGATTTGGATGGAGCGGAAAACATAGAGCCTAATCACATTGCTGAAGCTATTCAATACCGAAGTTTAGACCGAGACGGATGGGCAGGATAAATTCAGGAATTAGTTCTATATTTATTTCATGAATTATTTTCTTCGTGTATTAGTTGTTTTATTCTCATTAAATACATTACATCTCATGAGTCAAAGTGATAAAGTTGTACTCGCAATTCATGGTGGCGCGGGCACTATCTTAAAGAAAAATATGACACCTGAAAAAGAAAAAGCTTATCATGAAAAATTAACTGAAGCGCTAAAAGCAGGTTATGCTGTATTACAAAAAGGAGGCACTAGTCTCGACGCTGTAGAGGCTGCCATAGTTGTTATGGAAGATTCGCCGCTCTTTAATGCAGGCAAAGGTTCTGTGTTTAACAGTGACGGTAAAAACGAAATGGATGCTGCGATTATGGATGGTAGCAATTTAAAAGCGGGAGCTGTAGCCGGAGTGCATACAATAAAAAATCCAATAAAAGCCGCGCGGGCAGTGATGGAAAAATCTGAGCACGTCATGTTAATTGGTGATGGCGCTGAAAAATTCGCGCAAGAAAAAAAACTTGAAATTGTAGAGCCTAAATATTTTTATGATGAGTACCGCTATCAGCAATATTTAAAAGCGAAAGAACAAAACAAAATAGAGATGGATCATACAGATTCTGTTAAAACTAAAAGCAAACCTGATAAGCACGGAACAGTTGGTGCTGTTGCATTAGATAATTTTGGAAATATTTCAGCCGCAACCTCCACCGGAGGAATGACTAATAAAAAATACGGCCGCGTTGGTGATGCGCCCATTATTGGTGCAGGAACTTATGCTAATAATAATTCTTGTGCTGTATCTTGTACGGGGCACGGAGAGTATTTTATCCGCGCGGTAGTGGGGCACGAAATTGCATCTCTTATCGAACATAAAAACTTAAGCGTTAAGGAAGCAGCTGAAAAAGTTATACTTGAAAAAATGGTAAAAATGGGAGGAGAAGGCGGCGTAATTGTACTGGATAAAAAAGGAAATATGGCCATGCCGTTTAACACAGAGGGTATGTACAGGGGTTATATAACTTCAGAAGGAAAAGTTTACACCGCTATATACAAAGAGGGAAATTAATCTGTGAATACTATTTTGCCTTTAGCTACTAATTTTCCGTTTTGTTGCAGATTGAAGAAATACATTCCTGCTGCCAGGTTTCCTTTTAAAATCAGAATCTCATTGTAATTAATGTTGCTTTCTTTTAAAACTTCCTTTCCGTTAACATCACACAAACGCAATTCTGCTCCGCTTAAATAAAATGGTTCGTTTACTTTAATGTAAAAATAATTTGTGGCAGGATTTGGAAATGCTTGCCATGAAACCGGTATTGTGTTTTGTTCTCCAATTGAAACATCCAGATAACATGTTCCGGGCCAATTTGTATCCAGCCAGGATGAACGTGATCTAAACCATTTCTTTAAATAATTTAATTCATCCAGATAAGTTGCCCCTATGTAATAATTCCAATTTACATAGACACCAAGTATCGGCCACTGTATAAAGTTCCGCACTTGTGATTCAGCAAGTATTGTTGCTAAATCATCAATTCTTTTGTTGATGCTGTCTTCTTTTAAAATTGTCTTGCGTAAATATTGCCACCTGCATTGTAGTTTATTACAAAAGTTAGTGTCTTGCGTAAATTTTTCCCAATAAAAAGGCACATTGCTCGTAAAGGTAGAGCCACAAAGCATATTGAATTTATACTGATAACCTGTTGTATCGTATGCCGCACAATAATCCGCATTACCATAAGACAAATTAAAATCCCACATTGGTCCTGCCTTTAGTAACCCGCCCTTACTGTCTTTATCTTTATACATGAACGAACTCGATCTATACCCGTCAACGGTCTTGCCTAACTCCTGCATAATCATAAAATCTACAAATGAGTTGACGTCAATTAAAGAAGGATAACCCGAAACAGGATTGTTGTAACCCGGTGAATTCGTAACGTTCTCAAAATTTACAACGTAGTTTTTAATATAGTTTTTTTGTGTCGTTGTTAAATCCACATCTTCGGGATCATGATACAAATACTTTACTTTAGAATTATATGGGGAGTTCCATGTGCTGGTGCTGCTGCCGGTAGGCTTATCTACTTTAATCACATAGCCTCCGGTTAACTGGTCACCGATAGTATCTGCTAAAGTTAATTTAGAAATGTTAATGCGGTTTTTATCTCTTTTAAGTTTTTCCATAAAGGAGTATACGCCTTTGTACTGACCATTAATAACCAATTCTACGAATTTGTACCTTGCATCATAGTGTCCCATTCGTCTGAATAAATCATACGTAATTTCGTTTCGCATAAGTGTTTTGTCCGGATACGCTCCGTAAAGTATCCAATCGTTTTCAGGTGGTAAACCTAAAATTGTAGTGTCAAGATTATTTCCTAAAATATCACGTGTTTCAAGACCATATGATTTCTTCGGGTATTGTTGAGAGGTAGACCCTCTGATTTCTATGCCGATTTTTCCAAAATAATTGTAAGGATCTGTAAGGTAATTTCGGTTACCCGGACCATTATAGATTACGCCGAAGTCAGCCGTAATTTTATAAGCATCTACAATTGTTGCAGTTCCTGTATTTATAACGATAATAGGGAGATTAGAATCAGTAAATGTAACCTGTGAAATCAGCCTAAATGAGGAATAAAGTAATAGTCCAAGTAATATTTTTTTCATAAGACTAAATTTACGAAAAAACACGTTTAGATAGTTTTAGATTTAGCATTATTATTTTGATTTATTAAAATATAATTGAATAAGACTATATTTGTGTATCGAACATAATGGTAAACAGATTCCTATATTTTTTGTTTTTTCTTCCGGCCTTTCTCTCTGCGCAGGTTTTTAACAAAGACAGCTTTGTTACGGCCTTCAACAAGGCGGATCTTAAACAAAAAGTTCAGATGGCTTTTAAACTAAAATCTGAAGACCTGGCTACTGTTTATCCATTAATCAAGGATAGTTTAGTACAATTAAAACAGAAGGTTTATTATAACACCAACAGCAACGAAGCTAAGTTTTACTTCGACATTATTGATGCTCGTATAGAAGCAAACAAAATGGAGCATCATAAAGCCATTTTTGTTTTAGAAAACAGTTTGCGCTTTCATGCTCAAGGATTACAGGACAGTTTAACTGTACTTAATATATTATCCCCTGCTTATATAAAATTACGTAACTACAATAAAGCGTTTGAGATTCAGGAAATATTTGATCGTATTAAACATCGTTTTCCTGAGGACTTTAAAAAGAACTATTCGCCTAAGAAAAGTTATATCTACATGCAACTTGGCATGCCGGTTGAGTCGACCCGCGAATTAAGAAAAGAGTTTAATGAAAAGCCGGCGGAATCAAAAAAAGACACCACCGTTCTCGGAAATTTCTACAATGATATGGGGGTGCACTTTAACCGTGCCAACAAATTAGACAGCGCGATGCATTATTTTCAGAAAGCGAAAGTTTTGATTGATGCAAAAATGCGTGATGATAAAAACCGTACTTTTTTTGATTTCTTCAGCGGATTAATTGAGGGGAACATGGCCTCCATTCTGGCAAAGCAACATAATTATGCTGAAGCAATTCCTCCTCTTAAAAAAGATATTTATTATAGTTTGAAGCAAGGCAATCTCCTGAGCGCGGCCAATAGTTATAACCTTATTGCGGAATGTTACATGGAACTTAAAAAGTTTGATGTTGCCCGAAAATATATCGACAGCTGTAAGCCACTCATTGCAAAAATTGAAGAATTAGCGCCTACGCTCAGTAATATTTTAGTAGAGGCAAAATACCACAAGTATACAGGTAACCTTGCCAAAGCTTCTGAAAATTACGATAAATACATTCGATTTAAAGATTCCATTCAGAAGGTTGACAACGAAAGCAAATTAATCAATCAACAAATTTCTTTCGATTTATATCAAAAAGAAAATCTTTTAGTTCAAAAAGAAAAAATCATTCAGCAAAATAATTTATTGTATGAACACGAAAAAACCAGAAGATCGTACTTATTATTAAGTGTTGTTGTTCTGGCTTTCGTTATTACTTTTCTAATCATCAATAATCAGATGAATAAGCGCCGTCAAGGTGAATTATTCATTAAAAACAAACACATC
Organism: Bacteroidia bacterium; assembly: GCA_016787445.1. Classification (GTDB taxonomy): domain Bacteria; phylum Bacteroidota; class Bacteroidia; order B-17B0; family Aurantibacillaceae; genus JAHEYG01. Next base: position 7,687 of record JAEUTQ010000008.1, read on the forward strand.
ATTCAGCAGAAAACAGCCATCGAAAATGCATTGAAAGAAAAAGAATTTTTAATCAAAGAAATTCACCACCGCGTTAAAAATAATCTTCAAATTATTTCAAGCATGTTGAGTTTGCAGTCGGATGTGATTGAGAGCAAAGAGGCCAAAGAGATTTTACAGGAAAGCCGCTTACGCATTAATTCCATGTCGCTCATTCATCAAATGCTTTATAACAAGAGCAACATGACTAACATAAGTATTTCAGAATACTTGAATGCTTTGTTAATGCAAATTGAAAAATCATATGCTGTTAGCACCTGTCGAATTACCACTAAATTAAATTGTGATAATGTTACCATCGACTTAGATACCGCTATTCCATTAGGATTAATCGTAAATGAATTAGTCACCAATTCATTCAAACATGCTTTTAAAAACTTACCGGAAGGAAACGTTACTGTAGAGTTTAAGAAGTCAGATTCGCAATACACATTGATTGTACAAGACAACGGAAGCGGTTTTGATGTAAAAAATCACAACACCGGAAGTTTAGGCATGGAGCTAATTCATATGCTCGCCGAACAATTAAACGGCACTATTACGTTTACTAACAGTAACGGCACACGTGCAGAAATAAATTTAAAAGCTTAGTTTTCTATTCGTTTAAGGTTTAAGAAGCTAGGTGTTTTAAACACCATTGGGAATTTCTCTACTTTTACTGAACTGCTATCCAATCCAAAAGCGCGCGCCTCGCTTAAGCTTAAGTTTTTGAGGACATCATAAATTTCTAGGATAACCTTTTCTGTAAACGGCAAGTCGTTATCGTAGCTCAAATATTTTTCAATTACCACAAACTTAAAGTCGCCACTAATATTGTTCTTTTGCAATGAATCGTAACGGCTGGTAATATCCACTTCCTTATTGCGCACCAAATCCTCAACTACCTTACGGAACATTAAATTGATTTTTGGCGCAACACGGAATCCTAAACGGAAATTTACTCTGATAATGTCATCCGCGGCAATATGATTTACTTTATATTCCATGGTGTAAGGTTCATCCATTACATCTACATGCACAAACCAATACACATCTGCTCTTTTTGGGCGACGCTGTAATATTGAATAAATAATTTTTGTTTCAATCTCATCCGGTTTGTGTGCACTTGTCATATAAACAAGGTGAGTAGCATAACGAGGTAAAGAATTATCGCGACTTAACTCACACAACATTTTTTTATATTCATCTAACTTTACAAGATCGGTATAACGATGACGAATTAATTTAGCCATGTACCATACCCCCATTATTCCTGATAAGAATAAGGCAATAATTAAAGTAATGTAACCGCCTTTTGGAAATTTCTCAAGGTTGGCGATTAAAAACGCGGTTTCCACAATTATGTAAACCGGAATAAACGAGTACAAAAACAGCTTAGGATATTTTTTAAGTCGCATAAAGAACGCCAGCAATCGCGACGACATTATCATTCCTAAAATAATGGTGAGTCCGTAAGCGGCCTCCATGTTCGCAGATTCTTTAAAAAACAAAACAATACTTACGCAGCCTACGTATAAAAACCAATTAATGGCCGGAATATACATTTGTCCCTTTAACTCAGTAGGGTATTTAATCTTTAATTTAGGCCAAAAATTCAAGCGCATAGCCTCGTTGATTAGAGTAAAAGATCCGCTTATTAACGCTTGTGACGCTACAACCGTTGCTATAGTTGCAATGCCGATACCAAAAGGTAAAAACCAGGTTGGCATCAATGAATAAAACGGATTTGCACCGTCTAAAGTTTTTCCCTCATGCGAGATTAACCAGGCTGTTTGACCCATGTAATTTAACACGAGCATTAATTTTACGAATATCCAGCTGATGCGAATGTTTTTTCTGCCGCAATGTCCCATATCAGAATACAAAGCTTCAGCTCCTGTTGTACACAAAAACACAGCGCCTAAAAGCCAAAACCCTCCCGGATGTTCCACTAACAGATTAATCCCATAATAAGGATTGAGTGATTTTAATACCGATAAATTGCCTGCCATCGAGATGACACCTAATGTCCCCAACATAACAAACCATACCAACATTACCGGTCCGAAAAATTTACCAATAAACTTTGTGCCAAATTGCTGAATAAAGAATAATCCTGTAATAATTGCAATAACAATTGGAATGGTTGGAATGTGCCCCAAACCCGGCATTAAACGCAAACCTTCAATGGCAGAGGCTACCGATATGGGTGGTGTAATAATTCCCTCTCCCAAAATACAACAACCTCCAATTATGGCCGGAAAAATCAGCCATTTCACCTTTGCTCTCTTTATTAAAGCATATAAAGCAAAAATTCCACCCTCACCCTTATTGTCTGCTCTTAAAGTAAAAATGACATACTTAATAGTAGTTTGTAAAGTAAGTGTCCAAAATACCAGCGACATTCCACCTAAAATAACATCCGCATTAATTGGCTTATCACCAACAATTGCTTTCATTACATAGAGTGGCGAAGTTCCGATATCGCCATAAATAATTCCCAGGGTAACAATTAAGCCGCCAAGAGTAATTTTGTTTAATTGATGGTCGTGATGACCGTTGCCGTTGCTTCCCATGGAGGGATATAGTTTAAAAACGGGTCAAATTTATAATAATTTAACCTTCGCAACGCCCCAATTAGACAAATTATTTGAAACTACACCTGTTAAAAGCTTAAATAATGACCAAATGCCCTTTTTTACACATGAACCTTTATTGGTATTGTGCGTTTATAATTGTAACTTAGTAATGCTTTTTTTGAGAATTGTTTTTGATGTTGAGAAGGCTGGCATATCTTTTTTTTATTGTTTTTGGAATTTCATTTTCCTTAAACGCCACGCATAACCGTGCCGGCGAAATAACCTATAAATGGTTGTTTGGTTATACCTACGAAATTACACTGGTAACTTATACGGATGACGGACCAAGTATTGCCGATCGTTGTAAACTAACCATCCATTTTGGAGATGGCGACAGTATACAGGCCATCCGCATCAACGGAGCTCTTGATCCAACTAATGATTGTCCGGGCTCCAAGCTTGGCGAAATCATTTCTCCGGGTTTCAAAAAAAACATTTACAAAGCCACACACACCTATAACGGTCCCGGAACTTATAAGCTCTATATGTTCGACCGTAACCGTAATAACGGCGTTATTAATGTTCCGAACTCGGTGCATCAACCTTTTTATCTTGAAACCACTTTAGTTATCAGTCAGTTTTTAGGCCCTAATAACTCTCCGGTTTTAACGCTTGCTCCTCTCGATAAAGCCTGCTTAAATAAATGTTATTTACACAATCCCGGAGCATACGACCCGGATGGCGATAGTTTGTCTTATGAATTAGTAACCTGTAAAGGCGAAGACCCTTTTACTTCACAAATTGGCGTTACTATCCCGGGATATACGTATCCTGATCCGGGAAGCGGTGGTATCTTTAACATTCATCCTTACAACGGAACATTAACCTGGTGTACACCTCAGCTTAATGGTGAATACAATGTAGCCTTTGTTATTAAAGAGTGGCGCAAAAATTTGGACGGAAAACGTGTGTTGGTTGGTTTCGTGATGCGTGATATGCAAATCATAGTATCGCCTTGTTCTAATACTGCACCACAAATTGCGAGTGTAAATGACACGTGCGTAGTGGCCGGAACTCTCATAACAAAAATATTTATGGCCACTGACGGAAATAGTACAGACGTCATTACCATGTCGGCGAATGGCGGGCCTTTTGCGTCGGCTTTACCTATTGCCACTTTTGCCTCGGCACCCGCAAGCGGAACGGTATTCGGAACCTTTAATTGGCAAACTTCCTGCGCACAAGTTCGTAACTCACCGTATCAGGTAACCATTAAAGCCATCGATAATGATCCACAGATTCAGTTGGTTGATTTTAAAACTTATAACATAACGGTAATCGGCCCTCCTCCAAAAAATTTATCGGCAACGCCTTTAGGAAGTTCCATTAAATTAATTTGGGAGAAGAGTAATTGCAGCAGCGTAGGTGTTGGAAATACCGTTATCTACTATAATGTTTACCGCAAAAACGATTGTAATCCTTGGTCGCCGGCACCATGCGAAACAGGTGTTCCGCCAAGTTCAGGCTATACGTACATTGGACGTACCACCGGTATTAATGATACTACGTTTATTGATAACAATGGGGGCGCCGGATTATCACATGGTGTAAATTACAATTACATTGTGGCTGCCCGTTATGCAGATGGCGCCATGAGTTATGCAAGTAATCAAGTGTGTGCGCAGTTAAAGAAAGATGTGCCTATTATTGTTAACGTTGACATACAAGCAACAGGTACAGCAAGCGGACAAACTTTTGTCCGTTGGATTCGTCCTGTAACCAATGCCGCTAATCTCGATACAACGGTTGTTCCGGGTCCGTATGAATTCCGCGTGTATTACAAACAAGGCTTAAGCGGAACGTTTACGCAAGTCTATTCTGTAACCAAACCTTATTTCGCTGCTTTAAATCAATTAAGTGACACCACGTTTATCCACACCAATATAAATACGGTGAATGACTTGGTAATATACAAAGTTGATTTTTATGCCAACTCGAATTTTGTTGGTTCAACACAAACCGCCAGCTCGGTGTTTTTAAGTGCAGTGCCTGCCGACCGTAAGGTTACTCTAAGCTGGAAGCATTATGTGCCTTGGGGTAATTATAAATATTACATTTTCCGTAAAGCACCATCGCAAACCGTATTTAACTTAATTGATAGCACAACCGCACTTAGCTATAAGGATACCGGTGATGTAGTGAACCGCGCTACTTATTGTTACAAGGTATTAGCGAAGGGCGAATATAGCGATCCAAGCATTTTCAAACCATTATTAAATAATTCGCAAGAAGTGTGTGCTACACCGGTTGATTTAACCTTACCATGTTCACCGACTCTATCCGTTACCTCCGACTGTCAGACAGGTTTTGTGCAATTGGTGTGGAACAACCCAAATCATAGTTGTTCAGACGATGTAATTAAATACATGTTGTATTATAAACCAACTGAAGAAGATGATTTAATTTTAGTGGATTCAATTCTTAATATCCAAGACACAACTTATTTATACGACGGTTTAACTTCCATTGCCGGTTGTTATGTGGTAACCGCGATTGACTCTTCAGGTAACGAAAGTTTAAAAGCAGAAGCAACGTGTATTGATAACTGTCCGGAATTTGAATTGCCAAACGTTGTTACATTTAACGGTGATGGTGTGAATGACTTCTATAAGGCCATACGCGTAAAACACATTAAGGATATTGAGTTATACATCTATAACCGTTGGGGACAATTGATTTACGAAACAAAAGATCCTTACTTTAATTGGGATGGAAAAGTTCTTCAAACGAAGATGCTAGCCAGCGACGGCACATATTTCTATACCTGCGTGGTGAACGAGTTGCGTGTTAAACCAACCAAGCCTCGCTTTTTAAAAGGATATATTCAGGTGTTTAAGGAGTAGGATTACTTATCCTTATAAATCAAAAGATTAATAATTCCCTTTGTTGGAGTGCTGTTATCAGACAAAGAAACTACAAACGGTTTACGTTGTCCTTCAAAACAATTATAAACTACTTGCCCCTGGTCTTCCATCGGATTCGGTAATTTCTTCTCGTAATAATCTTTTAAGTCATTAAATATTTTTGAACCAACATCAGGGTCGTTACAATTTACCTGCACACTGATTTCTTCCAAACTATCGTTCAGCAAAGTATATTCGATAGAATAATTGGTTAAGCTATCAATGGTGTACTCAAAATACAAACGATCTTTATCGGCTTCTACAGCCTGTTGCTTCTCCAGTTTTTTAATAGAGTCGGCTTTACTGTTAAGATTAATGCCACGAATAACACCATCATTCGTTTTTATGATTTCATCTAACGACACATGGTATTGCGGAAAAACACGTGGCTTGGTTTCAACAACCTGCTTTGGGGTGTTGTTGCAAGCCCACAATAACAGTACGCTAAAAACTATTAAAATTATTCTTTGCATAAATTTATTTTGTAGCCTCTTCGGTGGCTGCTTGTTCTTTCTTTTCAGGGCGCATGGTTGGGAACAACAACACATCTTGAATAGATGGTTGGTTGGTCATCAACATACACAATCTGTCAATTCCGATTCCAATTCCCGCTGTTGGAGGCATTGCATATTCCAGTGCGCGTAAAAAGTCATCATCGATATACATCGCTTCATCATCACCACGTTCCATCAATTTCACTTGCTCCTCAAAACGCTCGCGTTGATCTATCGGGTCGTTAAGTTCGGAATATGCATTCGCAATTTCCTTACCGTTTATCATCAATTCAAAACGCTCAACCAATCCCGGCTGACTGCGATGCTTCTTTGTAAGCGGACTCATCTCCACCGGATAATCAATAATGAAAGTTGGTTGAATAAAATTACCTTCACACTTCTCTCCAAAAATTGTATCAATCAGTTTTGCCTTGCCCATACTGTCATCAATATCCAACTTTAACTGCTTGCAGGTAGCGCGGAGTTCCGCTTCTTCCATTTTACTCACATCAATTCCGGTGTGTTCCTTAATCGCGTCGTAAATTGAAATACGTTTGAATGGCGCCGCAAAGCTGATGGTTTTATCTCCCACCTGAACATCGGTAGTTCCGTGTAAGTCTAGTGCAATTTTCTCCAACAATTTTTCTGTTGTATTCATCATCCAGAAATAATCGCGGTATGCCACGTAAAATTCAAGAATGGTAAATTCAGGATTATGTGTACGGTCCATACCCTCATTACGGAAATTACGACTGAACTCATACACCCAATCAAAACCACCAACAATTAATCGTTTTAAATAAAGTTCGTTTGCAATACGGAGGAACAAAGGAATATCTAATGCATTATGATGCGTAACAAACGGTCGGGCTATTGCTCCACCCGGAATCGTTTGCAATACCGGTGTATCTACTTCCAATGCTCCGCCTTCATTTAAAAAGTTGCGGATGGTGTTTATCAATTTTGTACGAAGCTCGAATGTGTGTTTAACTTTTGGATTGATAATTAAATCCACATAGCGCTGACGGTAACGAAACTCAGGGTCTGTTACTTCATCAAATGAATTTCCATCGGCATCCGTCTTAACAATCGGCAATGGCTTCAATGCCTTGCTGAGCAATTTGAATTCAGAAACGTGAATGGAAATTTCACCGGTTTTTGTTGTGAACACGTAACCCTTTACGCCAATGATATCACCAATGTCGAGCAATTTTTTCCAAAGAACATCGTATAATGTTTTGTCTTCTCCGGGACAAACTTCATCACGCTTAATGTATACTTGAATACGTCCCGTTGCATCTTGTAAAACAGCAAATGCAGCTTTACCCATGTCGCGCACACTCATGATGCGACCTGCTAACGAAATATCTTTATAGTTTAATTTATCACGCTCGTAATTTTCCTTAATATCAGCAGCGTTTACGTTAATGGCAAACTCTTCGGCAGGATATGGCTCAATGCCAAGGTTCCTGATTTCTTTCAGTTTTTCTCTTCTTAATAATTCCTGTTCGCTTAATTCCTGAATCATAGTATAAAGTACTTTTGGTGCAAAATTAAATTAAATAAATACCTGTAAATAAGGTTGTTAGTATAAAATAATAAATCTAAAAAACTTTTTAAGTGTTTGATTGTTAAACAATTATTAGAACACGAACGATTATGAAAGAGACCGTAAGCATTTTTTGGTTCAGAAGAGATTTGCGTTTAAACGACAATGCGGGCTTGTTTCATGCGCTCAAATCGGGTTATAAAGTGCTGCCGGTTTTTGTTTTTGATACAGACATACTTAATAAACTCGAAAATAAAAAAGACAGAAGGGTAGACTACATTCATCAAGCCGTGGAAAAACTGAATGAAGATTTAAAACAACTGAATTCAGGAATTAAAGTATATAACGGTGAGGTCAGTACGGCATTTAAAGACTTAATCAATAAATATTCCATTCATGCTGTGTATGCCAATCACGATTATGAACCGAATGCTATTGAACGTGATGAGGAGATTAAACTTCTTTTGCAAAACAGCGGAATAGAATTTCATACATTTAAAGACCAATGCATATTTGAAAAAAGTGAAGTAGTGAAAGATGACGGTACGCCCTATTCTGTTTTCACGCCCTACAGTAAAAAATGGAAACAAAAATTTACCGGCTTCTATGCAAAAGCCTATCCGAACAAAAAATACTTCAAAAACTTATTGAGTTTCAAAGTTGAGCCCATTCCAAGTTTAAGACAAATTGGTTTCGAGAAAACAGATATATCATTGCAAATACCAAAAATTGATACACAACTTCTCAAAAAATATAAGGAGCAAAGAGATTTTCCTGCCATCCATGGAACATCCCGTATCAGTATGCATTTAAGATTCGGGACAATAAGTATCCGTGAAATGGTGAGGCTCGCCATCAATAACAGCGAAACCTGGTTGAACGAATTAATCTGGAGAGATTTTTACATGATGATTTTATCGCATTTTCCTCATATTGTTAATGGTGCTTTTAAAAAAGAGTACGACAATATTGAATGGCGACATGATGAAAAATCGTTTTTAAAATGGTGTAATGGTGAAACAGGATTTCCTATTGTAGACGCAGGCATGCGTGAATTGAACGCAACAGGTTTTATGCACAACCGTGTGCGCATGATTACGGCTAGCTTTTTAGTAAAAGATTTGTTGATTGATTATAAATGGGGAGAGGCCTATTTCGCTGAAAAACTCAATGATTTTGATTTAAGCGCGAATAACGGTGGATGGCAATGGGCTGCAGGATGCGGCGTGGATGCCGCGCCTTACTTCAGAATATTTAATCCAACAGAACAACAAAAACGCTTTGATCCTGATTTTGCTTACATCAAAAAATGGATCCCCGAATTTGGTACTGATAAATATCCCAAACCTATTGTGGATCATGCTGCCGCAAGAACCCGTACGTTAGATGTGTATAAAAAATCATTGTCCGAAATCAGACAGCTGACTTTGCTTTAATCAATGGTTCCCGCCGCAACGGTATTGTTGGTGTTTTCGTTAATCAGAATAAAAGAACCGGAAGAACGGTTTTCTTTATAGCTGTCAAAGCTAATTGCTTCAGCCGTTTTGATTAACACTTTACAAATATCATTGAGTTTCATACCGCCGTCACTTTCCTTTTGCTCGAATGTATGTATGTCAATGTGTGATTGGATTTCTTTCACAATTGCTTTTGTGCGAAAACTATTTTGCTGCAATACTAATTTTTGACCGGGTACAAAGGCGGCATTATCCATCCAGCACAAAGTGGTGGTGATTTCTTTTTCTGTTTTTGGTAATTGTTCGTTAGGAACAATCGTACTGCCTCTGCTAATATCTACATCATCTTTTAAATGAATGATAATCGGATCATCTACTTCAGCAAGTTCAATTTCTTTCTGATGCTTTTCAATTTTATCAATGGTGGTTTCAATTCCTGAAGGCAGTACAATTACCTTCTGTCCTTTCTTATAAATACCACTCGATACTTTTCCTGCGTATCCGCGGTAATCGTGCAAGTCATCGGTTTGCGGACGAATAACGTATTGTACCTGAAAGCGGGAAGATTCACTTTTGTTTGCTTCATGTATAGTTACTTCCTCCAAAAACTGCAGTAATGCTTTCCCGGTGTACCATTTCATTTTCTCAGAAGCATGCACCACATTATCTCCCGCCAATGCGCTGGCAGGAATAAAAGTAATTTCCTTTAAGTTTAATGGTTTAGCGAAGCTTAAATAATCAGCTTCGATTTTTTTATACACCTCTTCAGAATAATCAACCAAGTCCATTTTATTAATGCACACCAGCACATGAGGAATTCCCAGAATAGAAGAAATAATACTGTGGCGCTTGGTTTGATCGGTAATTCCGTTTCTTGCATCCACTAATATGATGGCAAGATCCGCGTTGGATGCGCCGGTAAACATATTGCGCGTATACTGAATGTGTCCGGGAGTATCAGCTATAATAAACTTCCGTTTATCGGTACTGAAATATTTATAAGCCACATCGATGGTGATGCCTTGTTCACGCTCTGCGCGCAAACCATCTGTTAATAATGCTAAATCTATATCAGCATTAACACCGGTAGTTTTACTTTGCTTAGTTAATGTTTCAATGATATCGGTTGAGATGGATTTGCTGTCGTACAATAATCTTCCGATTAACGTACTCTTTCCGTCATCAACATTTCCTGCCGTAAAAAATCTTAAAAGTTCCATATAATTAATTATGATTTATGAATCATGATTTATAATT
>JAEUTQ010000031.1 GCA_016787445.1 Bacteroidia bacterium
GAAGATTATTACCTTAGTCCTGAAGGTTATATAGTTTTTACTGAGAAATATCATCTTAAACGGGGTTATTGTTGCAAAAGCGGATGTAAACATTGTCCGTATGGTTACAATAAAAAAACAGGAAAGTTTGATAAAGACAAATCGAAAGATTAAAACATTAAGATAAGCTGTCATGGACATAAAAGATTTTCAAAATTTGGTTTTAAGCGGAATTCCTTCAGAGCTTCCGAAAGCAAAACCATACGAAACAAACATCAATCACGCACCAAAGCGAAAAGACATTTTAACGAGTGAGGAAAAGAAATTAGCGGTGCGTAATGCCTTGCGCTATTTCGATGAAAAACATCATTCTGTTTTAGCAAAAGAATTTGCCGAAGAATTAAAAATCTACGGACGAATTTATATGTATCGCTTTCGTCCGGATTATAAAATTTACGCGCGACCAATCAACGATTATCCGCACAAAAGTAAACAAGCTGCTGCCATCATGCACATGTTAAGCAACAACCTGGATTATGCCGTTGCACAACATCCGCACGAATTAATAACATATGGCGGCAACGGTGCTGTGTTTCAGAATTGGGCACAATACCTGTTAACGATGCAATATCTGGCTACTATGACTGATGAACAAACACTCGTGTTATATAGTGGTCACCCGATGGGATTGTTTCCTTCGCATAAAGACGCGCCACGTGTTGTTGTTACCAATGGTATGATGATTCCTAATTACAGCAAACCTGATGATTGGGAAAAATTTAATGCGCTTGGTGTTACGCAATACGGACAAATGACTGCCGGTTCATTTATGTATATTGGTCCGCAAGGTATTGTACACGGAACAACAATTACCGTAATGAATGCCGCACGAAAAATTTCAAAATCAGAAGAAGACCGTAGGGGGAAGCTGTTTATTACGGCAGGACTTGGCGGAATGAGTGGCGCTCAACCGAAAGCAGCGCGCATTGCGGGATTGGTTTCAATCACTGCTGAAATAAATCCAAAGGCTACACACACACGTCATTCTCAGAAATGGGTTGACGAAGTGTTTGATGATTTGGATAAATTAATTCCCCGTGTTAAAAAAGCTGTTGAGGCAAAAGAAGCTGTTTCCATTGCTTACCAGGGAAATGTTGTTGACTTGTGGGAGCGTATTGTTAAAGAAAACATTAAAGTAGATATCGGCTCCGATCAAACATCTTTGCATAATCCTTGGGCTGGCGGTTATTATCCTGTAGGATTTTCGTTGGAAGAAAGCAATAAAATGATGGCCGAAAATCCTGAACAGTTTAAGAAAGAAGTTCAAAAAACATTGGTGCGTCATATTAACGCGGTGAATACACTCACTGCAAAAGGCATGTACTTCTTTGATTACGGTAATGCCTTTTTGTTGGAAGTATCACGTGCCGGTGGTGATGTATTTAAACCAAACAGCAAGGATTTCAAGTATAATTCATACGTGCAGGATATTTTAGGTCCGATGTGTTTTGATTATGGTTTCGGGCCGTTCCGTTGGGTATGCACCAGTGCGAATGAAAATGATTTAAGAAAAACAGATGAAATCGCGTTGGCGGTTTTGGAAGACATGCATAAAAATGCGCCTGAAGAAATTAAACAACAGTTGAGTGATAATATTATTTGGATCCGTGATGCGATGAAAAATAATTTAGTAGTGGGTTCACAGGCTCGTATTTTGTATGCCGACAGTGAGGCGCGTGTTCGTATTGCAGAAGCTATGAATAAGGCGATTGCTGACGGGAAAATTTCAGCGCCGGTTGTGTTGGGTCGCGACCACCACGATGTAAGCGGAACAGACTCTCCTTACAGAGAAACATCAAATATTTATGATGGTTCTAAATTTACTGCTGACATGGCTGTACAAAATTTTGTGGGCGACGGATTTAGAGGGGCAACCTGGATTAGTTTACATAATGGCGGAGGTGTTGGTTGGGGAGAAGTAATTAATGGCGGATTTGGTTTAGTGTTAGATGGTAGCAGTGATGCCGACCGTAGGTTAAAACAAATGTTGTTTTGGGATGTAAACAATGGTATTGCTAGAAGAAGTTGGGCGCGAAACAAAGAAGCTTTGTTTGCCATTAAGCGCGAAATGCAACGTACACCGAATTTAAAGGTAACACTTCCTAATTTAGTAAATGATTCGCTGATTGACGGTTTGTTCTGATTAATTTAATTTATTCAAGTTTTAGATGAAAAATATTTTAGTGTTTTTTTGCTTTATGTGTTTAATAAAAATGAACGCTCAAACTTCATACAAATATTTCGACGGTAACAACAACACGTTTATTATTAACGATTCGGTTGTGAAATATGTGCCTGTAAAAGCGAAGGAAAGTTCCAGTGGGGTTTATTCGGGAGGTAAAGCCAAACAGGTGAAAATTAATAAAGAAAAGTTTCAGCGTTTAGAAAAGTTGTTTGCTGAGGCTTTTGAAAAAGAAAGTGAAAAACAAATAATTCGCGAAATGATGAGTGGCGCTCTAAACGAATATTATACTAACAAACTGAAAAAGGAAGCCATACTAAAACCTAAATCAGAAATTAAAAAGAAAATTGAAGCTGAGCTTTCCGCGATACTCAGTCACTAAATTCGTATACCAATTAAACAAACATCATCGACTTGCTCCAGGTTACCGCGCCATTTTTCAAAAGCTTGATGTAAAATTTCCTTTTGTGCAGAAAGCGGCTGTTGCATGTTCGAAAGCAACAATTCGTTAAGCTGTTTGTATTTAAATTTCTTTCCTTTCGGACCACCAAACTGATCGGCATATCCGTCGGTATATAAATAAATCACATCCCCTTTTTGAACATCCAATTTTTGAACCGAAAAAGCATCGTCTCTTACCCCTTTTCCAATTGGCATTTTATCTGCTTTGTATTCTATAATTTCTTTTCCTCTAACTACCACCGGTGCGTTATGCGCTCCCGAAAATGTGAGTTCACGCGTTTTTAAATCCATTCTCAACAACACGCCATCCATACCGTCTTGTCTGCCCTCTTTCGAAATGTTTTTGATTAAGCGCTCACGTACATAATTTAAAATTTCATTCGTTTCCGTTATTTTCTTTTCAGTGATTGCCTCATTCAAAAATGAAATATTCAACAAACTCATAAATGCGCCGGGCACGCCATGTCCGGTACTATCACACACGGCCAGGTAAAAATAGTTTTCTGTTTTCGTTGCCCAATAAAAATCGCCGCTTACAATATCCTTTGGTTGGAAGAGCACGAAATAATCTTTCAAATACTTATCCAGGAAACTGTCGTTCGCCAAAAGTGTATACTGAATTCGTTTTGCATAATTAATGCTATCAACAATTTCCTTTTGCTTTTCTTCCACCAGGTGCTTTTGATGTGTTACTTCTGCGGTACGCTCCTTTACTTTATCTTCCAAGCCATGTATTAATTCACTAATGGACGCTTGCATCTTTCTGAATCCATCCGCCAAAATCCCAATCTCATCATTCCCACTAGCCTCCAAGTGAACATCAAAATTTCCTTTGGCCAATTCTTCCGCATCGTAAGTTAATTCTTTTAGTGGCTTTGTTATTTGTCGTGATACAACGAATGATAATACAATCAACAACACCAGAAGCCCGATAAATGCTTGAATGATATTATTACGCAATGCTCTTACATGCATGAAGGCCTCTTCTTCATCAATTTCGCTCATGATTACCCAATTCAAACCTAAAATGTTCAATGGCTTGAAGGCTGACAAAACAGAAACTCCTCTGTAATCATTAAATATTTTACTTCCTGTGTTTCCCTTTATGGCTTCTTCAGTTCCAACAGTTTTTACCTCTTGCAAACCTACCGTGTTGCCAAAAGCGTGAATACGATTTATGACTTTACTGTCTGTTCCGATTTGTTGAAGCATTTTGAAATAATTCGTGCTGTCTTCAATTAAAAAACGTGACTGATTTCTCAAAGTAAAATCCTGTCCTACTAAATAAGTCTCTCCGGTTCTGCCCAAACCCATATCTGACCACTTACGGCCATTCGTCATAATGTCATCGATTTTCTCTATTGGCATTTGAAAAGCAATCACTCCAATTATTTTATCATTATCATAGAGTGGACAAGCCATAAAAGAAGCGTGTGCGTTGTAGGAAGGTAAATACGGTGCAAAGTCAACCAAACTTACGGCGTCCTTTTCTTTAGCATGGCGTACTTCACGGAAACAATTTCCAAGATTTGTGGTGCTGAATGGTCCGTCCGTTAAAGAAGTAGCGAAATCACTTTCCTTGTAAACCGTGTATACAACATTTCCGCTTTCATTATCGATAAGGAAAATGTCGTAGAAGCCAAAACGTTCACAAATACCTCTTAATACTTTATGATATTTTTTGTGAAAAGTATTGTAAGAACAATTAAAGGGCATGGAGTCGGCATTTTGTTTTTGCTCGGTAGGAAATGGGTTTTGCACCATAAAACCATGTTGTAATAAAACAGAAGCCTTGTTGTCTGAAAATAATTGCGTAGCCGTTAGTTTTATATCCAGATTACTATTCAGGCGTTTCAGCGTAACGGTATCCAAATAAGTTAATACTTCCTTTTTATGCTTAGCTAATTGTTGATCATTAATGTTTAATTCCTCTGAAATGTTTTTATACGACGACTTAAAATTTTGAGCTGCCTCAACAATCATTGGGTTATGAGACAGAGAAACCAATTGATTTTTTATTTGACTAAAATAATTGGTGATTTGCGTGGCTTTCATCTCGCGCACTGCAGTCAGACGCTTAAAGGATTCTTCTTCTAAAGATGTTTGGGCACGGTAATAACTTATAACGCCAACAGTAAGCATTGACAAAAAAGCTATCGAAAAAAAAGTAAGGGTTAATTTAACGCCGATTTTCATACTCTAAAAAGCAATTTGAATATGCAGTAATTATTTGGATTAAGCAAGTTTATAACAACTTCTATTACCAGTCACTGCTGCTTCCGCCACCGCCGGAATCGCCGCCGCCACCGCCATCAAAACTCGACGAAGAATCGGAACTACTCCAGGAAGAAGAAGAGTCGGAGCTGCTCCATGATGAGGATGAATCGTATGTGCTGCCGCTATAAGAACCGCCGCTGGAAAAATTGATATTAGACGTGGCAATGAACATAAAAAATAAAATGATAGCTCCGACACATGGAAATAAAGCTAAAATTACCGCAATCGTAATAAAGATCACCTTTGCCACATTGCCTGTTTGTTTTTTATTCTTTTGCTTCTTAGAAAACTTCTTTGGTCGTAAAACATTTCTAATATAAAGAACCAGAAAAATAAAATTAAACGCATAGCCCAACACCCAGCTCATCCAAGCCGGCCACGCCTCTTCCGAATTCACCGCCGTCTCTTCAGGCTTATATTCGTGTTTACTAAAGTAAATAAGTTGATCAATCCCTGCATTGATGCCGGAGTAATAATCTTTTTCTTTAAAATACGGACGCATGTACTCGTCTTGGATACGCTTCGTTAATAAATCCGGCAATACGCCTTCCATTCCGTATCCGGTTTGTATTCTGAATTTTCGGTCGTCAACAAAAACCGCTATAAGCACACCGTTGTTTTTCCCTTCTTTGCCTATTTTCCAATTGTGAAATATTTCTTGTGAGAGGCTCTGCAAATCGGCGCCATTTAAACTGGCAGTGATGTACACAAATATTTGATTGCTCGAGCTATCTTCAAATGCGCGCAACTTAGTGTTCAATTCGTTTTGCTGCTCTGCGCTCATTACGCCGGCTTCATCTGTTATATAATTAGAGGGTTGAGCGGGATACTGTGCCCGTAAGAAAAAAGGAATAAATAAAAGTAAATAACAGATGTGTTTTAACATAGATTAAAGATAAAAATTATTTGATACTTTTACATTATGCGGAAATTATTCCTTTTACTTTTCCTAGTTCCTTTATTTACCCTTTCTCAATTAAAGGATATAAAAATTATAATTCCAAAGGATTTTGGCTACAGTTACTTCGATTTTGTTCAGTTTCTACCAGGAGAAAAGCATTTTGCGGTATGCTCCAACGCTCTTACAATATTTAATACGGAAACATCCGAGGTAATTGATGAAATTGATTTGCCCTATCTTGCAAAAAATTTATCCATTAATTCTACAGGTGATTTACTGATGGTTTGCGCCAACAACGAACTCATCATTTTTTCATTTAAAGAGCAAAAACTTCAAACTGTTTTCAAAACCAATAGTGCCGAATTAATTAAAGGACTACCAAACAGCGAGTATTATGGTTCCCTGCACATCAGCGGTTGTTTCTTTACAGGGAAAGGAAATCTCATTTATGTAAGCGTTGGTACGTTTACGCTTCTCTATGATTTTGAAAATAAAAAAGCGGTAAGTTCTCATGCGTTTCCTGTAGCTGATTATATGTATCATGCAGCTCCATACATTAAAGGAGAGGAAGCCATCTTAGCAAAATCATCCGGAACGGTGACGTCCATTATAAAACAATCATTAAGTAATCTCACTCAAACAACCACTGTCATCGAAGATATAGGCAGCGTCAGTAAATATAAAATCAGAGATTCCCTTTTAATGTGTACGACATCAGATAATTTTTTTGCACTTAATTTAACGAACAATAAAATTGTTTATGAAGTTATGATGCCAAAAAAATACACGGCTTACTACAATACAACGCAACAACAATACTTACGTAAACCAAAAGCGATCAGCACGAATATAGATGAGAAGAATTTTACAGACGACTACATATACGATATGGATTTATGGCCCGGCACCTCTCAGTTGGTTTGCCTTACCATGAAAGGCATCAAGTTTGTTGACATGCCAAAAAAAACGTTAGTAAAAACAAGTGAAGGCATTTTTACCAATCTGAAGTTTTCCTCTGAAGGTCGTCGTCTTATCACAAACGGATATACTTCTTACAAAGCTCTTCGTGTTTATCGGCCGGATAATATGCAAATCATTTCTGAACGCGCCGCCATGGATAATCCCATTTACTTTGCGGATGTTAGTCCGAATAAGCGTTGGCTATACACCAAAGGTTTAAGCACAGCCTATATCTGGGACCTAAATAATTTCAGTAAATACGCTGAGATAAAAGACATCAGTAACAACGACACATCATCAGTGTATAATTTGTTTTTCTTAAACGACTCGGAAATTGTTGTGAATTCCGGAAGAGCCTATCCGAATTTTAATCTTAACATTTACAACATCGCGAAAAAACAATATACCCGCACAATTAAGAAAAACATCACCGCTTCTACAAGCGGATTTAAAAATGGAGAATTCTATTATGCTGATTTTACCTCTTTGCATATTATTAATTTAAAAACAATGGCGGAAGAAAAATATGAGGGTATGTTTTCATTGGCAGCCAACAATCTTTACAAAATCATTTCGTTTACCAAAGACTTGGCCTTCGTTCCCGGCGCAGGGAATTACAAAATTATCAATCGCAAGACAAAGGCTACTGAGTTTGAAAGTCAAACCTGGTCAATGACCTCACCTGTTATTATCAGTCCGGATAATAAATCCATTTATACCTCAGCCCAAATCAACAAAAAGAAAAACTTCAACGGTTACGAAAGCGAGGTGCCTACCAACGCTATCGTGAAAATAGACATGGTTAGCAAAAAAATCATTCGTGATTACGCGGAGTCGTATTATCCTTATGATTTTCTTTTAAAAGAAGGTGGTAAAAGAATTGGCATTTGGTATATCAAATACGACATTGCCAATTACAACAATGAGTATAAAGAAACTGTTTACTCTGAATACGAAACTGAAAGCGGAAAAGAGTTGTTTACAAAAACACTTGCGAAAACCCCTGACATTATTCCCTTTCATGCTACGAGCGAAAACGGAAAGTACTTTGCTTTGAGTGATGCTCTTGGTAAGCAATTTAAAATTTATAACAGCAATGCCGAAGAGGTGTATGATTTAAGTGAAAGCAATATTTTAATGCCAAAATGCTTTTTTATTGAAGAACAAGATAAAGTGATAGTAACCGGAATGTCAACTTCCCTGGCAACGTTCATTGATCTTAAAAACAAAAAAGTAATCGGACAAATTGCAAACGCATTAAATGATAATTACTTTATAATTACTCCGGAATTACACTACATGGGCTCTAAAGATTTTATTAAAAACATGCGCTTTAAATATAAAAGTGAAATGTTCAGCTTTGAACAGTTCGACGCTTACTTAAATCAACCGCATCAAGTACTTCGTTCCTTCGGCTGCAGCGACAGTGCTTTAATTAAGGCTTACGAAACAGCTTATACCAAGCGCATGAAGGTTTTAGGTATTGCTCCCGGAAGTAAAATTAATTTCACCGCACATCCGGATTTTCAATACATAAATCTTAACGAAGAGAGTGCAGGTAAAATTAATTTTTCGATTAGTTTAAATAAAGGGCAAGGCAAGCTGAAACAAATTACTGTACTCAACAATGGCACGCAGGTGTTTAGTGAAAGCATCAATGAGTCTTCGGCTTCTCACTATGAAAAAACCATTTCATTGGAAACGGCCTCCGGTATTAATCGATTTGAATTTATTGCCCGAGATGAAAACGGATTGGAGAGTCCGCGTACAGTAAGACTCTACAATAATACCAAAGAAGTGAAACCAAATCTTTACATGGTTGTGGTAGCTTCCGAAAAATTTAAGAATACCGATTTTGATTTGTCTTACGCCGTGAAAGATGCCAGCGATATGGCCAACATGATGAGTAATTCAAAATCGTTTGGTAAAATAGAAATCAAAAAACTATTTAATCAATCTTTTACAACCGATTCTGTGAAGCAATTAAAAACGTTTTTTGATAAAGCCAACATTAATGACGTGGTGATGGTGTTTTTTGCGGGACATGGTTATTTAGACGAAGATTTAAGCTATTACTTTCCTACTTATTATACTGATTTTTCTGATCCGAAAATTAATTCAGTCGCATTCAAAGAATTTGAAAAACTGTTTACACAAATGAAGCCTATTCGTAAATTAATGTTTATTGATGCGTGCTTTAGTGGGGAGGTGGATGAAGATATTTATAATGAAGACGGTGGAGAACAAAAGAAAAATAAAGATGGTCGTGATGTTAGGATAGCAGGCAAAGCTTTTACGCAAACAACGGCTATGGAAATGTCGAAAGCCATTTTCTCTGATTTAAGGCAGAATTCAGGAGCAACCATTATTTCATCAGCAGGCGGAACAGAAGCGGCATTTGAAGGTGAGAAGTGGAAGAACGGCTTATTTACGCATTGTGTGCTTGAAGGCTTGAGTAATTTCAAAGCTGATAATAATCACGACAAAAAAATTACTTTAAGTGAGCTACAAAAATTTGTGGCCGAAGAGGTAAATAATCTCTCTGGAGGGAAACAAACCCCTACTTACCGTATGGAGAACACGGTTTTAGATTACCAGTTATGGTAAAATAAGCGCCACTTGTCTGATTTTACTCATTTATTACATTTCTTAACAAATGTGTCTGTGCCTTTATTATATATTTACTATACATTTTATTACTATGAAAAAGTTAATTATTGCCTTCATGTTTTTGTATGGTGGTGCTGTTGTATCACAAAACAAACAAGCCGGTGACTCTTTGGGATTACCCGGAGATAACTTGAATTTATATTCTGTGTTAGATGTGTTTCGCGACTCTCCTACATTAGAAGCTTTTGAAAAATCGTTGAACACCGAAAACAATAAGCTCAATAATCTCGATCTTAACAATGATGATAAAATCGATTATATTAAAGTTTTAGACAGTAAAGATGGCGACTCTCATTTAATCACTTTACAAATTGAGATAAGTAAAACAGAAAAACAAGACGTTGCTGTCATAACGGTAGATAAAGACGCCAACGGAAAAACCAAAGTTCAGGTTGTAGGTGATCCTGAATTATACGGAAAGGATTATATCATTGAACCGAATGATGACAACGCAGGAAAAAAGCAAACTGCCTCTACTTCTCCTAACAAATCAAACAAAACTTCCGACACAACCGTTTCTGCCGACGGTAAAACAGTTATCATTAATAATACAACCAACAATTACTATAATTCAGACAACGGCAATCAGCCAACTGAAGATGTAAAACCCGTGCCTCCTGTTAATCAATGGGTCATTGTAAATTATATTTACTCTCCTGGTTATGTTGTGTATGCTTCGCCGTGGTATTGGGGATATTATCCGGGTTGGTGGAATCCATGGAAACCTTTGTTTTGGCATCATTACTATTGGCATTATCATCACCATCATTTTTATCATCATCATTATTATTATCATCATGCGCCGTTTTTCTATTCTAAAACATATCCAAAGTATTATGCTGAACGCCGTTCTGTTTCTGCAAACTATACTGAAAGAAAAAACACAGGAACTTTCAAGAAAACATATAGCCGTCCGGATTTAGGTAAACCTCCTGTTGGCCGACCAAATCCTGCATTTAACAATGATAAGCCGGGTAAAAATGTTGCGCCAATAAAACCAATGCACCAGGGTAATGTAAGTCCTGTGAAGCCGGCTCCGAATAAACAGCCTATGCAAATGCCAAAATCAAATCCTAAACCTCCTGTGATGAAGAGTCCGCCTAAAGGAGGAGTTGCGCCTGCTCCACGCCCATCGGGTGGAAATAGTGGCGGGGGAAGAAGGCATTAATTGATCGTTAAACGAAAGCCGATATAAAAACGCAAACCTTGAACAGGTGCGTAATTATATGAAGGGTCGAATGTATATCCATTTGGATTAGCGACTACATCATTTGCTGTTTTGTCAAACGGATCGTGTGGCCTCATGATTGGATTTTCGGGAACGAAATTCAAAATGTTTTTTGCGCCGGCATATATTTCGAATTTATCCTTCACCGATTTTGATATTTGTGCGTTTAACAAACAAAACCAAGGGGAAAATTGCGGACGGTAATCATTCGGCAAAACAGGTAAGCGTTGCGGTCCGTACCAATTGCCTGTCAAATCAATTTTTATGTTTTGTGTTGGTATATTATAACCAATAATGATGTTTCCGCTCCAGCGCGGCGATTGCAATTGCCAGGACGCCATTTCTTTTCCTGCTGAATCTTTGTTGATGTTTTGAACATCTGAATACGTTGCACCAATATTAAACTTAAAATTTCCCGGACTAGCCAACGATGCGTTTAATGATGCGCCTTGTGAATACGCGTAACCGGTTAGATTATTGTAAATGACTTTATCAGGATCCAAATCATAATTAGCAACAATTTTATTGGTGAAGTAATAATAGAACACTGATGCGTCCCAAATAATCATTGAGCTTTTATTTGCTTTCATTTTATAAATAAAATTAAGCGTGGCATTATACGATTGTTCGGGCTTTATTTTATCTATGAATTCTACTTTGCGCGCGCCTGTTAATGCAGCGTGATCTTCGGTGAACACATTTACAATTCTGAATCCTGTACCTGCATTTAAACGAAAAATAAATTTATATGTTGGTGCCCACTTATAGGCGATGCGTGGCGAAGGGATAAAATTATATACATTGTTATACTCACCCCTGAAGCCCAATAATAATTTATGCTTACTTAATGAATCAAGGGTGATTTCGTCTTGAAGAAATAAACCTGCTGTGTGCGATTGTTCGTTTACTTCTGTTATTGGTGTACTGTCATCATACCATAAATTTTTATAAGCTATACCCACCAAAGCATCATGTCTCTTTTTTCTGCCTATGGTTCTATTCCAGTAGGTTTGAGCAAACGCGGTTGACTGAAATGCCATAAACGGTGTTGTTCCATAATATGAATCCTGATCGTGAAAATTATATGAAAGCTGCGTCATGATTCTTTCTTGCGTAGGCCATTGGTATTTAGCAATTACCTCTGCGCGGTTGGTGAAAATACTTTCGCCGTAAACACTGTCACCTCCTCTGAATTCTTTATCCCAATTCGTTTGTCCGCCCCAGCGATCTTCATAAACATACCGAGCGGCAATGCTTGCTTCGCGATTTTCTTTCCTGTTAAAATTAATTTTATTAAACCCGGAGATACGCTTTTGCAAAGTCACATCCGTAAACCCATCGTTGTTTATATCAGAAGGTGTATCATACCAATATGCATTTGCGCCGATTAGCCAGTTCGCTTTTTTTCCTAATTTGAGTTTGGTGCTTATGTCTAAATTGTTTTCGAGATAAGAAGTCCCAAAATAGTCGGCATAAAACTTTGGTGCAAGCGATGCGTTTTTGGTAATTAAATTTATAGTGCCTCCCATCGCTTCAGAGCCGTAAAGCGCACCGGCCGGACCTTTTGCAATTTCCAATCTCTCGATCATACTTGCCGGAATTCCCATTAAACCATATACAGAGGAAAGTCCGCTAACAATTGGCATACCATCAATTAAAATCAACGTGTAGGGGCCTTCCATTCCGTTTATATGAATATCGCCGGTATTACACACATTACAATTAATTTGTGGTTTAACGCCATTAACCAAAGAAGTAGCTTCAAACAAATTAGGCGTGGCTGTTTTTTGAAAAAGCTTAGGCGTAATGATGTCGATATTTACCGGGCTGTCGTCTTTACTAATTTCCTTTAGCGTTCCGGTAATTACAACCTCTTCTACAGAATTGCTTTCCAGTGTGTCTTTTAGCTTCTGACCAAAAGACAAAAAAGGTAATAAAAGGAATATTAGTGCTCTTAATCTCACATTGCAAAAATACAAAGAACCTAATTTTATTATTAGGTATACCTAATTTTAGTATCTTTGTGCTATGCTAAAGACATCCGACCAAAAATATTTACGAGCCATTTATGCCATTAGTCACACCGAAAAAAACAATAAAGTTAGTCTGAGCGATTTGGCTTATTATCTCGATTTAAAACCACCTACCGTTTTGGAACGGCTTCAGGTTTTAGTAAAAGAAAAGTTAATTACATATACTAAAACAGAAGGCGCGCAACTAACACGTAATGGAGAGAAAGAGGCATTAAGCGTCATCCGTAAACACAGAATTTGGGAAACCTTTTTGCACAAGGTGTGTAAGTTTGGCTGGAATGAAGTTCATGAAATGGCGGAACAATTACAAAATGTGAATTCCGAAAAATTGATTGACAGAATTTACACGCTGAGCGGCGAGCCAAAGTTTGATCCGCATGGCGACCCAATTCCTGATAAAAGCGGAAAATTGCCGGTGAGCATTCGCCGACCCTTATTAAATAGTGTTGAGGGTTGTAAATGCACAGTGCTTGGCGTAAATGAAGACAGCGCGGAGTTCTTGAATTATTTAACCGATTTAAAAATCGGACTCAACGAAAAATTAAGTGTCGAAAAAATATTTCTATTTGATGGCTCTGTAAAAGTAAAATATAAGAATGGAGAGAACGCTGTTCTTTCCTCAAAAGTCGCTGAAAAAATAATGGTGAGCTGCAATAAAGCCGGTTGCGGGTGTAAAAATTAATCGGACTTCTTCCTAAAAGAAAGATTGTTGGTAATACTAACTTGTAAGGTGTGATTATTTTCGATTCTAATTCCGTCGCTCTTTATTATTGTCTGATACAGATAGCCTAATTCAACGCGTCCCACTACCGGTACTTTATATCCCAGCGCAAAATAAGCACGGTTCTGATCAAAAACATTCAGCCCCACGTTTTTACCAAAATTCACAAACAGTTCGTCGTAGGCACTAATATATATAGCGTGGTCAATAATTTCTTTTTTGTTTATTGGTAAGGAGAAGCGGGTAAGCAAGCGGAAACGGTTTGTATATACACCATCGCCTGTTTCAAATTTTCCGGTGTGAATATTAATCGTTGGTGCGTGTACATATCGTTGTTCGAGACGAAAGCGGCTAATCATTTCCATTCTCTTTAACATCAACTTTGCCTGAAACTGCTGCCAAATTCTATGCTCAGGAAAAGTAATTGGGGAGGGCAACTCACCGTAAGGATATGTTTCTACGTACGCGTAGCCTAATGTAAAAAAAGAATTTTGCCCTGTGTAAAAATTAATTCCGCCACGTAATAATAATTGTTGTGGCTCCAAAACAATATTATGGCGGCGCAACTGAACCTCAGCATGAAGGCCGATATGTTTTGAAAACGCATGGTTGCCAAAATACATCAGCCATCCGTTGTTATGATAATAATGTTGCTTGTTGTTTTGAGAAAACTGAATTTGTGGTAACAAAAACAGTATAACTATAGATAGACGCAGAGCAAACATGCTGTGCAAAAATACAGAATGTTGTTCATAGAATCGGGCCTTTAACAAAGATTAAATCTTTGCTCCAATGCTTACGAAAATGGTTCTTCCATTAGCCGGCATAACGCCCGGGCCCGGATATCCTCCGGCGCGACGGGTAAAATATTTTTCATCGCTTAGGTTATTCACCCCGGCTTTTAAATTGTACTTCTTCGCAAACAACACTGTTAACGATGCATCCATCACCATATAAGCCGGAACTTTTCCTACTGTAGCAGCAGCATTGTATTTTTCCGTGTTAGCTGCATCCGAATAAACTTCACTTACCTGGCTTAACTGAAAAGTAGCAGAGATATTTTTATAAATATACGTTGCTCCATAACGACCAATGTTTTGTGGCGCATATTCTACCCGCTTTCCAACAATTGATTTTGCAGGATCGTTTGCAATCGCAGGATTATCCCAGCGGGTATACTTCGCGTCTACATAAGCGTATGATGCATAAAGCGTGATATATCCAACCGGAGATTTTTGTATGAAAGCACGAATCGGATCTATTTCTACAAACGCTTCTGCTCCCTGACTTACGGATGTACCAATATTTGTTCTAAACGGCAATCCGTTTTGAGTAATTGTGCCAATACGATTATCATACAATAAATAAAATCCGCCAATATCAAAACTTAAATAATCCTTTATTCGTCCTCTAAAACCACCGTCAATATTATAACCGCTTGCGTCTTTCAAATTCGGATCTATAACATCCGTGGTTCCTGAGGGCGTTAATTCAGAATAAGTAACCGGACGATATGACTGACTAAAATTCGCGTACAAATTTGTGGTGCCTGTTGTTTGGAATTCTGCTCCTGCGCCGAACAAAATAACATTTCTGTTTTCACTAACCGGTGTAAAAGTTCCTGTAGCGCTTGTGTTCAAATATCCTTTAGCTGAAGAATTAATAATTTCATAACGAACACCCGGAGTAATACTCAAACGCTTTCCGATTTTAAACATATTCTCGAGGAAAAAAGCGATATTATCGGTATCATAATTGTATTCGCGAGAGAAATCCTTTCCGTTCGATTGAGCTGTAATGGTTACATCATAATCATCTCCTGTGGTTCCTACCCCGAGCTGACGTCGTAAAATGTTTCCTTTATATACGCGTACACCTGCCGCTAATGCACTCTTCTGATTCATCAAGTTATACATCTGCAAAAAGCGAATTTCTCCTCCATAGTTAGTGTAATAATCTCTGTCTACTTGGCGCGGATTAAAAGATTTTAATGTCGTGTTAAATGTATCAGCAATATTTATCGCCTTTACAAACCCTACATTAGTGCGTTCCGCCATTACTCCGAATAATTTAATATTTAGTTTCGTGTTTTCAGAAATATTATAGTCTGCATATACTGTAGCTACGTTCCATGGTGCAGAAGTCCAGTTACGGTGACGGAACGATTGTTGTGCATCTACATTAAACAACGAGTCAGTTAGTCCGCCCGGTTGCTGACTCAAATAACTGCTACGGGTATACTGAATTCCAATATTCAATTTAGAGGTGACCGAATAATTAATAGCAGCATAACCGGCATTAATGGTATAACGGTTATTATCCCTCCAACTATCGGCGCCACGGTGATGAAAAAAAGCATAATAAGAAACTTTTTTATATGTGCCCCCCAAGGCGTTGTAAGAATTGAATAGGCCGTATGAACCAAAGGTTTGTTGTGTTTCAAAAACTAAAGGCTTATACGCGTTACCTTTCTTCATGACATAATTCATTAAACCGCCAAACTGAGGGCCATATTGCAAAGATGCCGCGCCACGAATAATTTCAATGCGCTCTACACCTTCTAAAGGCGGACTATAGTACGCTTCAGGATATCCAAAAGTTTCTCCGCTAATATCAGCGCCGTTCTGACGAACATTAAACTCCCAAGAGCGATTCGGACTTAATCCGCGTGTTGATACACCAACTTGAATTCCAGAACCGTCATTTTCCCAAACCGTAACTCCCGGCACCTTTCCAAACACTTGACGTGAATTGTTCACAGATAAATCAGCATCTATGTTCCCAAGTTTAATGACTTCGTTTTTCTTTCCTGCGTAAATGGATGTGCCCAACACCTCAGGCATACGCTCGATTTCGTTTTTAAGCGGTTTTTGGTTGATTTCAATTTCCGGAAGATTCAGTGTTTTTACACTGTCTTCTTGCGAGAAAACAGATACAGTACTAAAAGAGATTAGAAAAAGGGTAAAAAGATTGCGTGACTTCATTATAATTAATTTACGTCACAAAAGTATTTTTATGGCCTGGTGTACCCAATACCTAAAACGAGGTATTTTGACTGATTATAATCAGGTTTACAGAGGGGAATACCTTAAAAAGGGTATGCTAATTCATTCTTTTTAGCGCGAATACCGAAATAAACACGCTCACCAACGTTAACACGGCCCCCATCATAAATGGAGCACCCGGAAAATAAATTGGTGAGCTTGGTGCGGTAAAAAAAGAAAACAGACTCGTCATTAATAAAGGACCAACAATAGATGTTAAACTTACCAAGCTTGTTATAGCACCTTGTAATTCACCTTGCTCATTAGATGGAACGTGCCCGGTCATTAAGCCTTGCAATGCCGGACCCGCAATGCCTCCTAATGCATATGGAATCATAAACACAAACATCATCCAACCTTGTGAAGCAAAGGCAAACAAAGTAAAACCAATTACGTAAAAGAGCAATCCAACTATTACCGATTTGTTGGTGCCCAAAATTTTTGTAGTGTATCTAATCAATCCTCCCTGAACAAGCGCAACGGTCACGCCAACAAACGCAATAGAATATCCTATCCATTGCTCGTTCCAGTGAAAGCGTTCAATGGTAAAAAATGTCCAGGTTGATTGTGCCGCATGACCCGCAATATATATTAATACCATTGCCAATATTAAACCTAAAATAGCAGGGTATCGTTTCAAGTGAAGTAATGAACCTAATGGATTTGCGCGTTTCCAATCGAAGGGACGTCTGTTTTCTTTAGATAAAGATTCCGGTAAAATAAAATATCCATAAGCCCAATTTAAAAGTGACAATGCTGCTGCTGCTAAAAACGGAACGCGAACACCAAAACTACTGAACAAACTTCCTAATAATGGTCCCACTATAAATCCTAATCCAAATGCCGCTCCAATCATTCCAAAATTTTGTGCGCGATTTTCCTCTGTGCTTATATCTGCAATATAGGTTGAGGCTGTTGTGAAACTTGCCCCACAAATGCCGGCTATTATTCGTCCCACAAATAACCACCATAAATCCGGAGCAAAAAATAAAAAGAGGTAATCTATTCCCAATCCCAATAAGGAAATTAAAAGCACCGGCCTTCTTCCATAACGGTCGCTAAGCCCCCCCAACACCGGAGAGAACACAAATTGCATGATGGCATAAGCAAAGGTTAACCATCCGCCATAAGTAGCCGCCTCACTTACATTGGAGCCTGTTAGCTGCTGTATTAAGGAAGGAACCACCGGAATGATAATTCCTATTCCTGTACAATCTACCAAAAGTGTAATGAAAATAAAAACGATTGCTTTCTTGTTTGTGTTTGACATAGGGTGTCAAAGATAATTAATTAATCTTCGCGATTTCTATATAATAATTTTCATCGGGGCCGAATGCTGTAGATTTAATTTTCACGTCCTGAAACTGAGTGGTTGGCTTCAACATTAAACTTCCTTTAGAAGTATTAATTCTGAGAGGCATGTTAAATCCTTCCACGCAATTTGCCCAACGATAACTTAATTTTCCCTTCTTTAATTTATATTGAAGAACCGGGATTTGTGTCGTACGAAGATATTGATCAAACACCTTTTGTAAATCCAACTTCAAATATGAAATCATAAACTCCTCTACTTGTTTGGTACTAACGGTTTGGTGATAGAATGTTTTATTGATGTCGCGCAAAAAAGCCCGCCATATAGAATCGTTATTAAGAATATAACGAATTGTATGTAGCATGTTAGAGGCTTTATAATATTTGTCTCCGGAACCATCATTATTTACTTCGTAATCGCCAATAACAGGCTTGTCGTTCATTACGCTTTTACGTGTTCCGATTACATATTCTGCACCGGCCTTTTTTCCGAACAAATACTCGGTATATAAGTTTTCGGAATACGCTGTGAAGCCCTCGTGTACCCAATTATCTGCCACATCTTTTACCGAAATATTATTTCCAAACCACTCGTGCCCGGATTCGTGAACTATAATAAAATCCCATTTAAGTCCCCATCCCGTTAAGGATAAATCCCGCCCCATGTATCCATTTACATAACCGTTTCCATAAGCCACAGCGCTTTGATGTTCCATTCCCAAATGCGGCGCTTCCACTAGTTTATACTCGTCTTCATAAAAAGGATAAGGACCAAACCAATACTCGAAACAATGCAGCATGCTTTTCGTTTGCTTAAATTGTTGTTTGGCTTTTTCCAGGTTGTAATCCAATACCCAATAATTTAACTTAAGCTCGCCCTTCTCGCCCATTATGGTGTCACTAAAATGTACATACTTTCCAATATAAGGAATGATGTTATAATTATTAATAGGATTTTTTACTTCCCAAACATAACTTGCGCTTCCGTTACTGTTTTCGTTTGCCGCTTTAAGCCGACCGTTAGAAACAGCAACAAGTCCTTCCGGAACATTTTCAATAGTAAAGCGTGTACTGTCGGGTTCATCATACATATGATCTTTGCAAGGAAACCAAACACTTCCCGCCATGCCCTGACACGCAATTGAAATCCACGGATTCTTGTTCTTGTCTTTTTTCCATATCAGACCGCCGTCCCAAGGTGGAATTTTTGCAACATGAGGCTTGCCATGAAAGTACGTAATGATGTTTTCGGTGATAGATTTGTCAATAGCTACGTTCAATTCAACGAAGTAAGCGTCTCCATCTTTTTTCCAAACACGTTTTTTTCCTGCCTGTAAAACACTATCTAACACCATTGGTGCCTGCAAATCAATTTGCAGTGTTCTTCCCGATGTTAATGCTTTAAACGTAATTTTATTTCGGCCCTTAATAATGCTGTCGGAAGGATTAAAAGAAACGTTTAGATCGTAATGCAGTACGTTCCACCACTCTCGCTCTTTAGTAATCTTACCTTTAATAGAATCGGCATGTGTATATTTAGTCTTTTGTCCGAATGAAACAAAAGCTAAACCTAAAAATATATAAATAAAAAAATCCCGCATTCTTCACGAAAATACGGGATTTATTTTAAGGTAGTACTACCCTGTTTACGGGATTACTCAATGACGAATTTTTGGGAATACGCGCCTTTTTCGTTTCTCAACTGTAAGAAATATAACCCGGACGCTTCTCCCGATAAGTCAAAATCAACCCGGTCTCTTACGTTTAATTTGCGCTGTATTAATTTTCCTTCCTGATTATACACTGTTGCCTCATACGCCTCGTTGTCTCTGTTGTTTAATGAAACAGTAATTTTTCCGTTACTAGGATTTGGATAAACAGTTGCGTTAATTGAATTTAATTCATTGATGGATGCGGAAATTATATTAACTACCAGCTTCGCTGTATCGCTATTACAACTGTTGCTGCTGATTAATGTAATGGTATATGATCCATTAGCGGTATACGTATGTGCGGCGTTTACAGTTGTTGCCGTTCCTCCATCTCCAAAATTCCAGTTGTTCGCAGTGGTATTTACGGAAAGATTGGTTACGTTAACCGTTGTTCCACTTACGGACAAACTAAACGAAGCATGAGCTTTCATGCCGTTCGTGCTATTGGCTGTATCAGCAATTCCTTCACTCATGTTGTAATACGAGCCGCTTGGTGTGGTTTCTAATTTATACGCCCGCACCATGTATTTATAAATTCCCTTATATAAAAGACAATTATCGGTATAAGTTGTGCCTGCGATTAGAGTTGAATTAACTTTTACATAATTCGTGTTAGTGTCGTTCTTCATATAAATGTTATACCCCAATATGCCCGGTTCAGGCGATGCTGTCCAGGAAATATTACAATTGTTCCCAACTTTTGTCGCCACCACATTAGAAACCGGCGCCACTACGTCGTTGCGCAACGTTGGGTCGCCCATTAATCCGTGATGAATCCAGCGTCCGGTAATTCCGGTTGGACTTCCAAAATACAATGAGCCAATATTGTTTTGTGTTAACTTAACACCATATCCAATATTTTCACCAAGTCCCATGTGATGTAATTGGTAATGTACGCGACCCGACCAAACGTTAGTCAAAACTTTTCCTTGTGCTAGAGCGGCGCGTAAAAAATTATTTTGTGAGTCCCAATCTCCAAAGTAAGA
Source organism: Bacteroidia bacterium (assembly GCA_016787445.1). Taxonomy (GTDB): domain Bacteria; phylum Bacteroidota; class Bacteroidia; order B-17B0; family Aurantibacillaceae; genus JAHEYG01. The sequence continues at coordinate 20,527 of JAEUTQ010000031.1, forward strand.
ACCGAACAACATGGTGAACACACCTTGTAAATTAGCTGTAGAGAAATTTGTTGTATTACCAATTCCGGAAGCACTGGTATAAGTTCCGCCGCCACAACCATACGACCATTGATAATTATTTCCGGTCATACTTGTAAAATAATCGGCCGCTGTAATGCTTGATGTTGGAACCATGCACGCAGCATTTTTATAACCACTCGCTGCAAAAGCTTCTCCGCTAAAGTATCCGAAATTATCATCAATAACAGCACGTTTCACTACAGTAAAAACTTTTTTACGATAGTCGTGGTCTTTATCAAGATAGTTTTTTAAAAGTTGTGTTTCGGTAAGTGTAAAAGTAGTGAGATTAGCAAAATCCGCGCGACCTACCTGCAGCTCTAAATCGCTTGGAATAACGCTTTGATCAAACTTTCCATCGGCAGGATTATTTTGTGTTCGCGCCGGTGAAGCTGTTGTTGATGTTACAGACACATCGGTCCACACGCCATTAACATCCGCGTAATACGTATCCGTTGGCCAAGCTCCCAAATGATCGGGATGACCATCCGGATTAATATTTCCGCTATAAGGCACAGGAACGTGGCCTACAATAAAAACAGCTTTTGTGTTAGTTGGATCAAGGGCATAATCCGCCTGAACAAAAGAACGAACGTGTTGCGGAGTAGCAGTGCGCAGTACGTTATGTCGCAATACCGCCCAGCCATCTCCTTCCAAATCTTCCTGCAAGCGCTTTAGTTCTGTATTGAGCGAAGTAATAAATGTACTATCCACTAATAATATTAATTTCCCGCGATACTCCGTAACAGGAACATTAATTCCTGAATTGATATATCCGTAGCCGGTATAGCCGCTTCCTGAACGGATGATGCGGTATTCGTAATTAGTTCCTACACTAACCGTATTGTCGACATACTGGTTAACTGTTCCGGTAAGCGTGGCTAATGCCGCACCCCATGAGGTGGCTGTTTTTAACTTGCGAAAAATCTGATACGATGTTGTGGTGGCGTTCCCTACCCAATTCAAAGTTATTTGTGGCGTTGATGTTTGAACGGCTGCATTGATTTGAACCGCGGCATCGGCGCTGGATTGCGCGAAGGATTCAAGAACAAAAATAGATGAAAGTAAAAAAGTAAAGAGTTTCTTCATTTGTTAGTGTTTGAGAAAAACAAATGTAAAATAATTAGATTCAAAAACAAGAACGCTCACTCATTTGTGAGTGCGTTAAAAACACGCAGCGCTTTGTCTTCTTGCTTACGCATATTATCTGAATCGATTTTGGTTTTGTCTTTATAACCGCAGAGGTGTAAAACCCCATGAATGATCACGCGATGTATTTCGTCTTCGAAAGTAGTCCCCATTTTTTTAGCGTTCTCCTCCACTCTATCAACACTAATAAAAATTTCGCCACTAATTTTTTTGTTTTCAGAATAATCGAATGTAATGATGTCGGTATAGGTATTATGTTTTAGAAACTGCTGATTTATTTTTAGCAACTCTTCATCACTCATAAAAACATAGCTCAAATCGCCAACAGTTTTTTTTTCTTTTGCGGCTACTTTCTCAATCCACTTTTTAATCAAAGCCGATTTTTTTAGCTTGAACTTGTCTTTATTATTACTGAATACAATAGCCATTAGTCGATTTGCGAGTCGGCCACTACGGTTGGAAGAGCGCCGTTATTAATAATGCGTATATATTCTTCGGTTCGCGGTAAGCTATTGCGATAGCTGTTAATGCTTAAATTAAGTGCTTTGATATTTTGTTCAATAACACCAATTAATTCTTCCGCATGATTTTTTTCGGTTGAATAAAATGATTGCAAGGCGTTTTGCTGAATGTTGTTTTCTCTGGCATCGAGCGAAAGCTTTTGAAGCTGGGCAATGCTCAACTCTGTTTGCTTTAATAACTCGGACTTCGATAAATTAAATTGCCGGATTGTTTTTCCTGAATTCAAAAACAATTGAATCGCTGTCGCTTCGGGTTTGTTGAGTGTGTCTTTAATGTTGGATTTTAAAAACGCTTCATACGTTTCGAACTTTGAGAACGCGCTTACTTCAATGTTTTTTTCTGCGCGCAACAATTCGTTGAGCTTAACCTGCAATACAACCTTTGTGCTATCAATGATAGAAATTTCTTTTTCGTACATGTTTCTACGGCCGCAGTTTGTAAAAACGGTCAACAGAACAAGTATTGAAAACAAAAATCTCATTTTAGTTTATAGTATCAAATCCCGCATAAGGAATCAGCGCCTTTGGTAATTTAATTCCCTCCGGTGTTTGATTGTTTTCTAATAATGACGCCACGATGCGAGGTAAAGCCAAAGCACTACCGTTTAAGCTATGTGCTAATTGTGTTTTTCCATTAACATCTTTGTAACGGCATTTTAAACGATTGGTTTGAAATGTTTCGAAGTTTGAAACTGAGCTTACCTCTAACCAACGCTGTTGTGCCGCGCTCCATACTTCCATATCATATGTTAAAGCAGAAGCAAAACTCATATCTCCTCCACATAACTTTAATGTGCGGAATGGTAATTCAAGTTCCTTCAAAATTCCCGCAACGAACTCACGCATTTGCTCGAGTGTTTCGTATGATTTATCCGGGTGTGCAATTTGTACAATCTCCACCTTATCGAATTGATGCAAACGATTTAATCCTCTAACGTCTTTCCCATAGCTCCCAGCTTCTCTTCTGAAACACGGTGTATATCCACAATTTTTTATCGGCAAATCACTTTCCTTTAATATCACATCACGATAAATATTAGTGATAGGAACTTCGGCCGTTGGTATTAAATACAAATTATCAATTTGCACATGATACATTTGTCCTTCTTTATCCGGTAGTTGTCCTGTTCCGTATCCGCTATCTTCATTCACCATAATAGGCGGCTGAATTTCGAGGTAGCCATTCGACGTTGCTTTATCTAAAAAATAATTTATTAAAGCGCGTTGTAAGCGTGCGCCTTTTCCTTTGTATACAGGAAATCCTGCACCGGTTAATTTTACGCCTAATTCGAAATCAATTAAATTATATTTTGCTGCCAACTCCCAATGAGGAAGTGCGCTGCCAGAAAGATTAGGTTTTTCACCGTGCTCAAATACAACTGCGTTGTCTTCTGGTGTTTTTCCTACCGGAACAGAAAGATGCGGCGTGTTGGGAACCTGCACTAACAGCTTTTGAATTTCTGTTTCAATCGCTTTTAATTCTTCATCCAGCTGTTTTTCTTTTTGCTTTAACTCTGTAGTTTTTGATTTTTGTTTCTCGGCCTCTTCTTTTTGGCCGCTCTTCATTAACTCACCAATTTGTTTAGCAATCGTATTCGCTTCCGCTTTAACGGCGTCGCCGTCTTTTTGTTTTGCACGACGGTTGTTGTCTAACTCAATAACTTTATTAATGATGCTTTCTGCGTCTTTAAAATTTTTAATAGCTAAGCGTTTAAGAACTTCGTCTTTGCTGTCGCGGATATAATTTAATTGTAACATAAATAGTTTGTGAGTGTAAAAATAAAAAAGCCGCGAGAAAACCCTCGCGGCTTTTAATAATAATTATTAGCGTTCGGGTTTTTCTTATGCTTGCGCAGGAACAACCGAAACGTACGATTTATCGTTTCTTTTCTTTCTGAAAACAACAGTACCGTCAGTTAACGCAAACAAAGTATGATCTTTACCCATACCTACGTTTTCGCCCGGATTGTGCTTAGTTCCGCGCTGACGAACGATGATGTTTCCGGCGATACAAGTTTCGCCACCGAAAATTTTAACGCCTAAGCGTTTGCTGTGTGATTCGCGACCGTTCTTTACTTTACCTTCGCCTTTTTTGTGTGCCATTTCTTTTAGACTTTAAGAATTTAGATTTACTAATCTATATTCGGTTATTAATCTTTTATTTTTTTGCGGTTTTCTTTGCAGCCGCTTTTTTAGCAGGAGCCTTTTTAGCAGGAGCTTTCTTCTCTGCTTTTGGAGCTGCTACTTCTTTTGTTTTTTTAGCAGGAGCTTCAACTTTAGCTTTCTTCTCAACTTTAATTTCGTCTTTTAAAGTTTCGCCCTTACCTAAAATTCCCTGAACTAAGATTTGTGTGAAAGATTGACGGTGGTTGTTCCATTTCTGGTAACCTTTACGGCGTTTCTTTTTAAACACGAATACTTTGTCACCTTTACGGTGCTCGATTACAGTGGCTGCTACTTTAGCGCCATCTACTGTTGGGTTACCTACTGAAATTTTACCGCCGTTGTCAATTAACAATACGCGATCAAATTCCAATTTATCACCCTCATTAGCCTCAAGGCGGTGAACGTATACTTTATTTCCACGTTCCACTTTAAACTGTTGCCCGGCTATTTCTACAATTGCATACATGGGTTCTTTGTTTTTAATTAATTTTTAAATTGGGAGGGCAAATATAGCGCATTTAGCGTGAGTTACAAACTTTTTTAACAATAATCGGGGTTTTGAACAATTGGGCTGTTTTTTAGCGTATCTTTGGGCATGGAAACAGGAAAACTGGTTATTTTTTCAGCCCCCTCAGGATCTGGTAAAACCACTATTGTCAGACACTTACTAAAAGTAATGCCGGATAAATTAGCCTTTTCCATTTCTGCCACCAGTCGCCCTAAACGCGGCGTTGAAGAAAACGGCAAAGACTACCATTATTTATCTGGCGAGGAATTCAAGAAAAAAGTGGATGCCGGGGAGTTTTTAGAATGGGAGGAAGTATATGCCGGCGTGTATTACGGTACCCTCAAAAGCGAAGTAGAGCGTATTTGGGCCTCAGGAAAAAATGTGATTTTCGATATTGATGTAGAGGGTGGATTAAATTTAAAAAATCAATTTAAAGATAAAGCACTCGCGGTTTTTGTTATGCCGCCGAGTATAAAAATATTGGAAGAAAGGTTACGGTCGAGAAGCACTGACAGTCCGGAAAGCATTGCGCGCCGGGTAGCAAAAGCAGAGAAAGAATTGAAAACCGCTGAATTGTTTGACACGTTTATTTTAAACGAGCATTTAGAAACCGCATTAGCAAAAGCCGAAAAAGTAGTCGGTGATTTTCTAAGCAACACCAAATAAAAAATCCCGCTCTAAGGCGGGATTTTTAATATATCTCATTCTTAAAATTAAGCTGATCCTGTTTTACGAACGCCTGCTGCTTTCTTAACGCCCGCGCTTGTCTTAACGTTTTTGCCTGTATCTTTTGTTGTTTTTGCCGCTACTTTCTTTGTTTCTGCTTTAACCACTTTTGTTTCTTCAGCAGCATCTTTCTTTTCTTCTTTCTCTTTCAAATTACCAGTAGTTTGAAGAATTGTATACCAGCTGAATAATTTACGCATATTGCTAACATAAACGCGCTCCTTATCGTAATCCGGTAAAATTGATTTGAAGTAGGCTTCAATTTCTTTATCGTCGGCTTTGTGGTTAACACAAGGTCCGCCCTTTTCCTTTTCGAAAATAGCTGTGATGATTTCTTCGATAGGTTTATCTTCACCTGTTGTATACATACCAATATCCGCCAATGTAGAAACTTTGGTAGAAGAATAAATATTGCTGCGCTTTTTATCGCTTAGCCCTTCAATGATAATTCCGTTTTTTGACTGGGCAATAATTTTATAAAGACCCGGTTGTCCTGAAATAGATATAATACCTGTTAAATCGATCATGTTGTAAAAATTGGATTACAAATGTAGTGTTTTTTACAGATTCTTAATGCGTTCGAATGAATTATCTATGTTTTTATACATTTTGCTAAAGAACTGAAAACGTTGCTTTTCGGCCACACCGCTTATTAAGGTGCTCTTTTTAATGATGTTTTTAACCCAGTGTTCTGTTTCTTCACAAAACTCATGATTGTTTGTGGTTAATGAATTAAGCGTGTTAAATGTGATGTAAGCATATCTGGCCGGACCCGTATTAATATAAATACAGTTAGTGCCTAATACAACCTCGCTGTTATACAATAATAAATTTTCTTCTTTGCTGCTTACTTCTTTTCGGCCCGACTCAGCGCACTTTTCTAAGTATTGTGCCATTGTGCGGATTTCTTCGATAATTTCTAATGCGTCATTCTTGTTTTTAAATACACCGCTGTCCACATAAAATTCTACTTGCTTTAAAACTGTATGAATTGTTTCGTTGGTCCACACTTCAACGCTTGGAATTTTTTTGTATTCTTCCAATGCGCTCATGGCTAATTTTACCTGGTGTTCAGGTACAATGCCAAACTCAAATTTTTTTCCTTGATAATCCGGAACGTTCAATACACTTCGTTGCCAGTAAAATAATTTGAACTGAGTAAGCTTATCCGAGAAGAAAGAATAAAACAAAGGAACCTCTTCAGCGACGTATGTAATTTTCTTTTCGCTGAAAGAACCAATGGCCTTTACATGACCATATATACGATTTAAATATTTATCAAAGTTATCGGCGCTATCCGTTAATTTGGTATAAGCAAAAGTTACAGTGTCTCCAAGGTTTGAAAAAATACCATCAATAGAAATATTATACTTTTTAGTCAGCTTATACACTTCATCAATACTCAAGTCGGTCTCTCCGCGAATACGACGATAAGCACTGTCTGTACTAATTTCTAATATGTCTGCTATTTCTTCCGCTAAACCAACATTAGGCGGTAAGCTTTCCTTTAACTTCTGTATGAAGTGTGTTTGAATCGGTAAAGATTTAAGCGTTTTTGCCATATTAATTTTCGGGTGAATTAAGAATTAAAGGTATTGATTTTTGTGAAAAAGCAAGGAGGTTTTTATGGCATTTGCAAAAATCGCAAAAGCCATTTAGCATAGTGTACATTTAGTTCAGTTCCTCGCAATAAATCCGCATTTACGATGGTGTTTGGCGCAAATCATTTTCATTAGGGCTTGATGCTGAGGTAGTTTTGAAGCATGAAAATAATCGTCAAATTAACTCTTGTTGCTTTACTTGGCCAAAGCCTTACAACATTAGCGCACGAAGCACCTGAAAGCAACGTCTTTAAAAAAGAATCCAAAAGTTTCTTTAAAAGAAAAGAAAATAAGTGTGTTGCAACACTAAAGGCGCCGATTACAAAATTTTTTAATCCCCCAACCTACATACGTTTTGTGTTGAAAAACAGAAAGGGCACTTTTCTAAATATAAAAATTGGCTATATCAATTAAAATCCTCTTTAGAATGAAAAAAGCGTTTCATACAATTCTACTTGTGCTTTTTAGCGCTACAATAATCGCAAACGAAGGCGATAAAGACAGCACCGTAATTGTTCGTCAGCAAGGCCCAGATAAAAAATATTTCAAAAGCTGCAAAGGACAAAACATTATAATAATATATGATGAAAATTGGAAAATGAAAACCGTTTTTTTGGATGGAAAGATTAATGGTTCGCCATATGTTCCTGGGTATTTCGACACGAAATGCCCAATTAACAAAAGTTTACTTAGAATGATTTCTAACGATTCATTGAAAGCAAAAACAAACTAAAAAAGTAAATCATGAAAAAACAACTACACTTTATTTTACTCTCTGCCTTAATTCTATCGTGCCAAAAAAACACGAAGGAACCGGCTAACGAAAACACGCAACACGAACAAGACGACAATGGAAATTATGGTCCATATGGAAAATACAGCACGTGGAAAAGTGTTGCCGGCGACAGTGTGTTTACGGAAAACCTTCATCTGCGCTGGTACCATATCCAGATTGAAACACCTTGCAACATTCATTATTATGAAATGAGTTATCCATTGTGGAACTGTTTCGATCAAGACTTTTCAATAAGCGAATGCGCTTCGGTTAATGATACACTCATCATTAAAGACAAAGACACAAACAAACAAGCCATATTCATTAAACAAAACTAAAACCATGAAAACATCTGTCATTAAAAAACTCGGAATAGGAATGCTTTTTACACTGATAACAATCGCAACTATAGTAGTAGTAAAAAACAATCTTAAAGTGATTAAACATGAATGCATCACAAACGCTACGAATGAAAACGAAGCGCTTTTCCTTTCACTATTTCATTAACAAAAAAAACAAACACAAACCTATGGAAACAAAAATCCACATCGGACAAATTATCCGAAACGCTGTAAAAAGCAAAAAAATGACTGTAACATCTTTTGCCAGCAGCATTAATTGTACAACCCGCAACGTGTACAAAATTTTTGATAAAGAAAGTGTTGATACAGCCTTGCTTGAAAAAATCAGCCGTGCGCTTAATCAAAACTTTTTTGTACACTACTTAAACAAAGAAGATGTAGAAATGCTTTGTAAGGAGAGATCTTCCTCTCTTGCGTTAAGTACCGATACCGGTGTTAAAACCAACCCTTATAAATTACACGAAACCATGCTTTCAAATGAGCGGCCAAGGGTTTAATGTTTTATGTTTTGTTTGCCTGAGCATTGAAAACAGAGGGTAAATTATGTTTTAATTTTAAAAGTTTTTTCGGATTTTAGCCCTATAATGGCCTCCGACGACATTCGTTTAAACCCAACTGATCTTCATGCTTTTTTAGAAAAGTACTTTTCGTATTATAATACACTCAATGGCCATAACAAAAACCTATTTGTTGAACGACTTCTGATTTTTATTCGGTCAAAGCATTTTGTTTCACAAAAAAATCTTGAAGTAAACAACAAGGTAAAAGCCATTGTTTCGGCTTCTGCCGTTCAGCTTACCTTGGGTTTAAAAGACTGGCAATTGGGATACTTTGATACGATTATTTTATTTCCGGCCGACTTCAAAAATGAAATTAGCGGTTTGTACTTAAAGGGAGAAACCAATTTAACCGGGTTTGTTTCTTTCAGTTGGAAAAGTTTTATTGAAGGTTATCGTATTCCAAACGACAACATTAATTTAGGATTACACGAGTTTGCCCATGCCTTAAGGTTTAATGGGATCCGTGGCGAAAACAACGACTACTTCTTTGAAAATTATTTCTGGAAGTGGTATTGCTATGCCTATAAAGAATTTTATAAGTTGCAGAAAGGGCTGCCAAGCATATTCCGCTCATACGGCGGGGCCAACATTAATGAATTTCTTAGCGTTGCCATTGAACATTTTTTCGAATCACCGCAACAATTCAAAAACAACGCTCCGGAGTTATATTCGGCAACCGCGATTTTATTAAATCAAAAATCCGACGGAACTACTACGGAAATCAATGTCCGCGAAAAAGAGTTTGATTATTTAAAAAAGAAAGAAACGATTAGCGCTTTTAATCCCGACATGAGCTTTTTTACCAGCCCCGGTGTTCAGTCGTCGTATATCTTTATATTAATTGGAGTATTAACCGTTCTTCAAACAGGATTGTTTTCTTTCCCTTCCCTATTCGTTTTGGCCCTGTATGCAGGACTCATGCTCAAAAACGACTTCAAGTATGCGCGCTTTATGGTGGATGAAAACGGAATCAAAATTTATAAGGGTTTTTTAGCTTTCCGTAACCGAAGTATCCGGCAGATTTCGCTTTACCAGTTGGTAAACATTGAGTTGGATGATGGGGGTAATGACCAGACCGTTATATTCAACTACTTCGACAGCTTGCAAAACTTTTGCTCAGATACCACCAGTGTGAAAATGGATGACGAGGTTAAATTGCGCTTTATTAACGAGTTGCGTAAAAACTTCGTATGGGTAATTGCCCCAAAATTAAATCCTATAAATACCTTATCTTCGTAATCAAAATTTCTACTACCATGAAATACGCTCCTATTAAAAACAATCTTTTTATAGAAAACAGAAACCGTTATCGCCAGCATTTAAAGCCGGGCGCTATAAGCGTGTTTGTAAGCAACGATATTTTACCAACAAACGCCGACGGAGCCATGGGATTCCGACAAAACAGCGATTTGTTCTATTTAACCGGTGTTGATCAGGAAGACACTATTTTGGTTTTGTTTCCCGACGCTAAAGACAATAAAATGCGCGAAATTTTATTTGTTAAGGAAACTAGTGAGCTTATTGCTATTTGGGAAGGCGCTAAATTAACCAAAGAACAAGCCACCCAAACAAGTGGTATTGAAACCATATTTTGGTATCATGAATTTGAAAAGGTATTTAAAACCTTGATTTTTCAGGCCGAATTTGTATATCTAAACAGCAACGAGCATACACGCCGTTACATTGATACAGAAACTGCAGAAATGCGCTTTGCCAAGTGGATGAAAGAAAAGTTTCCGCTTCATAAAATTGAGCGCTCTGCCCCTATCATGCATAAAATCCGCGCTATTAAGAGCACCTACGAAATCGAACTCATTCAACAAGCTTGCGACATTACTGAAAAAGGATTCCGTCGTTTATTGAAGTTCGTGAAACCAGGTGTGTGGGAATATGAAATTGAAGCTGAATTAATTCACGAGTTTATCAGAAACAGAAGTCAGGGCTTTGCCTATGGTCCCATCATTGCTAGCGGACACAACGCCTGTGTTCTTCACTATGTGGAAAACAACAAACAATGTAAGGCCGGAGATGTTTTACTTTTAGATACGGCTGCAGAATATTCTAATTACGCCAGCGATTTAACGCGTTGTATTCCGGTAAGCGGAAAATTCAGCAAACGTCAGAAAGCGGTTTACAATGCGGTGTTACGTGTTATGAAAGCCGCAACCAAAATGCTAAAAGACGGCAATACCTTTGAGAAATATAATAAAGCTGTTGGAGAGTTAATGACGGAAGAACTTTTAAAACTAAAGCTTATCAAAGCTTCCGAGGTAAAAAAGCAAAACCCTGCTTGGCCGGCTTATAAAAAATATTTCATGCACGGTACATCTCATTTCTTAGGATTAGATGTTCATGATGTTGGTTTCTTTAATGAACCTATGCGTCCTGGAATGGTATTTACGGTTGAGCCGGGAATTTATATTCCTGAAGAAAACCTGGGCATTCGCTTAGAGAATAATATTCTCATTACAACAAAAGGTCAGGTTGACTTAATGAAAAACATTCCATTAGAGGCTGAAGAAATAGAAGACATTATGAACAGTAAATAAAAACAAAGGCCCGAGCAATCGGGCTTTTTTGTATTTAAATAATAATTATTATGTTAAATAGCCTCTTTGGTTTTATAATTTCACAAACCGCGCGCGAACAATATTTCCTTGCTTGTTTATTACTGCCACGAAATAGATTCCGCAATCAAGAGCAGAAACATCTACTTCATCATCGATAATGTTTATTTGCTTTTCTTTTCCGCACACATCAAATACACGAATAGTATTAATTATAAAATCTCCCTGAAGTTTAAAACGAGTCGCTGTGGGATTTGGAAACAAGACAAGTTTTTCAGGAATTGAAACGCTTCCATCAATATTATTTATGTAATTACAATTACTAGATACATTGTAATTACCAAATGAATTATCAAAATAACATCTAAACGCTCCGCCTGCTAAAATATCCGGATCCACTATCGCTCCTTCACAAACAAAAGGAAATAAGAAGTTTTTCTTGCTTCCGATTTTTTCATATACGGTATCGATAACCGTTGTTGTGAAAGTACTCATATAAACATGAGTATATTTCAAAACCAATTTTTTTAATAGTACGGCGTTTAAAGTAACGCTTCCTGTATCCAATACCTCAACAGCTTTTCGGGGAACAACATTGCACGAACCGCCATGCGGAGAAACAACACGTAGCCATTTGTCACCAATTGCCGCGTTGAAATTAAAGAGTGTATCAAATTGAGAGTTGATATTGAAATAGTAAATCACTTTGTTGTTTTCGTAAGTAAAATGGTTTGTAATAGAAACGTTGACCGTCCCGGTTGGTGCAAACATAGGATTGTAACCTATAAAACGGTGGTTTAGTTTTTTGCACGTTTTTGATTGAATGACCGTGTCTCCAACATAGATGAGATCTGAATAACCTACGCACTGAAACCCATACATAGCGTGCTTCCATATAGCGCCGGGCGGACACCAGTTTTGTGCCTTGCTTAGCGCAGACCCAAAGACAAGTAGAAAGGCAATAAGAATTCGCATGCCCGAATTTAGTGCTTTTTAAACGCTATAAGCGCGCCTTCTTCAAAAACAGAGCAAGACCTGACTTCTGAGACTTAAGTACGCTATAAAGACTTACAAACGGCTTTGTTAATAGTTTTACCTGATTAAGGTTGGTTTATGCAATATTAGTCCTTGACTAATTAGTTAAGGTTTTTTATAAGCCCAATTGTTCCATTCGACTCCGCTTTACTAAAGACTTCTTGCTCCTTTCTATAGAACTATATATAAATTAAATTATAGCTTATTAATTGAAAACAGGGCATTACAAGTAAATTAAAATTATAATAGGTCTAATATTCGGTTCGGATTTCGGCTATTATTTAAGAAATACCTAAGGCGTCAAAGTCCTTTAATTTTCCTTAACTAAAGAGTAAGGCATTCGATTTCCTTAACTGAATCAAAGAGGCAGATTGAGGCTTAGATTTGATATTTAGGAGAAGCCTAGAAGAGGGTTTAGAGAATTGTTCTGTCCGAATAAATAAAAGAATGGGCACATTGTTTCACGTGGAACAAAGTACAGGAAATAAAAAAAGGCCCTTAGGCCTTTTTAAAGATGTATATCACGCTGGAATAGGCGTTGGGGTTCCTTGCCCTAAGATTAGATCTTAAACCGTTTATAAAGGCGTTTAAATATCGTATCGAACCGGTCTTGTATTTCTCTGAAAGCATACTCACATAGAAACTATCAAACTTCATCGGTAAGCTTTTAATATGCGTAAAACCAAACTTAGAAAGCAGTTTAGAAACAGAATCCAGATTAAAATGATAGATGTGGCGCGGAATATCGTAGCCTGCCCAATATTCTTTGTAGTGTTGCGCATCAAAAGAAGTATAATTTGGAACAGCAATTATAAGAGTTCCCTTATTGCTTAGATGATTCTTAAAGAAACTTAACGTATCGTCCAAATCCGTTACGTGCTCCAACACATGCCACAAAGTGATAACATCGAACTTTGCGCTACCTAATTCCAGAGCCAGGCTTTCTTTAGTATTAAATACACTTAGCCCTTTCTTTGAAGCTATAGTCCTGGCATCAGAATCCGGTTCGAAGCCAAAAGATTTCCAGCCGGCTTCTTTACAGGTATTCAAAAACATTCCCGTACCACAGCCATAATCCAAAATTGTTCCACGTGAAACAAAAGATTCAATCAGGCCTAATTTCTTCTTGAGTGTGTAAGAACGCACCGCATGATAAAGGCGGTTTATTAAGCCCTTCTTGGTGTTGGTATGGCTAACGTAGTCTTCCGATTTATAGTACTGACCAATGGTGTCATCGCTTGGTCTTGGGTTTGTGTATTTGAATCCACAGGCCGAACAGGAAACGATATTGAATGTTTCCTGGCTCACCGTATAATCCTTACAGGAAATAAACGGTTGGCTTTGGCCTGAACCACAAACCGGACATTTGTCTAATTTATATAACATAGGTTTCGTTCCACGTGGAACTTTATCGGCCCATATGAACTAACAATACCGAAATATCTGCCGGGTTAATTCCCGAGATCCGGCTTGCTTGTCCAATAGAGGCGGGTTTAAACTTCTTTAGTTTTTCCTTGGCTTCTGTACCAAGACTTACAATTGTATCATAATTGAAGTTGGGGTTAATCTTCAAATCTTCCAGGCGCTTTAGCTTTTCCGCGTTCTCTTGCTCACGCTGAAGATAGCCCTCATACTTCATAAGAATTTCTGCCTGCTCAATTGTCTCTTCCGACAAATATTCACAAAGTCCGTCTACATCCTTGCACGAGCCGGCAATGCCTTTTATAGAAACATCTGGCCTAGAAAGAATATTATAATAACGCATCTTTTGATTGACCTCCGCAGAATTCACGGAACTTAAATAAGGATTGATTTCATCCGGATTTGCGCTGGTGTTTTTAAAGTAATCAATCACCTTCTCATAATCCTTTATCTTTTGTTCTACCTTCTCAAACCTTTCTTGACTGGCTAATCCAAGCTGATGGGAAAGGGGGGTAAGGCGAACGTCCGCATTATCCTGTCTCAACAATAATCTATATTCAGCCCGCGAAGTAAACATACGATAGGGCTCTTCGGTTCCTTTTGTTACCAAATCATCAATCAACACACCGATATAAGCATCGTAACGATTAAGAACAAAAGGATTCTTTTCGTTAATTTTTAAATGAGCATTCATTCCGGCAATCAATCCTTGGCACGCCGCTTCTTCGTAACCGGTCGTTCCGTTGATCTGCCCCGCTAAATATAAATTCTCAATAAGCTGTGTCTCTAAAGTTAGTCCTAATTGAGTAGGAGGGAAGTAATCGTACTCAATAGCATAACCGGGCCTGAACATTTTTGCGTTCTCAAAGCCCGGAATGAGCCTAAGTGCCTGATACTGAACGTCTTCTGGTAAAGAGGTGCTAAATCCGTTCACATATATCTCAACCGTGTTCCATCCTTCAGGCTCTACAAACAACTGATGGCGCTCTCTTTCGGAAAAGCGTGTAATTTTATCTTCAATACTAGGGCAATATCTTGGACCGAGCCCTTGTATTCTTCCTTGAAACATCGGCGACTTCTCAAAGCCTGTGCGAAGTATCTCGTGAACTTTCTCGTTGGTATAAGTAATATGACAAGGTACTTGCTTTTTTAGTGGTTGTGTGGCGTCGGAAAAACTGAATTTATAATTGCAGTCATCCCCGTCCTGAACCTCCATTTTAGAATAATCCAAAGATCTTCCGTCGATACGAGGCGGCGTACCTGTTTTCATTCTTCCACTTTCAAAACCCAACTTTACTAATTGCTCGGTAATTCCGTGTGAAGCAGATTCGCCTGTTCTTCCTCCGCCCAATTGTTTTTCTCCAATATGAATAACACCGTTTAAGAATGTACCATTTGTAAGTACAACGGCTTTTGCTTTAAATTCAATTCCCAATCCGGTTATTACTCCTTCAACTCTTTTTCCGTCTTTACTGATAATTAATGAGCGAACCATGTCTTGCCAGAAATCAACATTTGGCGTTTGTTCCAGCATTTCGCGCCATTTGGCGGCAAATAGCATGCGGTCGTTTTGAGAACGCGGACTCCACATAGCGGGGCCTTTGCTTCGGTTCAGCATTCTGAATTGTATCGCAGAGACATCGGAAACAATTCCGCTATAACCTCCCAGGGCATCAATCTCACGAACAATTTGACCTTTAGCAATTCCTCCCATGGCTGGATTACAACTCATTTGGGCAATGGTTTGCATGTTCATGGTTACCAAAAGCACCTTTGAGCCCATGTTGGCAGCTGCAGCAGCGGCTTCGCAACCGGCGTGGCCCGCTCCAACAACTATGATATCGTATTGCTGTGTCAAAATGTTTTGCAAAGATAGTATATATGGTCAAAAGATTTGATAATTAAGTCCTAATAAGATTTTTAAAATATTTTATGGAATAATTATGTAACGCGCATCTCAATACAAACGTTATAATAAAAACCTATCCCATGAAAAGAAATTACGCCCTAACATTGATAGCCGGAATGAGCTGTGCTTTATTAAGTGCCCAATACAACGGCAACTTTAAAGTGTTTTCACCAAGCAAGGAAAACGGTCCGTATAGTTTAGAAAAGCTTTTACAATCCATGGCCGGCGATGGGGTTGTATTAAAGAGTTATTCCATCACAAAAACGTCGAGCGATGAGGCTTTTGGTTTTTTTGAAGATAAGCAAGGTCGACTTGGCATGAAAAAAGGACTTATTATGACTACGGGAGGAATTGCCGGTTTATCAAGTAAAAACTTACAAGCCGCCATGTCAAACAACACACACGCTAAAGCAGAAGGGCGTGAGGTGATGAACGCAAACGATAATACAGGTTACGATGACTTAGAAAAACTATTGGAAAGAAATCAAAAAACCTTTGATGCCTGTGTCATTGAATTAGACGTGGTACCCACTGCAGATACTTTAACCTTTAATTACGTATTTGGTTCTGAAGAATACGATGAGTTTGTGGGTTCAAGTTATAACGACGTATTTGCTTTTTTCATCAGCGGAAAGGGAATCAAGAATGTAAAAAATTTAGCGGTGGTTCCTAATACAAAAACTCCGGTAAGTGTAAACAGCATTAATAATGGCGGCGGGTCTTATGGGAAATCTGCCAGCAATCCCGCTTATTTTGTGAGTAACCTGGATGGTCATGTTGGTTTGGAATACGATGGCGTAACAAAACTAATGGAGATTAAACAGGCCGTTACTCCATACGAAACATATCACATTAAACTGGCCATTGCAGATGTGGGCGACAACGCATATGATTCGGGTGTTTTAATTGAAGGAAGAAGCATTGTTTCGTATGAAAAAAAATACAACGTTTTGTATGACAAAAACAGTAACAAAATTGAAAGCGGTTATCAGCACATGCTGGATGCGCTCGCTGCAGAATATAAAAATTACGGGGGTAAAATAATTCTTACCGGGCACACAGACAGTGAGGGCGGAGAAGCCGAATCACAAGAATTATCTTGTTCGCGCGCTTATGGTGTAAGTGCTTATTTACAAAGTAAAGGTGTAAAGGAAAGCAATATCATTATTGATTGTAAGGGTCAAAACATGCCAGCCAACGAAAATTATAATGAGACAGGAAAAACATTGAACCGTCGTGTTGAGTTAAAAATTACCGGCGACAATACAACCTATTATGAAAACAAAACCATTGCCGACTCAAAAACACCTGTTCAAGAAAAATCTTCACTGGTAAAAAACTTCCCAAATCCATTCATTGGCACAACAACTATTGAAGCATCCATTCTGCCTCACGTAAAAGAAG
The DNA here is from genome assembly GCA_016787445.1 of Bacteroidia bacterium. GTDB lineage: Bacteria > Bacteroidota > Bacteroidia > B-17B0 > Aurantibacillaceae > JAHEYG01. The sequence goes on from JAEUTQ010000031.1 coordinate 37,289, forward strand.
CTTATTTATTAATTACCGATATGACCGGAAAAGTAATGAAGCAAATTTATTTAGTGGAACGCGGTAGCACAAGCGCCTTGTTTGATGGCGGAAATTTAGCTGAAGGCATTTACAATGTCACCTTATTTACAGACGGATCTGTGAGCGGAAATCTGAAAATAGTGAACAATAAATAATCATTAACAAAAAACCCCTCTTAGTCGAGGGGTTTTAAATTTATAATAGATTAAGCTTTCCGAGTAATTCATCGCGGTAAGAGCCGCCAACCGGAATGGCCTTTTTCTCATTTTCTAATATGACGGTTTGGTTTTCGATGGCCTGAATTTTATCGGTGCGCACAATATAAGAGCGGTGTACACGCACAAAATCAACTGTTCCTAGTTTCTTTTCAATATCCTTCATGGTAGAGTGCACGGTGTAACGTGCGTACTGAGTATTAATAATCACATAATCCTTCAGTGCTTCTACGTAATAAATATCCTTCAAATAAACTTTTACAAGTTTACTGTTTGCTTTCACAAACAAAATATCGTTTTGAGTACCGTCCTTATTCTCAACTAAAGAATATAAAAAATCACGTTCTTTTTGAAGAGCAGCATCTTTTTGGTGCTTATACACGGCCATTTCAATGGTACTGTGTAAATCAATTTCCTTAAATGGCTTTAAAATATATCCGTAAGGTTCGGTCACTTTTGCGCGACTTAAAGTGCTTTCGTCGGCATAAGCGGTTAAGAAGATTACCGGCACGTTCACGAATTTGCGCAATTGTTCCGCCACTTCAATTCCCGTTAAATCACCCTTAATCATGATGTCCATAAGAACAACATCAGGGTTTAAGGATTTAATTTGCTCGATGGCATCGTTTCCGTTATTAGCAATTCCCAAAACGTTATACCCTAATTTAATAAGGTTGTTTTGGATGTCTTTAGCAACGATGCTTTCGTCTTCAACTATAAAAATATTCAACTTTTCCATTCTGTTTTACATTGGGAAATTAATAAAAAACCCGGTGCCTTTTTCCTTATTTTCTCTAAGTTCAATGTTGCCGTTTAATTGTTCAACAAGGGTGTTTACAAGTTGCAAGCCTAATGAGTTGGTGTTTTTAAAGTCCACCTCTTTAGGAAATCCCTTTCCGTTATCCGACACTTCCAAAAATAAGATATTATCTTTAGTATACAAATTTATGAAAATAATTCCTTCTTTTTCGTCGTTAAAGGCGTGTTTAATGGAGTTGGTAACCAGCTCGTTTATGATTAATCCCGCCGGGATTGACGTATCGAGGTTTAAAATCACCTTTTGAAGATCCATCACCAGCCTTACCTTTTGAATAGATGCCGTATAGGAGTGAAGAATGTTGTTGGTTAGAGTAGTAACGTAATCAGAGAAGTTAATGGACGAGAACGTTTTGTTTTGATATAACGACTCGTGAATGTAAGCCATTGTTTTTATTCGGTTCTGACTTTCCTTTAATAAATTGAGCGCGTAATTATCCGTTACATACGATGACTGAAGGTTAAGGATACTTGAAATAACCTGCATGTTGTTTTTTACACGATGATGAACTTCCTTCAATAAAATTTCCTTCTCTTTCAGTGACTGTGTAATTCTTTCTTCGTAACGTTTGTTCTCTGTGATATCAATTCCCAATCCAGAAACCTCTATCACTTGATTGTTTTGATCTTTGATTGGATATAAAACGTACTGGCGATACACTTTAGTGCCGTCGCGGTTAAAGCGTTCGGTAGTAAATTCAGCCGGCACTCCCGAGAATGCTAAATCATACTTTTCATCCCAAAACTCTTGATATGGTTTTGTTGCGCCGTTTCCTAACTGACGAATGCTTTTGTTTTCTTGCGGATAAAACCCGTACAAATTATAAATCGCATTCGCATAATTTTGATTGAAAGAAGTTATTTCTTTTTTGTGATTGATAGTCCATATTAATTGGCTACCGCTTTCAAAAATAGCTTTTATTTTGGCAGCTTGCTCCTTTATCTGTTCCGCATTTTTAATTCGATCAGAAATATCGTGAGCGATTCCGGAAACTTCAATAATTTTTCCTCCTTCGTAAACCGGATTCAAGAAGACTTCTAAAAATATTTTATTATTCTTTTTGTCGGTAAACGTTGTTTCGAAATTAATCGTTTCACCGGCGAATGCTTTTTTATATTGATTATTCCACCACTCATTATAAGCGCGCTTACTAACCATTTTACCCTTATTGATAACCGTACCCAATTTTGATTCAAGTCCGTAAACTAATTTTATCAATCGCGAATAGTTGTGGTTAAAAGACGTGAGCTCGTTTTTCTGATTAATCGTCCAGATGTAATGAAGACCCCCATCAAAAATTGCTTGAAGTTTTGCGGTTTGGTTTTTTACTTTCTGCTCATTCAATATTTTGTCGGTGATATCAATTCCCATTCCTGACACCTCCGAAACATTATTTTTATCGTCGTAAATCGGATGTAAATAAACTTGTCGGAAAGTTTTTTCACCCTTACGGTTAGTGCGTTCGGTTGTGAACTCCACTATTTCTCCTTTAAATGCACTTTCTGCTTTTCCCGCCCAAAACTTTAAATATTCCTGCTTTTCTCTAGCGCTTGTAGGAGAAACCCAAGGTTGTCCAACAACAGGGCGCCTGCCATATAAATCATTAATTACGTTTGAAAAATTCGCGTTAAAAGAAGTATAAATTCTATCCCTGTTGAAAGTCCACATAATATGCGTTCCGCTTTCAAAAATAGCCCTTAGTTTTGCGGCCTTTTCTATATTTTGCTTTTCGAACTTTTTACTGTCGGTAACATCATGCGCTAAACACGCAATTTCTACAACCTTTCCTGCTTCATTTTTAATTGGGCTAAGAAACACTTCTCTGAATATTTCTTCTCCCTTATTGTTTTTATCGCGTCTTTCAAATACAACATGCTCTCCATTTAAAACGCGTTTATAATAAGGGTGCCAAAGTGATTTATTTTCCTTTTTAAACTTTTCAGGAATAAACGCAAATGCTTGCTTCCCTAATATTGGGAATATCCCGTATTTTTTCTTGAAAGTGTTCCTATAGTTATTATTAAAGTAGGTTAATTCAAGGTTGTGATTTACCGTCCATACTAAGTGAGAACTGCTTTCAAAAATGGCGCTTAGCTTTGCGGCTTGTAAAGTAATTTCCTTTTCGTGCTGCTTTAACTTCTCCTCAACTTTCTTTCTAAGTTCAATTTCTTTGATGAGACTTTTATTGTGCTCTTCTGCAATCTCGGCACGCAACCTTTCCTTTTCAAATATTTCCTTTTGCGAAACGTCCTGTATAATGGTTAAAACCGAATTCACTCCGTTATACTTTACGGGAACCGACCTTAACTCAATGTTAACAGTTTCGTTCTTTGTATTCACAATTTTGTATGGTTTAAAACCAAGTTCCTTTCCCTTTAAGACTTGTTTTACTCTTTCAAGCGCGGGAAGACGTTGTTCGGGAACTATATAATTTATCAGGTTTTTACCAAGCACATCCTTTTCGCTTTTTGCCTTTAGAATTTTCAAAAGCTCCTTATTACACATGCGGCAAATGCCTTGATCGTGAATAACGAATGCCATTGGCGACTCATTTAATAATTGATGATAGTCGCTCCACTTTTGATTTAATTCAGCTTCCTTCTCTTTTAATTCCGTAATGTTTCTTACAACGCCAAATAAAAATTTAACCTTTCCTTTTTCGTCCAAAATCGGCGAAACATTATCTTCCATCCATACTGTCTTTCCGTCTGCAGCTTTTACTTGATATACAACACTCTTCGCTTTAAAAGCATTACGCTTTTGTTGGGAAGCTGCAATTACCTCGTGCTTCTTGAGATCATTGTTTTTTCCAATGGTTTTTTTATTTATAAAAAACGCGTCTTTATAAAAAACATCAGGCTCATAGCCTAGCACGTTCTTTACCGAAGGGCTTATGTAAATATATTTAGGAGTAGGGTGGTAGGTGAAAAAATAAATGATTTCTCTTGCGTTGGTAGAAATTAAATTGAATTTTTCATTTGCATTAATAAGCTCGTCTTGAGTTTTTTTAAATTCAGTTACATCGCGACTTATTCCAATGATTGAAACAATATTTCCTTTCGAATCCTTAATTGGAGTATAAACAGTTTCTAACCAAACAGTAGATTTATTTTTTCTAAAAAAACGAATGGTATTACCTGTTTGTTTGGACTTAACAAACTTATTGAAGTCGCTTATTGAAAAAATAAACTTCCCTTTGTCTTCCGGATGAATTACTTTTTGATAAAATTTTGGGTCGTTAATAAAATCGTTCTTCTTATACCCTAAAATATCATGTAATGAATCGCTAATAAAAGTAAAATGAGGCTTCGGATAAAAATCGAATTTGAAAAAAATATCATTCGCATGCCGATTTATCTGATTAAACAATTCTGTTTTTTTAACCAGCTCGTCTTCTCTTTGCTTACGATTGGTTATTTCAAGAATAATAGTTTGAATGGCTGGTTTTCCATTAAAAATTATTCTATTAGAGCGCGATTCGATATCACATACGTTTCCCTTTGGGGTTTTGATACTAAAATCAATTCTCTCAAAAGGTTTTCCATTTAAAATTTTAATGTTATTCTTTCGAATTAAATCGTGATAAGCCGGAAGTAAAAAATCAAAAATACTGTTTGACTTTTTAAAAAAGTCATTAGGATTTTTTAGTCCAAGAATTTCGAATCCTGCTTTATTGATGTAATGAATTTTTTCATTATCAAAAATAATTGCAGCTACCGGTAAATTATCGAGGGTTTCGGTACTTACGCTCGGAGTATCAGTTAACTTAGTCACCTTGTTGTTTATTGTTTTCCTGCGGTTTGTTTTTAATTGCTGTGGAATAATCTCTTAAACTTTCCTCATAGGTTGGTTTAATTTTTATTCCCTGAAGTTTAACTTCAATATCGTTTTCGTAAGTAATAGTTAAATAATTGTAGCCGTTCTCGTCATAAAATTTCCAATCACCCTGTTTTAGTCCGCCGGCATAATTACCATAAAACATTTTTAGTCCGTTTTCATAATACCAGATATGAAGTCCTTCAGGTTCTCCGTTTATAAAACGGCCTTCAAACCGCGGCTTTCCCTTTGGCATGTAATAACTACGCCATAAACTGTCTTGTTTATCTAATGAGTATTTACCTATTTCTTTATATTCCGGCGTTTCATAAACCCAAATACCTTCCTTCATGTTATCGATATACTCTCCTTTGGTTAATATTTTTCCGTCTTCAGAATAATCAACCATAACACCTTCACGTTTACCATTAACGTATGTTTCTTCGCGCATCAAAGCGTCGTTATCATAATACCAGCGCCAAACTCCTTTTGGTCGGCCTTTTTTATCATACACACCTTTCTGTTCAATTTTTCCGTTTGGATAATAAAATATCCAATCATTAATACGATTATCATTTGCATATAATCCCTTTGCTTTAAACTCTCCTGTATTATGATACTCCATCCAAATTCCGATTTTGTTTCGTAAACTATCTACAGGTCCGCGTTCAATAATAATTCCTTCATTATAAGTAATGGCAGAGTCGGGTACAGGAATATTACGGCATACCCATTTTTTAATCCACACATCTGTAGAGTCATCGCGCTTGTATAATAAAGAATCGCATTGAAATTTTCGTTTGTATTTATAATGTGTACCAACAGCGTAACCGTTAGCATACGGACCTTCGTATTTTAAAACGCCATCGTCATAATAATCTTTATAAATTTCGAGTACAGCTAATTCCGGTGCATTTAAAATTTGTTTACCTAAATTAAACTTTTCGGTTTTCTTTAAATTTCCCTTTTCATCGTATTGCTTTACATAACCATCCAATAAATTATCATTATAGCGTTCTTCTTTTTTTACTGAACCGTCATTATAAAATTCTTTCCAGATACCTTGCTTATTTCCTTCAGCATCTTTTCTGTTCACTCGATCTGCGCTTTGCAATATGCCGTTCTTGTATTTGTAAATAGCGATAACTAATGAATCTTCTGATAGTTCATAGGATGTTCCGTCCGGTTTACCATTCACATAAGGTGTAGTTTGTTTCGTTTTACCGGAAGGATAAAAGTGTGTGGTTAGTCCTTGCTTAATATCATTTACATAAATTTCACGCGACACAATCCTTTCTGCGGTATCGTAATTACACACAAACCCGTCTTTTTTTCCTTCTTTATAATTGATGGTTTTAGTCAGTCGTCCGTTTTCAGAATAAAATTTCCAGACACTGTCTAATTGAAAGTTTTTACGATTCCCTTCAATTTTCATTTTACCGTTACGGTGATAATTTTTCCAATAACCATCCGGCTTACCATCTTTCATTAAACCTTCGGATGATAAAGCACCATTATCGTAATAAAATTTATTATAACCGTTTGGATTGGTTGTTTGAGCTGATAAAAAACCAAAAACGTTACTAAGAATAAAAATGGTAACTAAAATATGTCGTTTTAAAAGTACCACGGCTTTATCCTTTAAATATACTGTTTATAAGCCAAATTTGGCAGATAATTCCAACATTTTTAAGATGGGTTTTTTAGCGGCTTCAATCAGCTTTTCATCCATCTTTAACTCAGGCTCACCGTATTTTAAAGCAATATATATTTTTTCGAGCGTGTTTAATTTCATATGCGGACAATCATTACAAGCACAATTATTGTTAGGTGGCGCTGGAATGAATGTTTTTTTAGGACTCGCTTTTTGCATTTGATGCAAAATACCTGTTTCAGTAGCCACTATAAATTCATTACAATCTGATTTTTTACTGTAATTCAAAAGTGCGGTAGTACTTCCAATATAATCTGCTTTCTCTAAAATAGCCGCTTCACATTCGGGATGCGCAATTAATTGTGCATTGGGATGTGTGGCTTTTAATTTAACAATTTTCTCCAATGAAAAAATCTCATGTACCTGACAAGCGCCATCCCATAAAACCATATTTCTTCCCGTTTTTTTATTGATGTAAGCACCTAAATTTTTATCGGGAGCAAAAATAATTTTTTGATCTTTTGGTAAACTTTCTACAATTTGTACGGCGTTACTACTGGTACAAATAATATCGCTCAACGCTTTAATTTCGGCAGTACAATTAATATAAGTTATTACAATATGATCAGGATGCTGCTTTTTAAACGCTTCAAATGGTATTGGAGGACAACTATCCGCTAAAGAACAACCCGCCTTTAAATCGGGAATTAAAACTGTTTTGGAAGGGTTTAATATTTTAGCAGTTTCTGCCATAAAATGAACCCCTGCAAATAAAATAACATCCGCCGTACTTTTTTGAGCTTGCTGAGCCAAACCTAAACTATCGCCAATATAGTCGGCAATATCTTGTATGTCAGCATCTTGATAGTAGTGCGCAAGAATAACCGCATTTTTCGTTTTCTTAAGATGGGCAATTTCTTCAAACAAATCAAGTGCCGGATCAATTTTTTTTTCGAGGTAACCTTTTTCTAAAAGTTCTTTATACATATATATAATCTTTAATTAAATAAATTATGTATTATTATTATAAGGTGTTAGTTCTGTTAAAAGTTAAACGTTTAAAATTTGCATTTATAGGTTATCAAACACCATTAACAAGCTATTAACAAAGATACAACTTTAAAGTATTGATATTCAAACCATGCTTAGTTGATTAACATCAGTTAATACTATTTAACTTTAATAAGTTTTAGAAAAAGCAATAAAATATACGGCTCAAAACCACACAACAATTACTTCAAACAAATTGTTTTTTTATTTGGAAAGTTAGAAACACAAGTTGTATATAAACTTTCGGCAACATTCCATTAACTTTTTGTTTTTATTTTCTTAACCGTTAAAAAACATTTCAACACGTATATACTTCATGTTTGTTAGTTTTTTAATGCTTACAATCAACCCTATAAGTTATAAGTGTTAATTAACGTGGATTACTAATTACCAACAAAGTGTATTTTTGTTTGCATATATTTATTATAAAAACATGAAAGTTTCAATAGGCAGCGACCACGCGGGATTTGATTTAAAATCTGAATTAATAAAATACTTGGGCTCAAAAGGCATACAAGTAATTGACAAGGGTTGTTATAGTAACGATCGTGCCGATTATCCCGATCATGGACACGCTGTGGCAAATGCCGTGGTTTCAGGAGAATGTAATTTCGGAATTGTAATTTGTGGCAGCGGAAACGGAATAAATATGAGTGTAAATAAACACAAAGGTGTAAGAAGCGCTTTATGCTGGATGCCTGAAATTGCAGCACTCGCCAAACAACACAACAACGCAAATGTAATAGCATTACCCGCTCGTTACTTAAGTACAGAAGAAGCAATAGCCTGTTTAAATGCTTTTATGAATGCCGAATTTGAAGGTGGTCGTCACCAGGGAAGAATTGATAAAATTGATGCTTGCTAAACTCCAACCAAATGAAAAAAATAATTTTAATACTCGCTCTTATTGCGCCTGTAATTCTGTTTTCACAAAAAGGAACAATGTTTCCTGACATTTCAGGAAAAGCCTTAAACGATAAATACATTGGTTTGCCCATTAAAAACGGAAAAAGCACAGTAGTGGGAATTGCCTACAACCGCGCCGCTGAAGAAGAATTAAAAAAGTGGCTAAACCCATTATACAATACGTTTATTACTAAGCCCGGCGAAAACAAAACCTTTGATGTGGCTGAAATTTATGATGTAAACTTTGTTTTTATTCCAATGATTGCGGGATTTAAAAAGGTAGCAGAAGATTTTAAAAACAGTACCGACAAAGAGTTTTGGCCATATATAATGGATACAGAAAAAACAGACATAAAAGGATTGAAAGAAAAGTTAGGCGTGAAGGATGATAAAATTCCTTTCTTCTATGTTTTAGATAAAGATGGAAAAATTTTAGAAAGCGTGAGCGGTAAGTTTACAGAAGAGAAAATGGATAAACTGGAAGAGGCGGCCGAATAGTTAACGCATTATCACTAGTTTTTTATAATAGTTTTTTGTTGGGGTTTCTATAGATAAAAAATAAACCCCCTCAGACAAATCACCTGTATTTATCGGAATCGATTTTAATCCCGGACCAAACTCTTGTTGCTTAATTAAAACAAAGGACTTCCCTTCCGTCGAGAATAAACTAACTGAAAGCGGCGTAGTTTGTTTTAAATTCATTTCAAGTGTAAATTGATTTTTTATCGGATTTGGAAAAGCGCGTAACGCAATGCTATTATTCTCCAGCTCATTTACTCCGGTAAAACTTTTTATATGAAAAGTGTCTGCAACACAATTATGCGTGTCGTGTACCCAAATAGTAGTGTCGCCGTTCACCTGGATCACGTGGTTTCTTAACGTGTCGCTGCTATTACTCCATACATAATTACCGGGCCAAGAGGCGGTGAGCGTTGCGTTTTGTCCTGTGGTTAAGGTATAGGTAAAAACTTTACCGGCATTTTTCATCACTGTAAAATTATCGCGAACAATACCATCGGCACATAAAAATTTAAAATCAACACGATTATCATTCACATCCATAATTAAAGAGCCACCATTTGTTGCATCTGAAAAACACATGGCGTCATGCGGGAAACTTGTTTGTTGTCCGCCCAACGAACCGGCAGATCCGGCAACGATATAAACAGTTCCTTTATTGGAATTGTTTTTAATATAGGGACAAGAATTAGCGCTGCCGTTATAGAGCGCGCTAGAGGAGCTCAAATGATGTTGTGTGGCATTAAATGAATTTTCATAACCAAAGTGACCTTTCATTAATTTACTTCTTTCATACGAATGACTGTGTCCGCAAAAAACAAAATCAACATTGTAACGCTCTAAAATTCTTAAAACGTTTTTTCGTATACTGTCTAATTCTCCTTCTGTATCGGAATTATGCGAACCCATAGTGTAAGGCGGGTGATGCCAATAAGCAACAACCCAAGGCAGTGAGTTTGCGGCTAAGTCTTGTTTTAACCAGGTTATTTGCGGACCCAGCGTATCGTATAAGCGATATTGATTGAATTCGTGTCCGTAGGAGTCTAAAGAAACGAAATGCACGTTTCCATAATTGTAGGAATAAAACGCTTCGGTACCCGACCAAACACCGCCCGCTTCGCCGCCAGATGGTAAATTAAAAATTTTATAATACGAGATATCGTGGTTGTTTTGTGATACTAGTGCATTTGCATAATCGTGGTTTCCGGGCGATGGCCAAAGTACCGCGTGTTTCATAATATCAGTTTGGTAAATATTAAAAAACTTGGCATTATATTCTGCGTCGAGCCCGTTGTCATAAGCGTTGTCACCTAACAAAAGCCATCCGTCGGTAAGGCGATTACCGTTATATTGTAAATATTTGTTTTTAACATCTAATTGATTCGTGGAGCCGTTACCGCAATCGCCTGTAATCCAAAAACGATACTTTCCCGGTGTTCCATGGGCAGGAGAAGTAACAAAATAGTTAGTTGTGTCGCCTTGTAATGTAAACGTAGATCCTCCAATGGCGTAAAAGTATTTTGTGTAAGGATTTAATCCGCCAATATAAACCTGATGAACTGTATCGGGGATAGAATTAATGTAACTTAAACTTAAAGAAGAGGGATTTGTGCCATAACTTAATTTCGTATCGGTTTTTACATTGGTTTCCCATTTTACAATAATAGAGTTTGGCGTGCCTGTTTGTAAGTACGGACCTTTAACTATCGAAACCTGCGCCTGCAAATAAACCGAAACAAAAAACAAAATATGGAAACAATGTTTTAGCATGTAATAAAATCGCTTGGTTTAACTACGCGCGCCTTCGCTTCACCCGAGTACTCTACAATTAAGTTATATGATTCCGGAACGATTTCATTTTTAAATACAAAATCATCAAAATTAAAAGACAGCGGAAGTACAATGTATCTGAATTGATGGAGATTTAGCTTGTGATTCTGTATTATCTGTTGTTTTTGTTCGCGTCCTACTTCATCCAAGTAAAGCGTTTTTGGTTTTACTTTATAATGTAAATAATAATCTACCGCGATAAGTTCCCTTAATACAAAATCATCCGGATAATTCATTTTTGCATAATCTGTAATAATATCAAACACATCGGTAAGGCTGTATTGGTGGTATTCTTTTTTTGTACCGAAAAACGCACCGAGCCCTAATAGGAAATCGAAACTGCCATATTTTTGAGTGACATAACGCAGCGTGTTAATCGCTCTTTTTTTGTTCCAGTAAATTTCTAAGGCGTGTTCCAGTTTTACGATTTGAGAAAGTTCTTCTTCCGAAAGATAATTACTTCGGATAATTTGGTAAGGCGGGTTTTCATCAAATTCAAACCCATGCTCTTTATATTTATAGCGAACAGGCGTGCCTTTCAAAAATTTTAAAAAACCTAACTGCAATTCGGGCGCAAATAATTTAAACACCTCTTCAAAGCTGTTTTTAATGTCGTCCCAATAATCTAAAGGTAATCCAACAATTAAATCCAAATGCAGCTCCACGTAATCATAGATACTTAGAATAATTTGTTTTGTTTTTTCAAAGTTTTGTTTTCGGCTTACTTCCAAATTAGCCTTTTGATTGACTGTTTGAATGCCAATTTCAAAACGAAATAAACCTTTCGGGACTTTTTCTTTTATGAAGGCAATAATATCGGGATGAAGAATGTCGGCCGTTATTTCAAATTGAAACACATTGCCCGGCTTATGATTTTCGAGAATGAAATTAAAAACCCACAACGTAAAATCGCGCTTCATGTTAAAGGTTCTGTCGAGAAACTTTATAACACGACCGTGTTCCATCAAGTAAAGCAAGGTTTCTTCAATATGCTTTTGTGGCAGGTAGCGGACTTTATTATCGAGACTCGCTAAACAAAACTCACACTTGTACGGACAACCCCTTGAAGTTTCTATATAAAGAACTTTGTTTTTTAATTCCTCAACATTGTCGCTTTGATAGGGCATTAAGTCTTCAAACTCCTTCACATCAAAAATGGGAGCGGATGGATTTTCAATGATTGCATCACCGGATTTATAAACTAAAGAGCGAACAGAATCCACGTTTGGAAATGCATTTAAAAATTCTTTAAAAGCAATTTCACCTTCACCAACAATGATATAGTCTATATAATCTTTTGAAATGACATTCTGGTAATCATAGCTTACTTCGGGTCCGCCTAACAGAATTTTAATTTTTGGATTTATCTCTTTTAATTTTTCGCACACCAATAAGGTTTGCGTGATATTCCATATATAACAACTAAACGCGACTAGATCATACTCTTTGCAGTAATCTACTATATCATCCGGATTCTCTTTAATGGTAAATTCTTTCCAACGGAGACCGGATTGCTCTTTGTTTAATTCATAAAGTAGCCTCACCGCCAGGTTGGCGTGTATATATTTTGAATTAAGTGAACAAATCAAACTTTTCATTGGGAAAACACCGCTTCTAAAAAGATTTAAATTAACGCAAAAAGATGCAATTAACAAGGGCTTGTTAACTTAAAACGTTAAAAAACCGAACCTTTTTAAATTCATAGCGTACAAAAAGTAAACCTTAACCCCAAGCATACCCGAAACCCGAGTTGATTTTTCAGCAAGGGCTGGTAAATAGCAAAGACAACAATTCAATCATTTATTCATTAATCAATCATATTCACATGAAAACAAACATTTATTTAAAACTCATTCGTTATGAAAACACATTTTTACTTAACAACATTGTTGGCTCTTACCATTCAGGTAATGGTAAACGGCCAAACACCAGGCAACCAAACTGAACGCACACTTCCAACAATTGGAGGCAAGTCGGTTAATCAGCAAGATCTGCCAAAAGAATTTAGAATTAGTACCAACACGAACGTTGTGGAAGAGGCCAAAAACAACGTTTATTATAGTCACGATAGCCGCACAGAGTTATTAAAACAAGCGGAAGGCCTTTTAAGCGATGCTAAGTTTTTATATAACGAAGCAGAGACAAGAAACGGTGTAGAGAAAGAAGTTCTCTTAAAGCAAGCAAACATTATTGCTAAGCAAGCCGAAGCCAATCAAATTAAGGCTGCCGAAATCGCCGGCAAAATCAACAAAGAAACATTTACAATCAACAAAGAAAACCTCAATGCTATTTTAGCAATTAGCAATAGCGAGGAAGAAGTTGAAGCACGCGTTAAAGAACTTATGTTTGATGCGGGACAAAACATGCGCCTTGCGACAGAAATGCGTGAAGAAGCCTACGCCATGCCAACTACAGCATCTAAACTAGGAAGCTTAGTGAATGCAGAGGAAAAGGAAGGCGTTGCCATCAACAAGCAAACAAAAGCGGTTGAAATTTTAAAAGACAACAATCCTGAAATAGCCGGCACCATAAAAAATATTTTAAGCGGAAATACCGTAGCGGCAAAATAAGAGATAGATAATGAAACGAAAGCCGGCAATAGTCGGCTTTTCTTATTTAAAAAATTCAGAGTATATCAAACACAGAGCCGCTACGCTCATGATAATAAGAGCGGCGAATCCTAAAATATTTGAGCGCTTTGAGTTCGTAAATTTGCCCATCACTTCTTTGTTGTTGGATATATGAAGGATAATTCCAATTAATACAGGTGCCGTTAAACCGTAAAGAATGGCCGAATACAACAGCGCCTGTACGGGCGTAATACCAACATAACTTAGCGAAAGCCCCAACAGCAACGAAACAGCTACAATAGAGTAAAACGCCTTTGCCTCACTTAATTTTTTATCTAATCCTTCGGGCCAATTAAAAGCCTCTGAAAACATATAAGAGAGTGCTCCGCTTAAAACAGGTATTGCTAATAAGCCTGTTCCTATCACGCCTAAAGCAAACAACAAATAGGCGGCATTACCGGCGAGGGGTTTTAGTGCTAGCGCAGCTTGTTCTACGGTTTCAATTTTGTGGACACCCGCATTGTATAAAACCGTTCCGGAAGTGAGAATAATGAAGAACATAACAACCACAGATAACAACATTCCGAAATCAATTTCTTTTTTGACTTCGTTAATTACTCTGTTGTTTACAACCAGTGCTTTTTTTCGATGTTTCATTTCTTCCACCTCCATCGTGGCTTGCCAAAAAAATAAATAGGGAGAAATTGTTGTGCCTAGTATAGCAACAATTACAGATAAGAAACCAGAGTTAAATTCAAACTGGGGCAGTATGGCATCAATGGCAATTTCCTTCCAGTTAATTGTTGTAAAAAAAGGAACAATTAAATAAACGAGTAAAACAACACATAAATACTTAAGAATCTTTGCGATTTTAAAATAAGGCAGATAAATAATAAGCACTAATAAAATAACAGTAAAGGCAACGCTAAAATAATTTGCATCGATACCTGGAAATAAAAGATTTCCAACGGCACCCATGGCGGCTATATCTGCGCCAATATTTAAAACAATGGCAGGAAAGGTAAGAGCCATCATCGCATATAAAATATATTTTGGATAATGTTTTTTTAGTGTACCGCTAAGTCCCAAAGACGTAACTAAACCTATGCGCGCGCACATTTCCTGAATGGCAGACATAAGGGGAAAACAAACAATAGCCATCCATAAAGTTTTCGGACCAAAGGCCGCCCCGGCTTGCGAATAAGTGGCAATACCCGATGGATCATCATCGCTTGCTCCTGTAATTAATCCCGGGCCAAGCTTTTTCACAAATGATTTTAGCTTTGAAGTTATTTTGTTTTTGACAGGCACTTGGTTAATGCGATGATTTTTTTAAGGCTGATAAATAGATTTTCTTTATACTGTTTTTTTCTTCTTTTTTACAAAGCGAATCAATCTTAGGCAACAGCTCTTTGTTTAAACTTGTGTTCAACTTTAAAATTTCTCCTAATGCAAATGCGGCACTCCATCTCACCACAGTTCCTGTATGCTCGGCGTTTTGAATTAAATTTATTGCCGCGTCATCAAGATTATTTTTATGATACGCGGCTATATTTCCGATTACACGAGCGGATTCCCATTTTATGCGCGGCGCTTTTTCGTTCAAACAATTAACAAAAAAGTTAAAAGAGGTTGAAGAAACTATTTCGGGTTTTGTTTTTGTGGCCATCTCAAAAGCTTCAATACAAGTGGCTTTTAGGGCGTCTTTACAATTAGCGGAGTACTGCAACAACTTGTTTGATTCACTCGCATTACTTAAAATCCAGTTACAAAGAATTTGGGTTTTTTCTTTTGGCTTTAAGGCTTTATTGTTTATTATTTCTTCGAAGCTCATGAGCGCTTTAAGTCTAAAAATTTAATTAGCTCTAAACTTAGTAACAGAAGTGCGCCGCCAATTAACGCAGGAACATAATGGGCAACACCCGGGTTTGTCATTCCGAACAACACGGTGAATCCGGGCAAGAAATTTATTACACCTAACAATATTAACGCCACCGATAATAAAATAATCAGCGAAGTGTTTTTCTCGAGTAATACAGAAATAAAACTGCGGGTTTTTGAGAGTTGCGATAGAATTAGAAAAACGTTCCCGATTATAAGCGCGCTAAAGGAGATGGCCCTTGCTTCTTTTTCATTATGACCTTCCTTTAGTGATAAATAGAAAACAACAAGAACCATTATAAAAAGTAGAGTTCCGTTAATGGCGCTGCCGATTACTTTTTTAAAACCAAAAAACCGCTCATCAATTGGTCTGGGATTACGTTGCATTATCGATTTTTCTTCTTGCTCGGATTCAAAAGCAATGGAACAAATAGGATCAACAATCAGTTCCATAAAAATAATATGAAGTGGTAATAACAATATCGGCATGTTTGAAAAAAAAGCCGGCAACAAAGTTAAACCAATAATAGGAACGTGAATGGCCATTATATACGACATCGCTTTTTGAAGATTATCATAAATTTTTCTACCCAAACGAATAGCCATTACGATAGAAGCAAAGTTGTCATCCAGCAACACTAATGAAGACGCCTCCCGCGCAACATCTGTTCCTTTTTTACCCATTGCTACTCCAATATCGGCGGCTTTAAGAGCGGGCGCATCATTTACGCCGTCTCCGGTCATGGCCACAACTTCATTATTGTTTTTCAGCGCTTTTATAATTCGCAGTTTTTGTTCAGGCACCACACGAGCAAAAACATTTATTGAATTAATTTTTTGTTGTAATTCTTCATCACTCCAATTATTTATTTCATCACCCGTTACCACGCGACCCGATTCCTTTAATCCTGCTTTTGTCGCGATAGCCTTTGCTGTTAATGGAAAGTCGCCGGTAATCATAATAACTTTAATCCCCGCTTCATAACATTCTTTAATGGCATTTGGAACTTCCGGCCGAATAGGATCTTCTAACCCAATTAATCCAATCAAAGTCAGATTAAGTTCTTCTTGGTTTTTGGGAAGCGCTGTTTCTTTATAATCCGCTTTCGCAACTGCCAATACACGAAGTCCGCGAGAGGCCATATCATTTATGGCGGTATGGTATTTTTTTTGATCGTCGTTGGATAGTTGACATAATTTAAAAACATCTTCTGGAGCGCCCTTGGTGAAAATTTTAAAGACGAGTCGGTGGATTTAAAAACGCGACTCATGGCTTTTAATTTATTACTAAGCGGAAACTCCTGCACGAAGGAATAATTATTTTCTGTATCGTGAAATTTTTCTCCAACATCATTGATGGCTTTCTCCATAGGGTCGGCCGATTGTGGCCGTGAGGCTAAATGGGCGCACACTGAAATTTCTCTTATTCTTTCATCAAACTCTTTTTTATCTATTAGTTCGACGCCATTAAAAATTGCGCTTAACTCCATTTTGTTTTGTGTGATGGTGCCTGTTTTATCACTGCACAAAACTGTAGCCGATCCTAATGTTTCAATGGCAGATGGTTTTCTGGTGAGTACATTTTTTTTAGACAAACGCCAGGAGCCCAAGGCAAGAAATACAGTCAGCACAACAGGAAATTCTTCAGGTAAAATTGCCATGGCGGCAGACAAACCGCTTAGGAGCGATTGCAAGAATTCACCGCGGGTAAAATAAAACATTAACACCATTAGAACACAAATGAAAATGCCCGCCATAAAAAAGCGTTTAATAACCACTTTCATTTCTTTTTGTAAATGTGTTTGATCACTTTCAATTGCGTCGAGTGCCCGCCCAATTTTTCCAAATTCGGTTTGGGAGCCTGTAGCCGTTACTTCAAACACACCATAGCCTTGTACCACAAGCGTGCCACTGAATATTTTGTTTTGTGAATCCGATAATTCGGATTTTAGAACAGGCAATGATTCGCCCGTTAACATCGATTCATCTATATTGAGATGTGTGCTAGTGAGCAGAGTTCCATCGGCCGGAACCCGATCGCCTTCGTTCAAAATAATAATATCGCCGGGTACAACATCTTTACCTGCGATTTTTATTTTTTCTCCATCACGTACAACTAATGCCCGTGGAGAGGCGAGTGATTTAAGCGCTTCTAATGCTCTTTCTGTTTTTTGTGATTGATAGAAGGTAATGGCAATCATGAGAAGAATGCTGGAGAACATAAACAATCCCTCTCCATAATCACTTAAAAGAACATAGAGGCCGGCGCACGAAAGCAGTAAAACAAACATGGGCTCTTTTAGTACTTCCAGTGCAATAGTCCATATAGTCCGTGGTTTTGCCGAGGGCAATTCGTTGTATCCTAATTTTTTTAGTCTGATGGATGCTTCTGCCGAGCTCAAACCTTGTTTCATAGTTATGCAAGATAATAAAGTTGATAAAACAACCAAATGAAAAGAATCAGTAGAAAACTTTATTTTTCTACAATCATGATTTCAACACGGCGATTGGCTTGTTCTTCTTCGGGGGTGAGTTCTAATTCAAATTTTGGTTTTGTACGACCGAAGCCTTTATAGCTTAATCGGTTTTTTGAAATTCCTTTACTGACAAGATAATCATAAATGGCCTTTGCCCTGTTTTCTGAAAGCTTCATTTCGCGGGTATCCAAATCCATTCCGTCGGCACCGTTTTGTGTACAACACACATGACCTTGTATTTCTATTTTAAGAGATTTGTTTTGTTTGAGTGTTTGTAGCAATTTCTGCAGAACAGGCTCAGAGGATTTCAAAACAAAATGTCTTCCCGGCTCGAAGCCTAAACCTTCAAGGGCCATGCTTTCGCCTGCGCTTAATTCTTCGATATTTTTCTTTTCTTCTGTAGTTTCTTTTTCTTTTGGAGTTTCTAGTTTATCATCAGCTACATTAATTGTTACCACTGGTTCAAAATAAATATCCACACGGCGTTGTTTTGGTTCTCCGTCTTTGTTTCCGTTATCTTGCGAATGAATTTCTCCCTTTCCTTCGCACGCATAAATATTAAACTGCGATGGCTTACTTTTTTTTAAGAGATAGTTCTTAACGCTGAAGGCCCGCTCTTGTGAAAGCGTCACATTATAATCGCTGAGGTGAAGAAAATCTGCAAAACCGTAAATCGCAACATCAGCATATTTTCCTCCCAAAGCCTTGATGGCGGAGTCGATACGGGAGTAATTTAATTCTGATGCGGTTTCATTAATTCCATAATACAAGCGTAGCGTGTCGGTTTTCTTTTGTGAGAAAAGTCCGTTAAAGCAAATCATGTAAACTATCAGAAGCCGAAAACGCATAATTAAATATAACGAAAAAACCCGCCGTAAATTACGTGCGGGTTTTAATTAGTTCATAAAGAAAATTAAAATTTAAACATCTCCGCTACAAACCCGGGAACAGCGCCTAATGCTAATGTAAAGAGAGTCGTTAAAATCATGACTACCTTTTGGGATAATTCAATTGTCACAGGCTCTTCAGTAGTTGCTTGTTTAAAATACATCGCAATTATTACCTTGAAATAGTAATATACCCCAACAGCAGAAGTTAAGATGGCTAAAATTAATAACCACTTGTAACCCGTACCAATCATGGTTGTAAACACAAAATATTTTGCGAAGAAACCCGCTGTAATAGGAATACCGGCTAATGATAACATAGCTACAACCATACAGGCAGCCATTAATGGGTTGCGCTTACCAAGACCGTTAAATGAATCAAAAGTTTCGTCGCCGTTTTTAGTAACGTTGTAAATAATACCAAATGCAGCAATAGAACCTATAGAGTAGGCTAAGGAATAATATAAAAGCGCATCAAGCGTTGCGTTACTTCTTAAGTTAGCTAATACAACCATTAACATAAACGCTGCGTGACTGATACTTGAAAAAGCTAAGGTTCTTTTTACGTTGGTTTGAACAGCTGCACTGAAGTTAGCAATCACTAACGACAACGCAATTACGCTTGCAAGCACCATTGACCAACTTTCGCTTACTCCGCCGAAAGCAATCATAAACAAACGCAGAATAGCAGCAAAGGCTGCGGTTTTAACTACCGTGCTCATCAACGCAGTAATGACAGTTGGAGAGCCTTGATATACATCCGGAGCCCAGAAATGAAACGGCGCAGCTGAAACTTTAAATAGCATAGCAATAAGCATCATGATGATACCTGCATAGAAGAAAGAAGGCATTCCGCTTCCCATTTCAGAAATCTTTGCGCGGATTTCCATTAAATCAAAACTTCCTGTCGCGCCGTAAACTAATGCAATGCCAAATAATAAAAAACCACTGGCGAAAGAGCCCATGATTAAATATTTAAAACCTGCTTCATTTGATTTTACGTCTTTCTTTTTGCTGGCGGCTAAAACATAAAGCGGAATACTCATAATTTCTATTCCTAAAAATAAAGTCGTCATGTTTTTGAACGCGGTAAGCATTAAAGCGCCCGTTAAGGCAAACAGTACTAACGAGAAATGGTCAACCACGGTTGGCATGTCTTCAAAATAATCGTTAGCCATGATAAACCAGAAAAAAGCCGTTGCCAAAATAACTCCGCTGAAAGCAAGCGCTACTTTATCAAATGCAATCATGTTATCAAATACAGCAATGCTGAAGCCGCTATTCCACTCCATAAAATTGGCCACATAGGCGCCTAAAATGCCTAATAGCACAAGAGGAAACAATAGCTTTTTAAACTTAAAAATTTCGGCCATCATTGCCAAAATACCAAGTCCGCTTACAATTAAAAGTCCTTTCATATCAAATTCAAATTTCTGTTCTCAATATTATTTTAAAGTGCTCAATAAAGTTTTTACTGCCGGTTCAGCCAAATCATTAAGTGGTTTCGGATAAACACCAAAAGCAATGATAACTATACAAACAATAATTAACACAGCTTTATCGCTTGTTGCTAAAGAACCAAACTCAATACCGCTGCTTGGTTTTTCACCTAACATAATTTTTTGATAAGAGCGTAACATATAAACCGCACCTAAGATTACGCTAAGTCCTGCAAACGCTGCAACACCTGCGCTATATTGGTAAACGCCATTGATTAATAAAAACTCACCAATAAAACCATTCGTTAACGGAAGTGCAACAGAGCCCAACATTATAATCAGAAATAAAACAGAAAACTGTCCGTTCATATTTCGGATACCACCTAACTTTTCGATTTCACGTGTGCCGGTATGACGCAATAAAATATCAGCAATTAAGAATAATCCAACCACGTTAACGCCGTGGCTTAACATTTGAATCACCGCACCCTGTACACCTTGTTGGTTGGCAGATAAAATTCCCGCAGAAATTAATCCAACGTGCGCAATAGAAGAATAAGCGATTAAACGCTTGTAATCTTTTTGAACAATGGCAATGCAAGACGCATAAACAATTCCGATAGACGATAATAAAATTGCTGTTCCGCCCCATTTCTCTAATGCTAAAGGCGCAACCGGCAATAACCATTTAATTACCCCGAAGGTTCCCATCTTTAACATGATACCCGACAATAACATGGTTCCTTGAGTAGGTGCCGTAACATAGGTATCCGGCTGCCAGGTGTGTAATGGGAAGATTGGCATCTTAATAGCGAAGGCTAAGAAAATCATCCAGAACACCGCAGACTGCTGATCAATATTTAAACTTTTTCCTGCAGCGTATAAATCGTTTATAGCCCATGATTTAATTCCGCTAACTGAACCGGTGTGGTTGTATAAATAAATCAAACCGATTAACATAAATAAAGAACCAAACAGCGTGTACACAAAAAACTTAAATGTAATCATGCCTCGGTTTTCTCCGCCCCACAATAAGCAAATGAAGTAAATTGGAATAAGCGCTAATTCCCAGAACACATAAAATAAAAAACCGTCGTTAGCAGCGAATACACCAACCAAAGCCATTTGCATTAATAAAATGAGTGAGTAAAACGCATTAGGCTTGTCATAATTATTTTGGTAAGACGACAAGATGATTAATGGAACTAAGAATGTTGTTAAGAGAATAAGCAACATACTAATTCCGTCTATTCCAACTGCAAACTTTATTCCCATTGATTCTACCCAGGTACAGTTCAGGCTTAGGTTAGCAGCAGCAGGATTGGTTTTAAATTGAAAATAAACAAATACAGATAAGGCAAATTCTGCAACAGCAGCAGCCATTGCTAAAGTACGGGCAGTTCCTCCTTTTGTCAGGAATACCAGCAACGAAGCAACAAGAGGCAGAATGATTAATAATCCGGTTAACATACTTTTCTTATATAATAAATGTGAATAATAAAATTAATATTACGCCTAACACCATGCTTACAATGTAGAAACCAATGTTTCCGCTTTGTAATAAGCGAACCACGTTTCCTGTGCCTTTTACCATGGAACCTACGCCGTTTACTAAGCCGTCGATAACTTGTAAGTCGAGGAATTTATAAAACGCTGTAGAGATTAAGTCTAACGGTTTGCGAATTACGGCATCATAAAATTCATCTACATAATATTTATTGTAGATTAATTTTTGCCAAGGCTTCATTTTTTCTTCATTCTCTAAAGGCAATACACCGTTTGTGATAAACATAGCATGAGCAAAATAGATAACAACACCGGCAGCAACAACAGCTAAGCCCATTAATGTCCACTCTGTAGTGTGATCGAGAGCGCTAGGGTTTTTGTGTAATATAATCGGGCTTAAATGCTCGCTCATCCAGTTAGGCATATGCCAAAATTCAGGTAAGCCTAAAGCGCCGCCCAAAACAGAGAGTGCTGCTAATACCATCAAAGGAATTGTCATGCTTGATGGAGATTCGTGTAAATGATGCTCTTGTTCGTGTGTTCCGCGGAACTTTCCGAAGAAGGTTAAGAACAACATACGGAACATATAGAACGCAGTAAGCATAGAGGCAATCATTCCTAATACCCATAACAATTTACTATGCTCATAGGTATGCGCTAAGATTTCGTCTTTACTAAAGAAACCGGAAAAAGGAGGAATACCACTTATCGCAATAGTTCCTAATAACATGGTTATATAAGTGATTTTAATTTTTCCTTTTAGTCCGCCCATTTTACGAATATCTTGTTCTCCGCCCATTGCGTGAATAACCGAACCCGCGCCTAAGAATAACAAGGCTTTAAAGAAAGCGTGTGTGGTTACGTGGAAAACAGAAGAGCTAAATGCACCAACGCCTAATCCCAGGAACATTAATCCTAATTGAGAAACGGTTGAATAAGCTAAAATCTTTTTGATGTCGTTTTGTAACAAACCAATGGTGGCGGCAAAAATAGCAGTCACCACACCAACAATCGCAACGGTTTCTGATGCAACTTCTGAAATAGAATAAAACACGTTTGAACGCACAATCATATAAATACCGGCAGTAACCATCGTTGCCGCGTGTATTAATGCAGATACAGGAGTAGGACCCGCCATCGCATCCGGCAACCAAGTATATAATGGAATTTGCGCACTCTTACCCATCGCGCCAATGAACAACAATAAAGCGATTGCTGTAACTACTGCATTACTGCTTACGCCTGCTCTCGAAAAAACATCACCGTAGCTGATGCTTCCATAAGAAACAAAAATTAAAATAATGCCTAATAAAAAGCCTAAATCACCAATACGATTCATGACAAACGCTTTTCTTGCCGCGTCGTTGTAAGCCTGATTTTTAAACCAGAAACCAATTAATAAATAAGAACACAATCCAACACCTTCCCAACCTACAAACATAATTAAGTAATTATTACCCATTACAAGTAATAACATGAAGAACACGAATAGATTTAAATAAGTAAAGAAGCGGGAGAAACCGGCATCATCATGCATGTACCCGGTAGAGTAGATGTGAATTAAAAAACCAATACCGGTAATGATTAATAAAAACCACGCTGATAAAGGATCATATAAAAACTCAAACGGAATATTTAAAGTATCTGCGCTTATCCAAGAAAACAACTCTACAACGTGAGATTTATTGGTAGAGTGTTCCAATTCCAGAAACGCTAAAACAGCCACAATAAAAGAAGCTAAAACACTTACCGAGGCGATTCCACCCGACAAGCCTTTGCTTAATTTTTTCCCGAAAAACCCGTTTATTAAAAAACCGATTAAAGGAAATAACGGAACTAATGCAATTAATTTAATCATAAATACCTGAAACTAATTTTTCAAATTACTTAATAAGTCTGTGTCAATATTTTTAATATTTCTGTATATCATACTTAAGATAGCTAAACCTACAGCTACTTCTGCTGCGGCTACTGCCATAATAAAAAATACAAAAACTTGTCCTTTAGCATCGTTGTGCAAAGTGGAAAACGACACCAACATTAAATTAACTGCGTTTAACATTAACTCAATGCACATAAAAATAATAATGGAGTTACGGCGGGCCATTACGCCAACCGCTCCGATAATAAATAATACTGCGCTGAGCAATATATAGTAGTTTATAGAAATTCCGTTTAACATCTTTTCTTCTTTTAATAGTTTACGATTCTCCAGCTTCTTTTTTACCAATCATAATAGCGCCAACCATGGCGGCTAATAATAATACCGAAGCAATTTCGAAAGGGAATAAAAAGTCTTTGAACAAAACAGCACCTAAGTTTTTTACAAAACCGATTTGCGCATTACCATATTGTTGTAAGCCCATATCGCCGGCACCTTTTAACGAACCCACCATGACAAACAACATCAATCCGCCTGCCACCGCAGCAATGATTTTGCTTAACCAGGTGCGCTGAGGTTCTGTATCTTCATTTAAGTTCATTAACATGATCACGAATAAAAAGAGAACCATGATAGCACCGGCATACACAACAATATGTACGATTGCTAAAAACTGTGCGTTTAATAATAAGTAATGTCCGGCAATGCAAAAGAAAGTCATTACCAAATAAAGCACGCTGTTAACCGGATTACGGCTAAAGACCACCATTAAACCAAACATGATGGCCAGGAAAGAAAGTATCCCGAATAGCCATTGTGTAATTGTATAACCTAACATAATATCTTAGTGTTTGTCTTTTAATTGTTTTTTGCCATCCCAAAGCGTGTTGTGTTTTGTTCCGGCAATTTTTTTGAATTCCGCTACTTCTAAGGTTTGACGCTTACTTACATCAATACGCTTATCTGTTTTCTCAACTAATTTATCTTTACCATACACAAAATCTTCACGCTCATATTCTGCATCTACAATTCTGTCGGTTAAGAAAATGGCTTCTTTCGGACAAGCTTCTTCACATAATCCGCAGAAGATACAACGCAACATATTAATCTCATATGTTTTCGCGTATTTCTCTTCTCTGTATAAATGCTCTTCTCCTTTTTTTCTTTCAGCGCTTTCCATGGTAATGGCTTCAGCAGGACAAGCTACGGCACATAAGCCGCAAGCCGTACAACGCTCTGCTCCGTTTTCATCACGCTTTAAAACGTGTTGTCCGCGGTACACAGGCGCCATTGGTCGTGTTTGCTCCGGATATTTTGTGGTAGGTGTTTTCTTAAACAAGTGGCTAGCTGTAATAAGCATACCTTTAGCTACTGCAGGAAGATATAATCTTTCCATAAAGCTTTGTTCCTTGTTTGATACTACTTTGCTTCTGTTTGTCAGTTGCATAATCTATTATTTAAAGATGGAAAAAATAGAAATTCCGATGATGACATAAAGCTCAGCGGCCTCTAAAACTCCAACTATTATTTTTACTATCTGTTTCAATTATATATGAATGTTTCCTCTTAAATATTCTACCACCACTGTAATCGCTAAGTTTAATAACGATAACGGTAATAATGTTTTCCAACCTAAATTCATTAATTGATCATAGCGGAAACGTGGTAAAGTCCAACGCACCCACATGAACACACAAATGAAAATGAAAATTTTAGTGAAGTAAGCGCCAAATCCAATTAATGAAATTATCCAGCTACCTTCTTGTAATCCCATAGCATCATAAAGCTCCTGAGCAAACGGGAAATTATATCCTCCAAAATAAAAGCCAGCCATAATCGCTGATGAAATAAACATGTTGATGTATTCCGCGAATAAGAACAACCCTAACTTCATGGAAGAATACTCAGTATGATAACCACCCACTAATTCGCTTTCACACTCCGGTAAATCAAAAGGCGCGCGATTTGTTTCTGCCAAAGCACACACGAAGAAGATTAGAAAACCTAATGGCTGATAAACTACATTAGCAAGGCCCGCGTCTTGTTGCGCAATTATTTCACGAATACTTAAAGTACCACCTGCTGTAATAATTAAAGCAATGATTGAAATCCCCATCGCGATTTCATAACTGATCATTTGCGATGACGCACGGATAGCGCCAAGTAACGCATATTTGTTGTTGGATGCCCAACCACCAATCATGATGCCATATACACCGATGGAAACAACACCTAATAAATACAATACACCAATGTTAATGTCGGTAATTTGTAAAGAGTAAGTTTGTCCGCCAATGTTTACATCCTTTGCCCAAGGAATTACCGTACCCGTCATGAGCGCGGTTAACATAAATAAGCTAGGACCAAGAATAAACAAGAAACGATTCGACACGTTCGGAATAATTTCCTCTTTAAAAAACATTTTTCCACCGTCGGCTAAGGGCTGTAACAATCCCCATGGTCCAGCCTTATCCGGACCAACACGGTCTTGTAAAAACGCGGCGAATTTTCTTTCCCATAATGTTGCATAAGCTGCTACTCCTAATGAAAGAAGAAAAACAACTAAGCAAATAATGGCTTTATAAATTATAAAACTTATCATAATTAAGGTCGTTTATTAATATCCATAAATCCTAAAGCCTTTTGTTGCTTTAAGGCCTGTACTTTTAACTCGTTTAAGTGCTCGTAATGATTTTGAGAAATTACCGACTGACGGCTAATTGGGCTAGGGCCCTCAATTGTCCAATCTGATTTTTTCTTGTGATCGTAACGACACGAGTTGCAAATGAAATCTTCTACTTCGTCCCACTGATCTTTACGCGCTGTCACACGCAACACTTCTTCTCCTTTTAACCAAACACGGGTTTTGCCGCAACACTTATCGCACTTACGGTGAGCATCCACAGGCTTTGTAAACCATACACGGCTTTTGAAACGGAAAGTTCTGTCAGTTAAAGCACCAACGGGACAAACATCAATTACGTTTCCTGAAAAATCGTTATTGATGGCTTTTTCTATGTATGTAGAAATTTCTGCAGCATCTCCTCTGTGAACAACACCATGAACACGTCCATCCGTTAATTGTTCGCAGGTTTTTACGCAGCGATAACATAAAATGCAACGATTCATGTGCAATTTAATTTTATCGCCAATATCAATCATGTCGTATTCACGACGTTTAAATTCGTAGCGTGTTTTTACAGAACCATGTTCGTAACCTAAATCCTGTAACTTACACTCTCCTGCCTGATCACAAACCGGACAATCTAAAGGGTGATTGATTAATAAAAACTCAACAACGCCTTTACGCGCTTCCACAATTTCGGGTGAAGTAACATTTTGTACTTCCATTCCGTCCATTACCTCGGTGCGGCACGACGCCACAGGTTTTGGCATTGGGTTAGGGTTTTGCGCTGAACCTTTTGTAACTTTTACGATGCAAGTTCTACAATATCCCCCCGATGTTTTTAATTTAGAATAATAGCACATTGTTGGTGGAGCAACCTCCGGACCAATCATACGCGCTGCCTGCAAAATCGTAGTACCCTTTGGCACTTCAATTTCTATTCCGTCTATAGTTACTTTTGGCATTTTAATTACAATATTTTTCTAAATATTTTTGACTGTTGTTATATACCCCTGAAAAAGTTTCGTTTTTTGTACTTGCACTTTTTTCAAAACTTTTACAAGCGTCCTTTTTTTCTTTTTTATTAAATTGAATAATCCCTAACAAATAAACCGCTTCAGGAATGTTTTTTAAATCGTTAGAACCATTAAGAATGGAGTAGGCTTCGTTGTGGTTACCACTAGAAATTAAATCACAAACTTTTTTATAGTTCTCGTTAGTGTTATTTACATCAAATAAAAAATAAGGTTCAGCCAAGGAAAAATTTATAGGGATATTGAAATATACCGGAACAGGCTTGTCGTTTTGTGTTCCAGGGCTCCAACGGGGCATTCGCATAATAACACGTCTTGCTTCATCATCCAAATCGCGCAATCCGGAGCCCTTTATTACAGCAACATCAGAAATATCACCATTTGCGTTTACAATAAATTTAATAAATATTTTTCCTCCTATTTTATTAGTTCTAGCGCGGTCAGGATATATAATGTTTTTTTGTATGAAGCCCATCATTTCTTGAGCACCTCCCGGAAACTCTGGCATTTTCTCAACTATTGTAAATACTTCACCCTCTTTTTCTCCCTCACAAATTCTGGAATAATTTTTTGTGCCATCATTATTGTAAACAGCAACAGATGAATCGTTGTTTTTTTCGCAATACCACACCCATCGCTTAATGGGTTTGTTGTTTTCGTGATACCCCATCGAAGATTTTAATCCATTGGAATTATAATATACTGTCAAACCGTTTTTGTTAAGCGGATTTATAGAAGAAGAGGTAGTTGTCATTTGAATTTTCCCATCTGCATAAAAGTCATAAATTAAATAATTATTACCACTTTTCGAATAAGTTCTGAAAAAAGAAGACTCTGCCTTGCTATTTATCACCTTCCAGTCTTTGTCAAAAAACAGCGTATCCTTTTGACAAAAGGAATTATGCGCACAAAAGAATTGTACAAGTACAAAAAGGAATATTTTATATAACCAACTCAATTTAAGCAACCGTTTTCTTTTTTAATCTCTCGTAATGACTAACGTCGTTAAACTTTTTATTTCTCGCTATTTCTAAAAACTCGTGTTTAAAGTGACGAATTGCGGCAGCAACCGGCCAAGCAGCAGCTTCACCTAAAGGACAAATTGTTTTTCCTTCAATTTTGCTTTGTATATCCCACAATAAATCAACGTCGGCTTCAGTAGCAGTTCCGTTCAAGAATTTCTTTAATATTTTTTCCATCCATCCTGTTCCTTCACGACAAGGTGAACATTGTCCGCAGCTTTCGTGATGATAGAAACGTGAGAACGTAAATAAATTTTTAACGATGCTGGTGTCTTCATCCATAACAATGAATCCGCCGGAACCTAGCATGGTACCTGTTTGGAAACCGCCATCGGCTAAACTTTCGTAAGTCATTAAACGAGGTTCGCCTTTCGCTGTTTTTAAAATTAATTCAGTAGGAAGAATAGGGACAGATGAACCACCCGCAACAACAGCTTTCAGTTTTTTGCCATTACGGATTCCACCACAATACTCTTCACTATAAATAAATTCTTCTACAGGCACACCTAATTCAATTTCATAAACTCCGGGTTTGTTAATGTGCCCTGAAGCAGAAATTAATTTAGTACCGGTTGATTTTCCAATTCCGATTTTTGCATATTCTTCTCCGCCCATCATAACGATTGGACAAACTGCCGCAATGGTCTCTACGTTATTAACTACAGTAGGACATCCCCATAAACCTGCCACCGCAGGAAAGGGAGGTTTAATACGCGGATTACCACGTTTTCCCTCTAATGATTCTAATAATGCTGTTTCCTCACCGCAGATATAAGCGCCACCACCAACTTGAACAGAAAGATCTAAAGAGTAATTCGTTCCTAAAATATTTTTTCCTAACCAACCTGCAGCATAAGCTTCACGGATAGCTTGTTCTAAAATACGGGATACATAAAAATACTCACCACGTATATAAATGTAAGATGTGTTTGCTCCTAAGGCGTATGAAGAAGTAATCATTCCCTCAATTAATGCATGAGGAATTTTCTCCATCAGATAACGGTCTTTGAATGTACCCGGTTCGGATTCATCGGCGTTACAAACTAAATAACGAGGTACGCCTTCGGGCTTCGCTAAGAAACTCCATTTAAGTCCGGTTGGGAAACCTGCGCCACCACGACCGCGTAATCCTGATTTTTTTACCTCATCAGTGACTTGATCAGGCGTCATTGTTTTTAATGCTTTCTCAACAGATGCATAACCACCATGAGCGCGATAAACTTCCAAAGTGTGAATTCCAGGAACTTTATCGTTATGTATTAATAGCTTTCTTCCCATTACAAATTATTATAATGTATTGTTATAGTCTAAATCAGTGTAACTTCTCAAGCGACCTTCGCTTTTGTATTTTTCAATGATAGCATCCACTTTCTCATAGGTTAAATTTTCATGAAAGCTTGCGCCACATTGCATCATAGGAGCAGTTCCGCAACTTCCTAAACACTCGGCAACTTTTAAAGTAAACATGCCATCGCGTGTAGTTTCTCCTACTTTTATTCCTAATTTTTTCTCAATGTATTTGATGATGTCTTCCGCTCCGCACAACCAACATGAAGAGGTTTGACAAATTTCAAGAGTACATTTACCAACCGGCTTCAAATTATACATGGTATAAAAGGAGGCCACTTCAAAAACCTCAATTGGTTTAATGTTTAACACAGAGGCAACGTAATCCATAACTTCAGGACTTAGCCATCCGCCAAACTCAGCTTGTGCAACGTGAAGAACAGGCAACAAAGCAGATTTTTGTTTTCCTGCAGGATAACGACTGATAATTGTTTTTACAGTTTCCATTGCCGCATCGCTGAATTTAACCTCAGCTCTTTTTTTGGCATCGAATTCTTGTGTTCCGTGTACTTGTGCTCCCATTTTTAATATTTATTATTTCGGGTTCCTTGTTTCTTGTTACAAACCAGAAACGAGAAATGTATTAATAATTTTTATGCGTCTAACTCTCCCGCAATTACATTCATACTACTCATTGTAATAATTGCATCACTTAACATGCTTCCTTTTATCATTTCAGGATAAGCCTGATAATAGATGTAACATGGACGACGGAAATGTAAACGGAATGGTGTACGTCCTCCATCACTCACTAAATAAAAGCCCAACTCTCCATTACCGCCCTCTACACAATGGTAAACTTCTCCTTTAGGGATGTTTGTTTCGCCCATAATGATTTTGAAGTGATAAATTAAAGCTTCCATGTTGTTATAAACTTGCTCCTTCGGTGGTAAATAAAACTCCGGAACATTTGCATGGAATGGTTGATCTTTTGGCATATTCTTAATGGCTTGCTCAATAATTTTTAAGCTTTGCCACATTTCTTCCTGACGAACCATAAAACGATCGTAAGTATCGCCGCTAGTACCAACAGGAACAATAAAATCAAAATCCTGATAAGATGAATATGGATTCATTACGCGCACATCGTAATCAACACCAGCTGCACGTAAGTTAGGTCCCGTGAAACTGTATTGTAAAGCCATCTCTGCGCTAATTGGTCCGCAGTTGATGGTACGATCCATAAAAATTTTATTACGCTCTAATAAATTCGCAAACTCTTGAAGCGCTTTTGGATATCCTTTTACAAAGTCGTTGATTAAATTCCAGGTTTTATCGCTCCACTCTCTTTCAAAACCACCAATACGGCCGATGTTTGTTGTTAATCGAGCGCCGCAAATAGATTCATAGATATCATAAATTTTTTCACGCCATTGGAATATGTAAAGGAATCCTGTCATGGCGCCGGTATCCACACCGATTACAGAGTTACACACTAAGTGATCGGCAATACGCGCCAATTCCATAATGATGATGCGCATGTAATCAACACGCTTAGGTGTTTGTATGCCTAATAATTTTTCAACCGTCATTTCCCAACCCATGTTATTGATTGGCGAAGAGCAATAATTTAAACGGTCGGTTATAGGCGTAATTTGATTATACGGACGACGTTCTGCTAATTTTTCGAAAGCGCGGTGAATGTATCCAACAGTTGGAGTGGCTTCGTGAATAATTTCACCATCCATCTTCAACACATTTTGGAAAATACCGTGTGTAGCAGGGTGAGTAGGACCAAGGTTAAGAATGGAATATTCTTTTTCCTCTACCTGCTCATTTGTAATATTTTTATTTTCTTTCTTACTCATGCGAGTGAATTATTATAAGTCAAAAATTAACGGCCAAACATTTTATCAGATTTGTCTTCGCGTGATTGGTCTTCTAAAGGATATTCTTTTCTCAGAGGGAAAATATCCATTTCATCCACATTTAAAATACGTTTTAAATTCGGGTGACCTTTAAACTTAACGCCGAAGAAATCGTAGGTTTCGCGTTCCATCCAATTAGCGCCCGGCCATAAGTCGGTTGCAGTTGGTATTTCAGGTTTATTGATGTCGAAAAAAGTTTTGATGCGCACACGATAATTTTTTGGCATGTTGTGTAAATGATAAATTACACCCAATTGTTTTTCGTCTGCAGTTTGAAAACCGGTTAGGTCGGTTAAGAAATGAAAATTAAATTCAGGTTCGTTTTTTAATAAACTTAAAACGGCATGAATTTTATCTTTATGAATATAAAATACAGGAAAATCGTAAAGCACTTCGGCTTTTTCCAAAGCTCCGGGAAGATCGGCGTTAAGCTTCTCTGAAATTTTATTTAGTAATTCTTCTTTGTTCATGTTTGAAATTTCTTAACGGGATTATTCCATTCCGTAACTGTTTAATAAGCGCTTGTATTCCGGTGACTGGCGGCGACGTAATGATTCGTTTTTAGCCAACTCCTGAATCTTTAAAATCCCTTCGATGATTTGTTCCGGACGAGGAGGGCAGCCAGGAACATATACGTCAACAGGAATAATACGGTCGATACCTTGCAGCACACTGTAAGTGTCAAATATTCCACCGCTACTGGCGCAAGCACCAACAGATAAAACCCATTTCGGTTCTGCCATTTGTTCGTACACCTGACGTAATGTTGGTCCCATTTTTTTTGCAATCGTTCCCATCACCATTAGCATATCCGCCTGACGAGGAGAAAAACTCAAACGCTCGGATCCAAAACGCGCTAAGTCGTAATTGCTGGCCATGGTAGCCATAAATTCAATTCCACAACATGATGTTGCAAATGGCAAAGGCCATAATGAATTAGCGCGGGCTAACCCAATAACATCTTCTAGTTTGGTTGCAAAAAAGCCCGGGCCCTCAAGTCCTTCCGGACTTTTAGCCATGTCAAGCTTTGTGCGTTTTTGTAGTTTATTATTGCTCATGAATTTTTTATATTTTATTCAGATAAAACAGACTGAATAAGAAATGGTTTATTAATCTTCCCACTGAACGGCTTTTTTAGCCAACATGTAATAGAATCCAACCAGAAGTAATGCGATAAACGAAAACACTTCGATTACCCCAACGATTCCTAGTTCTTTGTAATTAACAGCCCATGGGTACATAAAAATTACCTCCACGTCAAATAAAACAAAGAGAATAGCTACTAAGAAATACTTAATTGAAAACGGTAAACGGGCGTTACCGTGGCTTTCGATACCACACTCAAAAGAATCGAGTTTAATTTTGGTTTTACGCTTAGGCCCAAGCATATGAGAGGCAACCATGGTGGTTACCACAAATCCTAAGGCAACAATAAACATTAAAACAATTGGTAGGTAATCGGTTGGCGTGTTTGTAGACCCCATATGTATTGCGTTAAATCAGGTTGTAAGGTTAACGATTTTTGGCTAAATCGTCAAATATAAAACCTGATTTTTTAAGCAACTAAAAAGCCTATTCCTTCACGAACTTATAATTAACGAAAACAGTATTGTTGGTTAACTTTAAAGAATATACACCTTGCGCTAAACCGTTAACTGAAACCTCTGATTTCTCGCCACTTATAGCTTTAAAGCGCCCGGTTTTAACAACCTGGCCCAAAGTATTAATTATTTCATAGTTAATTTCAGCATCTGAGCCATTCACAAACGATAAATGAAGGTTATCTCTTGTAGGATTTGGCCATATTTCTAATGACTGGAAAACCATAAATTGTTCTTCTACAGAAGATAAAGTAACATAAACTGCAGAGGAAGATGATTGGCAAGCTCCGTTGTTTGTCCAAACACTGTACCAGCCGTCAGTAACAGGAGCAAAAGTTTGACTTGTTGCGCCACTTACAGGACTACCGTTTAAGTACCACTGATATCCTCCCGCAGAGGTCGCGCTTAATACATTACCGGTTTGTGTGATAGTTGGAGTAGGAGGTGGAGTTCCGACTGTGATAGTAGAATTACCAACAAATTCACAAGCCCCGGTGGAAGCGGTGTAATTATAAACAGTTGTTGCAGCAGGAGAATAATACGCTGAAAGTCCGGTTTGTCCACCTGTCCAAACCACCGAGCTCGCATT
Organism: Bacteroidia bacterium; assembly: GCA_016787445.1. Lineage (GTDB taxonomy): Bacteria > Bacteroidota > Bacteroidia > B-17B0 > Aurantibacillaceae > JAHEYG01. The sequence goes on from JAEUTQ010000031.1 coordinate 70,846, forward strand.
AGTAGTAACAGTAACCACGCCGCTTTGACCGGAACAAATATTGGTACCGGTTGAAAGTGCTGTTGGTGTTGATACTACACTGATAGTGGTAGTATAAGGAGAGCTTGCGCCTACTGTATTTGTAGATACTAAACTAACTGTATAAACACCGGTGGCACTATAGGTAACGCTAGGGTTTTGAAGAGTTGAAACGGAAGGCGTTGCACCCGGAAAGCTCCATGCCCAACTTGTAGGAGAATTAGAAGACGCGTCAGTAAAAGTAAACGGAAGATTTATGCAGGCGCTGTTATAAGCCGTTGTATAAAAAGCAAATGGAGAAGCAAGTGGGTCAGAGTATAAATCGGTTTCCCAGGTGCCACGACCATAAGTTCCTGCTCTTAGTTTTCCTGTTGGATAATAAATCTCTAAATCATTTACTATAACGTTTGGCAGCCCACTCATAAATGGCATCCATGAAGACATACTAAGTTCCCTGTAATAAACACCAACATCTGTTCCAACGTAAACTGAACCGGCGCTGTTGTTTTTGTATACGATACAGTTAGCCGGAATGTTTGGTAAACCGGTAGAATAATTAGTCCAGCTGGCGCCACCATTATTCGAATAAAAAACTTTATTACCGGACGAATAACCCGACAAAGTGATATATACATTGTTTGTGTTTAAATTATCAATAGCAATACCGGTAATTTGAGCCGAGCCAACAGGCAAGCTTCCTGTGATGTTACTCCATGATGTTCCGCCGTTTGTTGTTTTATAAATAGAGGCGCTGCGTGAGGCATAAATTACATTGGTATTTGAGGCCACCATACTTAAATGTTGTAATTCTCCGCCGCCACTTAATGTTCCTAATTGAGTCCAGGTGCTTCCTTTATTTGTTGATCTGAAAACCTGCTCATAACCACAATAGAAAACATTGGCGTTAACCGGATTTTGAATAATTGGCGCCACCCATGCTGCGTTTCCAGTTAAGCCACTCACAATGTTCGACCATGAAGAACCTGAATTAGTGGAACGATAAAAATCGCCGTAGTATATCGAAGATATTAAGGTGTTGTTTGAACTCCAATCAACAAAACAATCCATACCATCACCGCCGTTTATTTCCGACCATGTAGTGCCATTTAAATAATTGGTACCATTATCTTGATGGCCGGCAATAATTTGATTAGGGTTAGAAGCAGAGTTTCCTATACGATATTGTTGCGAAATGTTCATGGTTCCGTTAATGGAAGCATAGGTGCTACCTGCATTTGAGGTTTTAGCAATTCCTCCATCGGTACCAAGGAAAATAAGCGAGTTGGTTACATACTGAACATCATGAAGATCGGCGTGTACATATGGTTTACCGCCTCCGCCATACCAATGCGAATGAAGTGACCAGGTCTGCCCACCGTTAGTTGATTTCCAGGTATTAACTCCACCCGCAATAATCTCATTCGGGTTTGTTGGCGAAACACCAATTGCAATATCATACCAGCCTTGTCCACCCGCGTCCGTACCGGTTGTGTTCCAACCAAAAATATTTGGTGTAGTTGACATGGTAGTAAAAGATGTAGCCGAATTGGTAGATCTATATAATCCGCCAAAACTATTATCAACCGAGTTGCTTCCTAATACATAAACATAATTTGGATCTGCCGGAGTAACAGCAATTGAAGTGCGATTCAAAGAATTTACTGCACCAAGAGATACGCCCGAATATGAAGTTCCGCCATTGGTAGACTTGTAAAAATTTCCACCGCCACCGGCATAAACCACGGTTGTATCACCCGGCCTAAATTCAGCATCTTTAAAGCTACCTGCAATACTAACGCTCCAGGTTGCACCTCCATTAATTGAGCGATACATGCCAACAGATGTTGCAGCAATAAGTTTATTAGGATTTAAAGGATTTATAAGCAAACGACCGATTCTTCTCATCTGACTTGTTGTCCACGTTAAACCGGTTGGGCCCCAGGTTAAACCGCCATCGGTAGATTTTAAAATTCCGGTTGCATAAGTGTCGCCGGCATCAATATCACCGGTAGCGATATACATATTATTAGGATTAATGGGGTCAATCGCAATATCCGAAATACCTAAAGAGGCTAACTGATCGGTGTTGGTAGTCCAGCTGGTTCCTCCATCGTTTGATACCCAAAGACCTCCTGCGGCGGTTCCTACATAAATAGTGTTGGTTCCGGCAGGGTGAAAACGCACACATTGTAAACGACCCGCATCACCATTAACCGGTGACCCAAAAGGACCCATCGGAGTCCAGTTAGCAGTTGTAGCTGAAGGGGCCGCCGTTGCTTGTTGCTTTGCTGTTGAGTTCGTTTGAAGATAGTTTTGAAACTCTTCATATGCTTTAGAACGCGATGCGTTTTGCATATTTCCACTAGGATAAACCCTCGGTTCAACAAAATTAGCCCAGCGCAAAAATTGTTTATAGCCTTTTCCTCTTTCGTAAGGATGGTTTTTCCAATAGTCTTCAAACGACTTTTTAATGTCGTAAAAATTGGCGTTTGGGTCTTGCATTTTATTAACCCAATCCTGGGCGTTGGCAATACCAAAAGCAAGGCATAATAAAACCGTGTATTTTAAGTTTCTCATTGTGTGTGTGTATTAATAAAAAATAGGGTTTACGCGCATGAAGCGGTCGGGGATGGAATAACAAATATACAACACAAATGTTCAAAAACCCAACAAACAATGGCAATACATTGAAAACATACTACATACATCTTGTAATCCTAATTCAACAAAAGCCTGTTTATTAAATTGTATTTAAAGCTTCCAATTCAAAAATTAAATAAATAGTTTTAATGGAAATAATAAACCTTCCTGTATGGCCAAAAAAGCAAGCACACGAACTTCAGAGAACAGAAAAATATTTGTCCTGGATACCTCAGTAATAATTTACGATCACACAGCCATTAAAAATTTTAAAGAGCACGATGTTGTTATTCCGATTACCGTATTGGAGGAATTGGATAATTTTAAAAAAGGAAACGACACTAAGAACTTTGCTGCCCGCGAATTCACACGCTATATCGATTCATTGAGCGGAAAGAACACCCTTCAAGACTGGACCTCCATTAATGGCCCTACACGCGGAAAATTTAAAATTGAAATGAATACCTCCAGCAAAGTAAATGCTGAGCGGATATTTGACGATAAAAAAGCCGACCATCGAATTTTAAATACAGCTTTATATACTGCGGAAAGTAATCCGGGACGAAAAGTTATTTTAGTAACCAAAGACATCAACTTACGCATCAAAGCAAAATCACTGAGCTTACAAGCAGAGGATTATGAAACCGGAAAAATTAAAACGGTAGATGAGCTTTATACAGGGATGAGCGAAGTGGAAAAAGTACCTGCCGATAAAATCGCGAACATTTATCAAAAGGGCGCGAATCCGTCAAAGGATATTCTTAAAAAACAAGAGGCGCTGCCAAACCATTATTATATTTTAAAGAACGGATCACAATCGGTTTTGGCGCGTTATGATGCTGAAGAGCAATCGTTGGAACGTGTTGTAAAAAGCACCGCCTTTGGTGTTATTCCAAAAAACGCAGAGCAATCTTTTGCTTTAGATGCCATTATGAATCCGGATATTAAATTAGTAACCATTCAGGGTGTAGCGGGTACCGGAAAAACATTGTTGTCATTAGCTGGCGCACTTGAACAACGTAGAAATTACCATCAAATTTATCTGGCGCGTCCAATTGTGCCTTTAAGCAATAAGGATATTGGTTATTTACCCGGTGATGTAAACTCTAAACTTAATCCTTACATGGAGCCGTTGTGGGATAATCTTAAATATATCCGCAGCTTGTTTAGCGAAAAAGACAAAGAACATAAGCAATTGAACGAAATGGTGGAAAGCCAAAAATTAGTGGTTTGTCCGTTGGCTTATATTCGTGGAAGAAGTTTAAGTAATGTGTTTTTCATTGTGGATGAGGCACAAAATCTAACACCGCACGAGGTAAAAACAATCATTACGCGTGCCGGCGAGAATACTAAAATCGTGTTCACAGGCGATATTTATCAGATAGACACTCCATACCTCGACGCGCAAAGTAATGGACTCAGCTACTTAATTGAAAAAGTAAAAGGCCAACCCCTTTACGCGCATATTACCTTACAAAAAGGTGAGCGTAGTGAGTTGGCCAATTTAGCTAACGACTTATTATAGTTTATTCAACTATAAATTTCTTGGTTGCAGTTTTGTTATCCTTCGATTGTAATTGAAGGAAATAAATTCCTGATGTTAAGTTAAAACGAATTTTATTTTCCGATAAATTACCTGTTGTTATGGTTTTACCTGTAATATCAGTGATAGTATAAAAATCAAAACCCTCTCCGGATTTAATTAATAATTCTTTTGAAGCTGGCACCGGATAAATGGTAGTTGACAAAGAAATATCGGTGGTTTCCTGTACCCCCATTCCTATAGCGCATATTTGACTAACTTCGGTTGGAGTAAGCGCGCGGTTGTAGATGATTAACTCATCGGCTAAAAAGCCCGGATACAAAGCGCCATTGGGAGTAATCGCCGGTGAACGTCCCATGCGTACTAAATTGGTATTGTTGTAATACGTAATAATTTTTGATCCAATTAATACTCCGTCTATATAAAAAGTAGTGGTGCCGGATGCGTGTGTTGCTACTAAGCAATGCCAGGCACTATCTCCGCTTGCCGAGCTAGTAATGTTATTTGTGTAGTTGGTTACTACTTTGTTATTCGGGGCAGACTCCTGTGTAAAAGCAAAACAGTCTGTTTGAATGGAGTAATTAAAATAGGACTTGATATTGTTGTAAGGAGGGAGATTTCTAATCCATAAGCAAACCGATCTATCAGTATTTCCTTGCGGGATACCATTAACAATTCCGTTAACAATACAATTACTGTCTATGGCAATTCGGTAGGCTGAATTAGGATTTCCAAATCTGTCGGGTGCATATTGGGGTTTTTGTGCCGTAAACACATTTCCCATTTGTCCGTTAAGATTATTGTTAAACATAAAACGCTCAACCATACCCGAGGTCGGGATTTGGGAATACCCTAAAAAACACATCAGGGTAAAAAGTGATGAGTAGATTTTTTTCATGAGTGATTTTTGTTTAAAAATAGAACATTCAGAGTTAAACACAAAAAATTCACGTTAAAAAAATGACCAAAATCAAGAGAATATCCCTTGAAGCAATCCTTTTTTGGTTAATTTTGTTCTTCCAAAACAGCTCTGTATGAAAGAACAAAATGTAGATGTATTAGTAATTGGCGCAGGACCCGCAGGAACTATTGCTGCCAGCATCATTAATCAAGCCGGCTATAAAGTAAAAATTGTAGAGAAAGAAAAATTCCCTCGATTTGTAATTGGCGAAAGTTTATTACCTCGTTGTATGGAGGCTTTAGAGGAAGCAAAATTTTTGGATGCTGTAAAGGCAAAAGGATTTCAGGAAAAATTTGGCGCCAAATTTATTCGTGGTGAACACGACTTGTGCGACTTTAACTTTTCAAATCAATTCACAAAGGGATATAACTGGACCTGGCAAGTGCCGCGCGGCGAATTTGATTTGACTTTAGCGACTGAAGTTCAAAAGCAGGGTGTTGAGGTGAATTTTGAATCAACTGTTACAGATATAAAATTTGAGGGGTCTAATTCAACCACAAAGGTGTTGAATAAGGATGGTAGTGAACAAATAATAAAAGCAAAATTTATTGTTGATGGTAGCGGATACGGTCGTGTTATTCCGCGTATGTTTGGAATGGACAAACCAAGCTCTTTGCCGCCACGTAAAACATTATTTACGCATATCAAAGACCCAAATCGTTTAAAGTATAGCGAGCCAAATCGAATTACAGTAGTGGTACACGAGCCTCAAACCTGGATTTGGGTAATTCCTTTTTCTAATGGAAACACTTCAGTTGGCTTTGTAGCCAACCCGCCTTTTTATGACAAAGTAAAAGGCATGTCGCCGGAAGAGGCATTACGTTTCTTGATTAATTCCGAGCCACACATTAAAGAGCGTTTTGGTGATGCAGAATTTTTATTTGAGCCTCGCACTATCGAAGGGTGGAGTGTAACAACAGAAAAGTTTTATGGCGAAGGATTTGTGTTAACCGGTAACGTAACCGAATTTTTAGATCCTGTATTCTCTTCAGGCGTAACATTAGCATCTGTATCAAGTCAGAATGCAGCACATTTAGTCATTAAGAAACTAAAAGGTGAGCATGTTGATTGGGAAGAAGAGTTTATGAAGCCTTGTATGGTTGGTGTTGAAGTGTTCAGAAGCTATGTAAACGGATGGTACGACGGAACCTTATATGATATTTTCTTTTCGAAAGAAACCAATCCTGAATTTAAGAACCAAATCTGTTCGGTGTTAGCCGGCTATGTTTGGGATACTACTAATCCTTTTGTGAAGAAACATGATAGGGCATTAAAATCACTAAGAGACGTGATTAACTTATCAAAACCACAAAAAGTAAATTAATTAATCGTTATTTAAAAAACTACTTGAGAAAGGCACAACAGCTTCGAGATTGCTGTTGCGTAATGGAACACGTTTGTCCATTTCCAGCATGGCTGCTAAAACCAATTGAGTATAGTTTTGAGAGGCCGATTTAAAGGCGCCGCTTTCGGTTTGCCACAATGTATATATCAAATTCATGCCGCCCTCATTTGGCGCAAAGCTAAATAGAGCTTTTCTAACATTACCGGCGCCGGCGTGATAACTGTGCATCACCAATAATCTAAACCATAAGTCGTTTTCATTATAACTAATGTGCAGCGAGTCGAGCATCTGACGCGTTTTGGGTAAACAAATCGTTTTAATTAAAGAAGAGGCGGCATAAGCTGAGCGTTCAAAATTAGCGCGCTCATCGATGTGACGATTTACTTTTAATCCGTACATGCGAGCCACTTCCTTCATTAACTGAAACGGACCATACGCACCGACATTTGATTTTTGCAGTTTATTCGGACTTTCTATTAATAAAATGGCTTGCGCGTACCAAGGGTCAACACCGTTAGCTACAAAACAATTGATGCCGCGATCAAAATTTTCGAAGGCCTTTTCAAAATCATAAAAGAACTGACGACCATAAGTCACTAGAACTTTTTGATTAGAGTCTAAGCCATGTGCTGTTCGAACGCTGTCGCGGAAGCGTTGTTTAATGTCGCTGTTTAAATAATACCAGTTTTTATTATATGTTTTTTGAATCACCGTGCGCGATTGTCCCAAACTGATAATTACGGTGTCTTTAGAAAGATTCATGATTTGACGCCAGAATTTAACTTGCGCTAAAGTATCACACCGGTTCAGATAGATTTGATGATCGAAAACGTAATCACTGCTTATTTTGTTTTCGTTTTTGCACACGCCTATGACCCCATCACATAAGCTGTTTTTTTGAATAGGCTTTTTTAGACTATCATTATTATGATGGCCGTATAGACTAAACGTTAAAAATATGAGTGATAGAAATTTCATATACTTTACTGAAGCATAAGTTACAAAAATTACAGGTAAGACGCAAAGGATAAATGTTAATTTTTTCACTTATGAATGTTTATAGCGTTAGTCGAAACTTAAGAGCCATTCAATGGCTTTTTCTTTGGTTTCGAACATCCGCATCCGCATATTTTGTTTTTGAATAAAATTAATCATGAAGTTAATGACGATGCGATGGGCCAGTGATTTTACGATAACAGCTGATGCAATTGTCATATTATTGCTGTCGGGTCTTCCTGAAAATTCGCGAGCTTCTGGGGTGATAGTGGTATAGCGTCCGGGTTCCACTAAAATTTTGTGGCGATTTTTTCCGTCATATTTTTCTTTAAGCAAGCGGTGCTGTGCGGCTGAATCAGCAAGAGTAATTTCTGAGTTATCGTCGATTTTTATATATATAATACCATTGTCCCAAAAATCTACAGTGGAGTTACGAAGGCGTATAGTTTCAAGAGTAACAGGGAGGCTCATGGTTTTTATCCGCCGACAATATAGAAGTTTTTATGCCGAGCACATCACGACTTAGATTAAGAAATTAAAAACAGAATGTTGAAATCAAACTACTTTTACAGAAATGATGCTCACGTCATCAACCTGCTCATTTTTACCCTTCCATTCCTGTAAGAAATTATAAAGCAGTTCTTTTTGTTGTTGCAACATTAAATTACTGTTGTTAACGATGAATGATTTTAAGTTTTTCGACATTAATTTTTTACTGCCTTCGCCACCAAACTGATCGGCAAATCCATCTGTGCTTAAAATAATTTGATCACCAAGCTCCAATTTAATTTCGTGTAAAGTAAATGGTTTTAATTCCCCATGATAATTTCCAACGGGCATTTTGTCTCCGGCATATTCAACCAACGCACCCTTTCTGATAATCCAGAGTTTGTTATTAGCGCCGGCAAATTCAAGGGTGTTATTTAATTTGTTCCAGGTGCAAATAGCCATATCCATTCCGTCACGCCTATCCGTTACGCCTTTTTGTTCGAGTGAAGAAATAATTTTTGTGCGCAGTTTATTTAATATTTCTGCGGGATTGAAAATTTTATTTTCTACAACCAATTCATTTAAAAAACTATTTCCTAGCATGCTCATAAATCCACCCGGCACACCATGTCCGGTGCAATCGGCTAAAGCAAAAACGGCGCGGCTATTTACGGTATTGTAAGCCCAATAAAAATCACCACTCACAATGTCTTTAGGTTGAAATAAAATAAAATGTTCTTGCGATATTTTTTTCCAAACATCATCACCGGTTAATACGGCCGCCTGAATTTTTTGTGCGTAATGAATACTGTCAAGAATCTCTTTTTGTTTTTCTTCAACCAATAATTTTTGATGTTCAATCTCTTCTTTTTGTAATTCTACTTGTTCTTTTTGATTATTAATAATAATGTTTGCTTTTTGGGTTTTCTTGAAGTTTCTAAAGGCAACAAAAGCAAAAACAACAACAGCAAATAGCCCGATTGTTCCAATAATTAAAACTTTTGTTTTAGCATTGTTTTCCTTTTCTTGAGCCGAAATTTCTAATGATTGATTTTTAATTTGTAAATCTTTTTTTTCTGTTTCGTATTTTGCCTCCATGTCTTTTACTGCGGTAAGCATTTCCTGACTAAACATGTTGTCTTTCTTCTTCGAATATATCATCATGTATTCATAAGCTTCTTTGTATTGCTTTAATCCAAAATAGGCTTTACTTATTCCGTCAGCATTGCTTGCAATCATGTTGTTGTCTTCAGCTGCAATAGCTAAATCATATCCTTCTTTAAAATACCCTAGTGCCTCTTTAGGCGATAGACTTAACAACGCTTCGCCCAAATTAAATAAAGAGGTAATTATAAACTTGCCGTTTCCAATTTCTTTACTAATCAACAAGGATTTTTTTGCATAAAAAACAGCGGAATCTTTAAATCCCTGACTGGCATAATTTCTGCCAATATTAACCAATGCAGACAGTTGAGTGATTCTGTCTCCGGTTTCTTCACACAACTCAACTACTTTTTTATAATGAAAATTTGCCTTATTGTATTCGCGTATTGCTGTGTCGCCATATACCGCTCCAAAAAAGACATGATTGTATGCCATTCCAATTTTGTTCCCGGTTTTTTCTTCTCGTATACGCAAGGATTTTCTGTTATATTCAAATGCTTTTTCATATTGGCGTAAATTATAATTTACGTACCCCATGTTATAATAAGCGGTGGCTAACGACTCCCAGCTTTTCAGTTTGGAAAATATTCCTTCGGCTTTTATAAAATGATCCATGGCTGTTTTATAATCACCCGTAATATTATAGGTGTTTCCCATGTTTAGATAATTATTACCAACACCCTCTTCGTTTTTTGCCTTAGCATTAACCTCCATTGCTTTTTTCTGAAATTCTATAGCTCTTTTGAAGTCGCCTTTTTCATTGAGGATAACACCACAATTATTAAGCGCGCTGGCACTACCTTTTAAAAAGCCACACTTATTGAAATATTCCGCCGACTTTTCGAAACAAGCAATAGCCTTGTCGTAGTTTTGAGTATAATAATGACGGGTACCGAAATAATTAAAAGAGTTGCCTAAACTTTTATCATCGTTTAATTTTAGAGCTAAGGCATAACCCATTCTTCCATATTTACCGGAAACAGCGGTGTCAACTCCGGACGTGTTTGTGGCAATCCACAACAACCGATCAACCTTAAAAGTATCGTCTTTTAATTTTTCATAAACGGGAATTAAACTGTCAATTTTAAGAGGTAATTGAGCATAATGACTTAAAACTAAAAGTGAAATTAAGAGTAATAATCCTTTTCTCATCCGAACAGCTTATTAAACACCTCTTCTATTTTGTTGACAGTAATAATTTCAATAGAAAAGCTCTTTAAATCTAGTCCTTTTTTATTAAATGAGGAAATAAAAATTTTTTCAAATCCAAGTTTTTGTGCTTCACTTATTCTCTGTTCAATTCGGTTTACCGGTCTGATTTCTCCGGTTAATCCAACCTCGGCGGCAAAACACACATTTTGAGGAATAGGTAAATCTTCGTTGCTTGATAAAATGCCACACACCAAAGCCAAATCAATTCCCGGGTCTTCCACTTTGATACCGCCGGCAATATTTATAAAAACATCTTTCACGGCTAATCTGAATCCGCATCGCTTTTCTAAAACCGCTAATAACATGGATAATCTTCTTAAATCAAATCCGGTAGAAGAACGTTGAGGTACGCTATAAGCAGCACTGCTTACTAAAGCTTGTGTTTCAATTAACATCGGACGGTTGCCTTCCATAGTGGCAGCAATAGCAACTCCACTGGTAGCATACTCGCGTTGCGTAATTAAAATTTCGCTGGGATTTGTTACTTCTCTTAATCCGTCACCGCTCATTTCGTAAATCCCCATTTCATTAGTGCTTCCAAAACGGTTTTTAGTGGCGCGCAACAAACGATAAATATGATTCGTGTCGCCCTCAAATTGTAAAACCGTATCCACCATGTGCTCCAAAACTTTTGGTCCGGCTAAACTTCCCTCTTTGGTAATATGACCAATCATAAATACCGGCGTGTTCGTTTCTTTAGCGAAGCGCAAAAATTCGGCGGCGCATTCGCGAACCTGACTAACGCTTCCCGGACTGCTCTCAATATAGGACGTATGAATTGTTTGTATAGAATCGATAACTACCAGCTGAGGTTGTAACACTTCTATTTGCTGAAAAATGTTTTGCGTATTTGTTTCTTGCAAAATGAAACACGAATTAGTGGTAACACCAATCCTTTCGGCACGCATTTTTATTTGTTGCTCACTTTCTTCACCACTAACGTACAACACTTTTAAATTTTTCAATCTTAAAGCTAATTGCAACATTAAAGTTGATTTACCAATGCCCGGCTCACCGCCAAATAAAACAATACTTCCGGGCACAATCCCTCCTCCCAAAACACGGGCTAATTCTTTTCCGGGAACCGGAATGCGAGGATAGTCCTGCAAGCCAATTTCCTGCAAAAGCTCGGGTTTATTACTTTGTTTAGGGTCTTTGTTCCCCGAAAATAATTGCAGGCGATCATTTTTAGTTTCCTTTCTTACAACCTCTTCCACCAATGTATTCCACTCATTACAACTCGTACATTTTCCAACCCATTTATTGTGTTGTGTTCCACAGCTCTGACAGAAATATGTTGTTTTAGTTTTGGCCATTATCTTGTTAAATATTATTTATTATATGTTTAGTGTTATTCATTAAATTAACATTTAACATAAAACACATATTGAAAAATGTTAAAGTTTCCCGTTTACTAACGGCATTATTACTTGTTTCTTCTGGCTGTTTCAATACTTTTTACGAATATTGAAATGAGCTCTTTACATTCTTTATTTGCCCTTTCAACTTTATCAAGCTCTTTTATCAAAGGTTTTCTTTTGACAATTTCCAAGGCAATGCTTGTTTCTTTCAATTCTTTTTAGACAAATTTTCATTTTATGAATGAAATCGTTTCTGGATTCTGCTACTTGAGCCTCACCGTAATTAAAAGCAGGAGAGGTGCCCGAACGGAGCAGTTGTCCCGCTATGTGATTTCCGGCCTTAGTATTCGGCAACATTTCTACAATTTCCATATCTAATAAGGAAAAACTGATTAAGCGCTCTTCCAAATCAAACTTTTTTCCAACCTCTGCCATAGCTCCTTTTATTTAGGATAAAATAAGGGAATCCATTAAACGTTTTTTATTATATGTTTAGTGTTATTCATTCAAATTAACATTTAACATAAAACACATATTGCAAAAATGTTAAATCCTTGGTTTATCAATACAAACACAAAGTTAGGCTCTACAGTAGCAAGTGCTTGCCATAAATTGTAGCAATTCAAAAAATCACCTTTTTTGGCACGATATCTGCAATGTTTGTGGGGCATTTAACCCGTATAATAATAGAAATTCTGTATCTTTATTAAAATGTTAAATTCGAATATGCGACTGATTAAATGGACATCGGCAATAATTTTAAGCTTGATACTTGCCATAACATTTTATAGCTGTAATAAAAAAGATACCATTACGCCTCTTAGCGGTACTCCTGTTACAGGAAACGGTTCTGTTGATATTAGCTGGACTTTTGACAAAGCTCACAGCAATGTAAACTGGGAATCGAAATACCTCGATTGGTCGAGCGGGATGCTAACCGGCCGCTTCAACAATTTTAATTTTTCTCCGAAGTTTGTTTTCAACGAAACTGATTTGAGTCTTTGTAAAATAAATGCCTGGGTACAATTGTCGTCAATAGATTCAGGAGAGCCCGGACGCGACGGCGTTGGAAAATGCATTCGCAGTTACATGGGCGTTACTTATTTGGATAGCTTAAAAACAATTACCGATCCAATGAGTGATACGGCCAGATTTATAAGCACCAGTGTTGTAAAATCAGGCACCGGTTATGTTGTTTTTGGCAACATGCGTTTTAACCGTTACCGCGCACCAAGCGGAAATCCGGATGGCACACACATTTTTAAACCCGCTGTTTTGTATTTAGTTTATAATGGCACAGAAGATTTTGATACTAACGGTGATGCCATTACCGACAGATACCGCGCTTCTTTTTCGGCGAAGTTAAAATTCAAGCGTTCCGATTTTATGGACACCAATTCCACCGTGCAGTGGGTGCCTGTTCCTGCTTTGGCCGACCAAACAGGAAACATCAGCGCAGCGAATAATAAAACCTACGGTGTTTGGACAACCAACATCGCCGACGAAATGAGTTTTACGTTTAACGCACAGTTTTATAAAAATCACTAGGACATGAAAAACATTTATCATATCATATGTGTTTTAATTCTGACGGTGTTTTTTAGCGCATGTAAAAAAGAAGCGGGACCCGGCGGTAAAAACACCATTAGCGGAACGGTGGTTTATAAAAACGGCGTAACCGGAAACAATGATGCCGCAGGCATGGCTACCGTTAGAATAGCATACGGAACAAATGAATCAACCGAAAACTTTAATCAAACCATCTTAACCGATAGTGAAGGAAAATTTAAAGTAGAAGGATTAAACAAAGGCAAGTATTTTATCAAAGCTTCTTATAGTGATGGAAACGGATTCGCCTATTCAAATCCCGGATACGGCATCACCATTGAAAACAAAAAGAAAACCATTGAAGTAAATATTACATTAGAATAATTAAAAGCTATAGCATGAAAACACGTTTACAAAAAACATTAACCGCTTTATTGTTGTTGTTTGTTATTAAAGCAACACATGCGCAAACAAATACCTGGCAATGGGCAAAAAGTGCCGGAGCAACAGGTAACGAAGCAACTACAGGATCCGTTGTGGATGTGAGCGGGAATGTATATGTGGTGGGATGGTACACCAGTGCCACAATTACCTTTGGAACCATAACACTTACCAATCCGGGTAATTTTACAGCGGATATGTTTATTGCTAAATACGATGCTTCAGGAAATGTGTTATGGGCAAAAACGTTTGGCGGAGTAGACGGAGAAATTGGAAACGGAATTGCGATTGATGCAAGCGGAAATATTTATGTTACCGGATGGTTCACCAGTTCTGCGATGGCCATGGACACGTATACCATTACAAATGCCGGCACTGCAAGCAGCGATATGTTTGTTGCTAAATTAGATGCTAATGGAAATACACTTTGGGCAAAAAGCGGCGGTGGAACAGGCGGCGATAGAGGATTGGGTGTAGCGGTTGATGCAAGCAACAATGTGTTTGTGAGCGGCGGCTTTAATAGTAACAGCATCAGCTTTGGCAGCGGAGGACTCACCAACGCCGGAACAAATACCAGCGATGTATTTATCGTAAAATATAATGCAAGTGGTAATGTTCAGTGGGCACAAAGTGCCGGGGGTTCGGCGAACGATTTATCCAATGGTGTTGCCACAGATAGCTTAGGCAATGCTTATCTTACCGGTTACTTCTCGAGTTCAAATATTAATTTTGGAACCGGCATTATTAATAACAACACGGTTAACACACAAGATATATTTGTGACTAAATATAACGGTTCGGGGACCGCGGTTTGGGCACAGCGCGCGGGTGGAAGTATGGATGATTACGCGAATGCCATTGCGATCAGAGGAAATCGTTTATACATTACCGGTGGATTTAACAGCGCCTCCATTGCGGTTGGAACAACAACCTTAAACAACAATAGCGCGGGAACTTCTGATTTTATTTTAGCGAAATATGACTTAAACGGTAATGCACAGTGGGCCACCGAAGCAGGCGATGTAGATGCTGAGGCAGGTAATGGCATTGCAACAGATGCTGCAGGAAATGTTTTTGTCAGCGGATATTATATCAGCACAACGATTACTTTTGGAACAAACACACTTACCAACGCTGCTGCGGGTTATCGCGATTTATTTGTGGCAGCCTACACAAGTAATGGTTTTGCCGCATGGGCGAATACAGCCACTGCAGCTACTTACGATGAAACAGCCAATGCCGTAGCGGTTACATCAAGCGGAAGCGATGTGTATGTAGGTGGTTCGTTTAATAGTGCTATTGCTTCATTTGGTGCGCATAATCTTTATAAAGGTTGTGGCGATGATGTGTTTGTTGCTAAACTTACAGGCACAACTGTTGGAATAAAAGAAAACAAGCTGCACGATCAATTAGCGTTGTATCCAAATCCAACAAGCGGAAAATTTACTGTAGAAGGTGAAGGACAGATTATTTTTTATAATGTGTTAGGCGAAGAAGTGCGTAATGAGAAAGTAAATAAACATCAAACTTTTGATTTTTCATCACAAGCAAAAGGTGTTTACGTTTATAAAATAATCTCTACCGATAAAAAAGTGTATAGCGGAAGAGTAGTGGTGGAGTAAATTTCAACTAATGTGTTCAGGTCTCGACTCCGCTCGACCTGACACTTTTCCGTCATTGCGAGCAGAGCGAAGCAATCTCAAACAAGGCATGAGATCGCTTCGTAAAAGAGGCACTCGCGATGACGAACCACTTCGACATTTTAACCTTCCGTCTGACATCGGCAATAATTTTAGTGCGTACTCCTTTTTGTCATTTCGAGCGAAGTCGAGAAACGACAAAAAGCACTTTTCCAAAAATTTCTATTATAAATCGTATGAAGCTTCTCGCCCGCTAAGCGAAGAATTCTTCCGTGATAGATTTAAAATTTTTAGAAACGATTTATTTAATTAAAGAGTAAAGCTCAATCAAAAACGGGCAGCTCCTCCCCCTGCCAAGGGGGAGTGCGCTTACGCGAAAGCGTAAGGGTGAGGGGGTTTATCACTTACACAAAAGGGAGGGGGTTTGCAACTCAATACCCCAAGGGCTTTTACCTTCCACTTTCATATGTCCCTAAAAATTTGTTATTTCAAACTGTAACCTAAAAACAAATTTGCGTTATTGCCCCGGATGAGTTTACATTTTACACACTTAAAATTAATTCTGTTTTTTCTTTTGTGCTTTCAATTAAGCTCGGCACAAAACCTGGTGGCCGATTCCAGCTTTGAAGCCAATAGTAAAGTTCCCGTATTACTTTCTTCTATCGGATTAAACGCCTCCTGGTCTTCGCCAAGCTGGGGCACTACGGATTTATTATGTGAGTGCGGAAAAAAATTAAAAGACAAATCGGAAGCGCAAGTACCACATAAT
Source organism: Bacteroidia bacterium (assembly GCA_016787445.1). GTDB lineage: Bacteria > Bacteroidota > Bacteroidia > B-17B0 > Aurantibacillaceae > JAHEYG01. The sequence continues at coordinate 86,973 of JAEUTQ010000031.1, forward strand.
CCATTCGGCACACAAAAAGCAAACACGGGAAAATGTTACGCCGGATTTTATTTGTTCTCGCATGCTGATTACAGAGAATATTTAATTACACAATTAAATCAGCCTTTGATAGGCGGCAACAAATATGAATTAACGATGTATATCAGTTTAGCGGATTATTCGCGTGCGGCGATTTACCGCATGGGCGTTGCTTTTTTAAATGCAAAGCCAACCTACACAAGCAGCGATGTCATAAGAAATATAAACCCGGTGAATGTGCCTTTAAAAAATCAAGTGGGTAGCGACACCGTGAACTGGCATCAGATTGTTGTGGAATATGAAGCCCATGGCGGAGAACAGTTTTTACTGATAGGAAGTTTTGATATTTACGATTATGAAGAAACCAATGTACGTCCGCCAAAAGGTGTGCGCACAAAAATAAATCAACGTACCGACCGCGATGCGTATTATTACATTGATGATGTAAGCTTGCATCAATTACCGCCGCCTGTTGTGGCCAAGTTTGATACTGTTGTAGCGCCTATCATTGATACCATTCGTCCGATTGCGATTGCTGAAGCGAATTTTGGAAACGATACGACAAAGCCCATCATTGAAGTGTTGGTAGACAAAACTTTTATTCTGAAAAATATTTTATTTGAAACCAACCGCGCGGTGTTATTGCCTTCCTCTTATCCGGAGCTGGATGCCTTTGCTAATTATTTAGTAAAAAACCCTCAGGTGTTTATTGAGATTGGAGGACATACCGACAACACCGGTAGTGAAGAGCAGAACAAAATCCTCAGTGAAAAACGTGCCAATACGGTAGCCGATTATTTAATTACCAAAGGTGTAGAGTTAAACCGCGTTACTTTTAAAGGATATGGCAGCACTAAGCCTATTGCCAACAACTCTACCGACGAAGGCAAAAAACAAAACCGAAGAGTGGAGTTTACGGTGGTTAAGAAATAAACAAATAGAAACTGTTTATTTTATTGCAGTATTGATTAGTGACGTTACTTCGTTGCCGCTTTTGTTACTAAGATCAATTATCATATCACGAAACTCGAAGCTATCGAAAGGTTTTTTACGCCAATCGTGAGGACCCATTTTTTCTCCAAGCACAACGCCGCTTGCTGAATTAAGATTTGTTAATTTTTCAGCACGATCTCTTTGTGCCGACCATTTATACTTAAATGAATTATCATGTTTTGTGACTAAACCGTAAGCCTCTACCTTACCAACAGTTAGATCATAGGATTTTCCAAAGTCTTTAGAAAGCGAGTCTTTTACTATTCCTGCTTTTATTTGTTCTTGGATAAGTATTTTTTCAACTGAAATGATAAATTCAGGATTTTCACTACTGACGAAAATGTTTTTATAAGCCAGTTGTTTTGTAATCCCCTCTATAAAATATTTTTTATACTCTTCAGGCGAGTAATAATCAACGAAATGCCCCTTTGGATCTTTTTCAATAATCACTTGAAAGTCGGAGTTGATAGCAACACGTACTTCGCGGGAAACCTTCTTTGCAGTAAAGCATGAGAAGGAAAAGAAGAGTAAAGTAAAGTATAAAACGTAAACGTATTTTCTCATTGTGTATGTTTTTCTTTTTGAATCACGTTAATTAATCCTTCAGACAGGCCAACAAAAACATTAAGCAAATTAAAATAATGTTTAACATATTTCGAATTTGTGAAAGAGGTGAAAGAGTCCATTTCAAAAGAAGCGGTGTCTTCAATGGCAACATGAATTTCGTTTTTTAAAAAAGCGACATGAATGGGGGTGTTTGTAAGTCCTTTAGCGGAAATTATAAGTTTTCTGATTTCAGCATTTAATTTTGGTAATTCATTCATCGGGTCGGAAGAGCGCACATGAAAGAGAGGATCGAAAGTTTGATCACCTGTTAGCACAAAGTTTTTCAAGCGAGAGTTTTGTTCTTGTCTTTGTGTTAAATCATTTAATGTATTGAGAAGTTCCGGCGAAAATAAATTATCCAGTAATTTTTTACTGTTTATATAAAGCGGTGTTTGAAAACCTGATTCAAAACTTAGAACAGCGTATACGCCTTTAAATATTGTAACGTGTCGCCTATCTCTTTCTTTACCCTGGCTTTTTGTTATCACAACATCCTTTGTCGCTGAAATATCCGAAAGCACAAAGGGGTGCTCTGAAATTGTACCCGAAATTAAATCATCCGATCGGAAAAATCCAAACGACTCAAACAATTCTGTTGAGTCAATAATGTTTTTTTCTAATCCTTTAGCTTGCTCATACTTAAAACCCGGATCTAAAAACCTAACAATCTTATTGATGATTTTGTCTTTAAAATCGGTATTAATAGGAATAAAATTGTCTCCCCGCTTATATAAAATATAAATGGGATGAAATAATGCATACAGCATGCAAAAAGGAACAATGAAATATGCCTTTTCGGGTAACCAGTGAGTTTTCTTAACTATTATAACAACCAAAATGATTAATCCGAGTAAAACAAGCAGATTACGTTTGTATGGCTTAAATGAATATTTATTATTTGAAGCCAGTCTGGCTGACTCCAAAAAATCCAAATCACTTTTTAGATTTAGGTTGTAAAACTTATCAAACTCCTCCGTCGTTTTCAATAGCGTAAGTCTTTACATCAATTTCGTATGGACACTCCAGTTAAAATGCGCGAACAGCACGAACAAAAGCATTGCTTGTTTTTGTTCCGGTTGTTTGTGAATTAGAATTGAAAGATTGCTGCCAGGCAGAGTTTGTATTATCTTCGCTGGAGCTCCAATAAAAACCAAGAGCAAATCCGCCAATTAAAGATTTACTTAAATAAAGTTTTTCCAACTCATACATACTTGGTAAATACCAATCGCTGTAACTGTTTAACACTAAATCATCGCATAATTTCGCAGCATAAGTACCGGCACCTTGATTTAAAACAATAGCACTTGTATTTGCTTGTCCTGTTCCAACATTTTGTCCTGAGGCGCCAATTGAAGTTAATGTAAGAGCCCATGGAGCGCTTCCACTTTGATCTACTGTTGCGGCTATAATACCATGTACTACATTAGGATCGTATCCGGCATCACCAGGTTGCAGAATATATGCAATTATTCCTCCCTCAAACCAATCACCAATTCCTTCATGTGTTGAGAAAGTTATTGGAGACCCATAAGAAGTGCCGTTTGCATTAGTGGCGAATGGGCGAACGTAATATGTTGTATTGGTTGATAAACCGCTAAGCGTAGCAGTATAAGCGCCAAGTCCGCTTCCGTTAGAAACAGTTGCATCAGAAATAGTAGGGAGATTATTTGTAGTGCTATAGCAAAACCCTCTATTTAAAACTGATGAACCGCCATCAGTAATAACTGTTGCGGCACATACTGCCGAATTTTGGGTAACGAAAGAATGAGTACCTGTTGCGACACTCGGTGCAGCTAAACTTAAAGTAGTAAATGTAACTTGATTTCCATAAGCCGTGCCCTTTTGATTTCGCGCCCATGCTTTTACATAATAGGTGGTACCGGGAACAATATCAGTAATAATCGGACAACCAAAAGTGCTGGTTCCGGGATCACCGGTAGAAACATAGGAAGAGGCAGCGTTTTCCGGATCTGGTGAAGTACTCCATATAACACCTTGCTCTATTATGCTAGACCCTCCGTCGCTTGTGCGATCTCCGCTACCATACGCACTATAAGTACTAATTCCGGTAACAGGTAAAGTAGTTACAGTTGGTAATTTAATTTCAGGCTCTGTGTTCTTTTCTTTTTTGCAGGCAATAAATGAAAAAAACAGAACGAATAACAATATAATTTTTTTCATGACATATATTTTTTGGTAAACTTATGAAAACGCACACAGAATAAAAACATTATTTTATGATATAAATCATTTTTGTAAAAAGGAAAATTATCTCTGTATTTCAAATTTACTATATTTGAAAAAACAGCAAGTATGACATTAATAAAAAACTTTATCGTAGCGGTGGCATTTATAGCTTTGCCGCTATCTGTTTTTTCGCAAACGAAACAACAAAAAACCTACGATCACGAAAAATTTGCCAAAAAGGTTTATGGTAATTTTTCTGCAGGCATGGATCAATCCATTTTTCTACCCGATGATCAGGCGCTGGAGTATATTAGTTCAAAAACCGGCAAGAGTGTTGCCGATTTAAAAGAAGAACGCGAAAGAAACAAAAAATTTATTAGTGAGGACAAGCTAACCCTGCAAAAAGAAAATGCAGGTGGAAAAATGGTGATGGGAGTAGAATTGGTAAAGGTTGAACATCCACAGTTAACCATGGGAAATATTATTGTGAATGCTCAAGGCATGAAAATTGTTTTTGGTAATTGTATACAAACCGATGCCACTTGGGTTTTGGGGGATTATATGTGTATTGAAGGAAAAATACCGGTGCGCAAAAAGGAAGTTACAAAGGAGGAAATGGCGGCTTCATTTTTAGCCTTGAGTGAAAAAAACTATTCAGTATTAACAACGCAAGAATGGATGGTTTGGCATGTTATAAAAGTAAGCGGTAATGACACCTTCATAAAGTCAGGAGCACAAATTGAAAAAAACGATTTTTATAGTCTCGAGTTTACTTTGGAAAAGGAGAACAAATGTTACGGCGGATTTAAAAAGGGTAAATTAACTTTACGCGAATGGGTTAAATATAATTTTGATCAGGCATCCAACAGCATCAGCTTTAATACAAAAGAAGGTGCTATTGATAAATTCGAAATTCATAGCATTTCAGAGAGCAAACTAATTCTTACCAATACGATGGAGGGAGCGAAATATTATTATGTGGCTTCAAAATACGTAGTAACTGGCGACAACAATCAAGCCTCTGCAACAACTAATGGCAATGGGAATAAACTGTATATTGATCCTACCCCAAGAGGACTCGTTGATGGGGCTAACTTTATTGATCCTTCAAACTTTAATAAACCTACAAAGGGATTTTATATCGATAAGGATGGTAACAAAATAATGGCAGTAATTAAATATCAGGACCCTGAAATACTTTGCAATAATGCAGCACCGTTACAATTATATAAAACAGCGTATAACGAAGCCGGGTTTATTAATGACGAAAAGAATAACGCCAACGGTGTAAAAGCAAAATCAGATCTTTTAGCCTTTGCTGTTAACGGACACATTTACGTTAGGGTTGAATGGGATAACTGGGGGATTTTATTAAAAGAAGGCGCAGTGCGCGAATGTGTTCAATTAAAGAAGGCAACTGACGGCACTAGCAAAACCGGGTATCACATGGGCGCATGGTATAAAAAACATTCAGGGAAATCTCTACCCTCTGCAAACCTGGTTATTAATTTCGCAAAATCAATGAGTGAATTTTTAGATGACTATCCTGAATTGGCTGAAAAAATAAAGAACAAGGAAGATGGATATACAATGCTGAAAACAAATTTTATTATTGAAGAATATAATAAGTGGTTCGATGAAAAAAACCCGGGAAAGAATAAATATGTTTTGGCAGAATAATTGTGTTAAGTTATGTCAATACGATTTAAACTTATTTTATGCAGTTCTGTAATTGTTTTTTCCTGTGGTAGTGAAAAAGTAAAAGAAGGACAAAGCGTAATAGATTCAACCCAAATTAAAGAGACAGTAGATAATGAAGTAACAAACGATTATCCCGATCCGGAATTAAGTGGCAGCTCATTAGGCAGAGTAAATAGCAATCTTTTTCTGTCTGGGATGTTATATCAGCTGAATTATTTCAGAAATTATTCCGACAGTTCAGGTATATTAAGAATTAAGGTCATTAACAACAGATATTCTCCAGTTGAGTCGCAGGAATATTTTACTCCGGAGTACGCTACTTTAGACGCAGGAAGTTATTCGGAAGGTTTTGGCGGATTACGTTTGGCTTATATGAATACTATATCGAGCGATAAGCAATCGTTTTCTGAGTTTAATAACTTTAAAAATAGTTTTGAGGAGCTTTCACAAACAGCTCTTATAAAACCAAAAACTGAAGTAATGGCTTTTAATTATTACGAGCCGGCGGCCATTCATTGGTGTATGAAAAATTTTTATCGAGGTCCGGGAGAAAACGTGATAGAGGAAATTTCAAATACTGCACTATATGATATAGTGTTCAAAAAGTTTGTGAGAACATTAATTACTTCGCATTATCACGTGGCCAAGTTCGATTTTGAAAATGAAAAGCACTGGTATAAGAACGCCGTAATTATAGAAAGCAAACACGCGCCAGGCCTGCTAATGGAGCGCTATAAAATTCCTGAATCAATAAATAAAGAGGACATAAACCCGTATTATTATCCGCTTGCCGCAGGTTTTTGGATTAGAAGAAGCATCGACGAAACAGAAAGCACATTGTGGCCTTATTTATTACACATTGCAACTGAGTACGATTATCACTGGCTATGCTCCAAATATCAGGTGTGCGAAAGAGGATAGGAACAATAAGAGTATAAGAACAAAACCGAAGAGTAGAGTTTACAGTGGTGAAGAAGTAGGGGGGATTAATTTTTTGTTCCAACAGCGACAAATAATTTACCGCCAACTTTATTTTCTTTTACGGGCAAATACTCTTGATGAAAGTAATATGTTTTGTTAGAAAGTGTCTGCCAAATTTTTCGGTCAAGATCAGCTTTCGCAATTTTTTCAACCAACCAGGTATTAAAATTTCTTTTTTCGGCGTAAACATCAACAACAACAATCTTTCCGTTTTCCTTAAGCAAACTAATAAGATTATTAAGCACTTTTTCCCAATCAGGAATAACGGATAAACCAAGCACACATATTATACGGTCAAAACGCAAGGATTGCCTGGTGTATTTTTCAATAGTAGAGGGAGACAAATCACGGGCATCGGCTTGAAAGAGTGAAATATTATCCCAGTTATTTTTTACAATTAAAGATTCGCCTTTTTTTAGCATGCCGTTAGAAAAATCGCAACCGTAAAGAGTAATCTTTTTGCCAGAGGCTTTTATGTGTTTAAAGTTAGCACCGGTTCCGCAAGCTACATCCAAAACGGTATGCCCGTCATTTAAATCAAGTAACTCAACTGCTCTTTTACGACTTTCAAAATATAATTTCTCTAAAGAACTATCGTAAAAGTTGGAAAAAACATCATACCATTTCATAAGCGCTAGTTTAAGTGTAAAGATAAGGCGTTTTGTTTTAATGGAACAAAAACAAAACCGAAGAGAGGAGTTTACGGTGGTTAAGAAGTAATTTGTGATTGTTTAATCGAAGCTTATTAGTTGGCTTTTCTTTTTTGTTTTATCGTTAACAATAGGAACACGGCAGAAAACATCAAAGCAATTATTATTAGGAATAAGAAATTATTAATTCTTACAATCTTGTGCGTGTAAGAGCTATCTTTTACGTCTACCCATGAATAATTTTTAAAGTCAACAAAAGAATTGTCTTGATAAATATTGACACGTAAGTCCTGTTTAGATTTTTTATCGTTGTTTTTAGTGAATTTGATAATATAATATTCGTTATTTATACACTTAACTTGTGCTACTAATTCGTTTTCAACAAATCCATATTTTATTATATCTGTAATGTTTAACTCTTCTCTAGTGTTTACGTATTTTACTTCCCCTTTTGATACTAGGCTAAAGCCATATTCGTCTCTGAGAACGAACCCGCCATCAGGTTCGTTATTGCTTTCAGGGGTTATATTTAATGGAAGTTTTTGACCAGACCACAGAATATTTTTCCCATAAAAGTAAAGTTGTTGGTCTAAAATGAAATATGTAATTCCAAATGCAACAATCAAAACAACAAGCAACTTGATTAATTTCATTTTAAAAGAAAATAAAACGGATTTTGATTTTTGGACTGGCGTTATTTCATTTAATGTATTCGGAGGCTCTTTAGTAAAGATAATAATTTTAAATTTGATGGCAACTTCTTTGGGAGCCAACACCGTAGCTGATTATTTAATTACTAAAGGTGTGGAGTTAAACCGCGTTACTTTTAAAGGATATGGCAGCACTAAGCCTATTGCCAATAACTCTACCGACGAAGGCAAAAAACA
>JAEUTQ010000077.1 GCA_016787445.1 Bacteroidia bacterium
ATTAACCTCAAATCTCCCAAAAGTTTAAACTTTGTCTTAGTGCCATGTATAAAACAAAAAACCCCGAAAAATTCGGGGTTCTTATAATTGCTTAATTGGCAATTAAGCGCAATTAATTGTAGATGTTGCAGTGATGGACACTCTTCTAACTCGTTCAATAGTAATTGTTCCGGTAAGAATTCCGCCACCATTTTCGTTACCGATAATTAAACGATTGGCATTGTTAATCACAACGTTTCCTTTAATAACCCCCTTGTTAACCACTTTCATGGTTGAAGCGTGATTAATATTTAAAGAACCTTTAATAATTCCGCCCTTTCTGGCTACAACATTTCCTTGATTCGTCACAGAAACATCCCCTTCAACAGAACCTCCATCTTCAACGATCAAATTGGCGCTATTAATAACAACATTTCCTTTAATAACTCCCCCACCTTTAACTTTTAAAGTTTCTCCGTTAGATACGTTGAATGGACCATCAACCGGCGTTGTGATTTCAGTTGTAGTTGGAACATACTTTTGTAAATTGGTTGCAATGGGATTATCAACTGTGTAATCAATATCGTAGGTAACGGAATCTCCAACCTTTAATCCCTTTGACGAAAATTCCTTATCGTTATACGGATACGTTTTTCCGCTTTCTAATTCTGCAACGGTTCCTACTGATGGATCTGCTGCATCTACAGTTGCTACTGTGCCTAATGCCATAATATTTAGTTTTTAATGTTTATACAACAATAATAAAAATATACATTCAAACCAAAAAATATTTTGTTACATTTATGCTTGAGGAATTATTTTATGCGCTTTATTTTCTCTCTTATATTTTTATTTATTCTTAATTCTTCAATTAAGTGTCAGAACATTGATTCGCTTGAAAATGTTATAAAAAATTCGCCGCAGGACTCTTTAAAGGCTGCTTTATATATCAACCAAATTATTACTCCACTTAAAAACAACGGTGAGTATGAAATGGCCGAAAAATATTGTCTGAAGGCAATTGACAAATTCAATCACATTCCCCATTTAAAATTAAACATTGGCATAGTTTATGTACAGGTATTAATTGCCGCTGAAAAACTTAATGAAGCCTCCGATTTAATTACCAAATTAATGATAAAGGCAATTGAGACAAAAAACATTCGAGCCCAGGCAGGATGCCTAAAAGAAAAAGCTTTTTTACAACTTTATTCAGGTAATTATGAAACAGCCGCTGAGCTTTATTATGAAGCACTCAACAAATGGAAGGAGACAAATGACTTAATTAAAATCGCCATTGGATATGGTGATTTGGCTGTGATAAATTACTATTTAGGTCATTTTAAAGAAGCCTCTGAATACTGGCAAAAAAGTGTAGATATATATACAGTTAAAAATGACATCCCTAAACTGGCGGGTGATTTGGGGAATTTAGGATTGGTTCAAATTGAATTAGGTGATTTGTTTAAAGCCGAACAAAATCTTAAAAAATCATTACAACTCTGCATTGAAATCAACTCTTACAATTCAATCGCTAATGCTTATAATAACTTATCTAAACTGGAATCACATAAAAACAATTTACCTCTATCTATTGAGTATAACAAAAAATCAATTGAGTTTTTTCAAAAAACCGGTGATATAGAACATTTAATAAACTCATACTCTAACAGTGCAGAATTATATAGAAGATTAAAAAACCATTCTGAGGCTTTGAATAACATAAATAAGGCTTTTGAATTGGAGAGTCAGCGTAACAACAAAACCAATTTGAATACTCTTTTATATAACCGTGCCGCCATTTATGCGGATATCAAAAAACATAAAGAGGCTTACGAAGACATTCTTCAGCATATTCAGATAAAAGACTCATTGGTTAACTCAGAAAATCAATTGGCTGTTTCTGAGCTTGAAAAAAAATATGAGCTTAGCGAAAAAGAAAACGAGAATAAATTATTAAGTGAAAGAATTAAAGTAAAAGATGTAGAAAGTGACCGTCAAAAACTTGCGATATCCTTAATTGGAATTGTTTTATTGTTTGTTGCAGGTGCTGCGTTTATACTCATTCGACAAAACCGCGAAAAAAACCGAATCAATACGCAGTTGGCTGAAAAAAATAACATCATTGAGTCGCAACATAAAGACATTAAAGACAGTATACAATACGCTAAACGAATTCAGGATGCCATTCTACCCCCACTCTCTCATATTCAAAATTTCCTCAAAGATTCTTTTATTTATTACAAACCGAAAGATATTGTTGCCGGTGATTTTTATTGGATGGAACATAAAGACCATTTAGTTTTCATTGCCGCGGCTGATTGTACCGGTCATGGTGTGCCGGGTGCTATGGTAAGTGTGGTGTGTTCGAACGCGCTTAATCGCGCGGTATTAGAATTTAATTTAACCGATCCCGGAAAAATCCTCGATAAAACGCGTGATTTGGTTTTGGAAACTTTTGCGAAAAGTGATGCGGATGTAAAAGACGGAATGGATATATCGTTATGCGTGATTAATAATGATTCAAAAACAGTTTCATGGGCAGGCGCCAATAATCCGCTTTGGTTCACAAATGATAAAAACATGATTGAAATAACGGCCGACAAACAGCCGATTGGCAAATCTGATCACCCGAAACCTTTTACCACACATTCGGTACCGGTTAAAAGCGGGGATTCTATTTTCCTATTTACGGATGGATACGCCGATCAGTTTGGCGGACCAAAAGGAAAAAAATTCAAATACAAACAATTTCAGGAACTTCTCTTAGCTAAAAACAACGAAAAACCTGAAGTTCAAATGCAGGCTATTCACGATACGTTTATGCAATGGAAAGGGCCCCAAGAACAAATTGATGATGTTTGCGTAATTGGCTTCCGCATCTAATCCCCCTTTATGGGGTAATTTTGACATTTCTCAGTGGATTTTTATTGGAAAAAAGGTCTATAAATACTATCCTTGTATCCGTAAAAATTCATCCCTATGAACTCAAAAAAACTAATTATTCCTTTTTGTCTGGCTTTAGCCCTGAGCTCATGCCAATCCGACAATAACGAATTATCTGTGCTTGAAAAAAAAGCTAACGTAAGTGATACTATTAAAACTGAAGAAGAGTTTAAATACATTGCAGAGCAATTTGCTGATTTACGTGTTTTACGTTATAAAGTAGAAGATTTCGACCAGCTATCGCTGCAACAAAAAGAACTTTTATATTATTTATATGAAGCGGCATTATGCGGACGCGATATTACATGGGATCAAAACTATAAGTACAATCTAACGATTAGAAAAATTTTGGAAGCAATCGTTGACGGCAATAACAACAACACAAACGATCCTGAATTTCAAAAATTCTTAGTATACGCAAAGCGTGTATGGTTTAGCAGCGGTATTCATCACCATTACAGCAGTGATAAATTCATTCCGGAATGTTCGAAGGAATATTTTATTGATTTGATTAAAAAAACGGATCCAAAAAAATTACCGTTAATGAATAATGAATCAGTTGACAACCTAGTTGGATTTATTATTCCGATTATTTACGACACAACTATTTCAGTTAAGAAAGTACAATTAGATCCAAGCAAAGACCTGGTTTTATCATCGGCTGTTAACTTTTATGAAGGCGTTAATCAAGCTGAAGTAACTTCTTTCTACGAAAAGCAAACCGATAAAACTTCCAAAACTCCGGTGATGCAAGGATTAAACAGTAAGGTTGTTAAAGAGGGTGACAAAATCGTAGAGAAAAAATGGATGGTTGGCGGTATGTACACGGCGGCTATCGAGAAAATTGTGTTTTGGCTAGAAAAAGCGGTTACTGTGGCTGAAAATGCCGCGCAAAAGGAAGCACTTGAAAAATTAATTAAGTTCTATAAAACAGGTGACTTAAAAGATTTTGATGAATACTGCATCGCTTGGGTAAAGGATACCGAAAGTGCTATTGATGTTGTAAATGGTTTTATAGAAGTATATCAAGATCCATTAGGCCGCAAAGGTTCTTTTGAAGCGGTAGTATCTGTAAAAGATATGGAAGCCAGTAAACGCATTGCTACCATTGGAGCAAATGCGCAGTGGTTTGAAGATAATTCTTCCATATTACCGGAACATAAAAAGAAAAGTGTAAAAGGAATTTCAGCTAAAGTAATTAATGCTGTGGTGGAATCAGGTGATTCCGGACCAGTTACGCCTATCGGAATTAATTTACCAAACAACGAATGGATTCGCGAAACACACGGTTCTAAATCCGTTAACTTAGGAAATATTGTTGAAGCCTATGAACAAGCAGCGGGCGGCAGTGTTGTAGATGAATTCTATTTCACACCAGAAATCGCTGAGCGTGTAAAAAAATGTGCAGGTTTAGCAGATAAACTTCATACAGATATGCATGAGGTAATTGGTCACGCGAGCGGACAAATTGAAGAAGGAGTTGGACAACCACACGAAACATTAAAGAATTACGCCAGTGCATTGGAGGAAGGCCGCGCGGATTTAGTAGCACTTTACTATTTAATGGATCAGAAGTTAGTTGACTTAGGAGTAATGCCTTCTTTAGATTATGGAAAAGCGGCTTATGATGAATACATCACTAAAGGCTTATTAATTCAAACTTCTCGTATCAAACTTGGTAACAACATTGAAGAAGCACACATGCGTAACCGTCAAATGGTGGCTTTGTGGGCATATGAAAACGGAAAGAAAGATAATGTGATTGAGAAAAAAGTAAGAGATGGAAAAACATTTTTTGTAGTAAATGACTATGAAAAATTACGCACTTTATTCGGTGATTTATTACGCGAACTTCAACGTATTAAATCAAAAGGTGATTATAAGGCGGGACGTAATTTAATTGAAAATTACGGTGTAAAAATCGATCCTGCTTTACACAAAGAAGTTTTGGATCGTTACAGCAAATTAAATATTGCTCCGTATGCAGGATTTATTCAACCAAAATTAACGCCTGTTATGAAAGACGGAAAAATAATTGATGTGAAAATTTCTTATCCGGCTGATTTCTCTACGCAAATGCTTGAGTATGGAAAAGATTACGGATTACTTCCCGCTATTAATTAATAAAACAATCAACTGATTAAAAAAGCCGCTGAATTCTCAGCGGCTTTTTTATTTGAGGTAAGAATAAGAATCAGGATTGGTCATCTCATAAAATGCGCGGTGTATTCTTCCGCGAATATGAAGCTTAGTAAGTTTGTTTTGTTCGGCATCGGGATAAACACGATTCGATAAGAACACTACAATTAAATTATTTTTTGGATCAGCCCAGGTGAATGTTCCGGTAAATCCGCTATGACCGTAACTATCGGCACTGCATAATTCTGTAACCGGACTTTCCTTCTTAGGATCTGTTTCCGGCTTATCAAAACATAATCCCCTTCTGTTTGTTCCGCAAAAATGACAACCGGTAAAATCTTTCACTACATTACTATCTAAATACCTCACACCGGCATACTCTCCTTTGTTTAAATACATTTGCATAAGAATAGCCAAATCAGTTGCGTTTCCAAATAACCCGGCATGTCCTGCTACTCCACCCAACAACGCTGCTCCCGGATCGTGTACATACCCTTGCACAACTTGCTTCCTGAATTTTACATCATTTTCTGTTGGCGCAATTTCATTTGCCTTATGCGATTGCAAAGGAAGATATATCAATCCTAATCCCATTGGCTTATAAAACGTATTCGACACATAATCATTCAAAGGTTGCTTTGTAATATTTTCTACTACTCGCTGAATAAAATAATAACCCAAATCACTGTAAAGGTATTTTCCTTTGTTCTCTACTTTACTATTAATAATACGACTAAAAATACTGTCTCTGAATTCTTTTTTTACGTATAAATTTTCGGCCACCTGTACAGAATATTCTTCTGTTCGTTTATCACTGTAAATTCCCGGTTTATAATTTCCTTGTTTATCGATTGTACGCAACCAAAACGGAATCCATGCTTGCAAACCCGCCTGATGTGTGAGCACTTCCTCAATCATCATGTCTTCTTTATTGCAACTTTTCAATTCCGGTAAATATTCGCATAAAGTTTTTTTATAATCAAACTGTTTCTCACCGGTTAAACGCATGAGAGATAAAGCCGATGATGCAATTTTAGTTACGGAAGCTAAATCGTAAATAGTAGAATTACTCACTTTTGGTGAGCCCGCTTCATAGGTATAATTACCGTATGATTTTTGGAAAAATAATTTTCCATCTTTAATCGCTACAATCTGACAACCGGGAAATGCTTTCTCAGTCATCGCGTAATTCACGATACTGTCTATTCGATCAAGATTTTTTTTTTGAACGCCTATTTGCGCAGGCGTTACAAATTGTACACGCACCGGATTAAGCTCAATACCGGTATTGTATTTAAACGTTTTGGTTGTTACAGGTAATTTTCCATTTACTTTAATGGCTCCCATGATGACTTCTGCCGCCGCTTTCTGACTGTAGTTCGTATACTCATAGGCCATAACGATAGATTTCAAATTTTGGGTTGAGTTCATGGCGTTTAAAACATACGGACTCCCAAACACCACTGCTGTTGTTGGTTTTAATTTGGAAATTGAATCGATTACTGCCATACTTTGAGCAGAAACACCAAAATTACCGACCGGCTTCAAGTTCGTTTTATTGATCTGCAATATCACAACATCGAAATTTTTCAATCGCGCAAAAAGCGAATCGACATCTTTTTTTGGTGAGTCATGCTCTAATCCAAAATGCTTAACGGAAGAGTAGTTCATCAATGATTTCGTAAATACATTTTCTTCTTTAACACCAATCGACACTTCAGCAACTTTCAATTTATCTAATTGCATTAAAGGCAAAAGACTGCCATCATTCTTTAATAAAGTCATGGTTGCTTCCGCTAATTTTGCATTGATGGCATCAGCTTCCGGAGTATTCAGTTCTTCATAAATGTTTTTTAACTGAACATGTTGTCTTTGATTTAACCCGCACCAATATTTCGCTTTTAATATTTTCTTACAGCGTTCATTTATTTCGTCTTCGGTAATCTGTCCGGCCGCAATTGCCTTTTTAATCTCTTCCATTGCCACAGGCACACTTTCTGAAAATAATAAAACATCATTTCCTGCCAATAAAGCTTTCACATCCACGACACCGGGAGGAAAATATTTAGAAGCACCTTTCATGTTTAAGGCATCAGTAAAAATCAGTCCGTTAAAACCGAGTTCCTTTTTTAATAAGCCGTTTACCACTTTCGGTGATAAAGTAGATGCCAAATTTTTTGTCGTATCTAATGCCGGAATACTTAAATGCGCCACCATGATGCTTGCCAAACCTCTGTCAAATAAATAACGGAAAGGATAAAGTTCCAATGAATCCAAACGCTCTCTACTATGATTTATAAATGGTAAAGCTTTATGTGAATCAACATCGGTATCGCCATGTCCGGGAAAATGCTTTCCATTAGCCATAATATATTCATCCTGCATTCCCTTCATGTACATATAAGCCTTCTCTGCAACCTTATATTTATTCTCGCCAAAACTTCTGGTACCAATAACCGGATTTTCAGGATTATTATTCACATCAATAACCGGTGCAAAATTAACATGCAAACCAACTCGCTTACATTCCTTTGCAATCTGACGCCCCATATAATAAATCAAAGAATCATTTTGAATGGCGCCCAATGCCATTTGTCGCGGATAACGCGGTGTACTATCTAAACGCATGGCAAGTCCCCACTCTCCATCAATACTCAACAATAGTGGCGTTTTAGCCATGTTTTGATAATAATTCACAAGCTTTGCATGACGGAGTGGTCCGCCCTGCATCATGATTAGTCCGCCAATATTATATTTTTGAATTAGCTCGCGTACTTCACGAACATGCTTCATGTCCTTATTGCTATAAGCAGCAACCATAAACAATTGCGCAATTCGCTCGTCGGAACTTAGAGCATTAAAAACAGAATCCACCCAACGCAATTCACTTTGCAAAAAATCAGGACGGTTATCTTTAGGCGGCTTAAACGATGCGCCTAAAAACAATAAAACACTTAGCCCTATGGCTGATAATACAATTCTCACAGTTCCTAAAGTTACCCAATAGAGGAAAAAGGTTTTTTAGCATGTATAAATGTTTTTAACAGAGGATTTTTAATCAATTATGCTTTTGAACCAAGAATATAGTATATTTGCTTCATGAATTTTAACAAAGCATATTATTGGTATTCTCAATTATCCGGCAGAACCGATATGCTTTATCATTATTGATTATTCACCTTTTTTATATAATGCTAAACCCGGTTCACAGCCGGGTTTTTTATTTTTAAACCAATCAAACAATCATATGAAAACTTACAATTTAAAACCAAACATGAAACAAGACTACGACAAATACAGCGCTGAAGATAAAGCTGTATGGTCGACTCTGTTTAATCGCCAAAAGGAACTTTTGGAAAAAAATGCGGCACCCGAATTCCTAAACGCTTTGGAAGAAATTAAATTCAGCTCTGAAAAAATTCCGGACTTTCGGGAAGTTGATGCCATCCTTATGGCTAAAACGGGCTGGAGCCTGGAAGTAGTTGAGGGTATAATTAACGAACAGAACTTCTTTAATTTACTTTCCAATAAAAAATTCCCGGCAACAACCTGGTTGAGAAAATTAAACGAATTGGATTACCTGCCTGAACCGGATATGTTTCACGACGTATTTGGACATGTGCCTCTATTGGTTAACGAAGAGTATACTACCCTTTTTGAGAGAATCGGCAGATTAGGCGTAAAACACAGCCATGATACTAAGGCTCTTCATCAACTAGGACGGTTCTATTGGTTTACCATCGAATTCGGATTGCTAAAATTTAATGGCGATTTAAAAATTTACGGTGCCGGCATTATTTCCTCCAACAGCGAAAGTAAATACGCACTTAGCTCTATTCCACAACATTTGCCATTTAAGACACATACAGTACTAAATACCGAATTTGAAAACGATAAAATTCAGAACAAATACTTTATTCTCGATTCATTTAATCAACTTTACAAAAGTATGGATGAAGTGGAAAGCATTATTGATGAAAAGTTGACCAAAGTCAACATAACAATTATTGTTTAGTGGCTGAATATATATATATTTGTCCCGTTAATGGTTCTTTTTAAAAGATTAATAGGGAATTGCGTGAAGAGCAATCTAATTCGCAAACAGTACCCGCTGCTGTGATTCTCAAATGAATTTCGGTAATTCTAAGCCACTGTTAATAATAATGGGAAGGCTGCCGGAAGAGATAAGTCAGAAGACCTGCCAATAACAACATATTTGTAGCTTTCGGGATGTGAAGCCACAAGGCAATTAAATTATAATTGTTTTTATTTCCCGTATTGGTGCAAATGATTGTTCGTTCAGAATAATTATTTGTAATGATTTTATGTAAAAAAAACATATCTGTTTTTAAAGTATGCATTTTATGCCTCGCTTTAAATTGTCTTTGCGCTTCATTAAAAGCGCAGAGCAAAGACAGTTTACGTGTAGATTTGAATGAGGTGACCATTACCAGCGTCAAGCCAAAACAATTCAATGCCGTTAAAAAAACACAGTTGTTCGATTCTATAACAACAAAAAACTTTCTGCAACAAAACTTGTCAGATATTTTATCCGTTAATTCTCCTGTATTCATTAAGAATTATGGTCCCGGTAATTTGAGTTCCGCTGCTTTCAGAGGAGGAAACGCTTCGCAATCGCCTGTGTTATGGAATGGTTTTAATATTCAAAACCCAATGTTAGGACAAAATGATTTTTCGCAATTACCTGTTTTCATTTTTGATAAAATAGGAATTGAATACGGTGGTTCCGCCGCCACGTGGGGAAGCGGGGCGATGGGAGGAAGCATTCATTTAAATAACAACAATGAGTTTGAAAAAGGATTCCGCACTTTATTAAATCTCGGACTTGGCTCTTATGGAAATAAAAAATTAAACTCATTATTACATTTCTCGAATAGAAAATTCAGTAGTAATACAAAGGTTTATTTTAATGAAGCGCAAAATGATTTTGAATTTAAAGACAGTACTTTAAAAAGACAGTTACACGCGAATTATGTAATAAAAGGATTTCTGCAGGAAATAAGCTGGATGCTATTGAAAAATCAATCCATTAATGTGAAAGCCTGGTACCACCAAAGTTTCCGCAACCTACCTCCTACTCTGGGAAATAAAACAAGTATAGCCTCACAGGAAGATGACAACTTAAAACTAACTGCCGATTGGCATTATACAGGTAAAAACATCACACCTTCGGTACGCGTTGCTTACTTTAATGATCAACTAAATTACACCGATAGCCTCGCAGGAATTTTTTCAAACAGCAAAACAAAAACCTTTATAGCGGAAGCAGATGCCAAATATAATTTAGGAAAACTACATCAGATTTACCTTGGTTATAACTTCACCAATTATAATGCTCAAACAAACAACTACATTCAAAACAATCCTGAACTTACTAAGCAAGCAATATTACTAGGTTACCAATTGAATATGCTAAATGGAAAGTTGGTATATGAATTGCATTTAAGAAAGGAATTTTCAGATGCATTTGAAATTCCGTTTACAGGAAATACCTGTTTATACTTTTTAGCATTCAAAAATCTTAAGTTAAAATTAAACGCCGCCAAGATTTATCGTCTGCCAACACTGAATGATTTATATTGGGCCAATGGTGGCAACCCGGATTTAAAACCGGAAGAAGGTGTGACTTACGAGGGAGGATTTGAATTCAAACAACAAATGAATGATTTTATATTGCAATCAGAAATGACCTACTTCAATAAAACCATCAGTAATTGGATTGCCTGGGTGCCGGGTCCGGGAGGAAATCCAACACCTATCAATTTAGCAAAAGTTTATAGCAGAGGCACAGAAACATCAAACTTCATAGCCTACAATCATAAATCGCTACTATGCAAATTAGGATTTAACAGTGCTTACGTATTATCGAACATTGTTCAGTCCACTTTAATCAATGATGCCTCCGTAAACAAACAGTTGATCTACACCCCTCGTTATAATTACGGCGGTAGTTTAATTTTGTCCTATGATCAGTTTACACTTTCTTATTATCATAATTACATTGGATACCGTTTTACAAGCAGTGATAATAACAGCTGGCTGCAACCTTATCAGGTAGCCAATTTTAAAATGAGTTATACTTTTAAAATAAATCATCTCAATGCCACAACAGCGATTCACATTAATAATGTGTTTAATACTGATTACAAAATAATCGAACAGCGACCAATGCCATTAAGGAATTATGAATTTGGTCTTACACTCAATTATTACAAACCAAAAAACAAAAACAACAATTCAATATAATATCAAGCTTATGAAAAAAACAATTACTTTAATTTTAGCTTTCTTCCTTGTGCAGACTTATGCTCAAACTGTCGCCGACTTCGAATCTTTTAGCTTACCCGCTGATTCATTTTATTACAATTCTACAACAAAAGACTGGCAAACGAACAACGCTGTATTTCAATACGAGTGGGATACTAACTTTGGTGGCTTTTGGAGTAAAGGGTTTTCCTACACTAATAAAAACGACACTGCTAACGGAGGTTTTATGAATCTATACAATTGCGCCGCCGGAAAAGGTTATAACAATTCGAATTATTATGTAAGTGCGCAAAACAATGGCATTATCCGTTTAAAAACAGCTACTGATAATAAAGTTGATGGATTTTATATTACGAATTCAACTTATGCTTATAAATCCATGAAGAATGGTGATTCGTTCGCGAAAAAATTCGGAGGAACAACAGGCAACGATCCGGATTGGTTTAAGATTACCGTTAAAGGTTTTTTAGGCGGCGCCATGAAAACAGATAGCACAGAATTCTATTTAGCGGATTTTCGTTCAAGTAATAATTCGTTAGATTACATTTTAAAAACATGGCAATGGGTCAATTGCAGTAATCTTGGCGTTGTTGACAGTATTCAGTTTTTCATGTATTCAAGCGATGTGGGAAGTTTTGGAATGAACACACCTGCATTCTTTAATATCGATAATTTCACGACCAGTAAAGTTGTGGGGATAAAAGAAAACACTTTGTTTACTCAGTTTAATTCCTACCCTAATCCTGCATCTGACAACGTATACTTTTCTCTTATTTCCAACGAAACTTTTGATGCGGAAATAAAAATCATCAATGCGATTGGAGTTGAAGTAAGAAAAGAAAGCAAGAACATTCAATCCGGACCAAACAACTTCCAATTAAACATCAGCGAACTGGCAAGTGGTTTATATTTCATCGAAATGAATCATCAGGAAAACAAACACACTTATAAATTGATTAAAAACTAATGAAGTCATTACTGCTTACCATATTTACTTTATTGGCGCTTTTTTCCTCGGCTCAATTTCATGGGCCGGTGGGAAGCGCTAATTCAATTGCCATGCATACAGACAGTAATGCATTTGTTGCATGGGCAAAAGAATGTAAAGTAACTAGGGGTTATCAGGATATTTCCAATACAAACTTAGGACTTGTAACTGTAGGTGATAGCTCCTTTGCCATTGGAAAAGCTGATGCAGGAATTGTAAGTTTGGGTGATGGAGGAAGTGCCATCATAACTTTTAGCGCTCCAATTTCAAATGGTCCGGGTTATGATTTTGCGGTTTTCGAGAATGCCTTTAACGATTCATTTTTAGAATTAGCATTTGTTGAAGTAAGCAGCGATGGTATCAACTTCGTACGTTTTCCTTCGGTATCTAACTCACCTTTAAATCCGCAGTTCGATAACAATGCCAATATGGATGCGACTAAACTTAATAATCTGGCAGGTAAATACCGTGCATTATACGGAACACCATTTGATTTACAGGAATTATCCTCATCACCGCAATTAGACATTGACAATATAACACACGTTAAAATCATTGATGTGATTGGAAATGTAATGCCTCCTTACGTTAGTTTTGACTCCAACAACAACGCAATTAACGACCCCTGGCCAACGCCTTTTCCACAGGGAGGATTTGATTTAGATGCTGTAGGAGTGATTCATCAAAAAGCGGTTGGTATTCATGAACTAAAAGAAAATTCCCTACTTAGTTTCTACCCTAACCCTGCAAAAGACAAGATAAACATACAATTGAAAGGTATTAACGAAACAGCTTCTGTTATTTTAACCGATGTTCTTGGAAATATTCGCATGGAACAAGAATTCAAATCTAATTCGTCAGTGCTAAACATTAGCGAACTCAGTTCAGGTATTTATTTTATCAGTATACATTCAGGAAATAAAGTTTGTACTAAAAAAATCATTAAGGAATGAGAATAACCTTTTACATATTATTCTTTGCTCTTCTTACTTCTTGTGTAAAAGACAAACCAAATGAACAATTGCAACCGGAAGTATCATTAGGTAATGGCGCGAAAGTGTACATTACTAACGAAGGTAACTATGGTAGTAACAATGCTTCGGTAAGTTTATATGAAGCAGAGAGTGGGAATGTGATTCAGGATATTTATAAAACACAAAACAATAATGCGGCACTTGGCGATGTTTGCCAGAGTATGATCAAAATAAACAATCACTATTATATTGTTGTAAATAATTCAGGTAAAATTGTAGTCGTTTCATCCGACAATTTCAAACATCAATTAACCATTACCAGTTTTAATTCGCCGCGTTATATTCTGCCTGTTTCGCCGAACAAAGCATATGTAAGTGATTTGTATGCTAATTCCATTTCTATTCTGGATTTAAATTCCAATACAAAATCAGGTAGCATTCCTTTAAATGACTGGACAGAACAAATGCTTTTGCTCTATAACAAAGCATTCGTCACAAATTTGAAGTCGGATTACTTATATGTAATTAATACCATTACCGATCAAATCAGCGACAGTATTTTGGTTGGACCCAATGCAGGAAGCATCGTCTTAGATAAAAATTCGAAGGTATGGGTGTTAAGCGGAGGAAACAGCAGCACAAGCACCTTAGCAAAACTCACCAGAATAAATCCGGTGAACTTACAAATTGAAACAGCGTTTACATTTAACGCTTCTGACAAACCGGGGAATCTTTGCATTAATTCAACACGCGATATTATTTATTTCCTTAATACGCATGTCTATAAAATGGGTATTAGTGATACTAATTTGCCGACTTCCTCGTTTATTAGCGGTAGCGGCCATACTTTTTATGGGCTTGCCGTAAATGTGAACAATAATGATATTTATGTTAGCGATGCCATTGATTACATTCAAAAATCGACTATTATGGTTTATTCATCAGCAGGAAGTCAAAAAACCACATTTAAAGCCGGCATCAACGCTTCGGGTTTTTATTTTGAATAAGTATACGTTCACTAAAACAAATTCGAAATTCACCTAACAATACCAGTAATTAGATTAAAGAATAAAAATTAATCTACTAATTATCGTTATATTTACTTTACTTAAACAAAACATATCATCACGTCTGTTAACATAGTTTCCTTCGACATCCCCTTTCCGGCTAATTATGGCGGAGTAATCGATGTGTTTTATAAAATAAAGCAATTACATCAAAACGGAATAAAAATTCATTTACACTGTTTTGAATACGGAAGAGCACATTCCAAAGAATTAGAAGCGTTATGTGAAAAGGTGTATTACTACAAACGCAAGACCGGTATTATGAATATATTTTCATTACTACCTTATAATGTTAAGTCACGTCAATCGGAGGAATTAGCGCAAAATTTATTGACGAATAATTTCCCCATTATTTTTGAAGTACTACATACCTGTTATTTAATGAGTGATGTACGATTCGAAAAACGATTAAAGATTTACCGTCATAGCAACATCGAACACGATTACTATTATCATTTAGCGCAATCAGAGAAAAAGGCTTTCAAAAAAGTATATCTTAAAGAAGAAGCAAGGAAACTTAAGAATTTTGAAAAAGTCGTTGAACATGCAAATCTGATATTGGCAGTTAACGAAGATGATACTTCCTATTTCAAAAAGAATTATCCTAAAGTGCCATGCGAATTTTTACCCAGCTTTCATCCGAACGATAAGGTTTCTTCACTATCCGGTAAAGGAGACTATATTTTATACAATGGCAACCTCAGCGTTTCAGAAAATTATGCAGCTGTTTTATGGTTGCTTGAAAATGTATTCAATAAGATAAACTCGCCAATTATTATTGCAGGATTGAACCCTCCCGCTTTCTTAAAAGAGAAAATTAAAAAATTGAATCATGTGCAACTAATTGCCAACCCTTCCGAAGCACAGATGAACAAATTGATTGAAGAGGCGCATATTCACGTACTTTACACCGAACAGGCAACCGGACTTAAATTAAAACTAGTGAATGTTCTCTTTAAAGGCCGCTTTGTGGTGTGTAATGACAAAATGCTGCAGGGCACCGGAATTAAAAGTAACTCTACGCTGGCGATTGGTAATACGCCATCAGAAATGATTAAAGCCATTGAATCTTTAATGGGAATGGATTACAATGCGACATTCATGGAAGAAAGAAAAAAACAAGTAAGCCGTTTTTCCAATCAGCAAAATGCAGAGAAATTGCTCTCGCTGATTAATAAACCGACAGCGTAAGAAGCATTACTTACTCACAATATTCATCTCTTTTAAGAGATAACCCGCACCGGCAAATTTATCAATGATAAACAGCGTGTAACGAACATCCAGCACAATATTGCGGCACTGATTTGGATTATACATCACATCACTCATCGTGCCTTCCCAATTCCTGTCGAAATTGGTTCCAATTAATTCGCCTTTGGCATTTAAAACCGGACTACCGCTGTTACCGCCTGTAGTATGATTAGAAGCAATAAATGCAACGCGTAACTTTCCGTCTTTATCGGCGTACTGACCATAATCTTTCTTCGTATACAACTCTTTCAATTTCGGAAACACATTAAACTCGTCATCACCCGGCTTTTCCTTTTCCATGATTCCATCTAAAGTGGTGTAATGCTTATACGATACGCCGGCGCGTGGTTCGTAATCATTCACTTTACCATAGGCGACGCGCAAGGTTGAATTCGCATCCGGCCAAAACTTTTTATCCTTCATTAAATCGCGCATGGCTTTTACATACTCCTTTTGTAATTCATTAATATGTAACTCATCGTAATTTGCTTGTGGAATCACAGCCGTTTGATAATATTTTACTATACCGGCAGTCATTTTATAATACGGATCGCGTTCGTATAAAGAAGCATTCTGTTCGAAATCATCCAGCATGGCTTTCGCTTTAGTATTATCGATAAAACTGGAGTTCTCATATAAAAACTTAGCAACGGAAGCGCCATCGTTGTTGTGAGCCGACAATAAAGAATCCAAATAAAACGGACGATTTATTTTTTCTACACCTTTCACATATTCATTTAACATGGCCGTACAAAGTTTAATATCCGTTTCCTTATTCATATTCCGGAAAGGAATCGACTTTTTAATGGTCTTCAATAAATCATCAAACTTGCTGTCTTTACCTGCGTTTTTCTTTTTCAGTTCGTTAAAAATATTGATGAAATTCATTGTGAAACGTATGCCGTCAATTCCCATCAAACACTCGCTGTAATAATCCATCTGTTTGCTGAGAGTGGAATACTCGGCGTAAATTTTCTTAAACTCGTTAAACATATCATCGAGTTTACCTTTGTAAGCTGAGTTGGCATTGGCCACTGCCAAAAATTCTTTTTCAAATTCACGCTTTTTCTCAACTGCATTATAGCTTTTTAAGCCTTGCATTTCGCCGTACCATTTTTTGTAATAGTTAGCAACACCTGCGTAAGCATTCGCATACATTAAACGAACTTCATTACTTTTCTTCATATCCTCTTCCATGATAGCCAAACGCTTTTCACGTAAAGCAACACGACGAGGATTGGTTTCATTCACCAACATTTCAACCGCGTAAGAAGTTAAATACTCCTGCGTTCTTCCGGGAAAACCATATACCATGGTAAAATCACCCTTCTCATATCCCTTAATTGAAACAGGCAATGAATGCTTTGGCGTATAAGGAACATTATCAGGAGAAAAATCAGCCGGCTTATTGTCTTTACCCGCGTAAATACGGAACAATGCAAAATCCGCATTATGTCGCGGCCACATCCAGTTATCCGTTTCGCCGCCAAATTTACCAATGGACGCAGGAGGTGCGCCAACCATACGGATATCACGGAACGTTTCGGTAACAAACAAATAATATTCGTTGCCATAGAAAAACGGACGAACAAAAGCACCATAATGTGTTCCTTTAATAGCGTCCGCTTCGATGATTTTAATGTTGGCTTTGATAATGGAATCACGTTGTAACTCGGAAGCGTTTGCATTCATGTTATTCATCACGCGGCTTGTCACTTCTTCAATGCTTTTTATAAATGTGACAGTCAAATTAGGTGTATAAATTTCTTCGTTCTTATTCATCGCCCAAAAACCATTGGTTAAATAATCTTTGGTAACCGTACTGTGATAAACGATGGCGCCATATCCACAATGGTGATTGGTTAAAATCAATCCTTGCTGTGAAATAATTTCAGCTGTACAACCGCCGCCAAACTGAACGATAGCATCTTTTAAACTGGACTTGTTAACGCTGTAAATTTGCTCGGCTGTTAATTTGCAGCCGTTCTTCTTCATGTCTTTAATGTTTAAAGCATTTAAAAGTTGTGGCAGCCACATGCCTTCATCGGCAAGAGATACAAAACTTAAGAAAATGAAAGGAAAAATTAATAGCGCTTTTCTGAGATTCATGGTTTTATTTTGAGAGTATAAATATACTAAGGAAATATATATGTGTTGTACCCAATTTGGGGGAGATTTTAACTACAAAAAAAAGGAAATCAGTAAGGATTACTTTCGGGGAACCCATAATTATTCAATAATCCTATCAAACTTATTATTATACTTAGAAACATTAGAATTTTGGAGATTTTAATAACTACTTTGCTTCTCTCTTTCAACTGTGGGTGCTTTGTTAATATCACATCTTGTAAAACCAACATTACAATTGAGCAAATTAAACTGCTTGCTCCAATTATTCTAGCAACAAAGGGCCCAGTTGTAAATGCTATTAGAAAATTTGCAAGTGACCCTATAAATGATACTACAGAAATGATTGTAATAGCTGTTATATAATTATAGGCTTTTATCATTAATTTTTATTTCATCCCAGCCATTTTCATGGCATCCAATTTAATGGCTGAATCGAGCGGAATTTGCAACTCGCTTGATTTTTGAGTGGCTTTCTTTAACAAGCCCGGTTGGTTACGGATTTGCTTCGCATATGTTTGAATGGTTTTGTTCTTATCTACCCTAGCCCAATAAGTTGCCGGCGAAGTATACATTTCATAAGCATCCTGAATAAATGTGTTACCAAATGCGCCTAAGTTACCATCGCTATACAATAACATTACCACATTATTTTTCTTCTCAATTTCTTCCTTCAGATTTAATTCCCATACTTCCACTTTTTCACCGGGAATTGGTGAAGGAATTACCTTATTGAAATAATACCAGAATTGTCCGCCTGCGAAACACTGTGTTGGTACACCCATATACACCGGTCCGTACCAATAACTATCGCTAATGGTTAATACACGTGTGCGGTTTTTTAAACTGTCATTTTCAAATAATAATTCCGGATACGCCAATTGCATATTTTGATCGGGATTACTATAAAGATTCATACTCTTTAACACATCGGCATCACGACTGCGGGCTGTATCCACTACATCTGTTTTCTCCCAGAATATCTCCGGCATTTGCGTGTTGTGTAATACTTCTATGTGACGAATGATGGTATCAACCGCAAGCACCTCACCGTAATAACTCCAGTGGTGACCAAACTTTGGAAACAAAGGATATTTGGTGTTTGGTTTAAGTAAATTAAAATACGTGTATAAATCCAGATGATTAACGCCATTCGATTTACATTGCTTTACAAACTCAGCATGATTGGTGTTTTTAATCGGATGTTTGTATTTGTCTTCCACCTGTTCGATGCAATATTCGCCTTTACCCGGCGCAAATACAAGCAATAAATCCACGCCATGACGTTTCAAACTATCTTGCACCACCTTGGCCTTTTGCATTTGCGTTTTAATTCTTTCCTCCCCGATAAAATCATCACCAAAGGCTGAGAAAATATAACTCTCGCTGTACACATAATCATCCTTGCCAATCACAAATCCGTTAACACGAATCTGATTAAAGGCTTTATAGTAAAACTGATTGTTTAATCGTACGCTAATTTCTTTGAGTGACCAATGATCATTGTTGTAATCATCCATCTCTGTTTGATACACACCGGAGAGCCAGTTTTCCTTATTCATCTCCGGCTTTTTATCGCTGATGACAATCCCTGTTAAATTAGGTTTGTTATCCTTCTTCACAAAAGCATAGAGCATAGGAAAACTCAAAGCGATGAAAGCGATGATGATTTCCTTGGTGTATATTTTACTCTTTGCCGCCATTAAAATCTGAAATAAATAAATGGATTAAAGTCTAATGCTGATATATAAGTTAATGAAATATAGAAAAGAGCGATGCTGGTCAATAATAAAGCGTTTTTAGTTCCTGAAGTAAATTTCTCACCGTAAACGGTATCCTGAATAGCCTGAGTTTTTGGCAGGAAAGCAAAGAATGAAAAAACACAAGCCAAAGTACATGAGAACCAAAAATCATTGTTCAATGCAAATTTTCCGTCGAAGAAATTGAAACTATACATTTGCTTAATGACATGAGATGCCATGGATAAATCTTCATTACGGAATAAAACCCAGCCGGTAATCACAATAATAAATGTAATAAGTGTTGAAACGGCCTTGCCGATTTTTTGATATACATTATTTA
Source organism: Bacteroidia bacterium (assembly GCA_016787445.1). Taxonomy (GTDB): domain Bacteria; phylum Bacteroidota; class Bacteroidia; order B-17B0; family Aurantibacillaceae; genus JAHEYG01. The sequence continues at coordinate 19,842 of JAEUTQ010000077.1, forward strand.
AGAATAATCTTTCAAGCACTAAGAATAATCCGTGGAAAGCTCCCCATAAAACAAAATTCCAGCTTGCGCCGTGCCACAAACCACTTAATAAAAACACCACCACTAAATTGCGGTAAAGTTTGGCGGACGTTACTTTATTTCCTCCTAGTGGGATGTATAAATAGTTTTTCATCCAGGTACCGAGGGTCATGTGCCAGCGGCGCCAAAACTCGGTGATGGAAAAAGAGAGATAAGGGTTTTTGAAATTCTCCGGTAATTTAAAGCCCATGATCTTCCCCAAGCCAATAGCCATATCACTATAGCCACTGAAATCAAAATAAATCTGAAATGTATATGCTACTGCACCTACCCAAGCTGCAGCTGTATCAATCTGCTCTGGGGCTAATTTAAAAACAGCATCTGCTTGCATACCTAAGGAATTGGCTATAATTACTTTTTTTGCCAATCCGAAACAGAAAATAAAAAAGCCGCTTAATTTAATATCGGTGGTGTAATTCTTTTCACGGTTGGTGATTTGGTCGGCAATATCATGGTATCTCACAATCGGACCTGCAATTAATTTAGGGAAGAAGATGATGTAGGTTTGGTAGTGCCAGAAATTTTTCAGTGGCTTATGAATACCTCGGTAAACATCTACCACATATGTAATGCTCTCAAACGTATAAAACGAAATTCCGATTGGTAACAATACTTTGGTCCATTGAATATCGGCTCCGAATAAGGCATTCACATTATCAATAAAGAAATTGCAGTACTTGAAATAAAAAAGCAAACCCAAATTCATGGCCAGCGAGATTATCAACAACTGTCGCTTGGCTGATTTTGTTTTTGCATTATGCATGGCATTCACCAGATAGAAATCCAGAAATGTAGTGCCTAAAATAATAAAGATGAATTTTGGTCCGCCCCAGGCGTAAAAAATAACGCTAAAAATTAAAATGCAAGCGTTTTTGAATTTATTAGGAGTGAGATGATAAGCCAGCAAAAACAATGGCAGGAAATAAACCAGAAATGTAATGCTGCTGAATACCATTTATTGCTTTTTAACGCAGAACAAATTTAAGAGAATAATGTTTATATAAAAGACTAAACCTGCTTCTCCTTCAATTCTCCATTTTCGCATACTAAAGTGCGAGATTTAAACTTCTGATAGGCTAACATATCGTGTGTGGCGAGTAAAACAGAGCTTCCACCATCCGCGATTGCTTTTAACAATTTTAAAATTTCCTCTGAAGTCTCAGGATCCAAGTTACCCGTTGGCTCATCCGCTAAAATTATTTCAGGTTCGTTCACCAAAGCACGGGCAATACTTACACGTTGTTGTTCCCCTCCCGATAACTCATGCGGCATTTTGTTTTCCTTATTCTCCAGGCCAACTTTCTTTAACACTTCAAAAATGCGGGTTTTAATTTTAGTTTCGTCGTCCCATCCTGTAGCTTTCATCACAAAACGCAAGTTCTCGTATATATTTCTATCCCCAAGCAATTGAAAATCCTGAAACACGATGCCAAGCTTTCGGCGTAAATAAGGTATATCACGACTTTTGAGGCTCGTTAAGTTATAGCCGGCAATTGTTCCGTTTCCATTAATTAGAGGTAAATCGGCATAAATGGTTTTAAGCAGGGAGCTTTTACCGCTTCCTGTTTTACCAAGCAGGTAAACGAATTCACCCTTTTGTATTTCCAAATCCAAATTCCCAATCACAGGCCTTTCATCCTGAAAAATGGTAGCTTTTTCAAACTTAATTACTGTACTCATGTTTAATTCTGCACTAAATTACGTTTAATGTAACCTTGAAAGATTTATCCGTTATTCCAATATCAACACTATCGGGTTAATAACTGCAATTGAACAACATAAAAGGTAAAACAAGCCAGCCTAACTTTATTGAAAATTTTTTACGCTGAATTTAAGATTAACATGATGCTACGAAAGTATGGTGTAATTGCTGTTTTATGTTTAGGCATGTCTTTTGGATATGCGCAAAAAACAGCAGCTTACCTCGATAAAGAAAGCTTACTGAAAGACGGGCTTGAATTGTTTGACAAAAAACAATTTGTTGCGGCGCAAAAAAGTTTCTCCGATTATTTGGCTTTAAAAACAAGTCCTTCGCTTTTAAAGACAGATGCTGAATATTATGCGGCGGCATGTGCCATTGAATTGTTTCACAAAGACGGAGAGTGGCGTATGCGCGAATTTATTAACGAACACCCGGAAAGCAATAAAGTAAATGGCGCTTGGTTCTATTTAGGTAAATCAAGTTACCGTAAGAAAAAATACGAAGAGACCATTAAAAATTTCGAAAAGGTTGATATTTATAAATTAACGAAAGAAGATTTAGCTGAATTATATTTTAAGCGTGGTTACAGTTACATTGAAACCGGTGCGCAGGATAAAGCTAAAGCTGATTTGTACGAGATTAAGGATGTAGACAATAAATACATCTATCCTGCTCTTTACTATTTTTCTCATATCAGTTATAACGAGAAGAACTACGAAACCTCTTTACAGGGATTCACTAAGTTGGTTGGAAACGAAACGTTTGGTCCGGTTGCGCCTTATTATATTACACAAATATATTTTGTACAAGGAAAATACAAACAGGTTGTTGAAGCGGCACCGAAATTATTGAATGATAGCAATCAGGTTCAGAAGAAAAGTGAGATTAACCGAATGATTGGTGAATCGTATTATAATTTAAAAGATTATAGTAACGCCATTACCTATTTAAAACAAACTGAATTAGCCAGTAATTTAAATCCGGAAGGAAATTACGCTTTAGGATATTGTTATTACAAATTGAAAGATTACAACAATTCCATTACTTATTTTGAGAAAGCTGTTACTAATGAAGATAGCTTGGCGCAAAGCGCTTATTACCATTTAGGGGATTGCTTTATCAATGCTAATTTGAAAAGTAAAGCCAAAAATGCTTTCTATCTTGCAACGACACATGATTTTGATAAGAAAATCACAGAAGACGCCTTGTTTAGTTTTGCAAAACTCAGTTACGAATTAGATTTTAGTCCGTTCAACGATGCTGTAAAAGCCTTTTCCAAGTATTTAAAGCAATATCCTAACTCGCCACGTAAAGATGAAGCCAAAAAATATTTGATTAATGTATATTCTACTACTAAAAACTACGACCGAGCGATTGAGAGTATTGAAAGTTTAGAAAGTCAGGATCCAATCATTAAAGCGAATTACGAAAAACTGGTTTTCTTTAAGGCCATTGAACATTTCAATAACTTCGAATTAGATGACGCGGAAAAACAATTTAAAAAAGCCATTTCAATCAATTCCGATTTAACTTATAATGCTTTATCTCAATATTGGTTAGGTGAAATATCCTATATAAGACGCGACTACTCTACTTCCATAGAGATCTGGAAAAACTTCTTATTAACACCGAACACCATATCACTTAAGGAATTTGAATTAGCTCATTATAATTTAGGGTATGCCTATTTCCAGCGAAAAGAGAAAAATGATTACACCAATGCGAATCTGGAATTCAGGAAATATTTAATGGCAAAAACCAATGATGATTATAACAAGATTGCCGATGCCAATGTAAGAGCTGCAGATTGTTATTTCATGAACAGGGACTTTAATCAGGCGGCTGAATATTATGAAACTGCTATTGCATTAAACAAAGTCGACGTAGATTATAGTTATTATCAAAAAGCATTGTGTAACGGATTATTAAAAAACTTTAAGGAGAAAATAAATGATTTGAAATACATTGAATCGCATTTTCCAAATTCAAACTACTTAGGCGCCGCTATTTTTGAAATCGCTGAAACTTACAGTAAAGATTTAAATGACGGTGATAATGCTTTAGTGTATTATGACCATATTCTTAAAAACTTCCCGAAATCATCCTTTGTTGACCCTTCATTATCCGGCATGGGATTGATTTATTACAACCGTAAGCAGGATGACAAGGCCTTTGAATATTTTGACATGATTGTAAAGAAAGATCCTAAGAGTGCTGAAGCCAGAGAAGTATTACCAATGATTAAGAAAATATTTATTGTGAAGGGTGATATCGATGGCATGGAAAAATATTTTGCCTCTAACGGAAATCCTTTAGCTATTAATCAAATTGAGATGGCTTTATTTGAAAGTGCACGTGAAGCTTATTATAACGATGAAAACTGCGATGTAGCCTTACCTAAATTTGAAAGTTACATAAGTAAGTTTCCTGACGGGAAATATATTTCAGAAGCGCATTTCTGTTTCGCGGAGTGTTCTTACAGTAAAAATCAATTCGAGAAAGCTTTACCATCTTACTTATACATCGTAAACAAACCAAGAAGTATCTATAGTGAGGTTTCTTTGACTAAATCGGCTTATTTATTATATAAGGACAAAAAATACTCTGAAGCTTTGCCTGTCTATAAACAAATGCAAGAACTTGCGGAGAGTCCTGCCAATAAATTAACGGCAAAGATTGGCGCGATGCGTTGTGCTTTTAATACTTTACAATATGAAATTGCCTTAGAGGAATCCAACAAGGTATTAGCCAGCGAAAAACTAACACCTCAGCAAACCAGCGAGGCGAAATACATAAAGGCGAAATCATTATTTGAAACCAATCGCTTGGATGATGCTTTAACTGAGTTTAAGTCGATTGCCAAAAATTCTAAGAATGTAAGTGGTGCTGAGGCTATGTATCATATCGCTAAAATATACTTTAACAAACAAGACTATAAAGAAGCCGAAAAAAGCATTAATAACTTAATCAGTTTCTCCTATACAAACGACGATTGGAATACCAAAGGCATGCTTTTAATTGTTGATTGTTATTTAGCGAAAGGCGAATTAGATGATGCGGAAGTTATTTTGCAAACCATCATTGAAGGCAAACCAAAAGAAGAATACTTACCGGAAATTAAAAAACGTCAGGATGAACTGGAAGAAAAGAAAAAAGCAAGAACTGCCGCTCAAGCTATTGTTCAGCCTGAAATGAAAGTAGAGTTTAATACATCGGAAGGTGATAAAAATTTATTTACGCAGCCTAAGTCTACAGCTACCGATAGTATCAAAGTAAATACTCCTGTTGAAATTCCTAACCAAAAACCTGAATAAGAAAAATGCTGAATAGTGTTAAAATAGAAAAAAAGACAGGCGGTTGGGGTAATACTTCTTCAATTACTTCTTCCTCTGTAACCGAAAATGCAGCGCTTGATAAACGAAAGCGTATGCTAAGATGGTTATTTGTGATTGTACTTCTATTTGGTTATATCGTTGCTACAATGGCACAAACCGGTATGAATGATATCAATTTTCAAGCGGAAAGTGAATTTCAACCAACCATTAAAGATGCTATTAAATTTGCGGATGTTCCGGAAATCAGAGATACGGTAAAACGCATTAACAATACGACGTATGGCATTGCATCAAATCCATTATTTCCTAAATATGAAGTGGCGCCTATTAAACCGGCGAAAATGCAGAACGAACCGTTGAGTAAATTATATCGTTCTTTAATCAAAGTTGGTTACGGTCCGATTTATAATATGCCTTACGGAGAACTTTGGGTAAACAGTTTACGTTCGCGTGAAGAAGCTTACGGCGCACATTACAAACATTTCTCTTCTATGTCGCATTTAAAAAATACCGGTTACAGCGGTTTTGTAGACAATGAAGCAGAAATTTTCGGGAAGAAATTTTATAAAAAACATACGTTGAGCGGTGAATTTAACTACAAGCGTAACCGCGTGCACTATTATGGCTTTGACACCACCATAAATCATATTACAGATAAAAATTACACCAAGCAGTATTATCAGTTATTTGAGCCTGTTGTTCGTTTGCAAAGTCATTATACTGATAGTAATAAAATCAATCACGACATTCGTTTAGCTTATTATAATCTGGGAGATTTCTACAACTCCTCCGAGAATAACATTAAGTTAATTACAGAACTAAGTACCTATATCAACAAAGAACATCTGCACGTAAAAGTTTTAGCGGATTATTACAACCACAAACAGCAAAAAGACACCATTAATGATTTTATTTTCTCTTTGAATCCGTATTTTGAAGCGAATGGTAAAAAATGGCATGCTGATTTAGGATTAAATGCTACTGTTGATGCATTTAACGGTAATACCAAATTTTATTTCTATCCTCAATTGAATGCTCATTACGATGTTTATGAGAATATCATTGTGCCATATATTGGTGCTTCGGGTGGATTAATTAAAAATAGTTTTAGAAGTTTAAGTAATGAAAATCCGTTTATTAATCCGAATGTACATTATGCCAACACACATAATAAATACAATGTGTTTGGCGGTTTAAGAGGTAATTTGAGCTCTTCTACTAGTTATGATGCAAAGGTAAGCTACGGGCAATACGACAGTTTACATTTCTTTGTGGTTGATTACAGCGATTTAACGCAGTTAGATAATAAGTATAAAGTTATTTACGACAACACTTCGTTATTGAATGTAAGCGGGCAAGTGAAATACCAATACAAAGAAAAAATTCATTTCATAGCAAAAGGAAATTATTATTTGTACTCGCCAAAAAATCTGGAGCGCGCATTTCATAAACCCGACTTCGACATTACTTTATCTGCCATCTATAACTTAAAGAGCAAAATCATTATTAAAGGTGATGTTTTCGTAATTGGTAATCAATGGGCATTAACTAAAGTAGGTGAAAACAGTGAGTTTGTATTTACCGAATCGAAACTTTTAAACAACCTTATTGATGCTAATTTAGGTGCAGAATACCGCTACAGTAAAATGTTGAGCTTCTTTTTAAAATTCAATAACATCGCTAATATGCGTTATGAGCGTTGGGAAAAATATCCTACGCAACGCTTCAATTTCATGATTGGCCTGAGCTTTATTCCTTTTTAGTCTCATTCGCTCATTTAGATAGGTGCTTTAACATCTTTAATTTGCTTTAAAGGGCACTTTTTATATATTTGCTTAAAGCATTTATATAAAATGAAATTACATTATCTATTATTTATTGCCTTGGCTTGGCTGACATTCGGTTTAGCTGCCCAAAACAATAACACACAAGCCATAAAGTTAGATGCAAAAAAAGTACAGATGTACGAGAAATACCTTGCGTTTAAAAAAGGTTCTATAGCCGGTGGTTATGATGCCTGGAAAGCTTCAAACCCCGAAGACTTTACCAAAGAAATGTGGTATCAGGGACAATCGTTTTACATTAAAAAAGACCACTTAAACGCAGGTGAAGAATTACCAGAAGCCTCCATTGATGTGAGTCGTTTCGAGCAACACAGAAAGCAAAACGAAGAAGCCGTAGTTATTCTTCCGGGCTTCAAAGATGCATTGGTGCTTTTACCAACCAATAAATTATTATACAAACCAAATTAATATCAAATGAAAAATACGCTTAAATCCCTACATCCGTTAGCACTTTCATTTGCCTCACTACTTTTTTTAAACGGAAAATTAAATGCCCAAGCCGGAGTTGGTCCTGCTCCCTATTGCATGCCGCTATATGCTGCCACAAGTATTCCTTGTAATCAGCCTGGTGCTTCCAATACGGTGGGAAATACCATTAACGACTTCATTGATAGTTTCAATACAACCGGTGCTACAGTAAATATTACGGATAACAATAATGGCTGTCAAACTCAAATTTTAGGCGGCGTTCAACAAAACTATTTTTTCAAAGGTTGCCCTACTTATTTAAGAACACAGCCGGGACAAGTTGTAACCTGTAATTTTCGGTCAGGAATAACCTACGATCAAGGTTTTGCTGTTTTTATTGATTGGAATCAAAATAGTGTTTTTGATGTGCCCGCAGAACGTGTTGCTGCCGTTGCCGGTTTGCCTTTAGCTGCTACTTGGTGCACCGCTGCGTTTACAACTCCAGCCGCCCAAGCGAATGGAACCTATCGCATGAGAGTACGTTGTGCTTATGTGACATCAGGTGGTTTAATTGATCCATGTTTACAATATACGTTTGGCGAAACGCAAGATTATTACGTTATCATTGGCGGAACTTGTGCAGTATTACCAATTGAACTGGTTACTTATGAAGGAAATTACATAGATAATCAAGTTATATTAAATTGGTCAACAGCTTCTGAACTCAACTCGGAATATTTTAAAGTAGAGAGAAGTTATGATAATGAAAACTTCAGTTTCATTAGTAAAATTGATGCGGTCGGTAACAGTAATGACTTAAAATCGTATAAATTTATTGATAAGGGCATGCAACGTAATGGAATTGCTTATTACCGTTTGCAACAATATGACAAAGGAGAATTAGAACCAAAGTTCTCAAGAACCATAGCTGTTTATACCAATAATTCTAATTTAGGCTTTGATATTTATCCGAATCCAGCTAATACAGAAATAAAAATAGCTATTCCTGATGCTTTATTTGGAAAAACAATTAGTGTTGGTGTGTATAATAATACAGGAAGAAAAGTTTTAGAATCTAAAACTGTTGTCAGTATTGATAACAGTCATTTAAATTTTAACATCAGTGAACTGGAAACCGGAAGTTATTTTATAAGAATCAATGATGAAAACGGCACCGAAATGAAAAAAATTTTTATTAAAAAATAATTAGAGTTTCAACTCGCCTGCCGGATCCCAATAGTGCTTTTCAAAGTTGATGATTTTATCATCTTTCACTTTTACTCCTTCTTTTTCCAATAACTCCTGCATTTGATACGGTGTTTCAAAATGATGTTTTCCCGTTAATTCGCCATTACGATTTACAACACGGTGTGCAGGAACTTTAGGTTTTTGTCCGTGCGCTGCATTCATCGCATACCCTACTACACGAGAAGAACCGGCAGAACCTAAATATTTGGCAATGGCACCGTAACTGGTAACGCGTCCTTTCGGAATTAAACGCACTACTTGATAAACCATATCAAAAAAATCTTTGTCCATTAGCCAATCATTAAATTACAACCTCGAACATCACTGTTATCAAATCGTCCCATTACTTCAAATTTATTGCCTGACAGGCGACCTAAATCTTTCGTGGCTATAAACGAACAGGATTGCCAGTTGGCTAAATCTATGACATTAATTCCTCCTGTTTTATTTTCTCCAAGTAAACTAAGAGGATCTTCCGCATCACGAATTAAAATTCTCATCCAGGGCGGACATTCAAAAATACCATCACCTTTGGAATAAGCCTGCGAAAGGAGCTCAGTCATACCGTACTCGCTGTGAATGGTGGTAATACCTAATTTCTGTTTTAAGAAAGCATGCAACTCTTCCTTTATCATTTCACGTCGCTTTCCTTTCATTCCACCGGTTTCCATCACAATAAAATTATCACCTAGTTCAATGCCACGCTCCGACAAATCCAACAATGCATATGTAACACCAATCAATATTGTTTTTTTACCGTTATTTTTTAACGACTTTATTACTTCTATCAATTCATCGCAATTATGAAGAAAAAAACCACTCTTGGCATCAGTACTTAATTTAATGAGGTGGTCAAACATATAAACCAATGATGAACCGCTCCTCTCCAGATAACCCGGAAGTAATGCCAGAATGCAATAATCATTTGGCTTACCATAAAACAATTTAAAAGCCTTTAAAAAACTCTTCTCATACAAAGTGATATCATTCACATAATGCTTTGATGGGTATTGAGAAGTGGTTGTACTACTAGTAAAAATAACGGCCTCATTTGATTTAGGCTCAGATATAATCTCATGCGTCTTAAAAAACTCAACCGGCAAAAACGGAATTTGAGTAAAGTGCTTAATCGTTTCTGCTTGAATTCCCAGGCTATCAGAAAACCGGTGATAAACATCACAATTCTGATATTGAAATTTAAAAACCTCCAGACAAAGATTGTTAAATTCTTCTTCCGATTGAATATCAAATAGTCTATTAAATTTCTGCGCTGGCATTTTTACAAAATTATGCTTAATTTTATAGTATCAGACATGAATTTTAAATTAAAACATATTGTTTTATTGTTGGCAATGGGAAGCCTCTACATGGCTTGTGTGAAAAAGAAAAAATATTCTCTGAGTCCTGAAATAGAGTATAAATCTTTCATACCAACAGGCGATTACTCTGCTATTTTAACCATTGGCTTTTCGGATGGTGACGGTGATATTGGAAAAGAAAAAGAAGATAAGACTTACAATTTATTTACCACCTATTATTACTTCGATACTATTACCAATAAATTCAGAGCATTTTACGATGCCATCAATAAAGACACTTTAAGAACACCTTATACTGTAAGAAAACCGAGTGATGACTATTCGGGAAAACCAATTTCAGGTGAATTGAGTATTGACATGGACACATACCGACCTACAATCAGTCACAAACGTATCAAGTACGTGATGTATTTAGTGGATAACGCCGGAAATCAAAGTAATGTATTAACCACTCCTGAAATTAATGTGCCTTAAGCACTTTAATCATTTTCTCAGCTAAAAATTTACTGATTTTATAATTTGATTCGTGGGTCCAACCGGCTATGTGCGAACTCAACACCACTTTATCACTCTTAATTAAATATTGCATTGGTTCCGGTAGAGAAGACACATCGATATTCTCAAAGGAGACCGCTTCGTATTCCAAGACATCCAAACAAGCCCCCTTTACTTTTCCTGATTTTAAAGCATTGGTAAGCGCTTCTGTTTTTAAACATTTACCTCTGGCTGTATTGATAATATAAATTTCCTTCCTGAAAGCGTTGATGAAATTTTCATCAACCACATAATGATTATCGTTATTGTATGGAATATGTAAACTCACAATATCACATTCGTTATACAAGTGCTGCATATCGGTCTCTAAGATGTTTTCAGTCCCAAAGCCCTTTTTAAACTTATCATATACCAACACCTTACAACCAAATCCTAGTAAACGCTTAACAAACGCGGAGCCCATGTTTCCATAACCAATTACACCCACTGTTTTACCGCACAACTCAACTCCGCGATTCTCATGACGCAACCATAAACCCTTTCGTACCTCTTCGTCGGCTCTCTTCAAGTTATTGAATAACATTAAAAGCATACCTAAAGCGTGTTCAGCCACAGCATCAGCATTTCCTTCAGGAGCATGCACACATTTTATTCCTTTACTCTCGGCATAAGCTACATCGATATTTTCCATGCCGGCTCCTGCTCTACCAATACATTTTAATTTTGCGGCTGAATCAATAATCGCCTTATCGATTTTAAACTTGCTTCGAATCACCAACGCATCGTACTCAGGAATAATTTTTTTCAATTCATCAATCGGTTTTTCCCAAAATAAATCGCAATGAAAACCTGCCGCTTGCAAAGTTTCATGTAATACAGAATGGTTAGAATCAATTAATAGTACCTTCATCATTGCCCAAAATTACATAAAGCCTTTTGCAAAAAAATTTTTATTAAAAAATTATCACAGCATATGTTTAAAACTAAATTCGGGCTAATTAACAATTCACTTTGTTGTTAATTATGGTTATGAACAATTCTAAGCCTAGTCTTCAAGCAGTTAAAAAGTATTGTTGAGACAGTGTTAGCTATTGTGTTAGCCGCCATTTTTTCGTAACTTAATTGAATAATTGCACATTTGCCTCCCTGCTAAATCATGAATCAAGATAATCAAAATAAAACCCGCAAACGTATTGTTACTACCACCACAGGTGTACCCGTATCTGAAATAGGAAAACTGCAACCACAGGCTGTTGAATTGGAAGAAGCTGTATTAGGTGCGATGCTATTGGAAAAAGAAGCATTGAGTACTGTGATTGATATTCTTTCACCCGAAAGTTTTTACAAAGAACAAAACGGAAAAGTATTTGCTGCCATCGTTAATTTATTTAACCGCTCCGAACCGGTAGATATCTTAACTGTTACACAAGAATTAAAACGCACCGGCGAACTGGAATTTGTTGGTGGTTCTTATTATGTTTCTTCACTTACCAATCGAATTGCTTCCTCGGCGAACATCGAATTTCACGCGCGTATTGTTGCACAAAAATATTTACAACGCGAATTAATCCGCATTGGTACCGAAACCATTAAAACTGCTTATGAAGACAGTACCGACGTATTTGAATTATTAGATAACACAACAAAAAATATTTTTGAAATTCTCGACTCAAACGTGCGTAAGCAGCACGATAAAATGAGTACGTTAATTGCTAAAGCTATTGATGAAATTGAAGCGGCCGCCAACCAAACCGATGGTTTATTAGGTGTACCTTCCGGCTTTACTGCTCTCGATCGTATTACAGGCGGATGGCAACGTTCCGATTTATTAATTCTCGCTGCTCGTCCGGGTATGGGTAAAACCGCCTTTGTTGTTACCATGGCTAAAAATGCGGCCGTAGAGTTTAATAAACCCGTTGCTATTTTCTCTCTCGAGATGTCGTCGATTCAGTTAGTAAAGCGTTTGATCTCGAGTGAAACTGAATTAGCGCAAGATAAAATCCTGAAAGGAAATTTGGAGAACCATGAATTTGTTCAGTTAAATGAGCGCATTAAAAAATTAGCGACGGCTCCACTTTTTATTGATGATACGCCGGCTCTTTCTATTTTCGAATTACGTGCAAAGGCTCGTCGTTTAAAAGAGAATCAGAAAATTGAATTGATCATCATTGACTACCTTCAGTTAATGAGTGGCGGCCCGGATGGAAAAGGAAACCGTGAACAAGAAATCAGTACCATTTCCCGCGGATTAAAAAGTTTGGCTAAGGAGTTAGAAATTCCAATCATCGCTCTTTCTCAGTTAAGTCGTCAGGTTGAAAATCGTCCCGGCGGCAGTAAACGTCCTCAGTTAAGTGACCTCCGTGAATCGGGAGCTATTGAGCAAGATGCGGATATGGTAATGTTTATTTACCGTCCGGAATACTACGGCTTAGAGGTAGATGAAAACAATGAACCTACTCGAGGCCGTGCCGAAGTTATCATTGCCAAAAACCGTCATGGCGCGCTTGAAACAGTAAAGCTCCGTTTCATTGGACAATACGCTAAGTTTGCTGATTTAGATTATAATGAAGGTCAGGAAACGTTTTATCAGGGAGCAAGTAACAAACCGTTAGAACAAAACAATGATTTCTTAAGTAATAGCCCTACCAAAACTGTTCAATCAAAAAATTGGGATAACATTGAAGAAGGAAACGGTGACATTATAAAACGAAACGATATTGAAGATATTAACGACGCATTTTAACTTATGAATAAACTAATCTTAACCTTTATTGCATCAGCGATTTATTTTTTAAGCTACTCACAATCCTTTCATAAAAACGCCTTGGTGTTTGATGCTAAATTGGGAATTGATGTATATAACACGAAATATTATTATCAATTAAAAAGTACCGGACAAGACACCACCACAGAAGACAAAGCTGCGAATAGAAATTTCTCGTTTGGATTAGAGTATGGTGTTTTGGATCGCTTAGGAGTTGGTGTACGCGCAAAGTTCAATCGCTATTTTGCAGGAGCCGATGAAATAACAGGAAAAGAGCCTTATCACACATCATTGGACTATATGGCAACTGTTAATTTTCATGCCGTGAAAAATAAAGTATTGGATTTAGCACTTGGATTTAATATTGGTGGTTCTAAATTAAATCTGGTGTTTAATGATATTTCAGAAACTGAAGTATATGGGAGTGGACTTTACTTCGATTTACATCTAACGCCAAAAATTTACATTAAACGTTTTGCATTTCAATTCGACTTGGGTATGCCATTTGTGAAGTACAACAATTTAACAACGAATTACGTTAATTTTAATAACGAAGTACTTGCTAAATGGTCGGGATTAGGCTATAACTTTGGCTTAGGTGTTGCTTTCCGCTTTTTAAGTCCGAAAGAAAGTGCTTCTTCCAATACAAAAGCCACCAATTAAGGCGTTTTTTTATCAGGCCTCAATTTTGTATCTTTGTGTAAACAGTTTTTCAAATGATTACCGAGATGCAAACCACAACAAAAGGCCAATATTTAATTGATTTAGAAGATAAACACGGAGCACACAACTACCATCCATTACCCGTAGTGCTTGAACGTGGCGAAGGTGTTTTTGTTTGGGATACAGACGGAAAAAAATATTACGATTTTTTAGCAGCCTACAGTGCCGTAAATCAGGGTCATTGTCATCCTAAAATAATTAACACCTTAACAGAGCAAGCCTCTAAGCTTACCTTAACCTCTCGTGCTTTTTATAATAATGTTTTAGGAGAATACGAAAAATTCATCACCGAATATTTTGGTTACGACAAAGTATTACCAATGAACACAGGCGCTGAAGGTGTAGAAACAGCTATTAAACTCGCGCGTAAGTGGGGTTACGAAAAGAAAAAAGTAAGTGAGAATGCCGCAAAAATTATTGTATGTGAAGGCAACTTTCACGGACGTACCATTAGTATCATTTCAGCCAGCACTGATCCTGATTCGTATGGGAATTTTGGTCCGTATACACCCGGCATAGTAAAAATACCTTACAACAATACATCCGCATTAGCGGAAGCCTTAAAAGATAAAAATGTAGTTGGATTTTTAGTGGAGCCCATTCAAGGTGAAGCGGGCGTTAATGTTCCGGATGAAGGTTATTTAAAAACCTGTTTTGAAATGTGCAAAGCAGCAAATGTTTTATTCATTGCAGATGAAGTACAAACAGGTATTGCCCGCACCGGTAAAATGTTAGCATGCGATCATGAAAATGTTAGACCCGATGTTTTAATTTTAGGTAAAGCATTAAGCGGTGGTGTGTATCCTGTTTCAGCTGTATTAGCTGATGATGAAATCATGTTGTGCATTAAACCCGGACAACACGGTTCAACCTACGGCGGAAATCCATTAGGATGTAAAGTAGCAATTGCTGCCATGCAGGTGGTAAAAGACGAAAAGCTGGCTGAAAATTCGCAAGAACTAGGAGAGATTTTAAGAACAGAATTACGAGCCATTAAATCCGATTTAATTACGTTAGTTCGAGGCAAAGGACTCTTTAATGCCATTATTATTAAGGAAAAAAATGGCAAAACTGCTTGGGATGTTTGTTTGAAGCTGGCAGAAAATGGTTTATTAGCCAAACCAACGCATGGCGACATCATTCGCTTTGCGCCACCACTTGTTATTACCAAAGAGCAAATTTTGGATTGCGCGCGAATCATCCGTGAAACCATTGAGAACTTTAAATAATTCTCTATTTTAGTTAAGAATTGTAAATAAGACTAAAATCATTTTGGTAATTCGCATATTACCGTATTTTTGTCCGGTTGAAACTATTTAATCACATATTCTGTTTTATTTTTATTTCGGTAATGGTTTTTACCGTTTTTCAATACATCCCACTTATTGAAGAAGAAAACTCTATACATTCAGAGCTTTGTAAAAAAGCAAAAGAAGGTAAAGAAACTGAAGGTGGTAATGAAGGTGGTGAAGAGAAAGACACAGACGAAGATTTCGCCGAATTTTTAATTATAAGCCAACCTCTTTTTCACCTGAATAATCTTTTCTCAATAAAAATCCAACAATCTGAGCAATTAAAACTCAGTACGTACTATTCCGAAATTACCACTCCTCCTCCACAGGCATAATAGTTTATCTCGACTAAACTATTAAATCAATTTTATTAACTGAAGCCCTATCGCTTCCAAAAAAATTAATTATGCCTGAATTATATAAACAAATATTTGAGAACAATAAAAAGTGGGTTGAAGAAACCAAGAAAAACAATCCTAAATTTTTTGATGAATTAGCTAATGGACAAAAACCTCCTATCTTATGGATAGGCTGTTCGGATAGTCGTGTTCCTGCTAATGAAATTACCGGCACCAAACCCGGAGAAATTTTTGTACACCGTAATATTGCCAACATGGTAGTGCATTCAGATATGAATATGCTGAGTGTATTAGACTATGCTGTAAACGTTTTAAATGTAACACACGTCATTGTTTGCGGACATTACGGTTGTGGTGGTGTAATCACAGCCATGGGGAATAAACAGGTTGGAATTATCGACAACTGGTTACGTCACATAAAAGACGTTTACCGTTTACATTATGAAGAACTGCAAGCGATTCAAGATCCAAAAACAAGAGCAGACCGTTTTGTTGAGTTAAACGTAATAGAACAAGTATTAGATTTATCCAAAACATCCATTGTTCAGAATGCATGGAGAAGCGGACAAAAGCTTTATTTACACGGATTAGTGTATGATATTGCCAATGGCTATTTGAAGGATTTAGATGTAACGATGGATGATCCTGACCAATTACCAAGTTATTATTTACTTGATAAAGTTGCAGTCGTAAAATAAAAACACAATATGAGTAACAATAAATCTTCTTTCCTTGAAAATTTCAAAAACGACGGTCCTGCCGGATTAGTAGTTTATCTAGTGGCCTTGCCTCTTTGTTTAGGTGTGGCATTAGCCTCCACCGGACGACCCGATTTATTATTTTCCGGAATCATAGCCGGATTTATTGGCGGTATTGTTGTTGGATTATTCAGCGGTTCACCCTTAGGTGTTTCCGGACCGGCAGCCGGCTTAGTTGTAATTGTTCTTACCGCACTAAAAACTCTCGGAAGTTTTGAAGCATTACTTTTAGCAATTGTACTTGCCGGTGCTCTCCAACTTCTCGCCGGATTTTTAAAAGCAGGTGTTATCGGCTACTATTTTCCTTCTTCGGTCATTAAAGGCATGTTAGCAGCCATTGGTATTACACTTATACTAAAAGAAATTCCGCATGCTGTAGGTTATGATAAAGATTTTATGGGCGATGAAGGCTTAATTCAACCTGATGGGCACAACACATTCACTGAGATTTATTATGCGTTAAAATACAACAGTGTTGGCGCGATTATTATATGCGCTATATCTATTGGTTTACTTTTACTTTTTGATATGCCATTCATGAAAAAAGTAAAGCTGTTTAAATTTTTACCGGGTGCTTTATTTGTAGTTCTCAGTGGAATTTTAATCAATTACCTTTTCATGCAGTTTGCCCCGCATTTAGTTTTAAGCGGAGAACATGTGGTACAATTACCCGTCGCAAATTCTGCCGAAGAATTCATTAGTTTCTTTAAGTTCCCTGATTTTTCCGCCTTATCGAATCCACAAGTTTATGTTGTAGCTATCACTATTGCCATTGTGGCGAGTTTGGAAACCTTACTATGCGTTGAAGCTACCGATAAATTGGACCCCTATAAGCGAACAACACCCACCAATACCGAATTAAAAGCACAAGGCATTGGTAATATGGTTTCCGGATTCATAGGCGGCTTGCCAATTACACAAGTTATTGTAAGAAGCTCTGCAAACATTGGTGCAGGCGGAAAAACCAAATTAGCAACCATTACTCATGGTGCTATTTTATTATTATCTGCGTTACTTATCCCTCGCTTTTTAAATTTAATTCCTTTAGCGAGTTTGGCCGCCATCTTATTAATGGTAGGTTATAAACTCTCTAAAGTCTCTCTTTATAAATCGATGTTCAAATTGGGCTATGAGCAGTTTTTACCTTTCATTATTACCATTATTGCCATTCTGGCTTCCGATTTATTAAAAGGAATCGGTGTGGGTATGGTATTTGCGATTTATTTTATTCTTCGCAAAAACTACAAAAACTCGTACCACATTAAAAAAACAAATACCGGTGAAGAAGAAACTGTGACTATTACGCTTTCTGAAGAAATGACCTTTCTCAATAAAGCCAGCATACAGGAAACATTAAATCACCTGCCGTATAACTGTAAAGTAATTATTGATGGCGCTAAATCAACCAACATCGATTATGATGTTTTAGAGATTATCCAGGATTTTAAACTCTATAATTCTAAGCTTAAAAACATTACTGTGGAAACAATCAACATTCCTGAAGTCACCCTTTCAGGAGGCCACTAAAAATGAACCCGGTTTATTCCGGGTTTTTTTATAAATAGCTGTGAATAGTTGTATTCATTTTTTACATTTGATAAAAGATTTAACAGAATGAAAACAGCCTTAATTACCGGAAGCACCAGTGGCATTGGCCTAGGCATTGCCCGCGAATTCGCAAAAACCAAACAATATAACATTGTATTTAACGGATTAGAAGCAAACGGACAAGAAATTGCCGATGGAATTGGAAAAGAATTTGGTATTGGTGTTATGTTCTCTAACGCGAATATGCTTAAACCGGAAGAGCTTCGTAAAATGGTGGATGATGCCATTGCAAAATTCGGACGCATTGATGTTTTAATCAATAATGCAGGCATTCAATTTGTATCCCCTATCGAAGATTTTCCTGAAGAAAAATGGAACGCTATCATTGGTATTAACTTAACATCCGCTTTCCACCTTACAAAAGCGGTTTGGAAAGGAATGAAAGAACGTAAGTTCGGCCGCATCATTAACATCGCATCAGCACACGGACTTGTAGCATCTGAATTTAAAAGCGCTTACATTGCCAGCAAACACGGCATTGTAGGTTTCACAAAAACTATAGCCTTAGAGGGTGCTCCATTCAATATTACAGCCAATGCAATTTGTCCGGGTTATGTAA
Source organism: Bacteroidia bacterium (assembly GCA_016787445.1). Classification (GTDB taxonomy): domain Bacteria; phylum Bacteroidota; class Bacteroidia; order B-17B0; family Aurantibacillaceae; genus JAHEYG01. The sequence goes on from JAEUTQ010000077.1 coordinate 38,334, forward strand.
AAACTCCTCTTGTAGAAAAACAAATTGCTGATCAGGCTAAAGCACATAATTTATCGGAAGCTGAAGTGGTGAGTAAAGTAATGCTGTACAAACAAGCCGTTAAAGATTTCGTTTCCTTAGAAACATTGGGACAAACCGCATTATTATTGGCAGCCGACCATGCCTCTACAATTACCGGTACAGCCATACCTGTTGACGGAGGTTGGAACGCGCAATAAGCTTTTTCACATCATAAAGAATTTGTAATTTTAAAATAAAAAGTACCGTGCAACCAAAAGTTATATTAGAAAAAATTCAGTTTGAAATCACACTTCAACGCTTATGCCATCAATTAATTGAAGTGCATAGCGACTTTAAAGACTCTGTTATCATTGGATTGCAACCTCGCGGTACCTATTTAGCGCACCGCATTACCGAAGAACTAAAGAAAATTTTAAAAACTAAAAAAATTAATTGCGGTGATTTGGATATTACTTTTTACCGCGACGATTTTCGTAAAAAAGAATTAATCCCAAATCGCACCAATATCGACTTCATCATCGAAGATAAAAATGTGATTTTAGTGGATGATGTTTTATTTACCGGTCGTACAATTCGTGCCGGACTGGATGCGATGCTTGCATTCGGAAGACCAAAAGATGTTGAATTACTTGTTTTAGTTGACCGCCGATTTGCGCGCCACGTTCCTATTCAGGCAAAATATGTAGGTTTAACCATCGACTCCATCGAAACTCAAAATGTAAAAGTAGAGTGGAAAGAAACAGATGGTAAAGACAGAATCACTCTTTTAAGTAAATAAAACATGCGACCGGCTAAAGGCACCTATCCTTCTTTTGTTGAATCTTATATTGCTAAAGCAAAGGGTAAAAATTTACACGAAGCTCTCATCCACAGCACAGAGGAGTTAATGCAAACATTAACCATGATACCTGATGATAAAGGCGATTATGCTTATGCAGAAGGCAAATGGACCATTAAACAAGTATTGATTCATATTTCGGATGCCGAGAGAATTTTTGCTTACAGATTATTACGATTCGCACGGAACGATCAGCAACAACCCCTTCCCTTCGAAGAAGATGATTATGCAGAAACATGTAATGCTGATAAAAGAAGTTTAAGCTCTGTCATTGAAGAATTAATTGCCGTTAGAAATGCGACAGCTTCTTTAATTGAAAGCTTACAACCCGAAGACTTTAACAAGCAAGGCAACACAGCGGCAGGAAAAACAACCGTGAACGCAGTAGGATTCTCCATTTGCGGACATTGCAATCACCACATCTCTGTGTTAAGAGAAAGATACCTTTGATTTTTAGTATAAGCCTTGCAGGTTTGTGAGACCTTCAAATGCGTCACAGTTAAAACACAAACATAATTCAGATTGCTTCACTGCGCTCGCAATGACGATTAATTAAAACGGTAAGTGCATATAACCGTATTTCCAAAGCAAGTACAATACACCACCCACTAAGGCTGAAATAATTAAAATAGCCGGAAGGATTGGACGTTTCTTTTTCGTGAACGGATCGTTTAAATTAATTTTTGCACCTGCAGGTAAAGTTGCTAAATGCGTTAATACATTTCCAAATTGAATATTTACGTTTGCCTGCGCATTAATAGCCCATCCGTTTGCATCTAAGATTGGTGCTAAATTACGTTTGCGTAATTTCAAAAAAGCAATGATCATACTTGGACCTGATATCAATAAAATGATTCCAAGAACCGCAATCGGCATTTGCCACCATTTTAATCCGATAAATCCGGCAATGGCAGAACCAATCGCAGAACCAATCGCACCAACCGCTAAGCCAATAGCGGCGAAAATCCCAACAAACTTTCCAATGTCGAATGGTTGTGGCGCGGGCTTCTCCGCTTTTTTTGCTTCCTCAACTTTTGCAGGCACACCTTCCACACTCTTCATCATGTCTCCTGTTACTTTTTCATCCTGACTTGCGGCAAATTTATTAATTTGTGTTTCAATGAATCTTGAAACCTTTCTGTAAGGCGAAAAGAAAGCCTGGCGAATACTAATTGGATTGTCAACTATTTTAATCACAGTTGCGTCCCAATCCATGCCATTTCTATCATAGAATAACGCATTTCTTCCTACCACTAAATTATCAATATCACCATTTGTTAAAGCAGCAACAATCGTCATCTTTTCATTGGTAGAACGGCTGGTACAATCACAATAAATTAAAAACATTCCACTAAAGGAAACCATCGTACCATGCTTTGGCATATCACTTACCTTAATACACAAATCGCAACTGCGCTGGTCAATATATAACGTTCCAGCCTGGAAAATGGCTTTTTGTCCCGGCATGTAAAAATCATAGAACGTCACAAAATTTTTAAGCAGCGTAAAAATATCGCGATGGTAACGCACCATTTGATCCACTAAAAAAATATTATTCGCTTCGGCTTCTACCGCTTTATCTTGCGCAATCAAATCAGTTAATTTAGTTTTCGCATCACTGTCAAGGATAGCGCGTACTCTTTCCAATCCTAATTTTTCGACTTTAGCGCCTTCCTTTTCAGATTTCCAAGTTGCATAAGCTGTAAACGAATTCACGATTGTATTCCAATCACCTTCACTTAGATTAGATTTTCCTTGTAATATTTGAGAAACAACAAGGCTTTTTAACTCATTCATTTTTGATTCCCAAGCCGGGTTTATGCCAGTAGCCAGAGGCAGAGATAACCCCGCTTCAATTTTCGCCAAAGGATAAGCTGCAATTTCATCTATACACGTAGATAAATCTTTAGCGGTGATGCTTTCTACCCGTGCAATTTGCAAGTTTAATACAGTAGTGGTTTGCGTATCGAAAGCAGCCAAACGACAGCGTAAAAAGTAATCATCAATTTTTGATTTAACCGACAAAAACAACTGATGTGCTTTTTCAGTTTCATCACCATAAGGAAAAATAACAGAAGCATTCGCTTCCTTTTTTGCATACCATACCGAGAATTTTTCACACTCTGTAAAAAACTCACTTAATAAAGCTTCATTAATTCCGGCTTCCCCTCCTCTATCGTGAATTTCGCCCACACAGGTTATCATCTCTTTCACTAAGGCTTTTAAAGTATTGTCCTCTGCAGTATCCGGTGTAATTACCCCATCGCCATTGAAACGCGTAGCAGCAAAGATTTTCTTAGTATCAGATGTTTCCTCAACGGTTAATGCATTCGCATGACCTTTGCCCAAATTCTTTAAAATCACTTTAGCGGAAGCCAATAATGTTTTCCCCAGATCTGTTTGCTCGTTAATTGAAGACAACTGAAAAACCTTTTCTTGCCTAATTAAATCATCCGGATTTTTTAAAACAGAAGTGATCCATTTTACAGCTGCAATAATTTCAGGAACGCGGATTTGCCCGTCTTTATCCTTATCAATTAATTCAAGCGTTTTATAATCAATTTCCAATCCTTTCACCGGACAACTTAAGGCTGTCCAAAGTTTAGGGTCTAGATTTTCAAGATTAATTAAATCGGCACCACTTTCAATATTGACCCTTTTCACCCCTCCTACAGTTGAGAAGCTCCATACATGTTTATTTTGACTCATATTTTGATTTTACGGAGGTAAATTTAATCAAAACATATGTGCCTTATTGCAACACTTAATAACCTGTTAATTAAAATTTCGGGGCCAGGCAAAATTTTACTATATTTGATTTTTGAAATCACTGTTTCAAAAAAGTAATGAGCCATCTTAGCGTTAACCACCTCCTCGGAATTAAGCAAATCAACAAAAACGACATTGAATTAATCCTCAGTACTGCTAAAAATTTCAAGGAAGTCATTAACCGCCCCATTAAAAAAGTTCCCTCATTACGCGACATTACAGTAGCCAACTTATTTTTCGAAAACTCTACACGTACCCGCTTATCTTTCGAACTTGCACAAAAACGTTTAAGCGCCGATATCGTTAACTTCTCCGCTTCTAACTCTTCTGTAAAAAAAGGGGAAACCCTAACCGATACTGTCAATAACATCTTGGCCATGAAAGTGGACATGGTGGTGATGCGACATGCTAACCCGGGTGCTGCCGTTTTTTTAAGCAAAAAGATTAAAGCAAAAA
>JAEUTQ010000045.1 GCA_016787445.1 Bacteroidia bacterium
TTTTCTTGTAATGGGTTTGTTTATGGCATACGGCTTTTTACTAATTTATTTAAGAGATTTTGCCCCCGGTAAGGAAGAATGGATTAACTCTTACTCAATAGGTAAACACTTTGAAACAAGATTAGCACATGTACACGGTAATCTTTTCGCCTTCTTAAATATTTTGATAGGTTACTTACTATTACATTTTAAAAATCAACTTAAAAACACAACGATAATTTCTTGGCTTGGTTTAATTGGTCTGTTAATGCCAATAGGGATTTTGTTAGAAGTGTATTTGGGTGCGCCTCCGGTTTTTGTGCTTATTGGTGCAATTAGTATGACGGTGTCAGTAATTTGGTTAGGAATATCTTTTTATAAAATGAAACTTGAAAATGAAAAATAATAAATTCTCAGAACGACAGATAGAAATCATTGAGGCTGCTACTAAAAGAATTGATGAGCATGGCATTCAGGATTTAACCATTAAAACACTTGCTGCTGATTTAAATTTATCAGAAGCAGCATTATATCGCCACTTTAAAAGCAAAAACGAAATATTACTTGGCTTACTAACTTATTTTATTGAGGAAATGAAAGATAGGCTTGATGTAATACTTTCCAATAAAGATCGCAGTCCATCAGAACTATTAAAAGATCTGTTTGATTCACAACTGAAAACATTTGTACAAAAGCCTTCAGTTGTTAGTGTAATTTTTTCTGAAAGTATTTTTCAGTTTAATAAAGAGTTGTCTTCTACGGTTTCATCCATGATGGAATTGATGCAGAATCATATAGAAAGTATTGTAAAAAAAGGGCAGGCAAATGGCTCATTTAGTAAGATAGTAGGCGTTTCAACTACAACAACCATAGTAATGGGAGGCATGCGTATAACGGTTCTTAAATGGAAATTATCGGGTCATAAATCAGATTTAATTAAAGACGGAAATAAAGTATTAAGCGGAATATTAAAAATGATAGAAACTAAATAAAAAACATGAAAACAATAATTTTAAAAGCAGCAGCAGTTATCATTACATTATTTGCATTAATTACTCTATTTATGAGTACGTCTGTGATATTTGATTTATTTGGGATAAGAGAGAAGGAAGGCAATTATGTATTATTTGTTGTGATCTCAAATTTCATTGCAGGGTTTATGTATCTGTTTGCTGCGTATGGATTATTTACAGAAAAAGCGTGGACAACAAAATTACTTTTAATCACAACAACAATCCTTATTGTGAGTTTTGTTGGTTTGTTAATTCACGCAAATACAGGTGGAATTTACGAGCAAAAAACGATTAAAGCCATGCTTTCTCGTATTGCTATTACAGGTGTATTTGCAGGCATATCGTGGTTCTTTATAACAAAAAAAAGATTAGCATAAATGAAAAAATATTTTGCAATATTAATTGTGGTTCTTATGGGCATTACCTGTGGCTGCAATAATCCTGTAAAGGAGGAAAATAGTGAGATTTCGAATACTAAATCTTTACCATCAGCTAAGGAAAGCGAACACCAACATACAGAGAGCGACTCCATTGAATTAAACAACGGG
>JAEUTQ010000003.1 GCA_016787445.1 Bacteroidia bacterium
TCCATTAAATGCAGATGAATTGCTTGGGTCCTTTTTTATTACCTCATCAAAATCTGTTTTAGCAGCTGAAATATTACCGGCATCCATGCGCGATGCACCCCTGTTAACTAAGGCAATTAAATATTTATCGTTTACTTGTAACGCTTTGCTGTAAGCCTCTGCTGCTTTCGGGTAATTTTTATTTTCGCGATAGGCCGAACCTAAATTGTTATAAATAAAAGCCTGATTTCCATCTATCGAAATAGCCTTCTCATAATCTGCCACAGCTCCATTGTAATCCTTCAAGGCACGCTTTGCGCTCCCGCGATCATTATAGGCATACGTATAATTTCCATTGGATAAAATTGCTTTATCGTAAGCCGCGATAGCTTCTTTATATTCACCGGCCTCATAGTGCAATAATCCTTTATAATAATTGGCTTCGGCATGTCCGGATTTTAATCCTAAACATTTATCAAGCGCTACCATTTGTGAATCCTTTTTGTTTTCTGCAAAAAAGATGAGGCTTTTTGTAAAATAAGCGTCCTGATTTTGAGGTGTAATTTTAATTACATTATTAATATCTGCTAAAGCCTCGGCATAACGCTTTGCCTGTGTTAAGGCAATGGAACGATTGTACAACGCTTTATCAAATGCCGGTTTATTAGCAATACTTTTTGTAAAAAAGTCGATAGCCGTTACATAATCGTTACTTTTTAGGCGCTCTAAACCACTGTTATAGTCGGCTTCGGCTTGTTGTTCGGGGGTGAGCTGAGAAGCTACTTTAACCGTGTCCTGGGCATATGAACAAACGCCCGTCAACATTGTTACTAGAATAAGAATTTTTTTCATTGTTGCATTTTTTAACAATGAGACTAAAATACGATAATATTTAATTTAATATCTTTAAACTATACAAGGGTTATGCACAAAAGACTGTTTTTAATCGCCATACTTGTTGCAACACTATTTAGCAGTTGTACTTTGTTTTCGCCTTCAGCAGGAAAACTGTATAAGAAAGCCTTAGCCAAACACAACCAATACGATGCTGTAATTGTTCCGGGTGTTCCGTTTAATGAGCCTAAGTGGGATAATGTGATGATGATGCGTGTTATGTGGGCAGTTCATCTCTATAAAAAAGGATTAACTAAAAACATTATCATGAGTGGTTCTTCAGTTTACTCACCATATGTAGAGGGAGCTATTATGAAACGCTACGCTGTTGCTTTAGGTGTGCCTGAAGAAAATGTTATTGTAGAAAGTAAGGCCGAACATTCGACCGAAAACGTTTGGTACGGTTACCATCTTGCAAAGTCGAAAGGATTTAATGCAATAGCATTAGCTACAGATCCGTTTCAAACCAAAATGGTGTACCGCTTTGGTAAAGTAAGAACAAAAGGAATTAACTTTTTGCCGGTGATTTTTGATACATTAAAAGATTTACCGCACGATACTCCGGAAATAAATTACTCTGATTTAAAGATTTCGAATTTCGTTCCTATTACAGAAAGAGAAAGTTGGAGAAAACGTTTTAGAGGAACACGTGGTAAAAACATTAACTATAAAGAAATTCCATCAGAAAAGATGGTAAACAATAACGCTGCTGATGTAAGCGAGACCCGTCATGTAAATTAATTGTCCCGTCATCCACTTCCAGCTTTTTGTTTCTCTATATACAACAGCCATCGTACTCATACATTGCATTGCGAAAGCATAAAATACCAAAAGCGATAAACAAACACCAAAACCATAAACAGGTTTTCCTGTATCCGGATTCTTCTCCGAAACCAATTTCTCACGTATCGAAGAAACATTCTCAGCATCGTTAGCGCTGTAAATGGTGGCCATGGTGCCAACAAACACTTCTCTGGCCGCGAAAGAGGTGATTAAGGCAATTCCAATTTTCCAATCGAAACCCATTGGTTTAATAAGCGGCTCAATTTTCTTTCCTAAAATGCCGGCGTACGAATTTTCCAACTTCTCTGATTCCATTGTTTTCACCAATTCCTCCTTTTGAGCTTCGGTTGCTGTTTCAATTTGTGAGGCATATTTGCTCTCCACCTGATCAAAAGAATCACCCGGACCGTGCGAACTTAAAAACCATAGCACAATAGAAACTGCTAAAATGATTTTCCCTGCCTCCCACAAAAACACCTTCACTTTATTTACAACAATAATGCCTATGCTTTTCCATTGTGGTAAACGATACACCGGCAACTCCATCACAAAATAACTTTTCTCTTTACTCTTAATTATAAACTTCAATACAAAGGCCGTTAACATCGTTGCAGCAAATCCCAAAAAGTACAATCCAAAAAGTGTAAGTCCCTTTAAATTTAATATTCCTAATACGGCGTCATCCGGAATCATTAATGAAATTAATAATGTATACACCGGTAAGCGTGCCGAACAACTCATGAGAGGAATGATAAAAATGGTAATTAACCTCTCTTTTACATTACTGATAGTGCGTGTGCCTAAAACTGAAGGAACCGCACAAGCCACACCGCTAACAATGGGAATAACCGATTTCCCGTTTAAACCAAAGCGACGAAAAACCTTATCCATGATAAAACTTACACGCGCCATGTATCCTGAATCTTCCAACAACCCAATAAAGAAAAACAATAAGGCGATTTGCGGAATAAAAATCACTACGCCGCTTAATCCCGCTAAAACACCATTCACTAACAAATCGGATAGTTGTCCTTGAGGCAAGGCGCCGGCCGTTACCTCCATAGCCCACCCGAAAAAACTTTCAATCCAGTTCATAGGATATTCGGCCAGAAAGAAAATTATTTGGAACACCGAAAATAAAACAAACAAAAGTGTTAAATAGCCAAACACAGGGTGCGTTATAAATTTATCGGCGGTGTAAGATAATTTTCGCGTACTCTCTTGTGGCGATTTTACACAACGCGCGAAAATATAGTTTATAGTATTAAATCGATATACGGTATCCTTCTCTTCGAATTGCTGAAGTTTAAGTTTATAATCCGCATCACCGGTAAATTGTGTTACAACTATTTCTCTGAAATTTTGTGCCCCGGCTTTTACCACCTGAAGGCGCGTTGTTTCAATAAATGTATTAACTGATTCTTTCGCCTGTGTGATTTTGAGTTTTAAATCATCTAAGCCTTCTCCCGTTCGTGAATTTACCAGGGCAATTTTTACTCCCAGCAAACGACTGATTTCGGCAGCATCAATTTTTAAACCCGCTTTATTGGCCTCATCAATCATGTTCAACACAATAACAACGGGAATTTTTAAATCGATGACTTGGGTAGCCAGTAATAAATGTCTTTTTAGTGTAGACGCATCGGTTACGACTACCGCCACATCGTGTTCAGTGCCGTTTAAACCGAGTAATTCTTTACAGGCTACTTCTTCATCCAATGATTTAGGAAATAAACTGTAGGTGCCCGGTAAATCGGTAATCTGTAATTTAAATTCTTCGGTACCTGCTTTAAGTTTTGTGTATCCGGTATGTTTGTCGACCGTTACCCCCGGATAATTTCCGGTTTTTTGATTTAAGCCTGTAAGCGCATTGAATAAAGTTGTTTTTCCTGAATTAGGATTTCCTATCAGTGCTATGCTGATTGCTTTTATTTGGGATGATACAGGGGGCATAATTAATCTTCAAGCATCACCGCAGCGGCTTCTTGTTTGCGCATGCTAAGTTCATATCCCGAAACTTCAATCGCAATTGGATCTCCTAAAGGGGCTATTTTTGTGAGCTTAATTTTCTCTCCGGGAAGACAACCCATTTCAATTAATTTCAAAGCCAAATCACGCTGTGAAAATTCTTTTATCACGGCTATATCTCCAGGCTTTAACTGATCGAGGGTTCTCATACCGAACAAAGATAATCATTCATACAGGCTTTAACCATACCATAAACAAGGTATGAGCAAAATCAGACGATTTTACGCTTAAAAGCGAATTGCTTGTTTTCTAGATGAATAAGATTGATTCCGGCGTTTTTTCCTCTGATAAATTGCCCTGCCTTATCCCGCATTTCCAAGGCTTCTGCGCCGTTAGAGGTAAGCCATCTTAAAACCTCCTCTGTATCATTAAGCTCAAAATTTCTCATCAAAACATTCAGTTCGTCTAAAACCGAAAGACTGTGATTACTTGCCAGACTATCTGTACCAAGTACAATTTTACAATTTTGTGCGCGAAGTAAATTCACATCAGGTAGTGTGTTTTCGATAAATAAATTTGCATTGGGACATAAACACCAAAATAATTTTTTACTGAAACCATGAGCAAATTCAACATCTTCCTTGCTTGAAAATGTATTATGCACTAAAATTAAATTTCTATCAGAAGTTAAACTTGGCAAATACGTTTGCAGCGATGTCTTTCCGGAAGGCTTATAATAGGAAATATCAATGTTTAAATGCGCGTACAATTCTAATACACGTCCCGTTCCTCTCATGAAAAATTCATTTTCTGATTCGCTTTCCTGATTGTGTATGGTTAATGTTGTGTTTTCTTGACAGTGTTTAGCTATTTGCTGCATCAACTCTAAAGAAACAGAATATGGCGCGTGCGGCACTAAGGAAGAAGAATGATTTTTAATCTTTACTTGTAATTCCTTCCCTCCTGCTATCACTTTATCTGCTAATTGCGGATTCAAAGCAATTAATTCAACAAACGTATGGTAGTACATTTCACTCTGATCTTTATACTGAAAACTATCTACCGCGTTCGAAATATCTCCCACCGCCACTATGCCATTATCCCACATTTGTGCCTCCGCAATCAGCATGGCTTCCGCAATGATTTCTTGAGAAAACGAAAAACGCTTCGCCATCAATTCTTTTGCAAAACCAACAAAGCCGGTTTTCTGCGAAATCTGATTATACAGATGAGATAATTCTAAATGACAATGCGCATTCACAAAACCAGGGGTAATGATTCCATCAAAAACTTCAATTTTTCCCGCATCAATACTATCAGAAGAAATGGTTTCTGAATAACATCCCTTCTCATCCAGAACAATTACACTGCCCTTAGACAAAAACTTATTTCCGTCGAAAATTTGATTAGCCGTTATAAAGCGCATGAGGTAAAGGTAGTGAAAAGAGTAATTATGTCGTATCTTTGCATAATGGCTTCAAAAACCGATATACGCTCTCTTAGCCTTGAGCAATTGACCGATGCTTTAACCAAGCACGGGGAACCTTCGTTCAGAGCCAAGCAAGTTTACGATTGGCTTTGGGCCAAGCGCGCGGTTGATTTTGACGACATGAGTAATTTATCGAAGCCATTACGTGAATGGATGAAAGAGACCTTTACCATTAATGCAGTTGAAATTCACGACCTTCAAATCAGCTCTGATAAAACCATTAAATGCGCCATGCGTTTAAATGATGGTTATGTTGTAGAAAGTGTTTTAATTCCATCGGGAGATAGAATGACGGCTTGCATCTCTTCGCAAGTTGGTTGCAGTTTAACCTGTAAATTTTGTGCAACGGGTAAATTAAAACGCATGCGCAATTTAAACGCGGATGAAATTTTTGATCAGGTTGTTTTAGTAAAAAATTTAGCGCAAGAAAAATACGGCAAACCTCTTACCAATATCGTGTATATGGGAATGGGAGAACCTCTCTTGAACTATGCTGAGGTATTAAGCTCTACCGAAAAAATCACTTCTCCGAAAGGATTAGGTATGAGTCCGCAACGCATCACCGTGTCTACAGCCGGTGTGGCGAAAATGATAAAAAAGATGGGCGACGATGGTGTAAAATTTAATGTCGCTTTATCTCTACACGCCGCCAATGATGAGAAAAGAAATCACATCATGCCTATCAATGAAACAAACTCATTGGAGAATTTGGCAGAAGCGCTCAATTATTTTTACGATAAAACCGGAACCCGTGTCACTTTCGAATACATTGTCTTCAGAGATTTCAATGATACCATTAAGGATGCTCAAGAGTTGGCTGATTTTTGCAAACGTGTAAAATCCAAAGTGAACATCATTGAATACAATCCGATTGATGATGGTGAATTTAAGCAAACTACCCCTGAACGCTTAGCTGCTTTTGTACAACACCTCGAAAAAAACAAAATAATTGTGAATGTAAGACGCAGCAGAGGGAAAGATATTGATGCGGCATGCGGACAATTAGCCAATAAGAATAAACTAGCGCAGCAAGAACTGAAGTAACGGGCAACCACTTATAAAATTTTAACGGCCACCCTCTAATTTATTTTTTGAGATAGCCTTCAGAACCGTTAAATTTACTGACTATGTCAAGTACTACGCAAAGCATAAAGGCTCCTGTTGCCGAACACATGCGCATCTTTGAAGAAAAGTTCAGAGGTTCCATGAAAAGCTCTGTGCCCTTACTTGACAAAATCACCAATTACATCGTAAAACGAAAAGGGAAGCAATTGCGCCCCATGTTTGTTTTCTTAAGCGCACAAACGGTTGGAACCATAAACGAAAGCACGTATCGCGCTGCCACACTTATCGAATTATTGCACACTGCGACTTTGGTACACGATGATGTGGTAGATGACAGCAATGAGCGTCGCGGATTTTTTAGCTTAAATGCCCTTTGGAAAAATAAAATCGCAGTTTTAATTGGCGATTTTTTATTGTCACGCGGTTTGTTACTGTCGTTAGACAATGATGATTTTCATTTACTGAAAATTGTGAGCACGGCGGTAAATGAAATGAGTGAAGGCGAATTACTACAAATTGAAAAAGCACGCCGCTTAGATATCTCCGAAGAAATTTATTACGAAATCATACGCCAGAAAACAGCGAGTTTAGTGGCAGCATGTTGTTCCTGTGGTGCCGCTTCGGTTACACAAGATAAAAATACCATTGAGAAGTTTAAAGAGTTTGGCATTCTTACAGGCATGGCCTTTCAGATTAAAGATGATTTGTTTGATTTCGGTTCGAGTGAAGAAATCGGTAAGCCTACCGGTATTGATATCAAAGAAAAGAAAATGACTTTGCCTTTAATCTATGCTCTTAATCAAAGTACGTGGCTGGAGAAACGCAAAATCATCAACATCATTAAAAATCACAACACCGATTCAGATAAAGTAAAAGTGGTCATCGATTTTGTAATTGAAAAAGGCGGAATCGCTTACGCCGAAAAAGTAATGCACGACTATAAAAACAAAGCTTTAACCATTTTGAAAGAGTTTCCTGAATCTCCGTCGAGAAACAGTCTTGAATTATTAGTTAATTATTCCATTGAACGTAAAAAATAAATTTATGCTTAGATTCATTTTCATTTTAACTGGATTAATTTTTCTTGCCTGCAACAGCAACGAAACAAAAAAGGAAACAACCGAAACTCAAGATTCGGATACACTTAAAGTTTCCGGCTTAAAAAAAACAGGTGATCATTCTTACCTCATTGAACCACCCGATACCGCTTACACCGGCGATTATGTAGACAAATACGAAAACGGAAATACGAAATTCAAAGGCTTCTTTCGTTTTGGTAAACGCCATGGACAATGGATGGCTTGGTATGCAAACGGATTAATGTGGAGCGAATGTTTTTATGACAAAGGTTTAAAGCACGGTGCTAACAATGTGTATTACGAAAACGGAAAATTACGTTACTCAGGATTTTTTAAAAATGATATGCGTGATAGCATTTGGGTGTTTTATGATGTTAATGGCGTAGAAGTTCAACGCTTAAAATTTAAGAACAACGAAGAGGTGCCCCTCGCAAACTAAGGACTGGCGCGGCTTCCGGGGGTATCGAATTTTAACACTTGTGCCTTTTTTAACACATCTAAAACCATTTTTCAGACCATTTTTGAAACCCTTTTGTTTTGTTTGGGTATAACCTAAACAGAATGCTGATAAATTACTTTCATAGATATTGGAGAAAATTTGTTCGTTCGGGTCTCAGTAAAGTTGATACACCGCACGACAGAAAAAGTTTGCTCTTTATCAATCGCATGAGTGTAATTAATGTGTTGTTGATGATTGGATTTTCAATTACCGCACCACTCTTCGATTTGCCGGATGTATTATATTTTACTTTGCCATTCATGGCCGCCTTTGGGCTACCGCCATATTTTAATAAACTCGGTTATTTAAATTTCAGCAGGTATTATTTCGCGATAATACCTGTTGTGTTTTTGGCAGGCGTATGCATACAAAACAGCGCTGAATTAGGCGATAAATATTTATTGTTAACGTCTGCGGCCATTCCCATCATCTTATTTAAAGAAAAGAAAAGCATTTACATTTTGTTTGGTTTAAACATCTTAACCTTTTTCTTTATTACCTGGTATCAATCCGCCTTTGAGCCATTGGTTCAAATACCGGCCTATTTAAAAACCATTTATTCCACTTTCTCTTTATTAATTGTATTCTTTGTGATTTTCTTCATCATACTGAATTTTAAAACCAGCAGTGAAGAATATGAAGAAGAGCTGGAAGAAAAAAACAGAATCATCTCACAAAAAAATTCGGAGGTGCATGATAGTATAACATATGCCAAACGTTTACAGGAAGCCATTATGCCACCGGTGGAAGAAATTTACAACTCGGTAGATGAAAGTTTTATTTTATACAAACCAAAAGATATTGTAGCCGGCGATTTTTATTTTGCCGACAAGCAAGGCGATTACTTTTTTGTAGCCGCCGCCGATTGTACAGGACACGGTGTACCGGGAGCGATGGTGAGCGTAGTTTGCAGCAATGCGTTAAACAGAGCGGTAAATGAATTGAAATTAATTAAGCCGGGTGAGATTTTAGATAAAGTAAGAGAATTGGTAGTAGAAACATTTCAGAAAAGTCATCACGATGTAAAGGATGGCATGGATATTTCCTTGTGCGTGATTAATCAGAAGACCTATGAGATTGCGTGGGCGGGAGCGAATAATCCTTTGTGGTATTTAAATGAAAACGAAGACGAATTAAAAGAAGTAACGGCAACCAAACAACCGGTTGGAAAAAGCGAAGATTACAAATCATTCACCACACACGTATTTAATTTAGCAAAAGGCGCCATGTTGTACTTGTTTACCGACGGTTATGCCGATCAGTTTGGCGGACCCAAAGGAAAAAAATTCAAATACAAGCAACTTGCCGACTTAATTATTGCCAATCGCAAATTACCGATGCGTGAGCAATGCAAAATTTTAGAAAACGCCTTTACCAATTGGAAAGGCAATCTCGATCAGATTGACGACGTTTGTATTATTGGGTTGAAATTGTAATTTATAAAATATTTTATTTTCTGCACAAACGGAAATACCGAGTGAGGAACGAACCTCGGTATTGACGACGTTTGTATAATCGGCCTCAAACTTTAATCGGAGCCTCTTCCCTCTCCTGTAGGAGAGGGGGGACCGCTTGCGGTGGGTGAGGTCTGAATTCTCACAACTCCACGAACACTTAGTTCAATTACATCATTTGCTACAAATCGTGGCAAGACCTTTGATTTTCTCATCTATAATTTTGCAAAAAAAATTTAAGAGCATGAAAGACGAATTAATTCATCAAAGCATCGAAAATAAAATTTATGTGGTTCGAGGACAAAAGGTAATGATTGATAAAGACTTGGCAGAATTATATGAAATAGAAACAAGGCTTATTAATCGCGCCGTAAAGCGCAGTTTGGAACGCTTTCCGGAAGATTTTATGTTTCAATTAAGCAAAAACGAACACAGTTCTTTGATATCCCAAATTGGGATATCAAAGAAAGGCAGAGGCGGAACACGAAAATTACCATATGTTTTTACAGAATATGGCGTCTTGATGCTCTCGAGTGTATTAAACAGCGAAAGAGCCATACAAGTTAACATACAAATCATGCGCACCTTTGCGAGGATTAGACAAATGCTGAGTGACAATACCGAATTACGTTTAGAGATTGAACAAATAAAAAAGAAAGTAAACAACCACGATAAAAACATTGAGATAGTTTTTCGATATCTTGATGAATTATTAGAGAAAAAAGAACAACCCCTTCAACGTAACAAGATTGGTTTTTGATTGGGCAGAAATTCTATTTTAAGATTACGCCAATAAAACCATAACGCACATCCCTTCTATTCCGTAACCCGAGAACATTTTGTTCAATCCTATTAATGCTACAAATTATGGCAACACTTTAATTGTATCCGGCTATAATTTTACAGCATGATTACGACAATTGAAATATGGCATAGCCTTTATGAGGATAAGAGAAGGCTATTTTTAAAATTTCCTTACAATCAAAATTTAATTGAAAAAGTAAAAACCTTGCCGGGTGCCAAATGGAGTTCAGGGAATAAGGCCTGGCATGTGCTTTATACTTCTGAAATGGCGCAGCGTATACGGCAGCTTTTTATGAGTAGCGGCGTAACTGTAAACTACCTCAACGAAAATGAGCCCTTGCCGTTTGTTCAAAAAACTCAGTCATTAAAACCGCATGAAGCATTAGGCAACCTCAACGCAGAAGCTCAAGAAAAAATAAGAACATTAAAACGCTGGATGCTTCAACGCAGATACAGTGAGAGTACCATTGAAACTTATTGCGATGCCATTAAAACCTTCTTACGGTTTTTTGCTGATAAGGAAATTAGTGAAATTACCAATGAAGATTTGGTGCACTTTAACAACGATTACATTTTAGCGAATGGATACTCCTCCTCTTTTCAGAACCAAGTTGTGAATGCTTTAAAGTTGTTTTACAAAACGGTGGAGAACAAACAACTGGAAACTGAAATCATTCACCGTCCAAAACGCGAAAAAGTTTTACCGAATGTATTAAGTAAAGAAGAAGTCAAAATGATATTAGAAGCACACGGCAACATTAAACATAAAGCCATGCTTTCTTTGATTTACAGTTGCGGATTGCGATGCGGCGAATTATTAGCTTTAAAACCGGAGCATATTGACGCGCAGCGTAAATTAATAATTATTAAAAACGGCAAAGGGCGCAAAGACCGCATTGTGCCTTTAAGTGAAAAAATTCTAACGATGCTGAGGGAGTACTGGAAAGCATATCAGCCAAAAACGTATTTATTTGAAGGACAAATTGCAAGTGAGCCATATGATGTAAGGAGTTTACAAAACGTTTTAAAACAAAGCCTCGCAAAAGCAGGGATACTAAAACCTGTAACCTTGCATTGGCTTAGGCACAGTTATGCCACGCATTTACTGGAGGCAGGCACAAACTTGCGCTATATACAGGAAATTTTAGGCCACAGTAGCAGCAAAACCACTGAAATTTACACGCATGTAAGTTCGGTAGGGATACAAAAAGTGATTAGTCCTTTTGACAGTTTATGAGAAATTTTATTAAATTAGCTCAACTAGCCACGCGCCTATTTATGGTGCCTAGCCAACCACTATTGGTTGTATAGGCGAAAGTTTATGGCGCCTATAAGCTAGTTAGGCATAATTGTTGACGTCCGCTGAATGTGCCGCGGAAGTTTTTAAGGAGATTTTGCTTCGGATTTTTACTAACGGTCGGACAACACTGCTAAAATAGACTTTTCCTATTTTCAAGTTGTTTGCGATCGACATCGTGAAAGCGCGCTTTCAAACGACTGGCGTCGTTAAAACAACTTGGACAAAGTTATCGGGAAAATTTTACATAGTCAAATTTGACAGTAACTTGTAGCAGTGTTGGAACTAATTGGACATGTAAAAATCCTTCACACTCTCTCCTTACGATAAAAAGACTGACGCCAATAAGGCTTTATTAGCGCAATATTTTTATCTAAAAACTCCCTGCGCACCTTGTTTATTTCTCGGACATCAACAACTACGTTGTGGGAGGCAGAAGCGGAAGCGCACAGTGGCGCGACTTAAATAAACAACTACGCCTAACACCGTATAAGAGTAATGCGGGTGTTCGGTATAACGCCGGGGCGACATTAAGGAAGATAATTAATTTGCCCCGGCTTAGAAACATTTGTATCTTTAAATTAAGCTAAGAAGGTATAGGAAAGATACGGCAACTAATTCCGCACTACTCCTATACGGATAACGTTATGTGCCATTTTAGGACGACAAACAATGACGAAATATACTCTTAAATATAATTTTTTCATTTTAATATTACGCTTGACGGCAATCCTAGCATTCATCTGGACAAGCGAACTTCTACTTGAAAATATTATCATTAAAGGCTTTCATCTCGACAAAAATTTGTTCGGACTCATTATATTCATAAGTGTTCTGACTTTTTTAGTTTATCGTATTTTGCGACGACTCTTGACTGAATCAAATTTTATTTCTCTGGACGGCAATAAAATTGAAATTTACAATTTCGTCAAATTTAAAAAGACTGTTTACCAGACAACCGACTGTATTTTCTTTCATTCATATCGGACGCCATTTGACACTTTAATATTAAAACTTCCGACAGGTAAATACGTTCATATTTTATCATATGACTATTTTGACTTCAAAAAATTAGACAAAATATTTATGGACAGCGGAATAAGCAATGAGGGTTATCTTAGTGACACGACAACTTAAAAACGTCACATAACACGGGGCGTAGCGGTCAGCGGGCAGAGACGGGTAATCGCGGCGAGCAGAATTATGGCCGCTGACGCGAATTTTTTTTTGCTGCCGCTAATTTTGGTGAGTATCTTTAATAAAACTTTTGGGGTTGTATTTCGGGACGAGCAATAAAACCCGCCGAACGCCAGCCCCGAAACCGTTATGCGTAATAGCCGCGGACAGGCATTCGGCAAAGAAATAAGATATGGGAACTTGGGACACATCATTAAAAGGTAACGACACCTTCCTCGACATTTATCAGAACTTCTTTGATTTATATAATCAAGGACAAGAACCTGCAGACATTTCCGCTCAAATAAAAAACGACTTCGCCGACTATTTCACAGACCACGAAGACAAATATAATTCCCTATTCGGGCTTGCTTTGGCGCAGTGGGAAACAAAATCCCTCGACCCTAACGTACTAAATCAGGTAAAAGAAATTATTGCCAGCGGACAAGACTTGGAATTATGGAAAGAGCTTGGTGGCAACGATAAAGACTTAAAAAAACGTAAAGTTGTTCTGGACAAATTCCTTTTGCAAATATCCACCGACCGTGAAAAACCAAAACGGAGAATAAAAGCAAAATTTGACTTTGAACTAAAAGAAATAGTTCATGCTGTTTCTCCGGACAATAAAAAAGAATTTAAGATCCACGAAGAGTTTGAAAATAAAAAATACATTCATACAAGCGGACTTATGGGTTTCTTCAGTGGTGGCGGTAGCGGCGTTTTATACTTCAAGGAACAAGGCAAGTTTATAAATGCGAAATGGCTCGACAGCCAGACATTAGAAGTAACGCATGATAAAGACATGGTTTTTACAAAACAAGAAAACAGTTCCTATTTTTGCGGCGACGACGTTAAAGTAATTTACAAAACGGCAGACATGTAGGCGTGACGCACCTGTGTGGCGGCTAAAACGCATAACACGGGGCAATTACGCAATGCGGGCGGACACGGTAGTTTTTTTGCTTTGTTTTGCCCCTTCGGGACTTTTAATTTGTTTAAAGCAAAAAGAAAAACTTTTGTATCTTTAAATAAAGTTTTCGGCGTGCAGACGATGGATTTTTCAAAACGCACTGCGTAAGCCCCGAAACCGTTATGTTCAATGCGCGCAGACAAAGTTTCATAGACAACTTTTCGGTCGACAAGGAATTTAGTTATTGGTGCGGGTAAACAAATTATATTATATTTACGTTAACAATCTCATATATCATGAAAACAAAACACCTTTTCAT
>JAEUTQ010000011.1 GCA_016787445.1 Bacteroidia bacterium
TAGAATGGATTTATGTAAAATAATCGCTGTTTTTTACGTAAATTAGTACTGCAACATTTTGAGAAAATCAATCTTCATATTCGCTCTATTGATTTCAGCGCTTGCCGCTAATGCACAACAATTTCCTTGGTATACACAATACCGTAGCAATCTTTATATGTTTAATCCCGGTTTTTGTGGCACAAAACGCTTTGTTGATTTACGATTGTTTTATCGTTACCAGTGGGCCGGTTATAAAGGCGCGCCTAAAACGTATGCCGCAACTTTTAACATGCGTTTAATGGAAGGCAAAGTTGGTACTGGCTTAATTTTCTTCAATGATGAAATTGGTCCGTTTAAAAATACCAACGCTTCTTTAAGCTTTGCTTATCACTTAAAATTTGATGATGTTGAATTATCAATTGGCTTGCAAGGAAGTTATATGCAACAATTATTTAATGGAACGAAGTTAACTCTACATAATCAAGCTGATCAAAGTATAAATCTTTTAGCCTCTTCTAAAACTACGGCCTATGATGGTAGTTTTGGTCTTGTACTGATTAACGACCGATTCTATTTAGGAGTGGGTGGGATTAATATCTTAGGAAAAGAAATGAACCACACGTATTACAATACGCCTGGCTTTTTAGGTAAATATAAAAATGAGGCCGCTTATAGCGTAGCTGCCGGTTATAACTACGCTGAAAACCCGAACTACACTTTCGAAAATTCATTAATGGCTTTATACACAAGTGGAGTTCCAATTTATATCGATTACACTTTACGCCTTCACATCAATAAAATTTTACTTACCGGCTTCAGCATTCGATTTAAAGACGCTGTTGCTTTGCATTTAGGATTTAATATAAAAAATCAGTTTCAAGTGGCTTACACCTATGATTATGTTACTTCGCCACTACGTAAATATCAAAGCGGCTCGCATGAATTAAGTATTGTTTTTTCTTCTGATTTGGGACGTAATCAGCAAAAACGTGGATTTAACGGACGATTCCTCAAACAAAAATTTCAATATTTACTTTAATTACTGCTCTTAATCTATTGCATGTATTCCTTTTTAAATCAACATATATTTAAACTTATTTCTGAATGCGCTGATGAGCTTCATGTAGAAGCGTATGTTATTGGTGGATATGTACGCGATGTGATAATGAAAAGACCAACCAAAGACATTGATGTGGTAACGGTTGGTAAAGGAATTGACCTTGCTAAAAGATTACATCAGAAACTGGGAAAAGAAGCGCATCTTTCCGTTTTTAAAAATTTTGGAACGGCTCAAATTAAGTGTGGTGATTTAGATGTGGAATTTGTTGGCGCACGAAAAGAAAGTTATGATCGTAACTCACGCAAACCGGTTGTTGAAGACGGAACTCTGCAAGATGATCAGAATCGTCGCGATTTTACCATCAATGCATTGGCAATTGGTCTTAGTAAAAATAATTACGGTCAACTACTCGATTCTTTTGGGGGAGTGAATGACATTGAAAACAAAATCATCCGTACACCGCTTGAACCGGGTATCACCTACAGTGATGATCCATTGAGGATGATGAGGGCTATTCGTTTCTCATCACAATTAGGATTTAGTATAGAAGAAAAATCATTAGCTGCCATCACGGAAAATAAAGAACGTATTAAAATCGTATCGAAGGAACGTATCGCTGATGAGTTAAATAAAATCATACTCTCGCCTATTCCTTCTGTAGGATTTAAATTGTTATTCGATACCGGTTTACTCCCCATCATATTTCCTGAAATGGCGAAACTTCATGGGGTGGATACAATAAACGGATTATCTCATAAAGACAATTTCTATCACACATTAGAAGTATTGGATAATGTGGCGCGCAAAAGCGATAACCTTTGGTTACGTTGGTCGGCCATCTTACACGATATCGCAAAACCTGCCACCAAACGATTTGAACCCGGACACGGATTTACTTTCCATGGTCACGAAGATAAAGGCGCCCGAATGGTACCGAAGATATTTGCCAATTTAAAATTACCCTTGAACGAAAAAATGAAGTATGTACAAAAATTAGTATTGCTTCATCTTCGTCCGATTGTATTGGCAAAAACCGAAGTAACAGATAGTGCTGTGAGGCGCGTACTTTTTGAAGCGGGTGATGATATTGATGATTTAATGGCTTTGTGTGAAGCGGATATCACAACAAAGAATCCAAATAAAGTAAAACGCTATATGCACAATTTTGAAATTGTGCGCCAGAAATTAGTTGAAATAGAAGAAAAAGATCGTTTACGAAATTGGCAGCCTCCCGTTATGGGCGAAGAAATTATGCAAATGTTTAATTTAAGTCCCGGCAGAGAAATTGGCATTTTAAAAAACGCATTAAGAGATGCCATTTTAGACGGCATTATCGAAAACAACTACGAAGCCGCCAAACTCTTTCTCATAAACAAGCATAAAGAATTAATGGTCAAATAATGCAGTTTCACCTTAACTATAATCATCCTAAACAAGATTTTGACATTACTCATGAAAGCAAATTATTCATGATGGGATCATGCTTTGCGGAGAACATAGGTGATAAATTAAACGAACTCAAATTTAACTGTACCTTAAACCCAAACGGAATTTTATTCAACCCCATCAGCATTGCCACTGCATTAAGTGCCTATATAAACAATACCATTTTATCAGAAGAAGAAGTTGTGTTTAATAACGAATTATATCACAGTTTCAATCATCATGGCGTTTTTTCATGCGGTAATAAAGAAGAACTCATCAACAAAATAAATCACAATACGCGTCAGGCCCATAACGCTTTAAAACATGCTGATGTATTACTGATAACATTTGGTACTTCTAACGTTTATGTTAACAATGCAAATAGCGAAGTAGTAGCCAACTGTCATAAATTTCCGCAACACCACTTTACAAAAGAGCAATTGCAGCCCGGTGAAATCATTAATCGTTATGAGCAGTTAATTGAAGATTTAAAATTATTTAATCCCAAATTAAAAATCATCTTCACGGTTTCTCCGGTTAAATATTTAAAAGACGGATTAATTGAGAATAATTTGAGCAAAGCGGTTCTGATTTATAGTATTCATGAAATCCTAAAGCAGCATTCTTATTGTTCTTATTTTCCAGCTTATGAGTTAGTAAACGACGATTTACGTGATTATCGTTTTTACAAAACCGACATGGCACATCCAAACGAACAAGCCATTGAGTACGTATGGGATAAATTTTCGGTAAGTTACTTTACAGAATCAACGCTTAAAATAATTCAAAAAGTAAAAGAGATAAAGTCAGCGATGAATCACCGACCGTTAAAGGAATCTACTTTAGCTCATGCTGAATTTAAAAAATCATTTCTACAAAAATGTATGGAGCTGGAAAAGGCACTTCCGGATGTTAGTTTCGAAATCGAAAAAAAATTCTTTGCCTCATGAACCAATATCCCTTCATAAACTACCTAAAAGAAACTTACCCTGAAGCGGAAGTAGTTAAACGCGCGTTAGACCATTTCGATTATTATAACAAACGTCGTACCGTGCGTGATTTTTCGGACAAAGAAATCCCAATGGAAGTACTGGAAAATATTATTAAATCTGCTTCTACTGCACCTTCAGGAGCCAATAAACAACCGTGGACGTTTTGCATTGTAACAAATACGGAATTAAAAAAACAAATACGGGAAGCTGCAGAAAAAGAAGAATACGAAAGCTATAACGGGCGTATGACTCCTGAATGGCTGGAAGATTTAGCGCCTTTAGGCACCGACTGGCAAAAACCATTTCTGGAAACGGCACCTGCGCTTATTATTGTTTTTAAACGCTCCTACGAAATAGTTAACGGAAAAAAGAAAAACAATTATTACGTTACCGAATCGGTTGGATTAGCTTGTGGCTTTTTACTGGAAGCTATTCATTACTGTGGATTGGTTGCCCTAACACATACTCCAAGTCCGATGAATTTTTTAAGTAAATTATTAAACCGACCGGAAAACGAAAAACCATTTTTACTAATACCGGTTGGCTATCCTGCAGAAAACACCATGGTGCCCGATATTAAAAGGAAAACATTAACAGATATAGCTGTATTCTATAAATAATATAAAACCTAATACATTGACTTTCGACGATTTTAATTTTGATTCAGCCTTAATGGATGGCCTTTATAGTATGGGTTACAAACAGCCCACTCCCATACAAGAGCAGGCTATTCCTGTGATTCTTCAAAACAAAGACCTTATTGCCTGTGCGCAAACCGGAACAGGAAAAACGGCGGCATATCTCTTACCAATTATAAATCACATTTTACACGCTCCTACCCGACATCTCAACACATTAATCATTGCTCCAACACGTGAATTAGTATTGCAAATCGATCAGCAAATTGATGGCATGGGCTATTTTTGTTCGGTTGGTTCAATTGCCGTATATGGCGGCAGTGATGGCATAACGTTCGAGAAACAAAGGCAAGCCATGCAAGAAGGGGTTGACATCGTGTGTGCCACGCCCGGTCGTTTAATTGCGTTATTGCAAATGGGACAACTTAATTTTGAACACCTTCAACATTTAGTTTTAGATGAAGCCGATCGAATGTTAGACATGGGCTTTTTTGATGATATCAGAACCATTATTAGTTATCTTCCGAAAAAAAGACAAACCATTTTGTTTTCGGCCACCATGCCTCCTAAAATCCGTCAGTTGGCAAACCAAATCTTAACCGAGCCTGAAACCATTAACATTGCGATTAGTAAACCTGCCGCAGGAATTAATCAGCAAGCGTATGTTGTATATGATAATCAAAAGGAGCCTTTACTTCAGGAAATTCTAAAGAATGAAGATTATCAAAGTGTTATTATTTTTTCAAGCACCAAGGAAAATGTAAAAGCGCTCGAGAAAACAATCCGTAAAATGGAACCATCGGTAAAAGCGTTTCATAGTGATTTAGAGCAGGCAGAGCGCGAAGAAATTATGCGTGATTTTAAGAACAGAAAATTACGCGTTTTGATTGGAACAGATATTTTATCAAGAGGAATTGATGTGGAAGGAATAAGTTTGGTAGTAAATTACGATGCGCCCCCCGATCCGGAAGATTATATCCACCGCATTGGCAGAACAGCGCGTGCGCAAAAAGCCGGCGTAGCCATTACTTTCATTAATCAAAAAGATCAAGGGAAATTTGCGCGCATAGAAGCCTTGATGGGATACGATGTAAATAAACTTCCGATTCCTGAACAATTAGGTGCGGGACCTGAATACAATCCTGAAGCCAATAAAAAATTTGAGAAGAAACCTTTTAAACCGGGTGGACAAAACCGAAAGGGTGGATTTAGAAGAAAAGGAAATTCAGGTGGAAATAACCGTCCGAATAAAAATTAATCTACTGTTTAAATATTTTTAACACGATACTTTTCTATTGTATTATAGTCACAAATAAGTTTTCACTATATTAGCAAAAAGTGAAAATTTAATTGAACCCAATTTTCAAGCAAATAATTATCAAGCAAGTTCTGGATGAGAAAAAGAATAAATCATCCGGGAATACTAATGCGACAGCATATGAGTTTGCAAAAAAATGGCGTGTTTTAAAAGTTACCTATAAGGGTTTCGTAAAGGATTTTCTGTTTTTAGTAATAGGCATCGCGTCGGCAGCTTTTGGCCTCGAAAGCTTCTTATTGCCAAACAGTTTTATTGATGGCGGTGTTACCGGTATCTCACTTTTAACTTCAGAAATCACTTCTACTCCTCTCTACATTCTGATACCGCTCATAAATATTCCGTTTATTATTTTAGGATACAGAATAATCGGAAAAGCATTTGTCATCAAAACCACTATTGCTATTATTGGCCTTGCCCTAACATTAGCGCTATTTTCTTTTCCTGAAGTAACCCATGATAAATTACTTGTTTCCATTTTCGGTGGTTTCTTTTTAGGGGCCGGAATTGGTATGTCGGTGAGAGGTGGCGGCGTTCTAGACGGAACGGAAGTATTAGCTATTTATATTAGTCGGAAAGCCGGAGCTACTATTGGTGATATCATCATGGTGATTAACATTGTGATTTTTTTAGCAGCGGCGTATTTTTTGTCCATTGATACCGCTCTTTACTCTATGCTAACTTATTTGGCGGCTTCCAAAACATTGGATTTTGTTATTGAAGGTATTGATGAATACACCGGCGTTACCATTGTTTCATCACACAGTGAAGAGTTAAGAATGATGATTACAGAAACCATGGGACGAGGTGTAACGGTGTACAAAGGGAAAAGAGGTTACGGTAAAAAGGGACACAACTCAGAGTTTGACATTATTTATACCGTTATCACGCGTCTTGAAATAAGTAAATTGAAATTGGAAATTGAAAAAATTGATCCGAATGCTTTTGTGGTAATGAGCAGTGTTAAAGATACCATTGGTGGAATGATCAAGAAAAAATCATTTGCGCATTAACTCCGTTTACAAGAGAAAATTAAAAAGCTTCTCATTTCATAAGCTTCCACAAGCCCACTGCTGTTACAGAGCCTATAATAGGCGCACTCAAATAAACCCACAAATGTTCGGTATGACCTGAAACTATTGCCGGAGCCAATGAACGAATCGGATTCATGGAGGCTCCGCAAATCGGACCTGCAAACATAGCCTCCAATAATACAACTGAACCTATGGCCAAACCTGCAAACATGCCTTGTTCCTTACTCCCTTTCGCTACTTGCATTATCACCAATACAAGAAAAAAAGTAAGCAACAACTCTAACACAAAGGATTGCATCGGTGTTCCTGCCGGTAAGGTTGAACCCAACGTATCGTTGCCGGAAAACAACAACTTTAAAATCATACTGGCGCCAAATGCTCCTATACCTTGACTCGTTACATATGGAATAATTTCTTTTGCCGGAAATGATTTAGCGATACAGAATCCGATTGTTACGGCGGGATTAAAATGCGCACCGGATACATTTCCTAATGCATAAATCATAGCAGTCACGATTAATCCCCAGGTACAAGCCACACCGGCATGTGTAATAACACCGTTAGTGTGTTGATTAACTATAATGGCGCCGGTACCGCAAAATACCATAGCAAATGTGCCAATAATTTCAGCTAAATATTTTTTATACTTTTCCATTTCTTACCAACGAAAATACAAAGAAAGTCTCTAATGCAATTTGTCGGCAACGCTCATCGTATTTAGCATCCTGAAGCGGCGTGTTATCAAAGGCTTTGGGATCGTCGTACGTAGTACCAATCCTCAACTCAACACCCGGAATAAACGGACAGTTCTCTTCTGCATCGCTGCAGGTCATGATGGCGGCGAAATGGGCTTGCGGATTATCGGGATGATTATACACTTTAGAAAAACACAAACACGGTTTAGTGCTTTCACTATAAAAAACCTGATACAAGGGATTTACAGATAAATCAGAAGATTCAATTTTAAATCCTACACGTTTTAAAGCATTAATGGCATTCGGATTAAAAGCAGTGGCTTCTGTTCCGCCCGAATATGTGCTTACATTTTTTACTTGATAATAATCAGCCGCAACTTGTGCCCACACCTGTCCAAAATGACTGCGTCGTGAGTTGTGCGTACAAACGTAAATCAAATTAATAGGTTTATTCTCCTTCCTCTTTTCAAGAATGTAAGCTGCTATTTTACTAAGCAAAGATTTGCGTTCCGGTGAAATTTCACCGAATGAAGATACTAAGCTGTCACAATAGCTTTTAACTGAATTAAACATAAGCTTAACAACATCCGCCGCCCGGTGTGCAGCAAGCCTTCGATTGAGTTTGTAAATCTTTTAAGCTCACTTTTAATTTATCTTGCGGAATGCCACACTTATCGCTTGCTAAACAATTAGTATGTAAAGATGTAAGTATAAAATTCTCACCGTTAAATTCAACACCATATTTACCAATAGTATCGCTTTGATACTCTACTTCAATTTCGGCGTCTTCAATGTTTAACACCTTTTCTGATAACTGAATAATATCATTCAATTTTTTTGGCGCTAATCGATGATCAAAATCATTGGCTTCCCATAACTGAAAGTTAACAACCTTTTCATTGCGTACCGTACCGCCGCAATCAATAAAATGTTTATTTATCTGCCCCACTTCCGTCACATGAAAATGTGAAGGCACTGTTTGACCATTTGGTAACACAAATTGTAAATCATTTACATTTGCTAATTTTTGTTTGAATTCTGATAGTTTCATGGTATTTAGTTTTATCGGTTAATTACGATTATTTAACAACACTTGTTTCTACTTGAATAAGAAGCGAACAATTGAGCAAGATAGTTTTTCGCCGACTCCCACTCTTTCTCGTCAATGCAATAACACACTTTTACGCCTTCAATATCTCCTTTAATCAGACCGGCCTCTTTTAATTCTTTTAAATGTTGTGAAACAGTACTCTGCGATAGAGGAAGATCTTCAACAATATCGCCGCACACACAAGACTGCTTTTTTATCAGTAGTTGAAGAATAGCAATGCGAGCCGGATGCGCCAATGCCTTTGCATATTTGGCAATTT
Organism: Bacteroidia bacterium; assembly: GCA_016787445.1. Taxonomy (GTDB): domain Bacteria; phylum Bacteroidota; class Bacteroidia; order B-17B0; family Aurantibacillaceae; genus JAHEYG01. The sequence continues at coordinate 8,512 of JAEUTQ010000011.1, forward strand.
TATTATCCTTAACTGTGAACTCTTCGGTTTTTGACAGACCCATCTTTTTAAATTATATCGCAATATTACGATAAATAAGGGCCTATGTCAAGTTAAAAAAGCGAATCGATTGATTTTAAGCGTTTTTAATTTCTATTTTGCCATCGGCGTGTTTGGCAAAACGGGTTTTAGTGCGATCGTGAACTTGATCGTATTTAGGCCAAGGCCAACCTCCAAATTGTGTTTTATGATAATCTTCGAAAGCCTGATTAATCTCTTCCTTCGTATTCATTACAAACGGACCATATTGCATTACAGGCTCGTTGATTGGTTTTCCCTGTAAAATCAAAATACTGGTTTCCTCAGTTCCACCTTCAATAATAACTTCCACATCAGATTTTAACTGTACAGCATTATATTTAGTAATTGTATTTCCGGAAAGCTTTATCTGATTGCCTTCATAGAAATATAAAGTCCTGTTTATCCCTGCAGATGCCTTAGGTAAAGTAAAGGTGGCTCCTACTTGCATTTTGATATTCCAAACCGCCACTTCATTCTTCGGATCTGCCGCCCATGAATCGGGCGGAGGCGCAACGGCAGTTTTATCTGCTAATTTACCGGCAATAACTTCTACCGTTGTTTTTTTCAGATTGGCATCGGTATGAATATAATTTGGGATGGATTCGCGCCATAACATTTTAAAATGCGGTTCCACCATTTTGTTTTTCTTTGGAAGGTTCAACCAAATTTGAAACAGCTCCATGGTGTTATCCTTATCAGCATGTATGAGCGGAAACATTTCAGAATGCTGTACACCCTTTCCTGCCGTCATCCATTGAACATCACCGTTTCCATAACGTCCGGCAGCACCCAACGAATCAGCATGATCTACAATTCCCTTACGGACAACAGTAATCGTTTCAAATCCACGATGCGGATGACCGGGAAATCCGGGAACTGTTTTACCATGATACATTCTGAATCCATCTTTAATAATAAAATCATCGCCCATATGACGACCTTTTAAAAACTCAGTTGCCGGTCCCATTTGCTCATTTCCTTTCGGGAAATAATCTTCGTGATGGACACAAAATAAAAACGGATCGGCGGTTTCCCACTGAAAACCAAGTGGCTTAATACTTAAAATAGGATTCATCATTTTATCGCTTTCTTCAATGGCTTTCTTTACTGATTTCGAAAATGAAGTAAAAGGCAATGCTATCAAAGAGCCTGCAGCGAAAGCCGCCCTTGATAAAAAACTTCTCCGGTGTAATGGATTGCTCATTGTGTTTAGTTTATTCAAAATTAAGATAAATAATAAGTATCAAAAAGGATATCTCAAGCATTAACAATTAAAAAGCGTTAAAGTTTATTCTAAATTATTTTTAGATGAATCTTTTAACTGTTGTAACAAAATTGTAGTATTCTTTCGTAAAAATTCGTTCTTTTGAATAAATACATATCTGTATGACCAGGAAACTCCTTATTCACTTTGTTGCATTTTTAATTTTTGCGCCCCTTTGTTTATCGTCACAGAGTTTAATTTATAAGTTTAAAAGCAAGACTCTTGTTCGCAAATGGACCTTAAGTTCAAAGGCCTATAGACTAGAAGAAGTTTTGCCGGGCGCCACGGTTGAATTATTTGAAGGTTACAAGCGTCTGGCTCAAACCACCAGTGATGCAGAAGGCAACTTTGGATTTGATCTTCCTTCAAGTGGAAATTTTCTGATTGTTATTAGTAAGGCAGGTTACAATACCAGAAAATTCAGTGTTAATTGCAGCAGCATCATTATTAAAAATGGTGCGGCAGACTTTATTCCTTCTGTCAATTTAACCGGGTTTATTGGTGATAAAACGATAAAAGATGTTGGGGATATAGGCTTAAGCGCTCCAATTGTACAAATGGCTGACGATAAAAATGAGATTTTAAAATACAATGGATTAAATTTCCCGGTGAATGTAAATGATGGAGAAATACGCGTGATACAAAAATTCTGTACTTGCAATAAACTTGGTGATATGGCTATGCAAAATAAAAATTATGCCATTGCAAAAAAATACTACCAAATGGCAAGCACCATAATTGGTAACGAAGAATATCCAAAAGAACAATTGAAAAGAGCGGAAGACGGATTAAAGGAACAAATGCTTGCCGAGAGAGTTGCCTACTCAAATGCCAAAAAGAAATCAAACGCGGCTAAACCAATAGTGCAAAAACAAAATTCAAGTACTTCCACTTCGCAAAACAATACAACCCAAAAAAGCAGTTCCGGCGGACGAAAAGTACGACCGGTTATAGGAGGCAAGAAATAATAAAATTAAGCTAAGCGATTATACTTTAACACCAATTACCAATACATCATCAACCTGCGAGCCATTTCCTTTCCAGGACTCAAATTCTTTATCAAGACTATTCTTTTGCTCCGTTAACTTCTGAGATTGAATTTTAACTAATAAATCTTCTAATTGTTTTTTACTAAACTTTCTATCGTTTGGTCCGCCGAATTGTGAAACATACCCATCACTCATGATGTACAAAATATCACCTGCATTCAACTCGATAATATGATTAGTAAATGGTTTGGTTTCTTGTCCGAATTTAAGTCCGGCCGTAAATAAATCACCGGGAATTATAGTTAATTCGCCCTTTCTCATAAGAAATAATGGGTTAAAGGCACCGGCAAATTGCATGGTCTTAAAACTTTTATCAAAGCAAAGCAGCGCAATATCCATTCCATCCTTTGTTTCTGTATTAGGATTATCCTGATTGAGGGATGCAATTAATTTCTCTCTTAAACGGTCTAAAATTGTGGCAGGCGATAAATTGTTATCGGATTTTATAATGTCATCTAAAAAACTATTACCTAAAATACTCAGGAAACCTGCCGGAACACCATGACCGGTACAATCAACGGCTGCTAAATAAATGCCTGATTCGGTTTCTTTATAAAAATAAAAATCCCCACTTACGATTTCCTTTGGTTTGGATAAAATAAACACCTCCTTAAAACTCTTTTCAATTGTTTCTATAGGTACTTCTAAAGCTTTCTGAATATTTCTAGCGTATGTAATTCCATTCATTATGTCGCGGTTTTTCTTTCTCAACAACTCTTCGTTGTTTTTTCGGAGGGTTATATCTCTACAAATACCGGAATTTCGAATTAATTCACCTTTCTCATCGAAAATAGGAGATGATTTTTCAGCAATCCACTTGATTTTATTATCCACAACGATTCTATATTCGATGTTATAAGCCATTCCGGAATCAACCAAAATATTTGCGTCAATCACCGATTGAAGATCTTCGGGGTGAACAACCTCCTTCATGCTTTTTCCACTGTATAAATAAGAAGGTTTTAATCCGATTACTTCAAAGCAATTAGGACTGACATACTCATACTTTTTTTCTCTTATATTATAGAGATAAAACACATCATGAATTGTTTCCGTAATTTGCTTGAACTTACTTTCGCTTACTTCAAGTGTTTTATAAGCAATTTCCACTTCTCGATTCCGAGCATCTAAATTATAATTATCCTTTTGTTTTTGACGGTAAGCCAGATAAATTACAATGGATAATATCAATACAAAGAGTATAACTATAAGATAAACTCTATTTAAAACCGCTTGTCTTTCCAATTGAGCTTTTTCCTTCAAAATTTCGGCATCCTTAAGCAACAATTTTTGTCTGGCGATCTCATTTTCCAATTCCTGTTTAACCGACGATAAATTAAACAAGTTCTTTAACTCTGCTTTTTTTAATGTATCCGAATAATTTTCACTTATGCTAAAAAATTCACCTGCATTTTTATAATCGTTTGTTTCATAATAACATTTAGCAATGAATTTTGTAACATCATACAGTAAACCGTAATTTTTTAATCCGCCTTTTCCTATCTGATACGCCTCCAGTAAATATTTCAATCCACTGGTATGATCCTTCTTTCTCCCGCAATAATCATTACCAATAACACTCAAAATATAAACTACATTTTCCTTATCATTTACGCTCTTTGCAATTTCCAATCCTTTTAAACGCAACTCAACTGCCTTATCATACATATGCAAGGTTTCGTAAATTCTGGAGGTTTCGTTTAAAGAAGCTGCAATTTCAGAAGGGGAACCTTTCTCCTCACGTATTTTTAAACTTTTAAGATAATAATCAAGGGCTTTTCTGTTGCTATTATTTGTTTTATCGAAAACGCCTTCAAAAATATTTCCAATCGCGCTATATATATATGAGGCACCTAGCTGATCATCGGTTTCAAGACAAAGCTGAATGCTTTTCTCATAATATTCCTTTGCTTTAAAAGGTTCCTGCGGCCGATATATAAATCCGATATAACGATAGGCGCTTTTGAGAATGTTTTTATCGCCAAGCGCATCTGCAATTTTAAGAGAACGGTTTAAATTATCTAGTGCCAAAGCTTGTTTCCCGTCGAAATAGTACCATCGACCGATATCCAGAAAAGCTTGTGCTATGCCTCGGCTGTATTTTATTTTTTCAGCAAGTGCTAATTCACGTTCGGCGTAAGGAAGTGAATCGTTTACTAAATAAAGTTGATGTAAAATACGTACACGAAGGGTGTCGGAATTAGCCTCTTTAAATTCTACCAATAAAGAATCGCTTTTTCTATTGGCAAGTGAACTAAATACAAAAAGTAACGAGAAAAAAAATGAAAGAAAATATTTACAAATAATTTTAGTCACCGTAATACACTAATCGATTTCGATGTTTTCGATGGGATAGTTGATGAGTTTAGAAACCAGATTGGCGTAATCAATACCGTCTTCATCCCCGCCATAATGATACCACTTAATGGTTAATTCCTTTCCCTGGTTTAGTACATTTTTACATTTTACAATAAAATCATACACCAAGCGACTTGTCACGGAGTTTGAATAATCTATTTGAAGCATTAAAGTAGTAGTTTGATTTGGTTTAGCAAGATAAGCATCCAACCATTCGTTAAGTTGCTTAAATAAGTTAACCATATCGTTAGAATAGGCACGACCGGTAATTCTAAGAACGCCGGTGCTTGCATTAAAATTTACTTCTGGGGAATCTTCTTGAGCGGAAATGATTAAATCATCCATGTTTAGTTTCTTTTATGCTATAATTATAGTGAATTTACGACAAATAAGCAGAAATATCTTAGAATCGTTTGAGTTTTATCACACGGATGTGTTTAAAACATTTTACTTAAGTCGTTTTAGACTAAATTATACACGAATGCCAATTACACACACATCATCCACTTGCTCAAGCATACCTTGCCAATTTTTAAATGAGGCTTCAATCTTGGCCTTTTGTACACTCATAGATTCATTTGAAACAGAAAGTAAAAGCTCGCATAGCTGTTTATATTTAAACTTTTTACCTTTTGGTCCACCAAACTGATCGGCGAATCCATCTGAAAAGGTGTAAATCACATCACCCTTCTGTAATTGAATTTCGTTAAATGTAAACAGTATTGAATTGTCTTGTCCAACACCCACCGGCATTTTATCAGGTTTACAATAAATAACATTGTTGTTGCGAATAATATAAAATGTATTATTGGCTGAAGCATATTGCAATTTCAGCGTTTTAAAATCGATTTTACAAAGAACAGCATCCATACCATCACGGCTAAGCTCAGAACTGCCTTCGGGATTTAATGCGTTAATTATTTCAGTTCTTACCGTATTTAAAATCAAATCCGGCCTGTAAATTTTATTTTCATTTATTGCCTGATTGAGTTTACTAATATTTAATAAGCTCATGAAAGCACCCGGTACACCATGACCTGTACAGTCAGCAGTTATGTAAATAAACCCCTCAGGCGTATTGCATGCCCAATAAAAATCGCCACTAACAACGCTTTTAGGTTGAAAGAAAACAAAATAATCATGTAAATGAGTCGACAGTAATTTATCACCGGCCAATAAAGCGTATTGAATTCGGCGGGCATAATTAATCGAGTCTAGAATTTCCTTTCTGCTTTCCTCCACTTCCATTTTTTGCTGTGTTATGATTGTGTTCGCTCTTTTATTCTCACGTAAGCTATTAAACAGAAACATTGAAAATATCCCAACAATTACTAAGCCTATAATCGAACAAATAATCACTATGTTTTTTCTTTGTTGGTCGGCTTCATTCTTTTGTCTAATCAGTTTTAATTCCAGATCGGATTTTAATTTCATGTCGCGTTCCTTCAAATCATACTCCACTTGAAACTGACTTTTAAGAGCTGCTTTACGTGTATTCTCGTTAGTTAAACTATCCCTCATCAAAATATGAGTTTTATACATTTCAAGAGATTTGGAATGTTGATTCAAAGATTCATAAATAGTACTTAGTTTTTTGGTTGTGTTCATCACAATGGAAACATAACTCATCTTCTTACTCATCTCATAGGCTTCCTCACAAAATTGCAGCGCCTTCTTATACTCCTTCTTTTCCAGGTAAACACTTCCAATACTATTTAAAGAAAAGGCAACACCATCGTTATCTTGTATCTCTCTGCGAATAGCTAAAGACATCTCGTAATAGTTCAGAGCTTCATCCATTTTACCTTCACGCATACTTAACGAACCTAAATTATGGTAACTGGACGCAACACCATACTTATCATCCAATTTCAATCGCAAGTCAAGTGCCTTCTTATGATATTGAGTGGACTTATCATTTAAACCCAAATCGTAGTATATGGAACCAATGTTATTGTAAGATTCAGCGACTAATTTTACGAGTCCTAATTCCTCACGAATAGCCAAACTCTTATTGTAATATTCTAGGGCTTTATCGAATTCCTTTAAATCTGCATAAATACCCGCTAAATGGTTATATGAAGCCGAAATACCTCTTTTTTCGCCCAATGCTTCCTTTATTTTCAAGCTAAGAAGATGGCAATTTATAGACTGCGTATAATTACCCATGTTTGAATAAGAATGTCCAATGTTATTCAAGTTTAGAGCAATACCGGAAGAATCTTTCAATTCCATTCTGAGTTTAAGTGCCATCAGTTGAAAATCCAATCCTAATTTCAAATTTCCTTGTCCGCTATAAACACTCCCAATATTACCGTAACAGCCGGCCATTCCATACTTATCATCAACTATTTTATAATACCTTAGACTTTTAAAGTAATAATATAAGGCCTGATCGGGATTATTATTTTCTCGAATGAAATAACCCTTATTATTATAATAGGCCGCTAAACAAGCGGTGTAAAAATTAAATAAGTAAGTTCCCTGTTTTTCTGTTTTCAAATTCAATTGAGCTAACTCACCTAATTGATCGTTAAAAGCAGGCCATTCATTATCATCTGCATTCTCTGAAAGAAAAAACAAAGCCTGACAGCGAACCGTGTCATGTTTTGCGTTTTTAAGCACCGCTTTAACCGAATCAAGATTTTGAGCAAATGAAAAATCGCAGCAAATACAAATGTAAATGCTTAATATGTAAATTATTGTTTTAAAGTACTTCATTCACTATTGCGATAATTAAAGAGGTTCAACTGCATTTATCATTTCCATTAATTCTCTTTCATTGGTAGAATTTAAAGCATTCATACTTTCCTGCCAAGCATAAAAAACATAGATGCGTCCTTCATGTTTAGCCTGGAAGCGAATTACCTCGTATGATTTCGATTTTGATTTGAGATCGGTAAAGTTGGATTTACGTTTTTCGAAGGAAAAATTTTTATTGGTGGTTTTATCGTACTTAATCATATTCTCGAAATGAAGGTTGCCTACATTTAATCGCTTAGTTGAGTCCAATCCGCTTACTGTACTTGGATATACGACCACATGCATTTTACCGTCTTTGTGTGGTTTTGAGAAAGACACACCGGCACATTTACAATACGTACTGTTACCATCTTCCCATGGCGACATACCGCCAAATTCCTCGGCGCTCCAGTTTTCGGGCAGCGTATATTTTAACTGCAGATTTTTTGATTTAACGGCTTTTTGTGCATGAATAGAAAGAGAAAATAAAATCAAGAGTAAAAGACCTGTTTTTTTCATAGTATTTGATATTAGCAGAGTTAAATATATTAAAAATGGTAAAATCCCCTTTAAATTGTAGTATCTTTGTTAAAAGTTCTTTTACAAATGGGGCCCGACCGGTTTTGACAGTGAGCGCGGTGGGTAAGTAAGCATGTAGTGCGTTGTGGATATGGCACTTTAATCCTAATTCTCAAAACTATAATTGGCGAAGAGAATTCTTACGCTATGGCTGCTTAATCAACTCAGTTGATTCGGCCTTTGCAAACTCAGTAGCGTTTCTGCTTAGCGATTGAGACCTTGCATCATAAAATGGCAGGTTGTTTTAGTGATGATGTTATCTAAAGCAATATTAGCATCTAAGTTTAGCTTTGGTTTGAATTTATGCCTGGGTTAAATCGAAAATTAAATAAGTTCTAAACGTGTAGAAAGCTTATCAACTCCTTATTTGGACCAGGGTTCGAATCCCTGCGGGTCCACAAAATTAAACCCTCTGGAAGCCTTGCTACCAGAGGGTTTTAACTTTTATGTAGTTCTATTTTGGCCCCCGGAGTACGGAAATGGAGTACGGAAATTTGTTAAACCGTTAATTTATTTGGTTTTAGAATACTCACTTTAAGTTTTAAAGAACAATAAGTAAATATTATAAATTTTGTTAACTTGCATTTATGGCGTTAAACGAAAGTATAAAAAATTTTGTCGATATAAGTAACCAAGCTACACAAAAACATTATGAGTGGTTAAGAAATATCTTATTAACAGCATCTGGATTAATTGGCATATTAATTTCATTACATAATACTAAATCAAATTCTGCTTTACAACATTACTTTTATAGTTTTTCAATTGGTTTTATTGGATTAGGAATTTTATGCTGTTCAATTGCTTTATATGGTGAGGTTCATATTTTAAATAAACTAAAAAACAAATTAAGCGGTAACTTGAATGAAGAAATAAAAACTGGTGTAAATCCAAATTCAATAACTGGTATTAAAAGAGATAAAAAATATGACTATTGTGAAAACATTTGTTATTATTCATTTTCCTTTGGCATTATTTCACTAACGATTTATGCCATATTAATTGATCAGTAATTTTTTACCGATTCTTCAATTAGCTATCGGCCATTATTTTTATGATTTTTCCCAAACACCGAAAATTTCTCCTTTGCTTCATCACGTGTTACTTCCTTATCATAGTAATGCTTGTTTGTAATGGAAGGATTTTTATGATTAGTTAAAGCAGTTGACGCCACACCAAATTCCTTAAAAGCACTTGTCATGAAAGTCTTTCTTAAGTTTCTGAATGAAATATCTTTTCCTGTTTTCAATTGTGCATAATAATGCGAAAATGCTCTACTAATTATTGATGCCACATTAGATCTCTTTAATCCGTCTTCTGGTGCTAAAATATACTTGTTGGTTTTTTTATATGTTTCATATCCCATTTCAAGTAATAACTCACCCAATTCTTTAGTAATAGCAAATGATTTTGTAAATCTGTCGGTCTCGCTAATTCTATGTCTATTGGCTTTATTAATTTTATGATCAATAGTTTCAATAACATCAAAATTTCCATCATCTTGCAACCTAATATCAGACCATTTTAACTCAACAATATCCTCACTTCTCCCTCCGGTATAAAGTCCAAGCCTGAAAGCAAATTTTAACCATGGCTTATAATGGTTTGTTTTCTTTGCATTTTTTCTTGTTCGCAAATTCTTAAGTTGGATTCCGTTCTCCGGGGTAATAATACTTAAAAGAGTCTCAAATTCCTTTTCTTGAATAGATTTTACCTTCGGCACTACCAGCATTTCAGGAATTCCAAGAAAGGGATTCTGATAGTCAAATTTAAATTTATTAATAATATGCGTCGTAAATGAGCGCATAAGCGCCATATTATTGTTATATGTTTTATTTGAAAACGAAAGATTCTTTAAAAAATAGTCATGCAAATATCCAACCATATCGTCATTAACTTCTGTAAATTTTAATATTTTCCAATCAACACCATTTATATCTAGCGCCATTTTAAAGTTTTGAAAAAGTAAATCATATTTATCAATATGCAATTTGTCACGTTGTTTCTGTTTGTGCTTTGGTACGTTCACATTATTAAGGTAGCCCATATAATAAGCAAAGCATTCTATTAAACGGGTTGGTACATTCACATTTTTCTTAATTGGTATGTTTTGATACGAATTCTGTTCAAGACTTTCTTTATAGTCATTGAATATATGGAGCGCCTCACTAAAATGTTTTGCTTTGATAACCTTTAATTTAGTTCCATGTGTAGTTCCGGGAATATGAATTCTAGCCTTATAAACCAAATTATTGCATTGGCATATTTTCTCCCTATCGTTTGAATAATATCTTTTACAAGTATTACAAAACAGATATAATCCTTTAGGTCTATTTTTCTTTGGTAGTTGAAGAATTGACATCGCTTTCGTACTTATTAAGGTATTTAGAAACAACTTCGTTTTCCGGTGTATAGACAATATATCTTGATGCCGCTCCAGGCTTACTGTTTTCTACAGGTGCCCTGTTGCCATTAACAGATAACCTCTCATTGATCATTTTCATGATTATATCTTTGTGGATATATCTTCTTTTACCCAATTCAAGAATCGGGATTTGATTATCAGAGCACCATTTTCTAACAGATCTCTCATCAGTGTACCCCAACAATACCATCAGTTCCTCTAAACCAATCAGATTATATTTCTCTTCAAATCCAGTATTATTACAGTTGCCGTTTTTCATGTCAAAATGAGTATATAAAACCAAAAATTAAGAACTCCTTTGAAATCCGCGCCAGACAAGGCCTCCAGAGGCACTTAAGTCGTTATCAACCTACACTACAACAAAGATAGATGTAATTTTTTAAAAATAGGCGTATACGCCTATTTATTTATTATAAAATATTCCACATATTTGAACAAAATGAAAAAAGACCTAAAAAAAGTCACAGAAAACGAAGATACCCGTTTATTAATATCACTTGGAGAAAAAATCCAAAAGCTCAGACTTGAAAAGAAAATGACCCAGCTTGAGTTAGCACGTGAGTGTGATCTTGACAAACAAACTATTTATAGAATAGAGAAAGGTCAACTGAATATTACTCTTAATACACTTTTTAAAATTGCTGATGCGCTAGATGTAGTAGCTACGTCCCTAATTACAAGTACAAAAAAACAATAGACACTACTCTTCCGTGTCATTATTGCATATTCCCAACTCATTTTTAATCAAACAATAGACTTCTGAGTGATTAGACACAACCCAGTCTAAATAATTAGCAGAAATTTTACCGCAGGCCCAAAGTCTTATTATCCGGTCGCAAATTGCCCACTTTTTAAAGTCCTCCATGTAGCCCGCGCCAGACGGGGCTTGCAGGGTATTTAATCCCCGTGAAATCAACCAACGGATTTCGGAGGAGTCCAGAGTTCTTATATGCTCAATAAAATCTAATGGATCATTGAGGAACAAATAAGGTAATGGATGAGTAGCCGGGAAAACATCTATCAGTTCCTTTTCGAATAATGACCCAACGGGCAAATTGTAATACAGACCAACTCTGATTCTTTGAACTAAATCACCGGTGCTAAAATGAACGGATAAAGTATTATTGACAAAGTCGGATTTATTGATAATAAATCGCCGCACAAATTTCTCACCCCACATATAATGTATGACATCCACGAAACCGTTGATTTCTAAATCAGGATCTGATAGATCTGACGTGAGTGAAGTTAATTTAAATTCAAGGTATGGTGGAAATCCTTTCTCGCCCGGCATAAAGCCGGTAAAGTGCTTCTTACCTTCCAAAACGAATGTTCGTGATAGTTTCATGTTTTTTATCCAAATGTAGTATATTTTTTGATGCTGTAACCGTTAACGGTTACATTTTATGAAAAACTAACAAATTTGTTAGTGTAACTCCAAACGGTTACATTTGATTTATATGGAACAAGAGATATTTATAAAGAAATTAGGGAAACGTATTACAAAAGTAAGAGAAGATAAAAAGCTAACCCAATCGGAACTTGCTCGGCTAATGAAACTTCCGAGACAAAATATTTATAGACTAGAGACCGGAACCGTGAACCCAAAGGCTCATACAATTTACGAATTAGCCCGTGTAATGAAGGTGGATGTCGGAGAATTGATGAAGGTTTAAAAAGTGATTAATATTATATCTAATTAAAACCCATTACTTATCTGGAATAATGGCATATACATTGCCACCAGGATAAAACCTATAATAAGTCCTAGTATAATGATAAAAAAGGGCTCTATCACTTTGCCAATTACTGCCTGCTGATGTTCAATTTCTTCGCTGTATTGATTCGCTAACTTATCGAATATCATTTCCGGAGCATTTACCTCTTCGGAAACTTTAATTAATGCAATCAATTTCACAGGAAATATCTTATGCTTCTCTAAACTTTTATGGAGACTAGTACCTGAAATTACATCTTCACGAGCTTGATTTAATGCCTTTTCAATTGGATAGTAACCTATCATATTCTCTACCAATCCTAATGCGTCAGTAAAGAGTACCTTTGCACCCAATAACAACCGCATACTTTGACAAAACCTAGCTAAATAGATTTTTAGAATTAGTTTATTGACTATTGGTACACGTAAAAAAACACGAGAGGTAACGGATCTGTACCAAATCCTTTTACTCTGTGTTCTATGTATAACAAATAGAAGTACCGCAATAGAAAGCAAAGAATAAAAGATGAATGATGATTTATTACTTATAAGAATTAATAATTGTGTGGTGGCAGGAAGTTGCCCCCCCGTTTGCTTAAAAATATCACCGAACATTGGAACCACAAATGAAAGCATAAAATACACTATAAAAATTGCCAATGTAATAACAATGATTGGATAGGTTAATGTACCAATAATTTGCCGTCTAAGCTTAATTGCACTTGTGTAATACTTTCCTAATTCAATAAGCACCTCTGATAATTTACCGGTTTCCTCTCCAATCTTTATACTTTGTGATTCATAGCTTGAAAAAACGTCCTTATGCTTTTCAAAAGCTGCGTAAACCCCTAATCCTTTAAGCACATCTGTCTTAATTTCTATTATTAACTTTAGATGTTTTTTATTTGATGTCTCTTGTTCAATTATTTCAAAAGCAGTTTTAATATCAACTCCGGAAGAAAGTAAAACGCCAAGCTCAGAATAAAACCACTCTTTCTGTTTAGCATCAAATTTTCTTTCAAAAAGTTTAATCTCCGTATTTAATAACTTAGTCAAAGAACCGCCACCGTCACTTACCTTTTGTATAGAAGCGATATTCTCGGGCTTACCTTTATATTTTGACAAATCAATTTGAACCATGATCAAAAGCTAATTTCAATTTAGTTTTAGCATCATAATTTTTACAGAAAATCAGATGAAATTTTTGTTTCTTAAAATAAACATCAAACTCTAAACATTTAACTATTCTCTTATTTGTAATGTTATTATCAATAATTTCATATTCACATCTACGATTACTAATCATAAAAGGGAAATCCTCAACTTTATTAAACCTATTTACCTGCATTAGATCTTCGTGAATATTGACAACTGATTGGCTTGAATCCAAATAAAATATATACTTTCCATCCTCACTCTCTTCAATAAATTCTGACTCTTCAAATAATGATTGCAAACGCATACTTACTTCATTCATGTTGTTTAAAAAAGAAGAGGCCTCGTTAAATTCATAGAGTAGTTTTTGAATATAGCTAACTCCTGTATACGAAAACATTATCAAAATACTCGTAAGAGCTAATGTAACTAACATTTCCGCAAGAGTAAAAGCTCTAAGTTTTTTATTCGGCATAAATAGTTACGTTTAACTCGCTTAGCTTTTTCCTGTTCAAATTATAAACCTCGATTATAATATCTTTACAATCTAAAAGTTTATTGTTTCTTATCACTCTTTGAATAATAATAAATTCTTCTTCTTTATATTCTTTATCAAGAATCTCATTTTTTTGTATAGCGGAAGAAATATACTTACTTGCCAATTCATTAGCTTTTATGCGAATAAATGGCATCGTGCTTTGTTGAATGTTAATATATATAACCACGGCTAAGGTTGCGCAGATACTGGTCAGTGCAATTGCTACCAAAACCTCCGCTAAGGTACTACCGCTTAATTTACTATTTAAAGCCATTTTGCACATTTCAACTTATTCTGTGTTTCAAAAAGCATTGGTATTATTAAAGAAGAAGAAAATTTATGACTATCTAATTCGATATTTAACAAATGATTATCATAAAGTGCTAAAGGAGTTTTAAGCATTAATCTATCAACATATACATTTCCGAAATATTTACCTTGTAAACTAGCGTATCCAGAAGAGAATACTACACCGAAAACCTCTACCTCTTTACCTACGTTAAGCATAGCCTTGTTTTCAATTAATTTACAAGTCACAATAATATCACCCATAATTTTACAATTATCACCAATATAAATTCCAGGCATTTGACTTACCTTTTTTTCATTATCATTAAAAACAATGAGTGATGATGGATATTCAAGCTCACAATCTTCTTCAATAATAATAGAGTCACTAGCAAGCACATGAACAATACCTTTAAAACCCTTTTTTATTAGAACTTTTTTCGAAATAATGAATATATCATTTAAGAGAGCTTGGTTTCCTACCACAACTTTATCTGTAGCGATTAGCTTTATATTTCCCCTGAGTTTATTATCATTTAATGATATATTACTATTCTCATAAATAGCTGTTTTACCTCTGAAAGAATTGTCGACATTATCAATTATTCCTATTAAACTATCGGTTTTTAGATTAATGGTTTGTCTTGAATTTTCTAATCGCTTAAGAAACACTCTCGAAAGTTCAGGTAAGCTATTAGGTGCGTTTCGGATAAACTTATTGATATTACCGGAGGGATTAAATGAAGAACCTTCTATATCTGTTGCCTTAAATTGCCCCTTAGGGATATAACACAACCCATTTAATCTGATTTTACCTGCAATACTTAATGGCCTTGGAAAATCTCTTATTATTAAAGCGGTGTCTGAAGCTACCGAACAACCAAATATTCCGCACTTTAATTGGCTCTGATGATTGTTTTTTGTATCAACCGAAATTAAGGAATAGGCCCCCCATTGTCTTGCTGTTACCTTAATTGAGTCATATCCATATTCAGATTTTTTCCATTCACCGTTATCAATATCCATAAAAAAGGATGATTGAGCATAATTAAGCCCGGAAATAAGGTTGTGTCTCAGTTGCTCTGTCCCAATACGACTTAAAACTTGCTTTTGATTAAACCAAGCAATCAAAATAAATATACTTAGCATTACACCAATTAAAATACTAATGATTAATGCAATATAAAGTGCGCCACCTTTTAATTTATAAATTGACATTAAGTAGTGGTTGTTTGTGATTTTTCGGTGTTATTCGATTTATTGGGATCTTGGGTTTTCCTTTTAAAGATTCCCTTTGTTTTTTTCTCAGTAGAACCTTTTTCCTTTTCTAAAGAGTCGTTATTATTTTCAGACGACTTCTTTGACTTTTTGTTTTGCTTAGCACTTATAGCTACTTCATCGCCGTTTTTATATTCTTTTGTATCGATTACTTTCCCCGTTATATCATAGGTAAAAAACTTACCGTTTAGCTTATCCTTCTTAAAAGTGCTTTTAGCCATTAGCCTGCCATTTTCATTATACAACATATAAACTCCGCTCTTACGTCCATCCCTCCAATTGATAATCTCTTTTAATTGACCATTGCTATACCAGTATTTCCATTCTTTATTTTTCAACCCATATTTTAATTCTCCTTGCTCTTTGAGCTGATTGTTCAAATAAAATGATTTAAAATAACCATGTAACAATCGCCCGTCAAATCCACCGCTAGTCTCAATTATTTGATTTGATTTATACCATAAATAAATTAAATCATTCTGAGTTTTTATTTTTTTTCCTTCTTTTAATATTTGAGTCTTAACGGTATAATCAGAATAATTGACAGTTATATTGAAAGCTTCGATTTGGCTAGGACTTACAAAACTTTGCGCCTGTACAGCTATTCTTAATAATAGAAGAAATAAAATAGAAAATCGAATCATAAACTAAAACTTTAGCCAATATTAGGAAGTTTTTTCATGCTAACGAAATCATAACCTCTTTGAATAACTAACTGCTTTTATACAAATCATAAATTAATCTTCTTTATTTACGTCTGTAATTTTATAACCACTTCATGCATCACTCAAGCAACTTAAATGAATTGTTAAAAAACATAATTTATTGTTTTATAGTTTAATATACTTGGTTACTTAAAATAAACTGGCGTTTTTATCAACACCATTAAAAATTTCCTAAATGTTTAGATTATGTTTGGTGCAAAGATTTTTGGATTATGAGCTTAATAAAAAACATTTTCAAATCACTACCACTATTTATTGCATTCAATACATTTTCGCAAAATGTAAATGAGTTTACAGGATCGTTAAACCATGGAATTCCGCTGATGAATGTTCCCTCTAATAAAGGAGGCGGAGTTAATATTTCTGCCTCCTATAATGCGGGAATCGGGGTTAAGCAACCAGCCAGCGAAATAGGTCTTGGCTGGCAATTAAATGCCGGAGGAGCAATTTATAGAAGTGTTTTTGGTTTACCTGATGATGGCTTTAATATGGATGTTTTTGATTCAAAAACAAAAAACTTCAATCAGCAAAACGGAATTCTATACGGTGGTGGGGACGCTGAAATATATAGAACAAGTAGGAATATGGATTCATTAGAATTTATGTTTCCTGAATACGATGATTACCAGGTATCAGGACCTGGAATTGGAGGAAGGATGACGCCATTTATTATGGACTATGAAATGTTTACTAAGGATGATAATTACGATAAGAGATTTTTTAAAGACCCAACCTACTACGGAAAAACTAGGTCACCTCAATTTCATTTTAATGGAGATTTTGCAGATACACTAGTATCAAGACATTACTCCGTTACGCCAATTTCAGGTTCAACACCATTTACTTTACCAAATCAAACTATTAGTGGATTATATTATAACAATGATGAACCATACCTCGGAAAAAGCATTACTGGCTCATCAATAACAGCTCAAAATTATGATCCGTCAACTATGCGACTTGCATCCTCAAACTACATTGAATATTTTAGAAACAGTAGAATTGATTCCATTTCTATTAATAATCTAGCTGGTTTTATAAACTATCAAACTTCTTGTACTAGAAACTCTTCAGACTTTCCATCAAATGGTATTGGCGCTTTCAGAATTACAACATCTGCGGGATATGTATATCATTACTCCCTTCCTGTTTATATAATAAGAACGGAAAACCATAATTACCCTCTTGAAAATGATTACAATGTACCAACCTACGATCTTTCGGCATATACTAATAATCCAAATGACCAATACTATACATGGACTCAAAACACTGAGATAGTTACTAAACATAAAATCAACAATAAGTATGCTTATCAATGGTTGCTAACTGCCATTACCGGGCCTGATTACGAGGACTCCAACAATAATCATATTGTTGATGTTGCTGACAAAGGTTATTGGGTGTACTTTGATTACAAGAAATGGAGTGGCGATTTTGCGGTAAGGTCTCCTCACTATGGTTTTGATTATTATTTCGGTTTTGATGATAATTCTAAAACCTTACCTGCATCACAACCTCTTACCGGAACTAATTATAAATTGACCGGAAAATCAGGAATTGTTAATCTTACCATTAAACAAGTCTATCATCTATCAAAAATCCAAACATCAAGCCACACAGCTATTTTTGTGCGAGAAACACGAAATGATGAAGTAAGTGGCCACGGTGCAACCTCATTGACTTCATCAATTACACCAACACCTATTCTAAGCACCAAAAGAATTATCTTGTTTAAAAACGATGCTTTCGATTCGATTCCTGCACCAAACTCTACAATTACATTTGGCTGGGGATTAAATGACTTCTATACAACAAATGGCTCGGGTTATTTTTATGGGGAAAATTGGTATACTACTTATGCAAATACCATCAAGAATAGAATACTTAAACATGTTGAGTTTAGTCAAGATTATTCACTATGCAGAAAGTATCAGGGAAATGTACATGCAAAATCATTAAATACCAGCGTTGTAAGTTCGCCATCAACCGTGCAAAGCAATTTAAGCGTTCAAACATACTCGCTGAGCGGTAAACTTACATTAAATAAAATTACCATTTATGATTTTACCAATGTAAAAACCCTACCCTCCACAGTTTTTGATTATAATGTTTCAGTATCTAATGATAATCCCGATTACGACCCACGAAAAATTGACTATTGGGGGTTTTATAAGTCAGATATTACGGCAAACGGATATAGTGGTTACACCAGTCATATATCAAAAGATTATACCGATGCATGGAGTCTTCGAAAAATTACAGAACCTTTAGGGGCAGTTTCTGAATTTGAGTACGAGTCTAACTCTTACTCAAAAGTACTTGACAACAAATCTTCATCAGGATATCGGGGCGCAAGCTTTATATTTCCTTTCAAGTCCATTGCACTTGCCGCTAATCCAAGAGATTTAGACATTACACTTGAGGAAGGCAGCGCAACACCTAATGAATTTCTGCCCCTTATTTCAGGAACTATAACAGGACTCTCAAAAAAAATGTGCTTGCCTCTGAGTATCACACCAATTGATCCAAAATATCCTGACAATTATTATCATATAAGTCATCTTTTCTTTGGTAATTGCTCATTTACCGGAACTGTTTCACCACTCAATTTTACAAATGTTGAGCGCTCAGGATACCAATATATTGGCAACGCTAATTGCTATGATGATGGTGGATATACCATTAATTTCCGCCCAGGTGAAGGTGATGGAAATTATGGTTACCAAGGCTCAGGATATGGCGGTGCTGAGATGACTTATGCCGGATATGGATATTTGCATTTTGAAATGCCTTCTACATATGAAGTTTATGGAGGGGGGATTAGAGTGCGGAAAATCAAAACAAAAAATAACGATAATGAAATTTATGTTACGGAATATCAATACGAGAACGGCGTTGCCAGCATGGAAGCTGATCGGTTTGAATATCCAGGATTAAAAAAGGGTTGTGGAGTTTCTAATGGATTCATGCCGCGACTTACACCTATTAGTTTCGATAAGCATTCCCTTGGCTATGGTATAGGTTACGGAAAAGTAACAGTTAAAAACAAAGGCCGGTCTAATACGGCAAATGGTTCTGTGGTTAATGAATTCATAAACTCTAATCCTATTAGTGGCAGTACAAAAACCGATGATTTTAAAATGTTGCATTTCTATTCAACCAATTCGGGTGATTTAAGAAATTTATTCGAATGTATTGACAAGTTTTCGCCTTTCTGGGGTTTAACTAGAGAATCAAAAGTACTGGATGTAAATAATAATATTGTAAGCAGAACTGTTTACGAATATGAAAACACAGAACAAGGTGCAATTGTTGAAAATTTCGTTTTTAGAAATTCTGTCTCAGATGATTATTATTCCAACGTTGACAATGTATGCATTTTGAGACACTATCCCGCTGTATTGAAGAAGACTAAAAATTACGGAATGGGTTCTTATACTGAATCAGAAGTTTTAAAACGAGATGAAATTACAGGTGAGACTAGTTTAATGCGTAGTATAGGACAAAATGCCAGCTCTTCATTAATATCAAAAGTTCCCGCATTCAGAATATCCACATACGCGAATATGGGACCTAAATCTATCAATGCGTCCTACAAAAACATTCTTAGTCCGGAAGCTTATAGTTATTCTGCGATTGATACAACGATATCTACGAATGGCTTTGCCAATGCAATTGCAATGACCTATACTAATCAGTCGAATGTTCTTACATACAATGGCAATTATCCATTCAGTGTACAAACAAACACCTTAAATTATTGGAAATCATGGCTGAGTGCTAGTTGGACCGGTACTGTAGGTTCAATTAATGAATATGGTCTGCATAAACGCTCTGAATTAAATTCTAATCCATATAATTTCTCTAATCCACTTGGAAGTAGTGCATATTGGCGATTGAGTACGGAAACAACTCTTTCTGACGAAGTAGGACACGCACTTGAATCGAGAGATTTTAATAATCGTTTTAATTCAATAAAATTTGGATATAATAACTACTACTTGAATTCAAGTTGCTCCAATGCTAACTACTCTAGCTTTACCTATGCCAATTTTGAAAGCATTAAACCAAACACAGGAGGTACAACTGTGGATGGCGAAGTTCTATTACCAACCAGTAACGGTTCTTTAACCACTACTACAGCGCATACTGGGTATAGGTCACTTTGTTTAGGTACAGGAAGCACCTCATGGTATCAGCTTAAAGTTGGCAATAATGGTTCTTATGAAACGGGAATTGAAAGGGGTAGAATTTATCGTGCTATAGTTTGGGTAAGTACGTCTAGCCCTAATAACGCTTCACTTAATGTTACTTTGGATGGAAAAATTTCAGGAGTACCTTACAGCCAAACTTACACTATGTATGCCAATGATGCAAGCGCCATTACTGTTGGTAATTGGAAACGCCTGTCATTAGAGTTCAAATTACCAGACAACTTTGAAGATAACTCTAATTCTGCCAACGTTAAAGTCTATTTAATAGGAGGTTCCAGTAATTCGTATTTTGATGACCTGATTTTTTATCCAGTTGAAGCTAGTTTTAAAGGCAATGTATATCATACAGGTAACGGACGTGTGATAGCTGAAATCAACCAGTTAGGTTATGCAACCTTTTACACTTATGATGCTGCCGGTAGAATTTTAGAGATCAACCAAGAGATTCCTGGATCTGGTATAAAATTAATCAAACGCAACTCTTACAACTTTGCCAACACTAACTAATACATTGATATGAAAAAAACATTATTAATAATCTTTTCGCTTTGCTGTTTAAGTAATCTTAACGCGCAAGACGATTTTGAAATCAATTTTGTTCGTGAATCTGTAAAATCCTTACTAGATCCGGAAACTGATAGTCTATTTATTGACAAAGCTGAAATCAAAATATTTGAGGCGAATTCAGCTTCTTCCATTGAGGTTAAATTTTATGACTTTGTAAATAACGATTTTAATTTATCCAACTCGGCTAGTAACAACTTAAGCTCACTCACATCCAATAACTGTAACCTTCCTTTGTGCTTTTATAAGCTTAATGACAATTTGATTTATGTTTTCTTAAGCACTAAAACGGATTTAAGCTCCAGACAAAAAGTTTTTATTAAAGTTAACGGTAAGGCAGGTAAACAAACCGTTACCAAAGAAGTAGAACTATAAAACAAAACTATGTTAAATAGAATATTAACGTTAATACTTTTAGTTAGTTCAACCTGGGTTGTACGACTAGGGGCTCAAACCTACACTGTAGAATTACAACCTGATTCCAGGGGTTATGATGCTATATTATCAAGTGCCAATGGTGGAGTTAACTATGGTAATAACACCCGCATCAGAGCTTCACGTAATACTTCATCGCAATATGAGAGAACACTCATGATGTTTGATTTAAATTCAATTCCTTCTAATGCTGTTTTAGTTTCTGCTAATCTTTACTTATATGGTTCTAATCACACAGGTTCCGGTTCAAACTCCTCTTACTTACAAATTGTAGATAAACCCTGGAGCGAAGGCTCTATTACATGGAATACTGCTACCAGTATGGCAGGTGCAACCAATCAATTAACCTTAACGGCCTCTGCCGGCGCAACTGATAACTACACCCTTAATGTGAAAACAAGTTTGCAAACCATGGTTAACACCCAGGCTCGCAATTTTGGTTATCAGTTAAAGTTAGTTACTGAAAACAATACCAATGCGCAGATGGAATTCTACAGCAGTGATGAAACCACAAATCCAACTAAACGACCAAAACTTATCATTACCTACGAATTGCCTCTTGACATAAAGATGAATGTCACCTCTACCTCTACTACATCGGCAACAGATGGTGCCATTAACTTATCGGTTTTTGGAGGTACAGCTCCCTTTACTTTTGCATGGTCCAATAGTGCTACTACACAAAACGTGAGCGGACTTGCTAGTGGAGTATACACTGTAACTGTTACGGATGCCAATAGTGTTCAGGCAAAAAAAATAATCCCGGTTGGTTGTTATGTAGGCAGTAACACCTTTACCATTAAATCAGACGCACTCTCTTTTAAAGATGCAAACCTTCAAACCGCTACCCTTGAAGCTGCCATTGCTAATACCAATTACGGTACTTTAATTAATAATCAATGTTTGTATCAAAACATTGCCAACGGATGGAATACAACAAGAGCTGTAATGGCCTTTGATTTAAGTTCTATCCCTTCCAATGCAGTTCTTCAAAGCGCAACTCTAAAAATAACCCATCAGGCTAATCCAACTATTACCTCCAGTGTACAAATCATGCCTTTAAAAGGAGAATGGAATGAAAGTACCGTTACCTGGAACAATCAACCTGCGGCGGATGCTGCCTCTGCGATTACGTTTACTGTTTTAAGTGGTACTACTGCTTATACACTAAACGTACTGACTCATTTACAGAAAATGATTAATGAAGGTACTACTGAGAATGGTTGGTTACTTCGTCAGCAAAATGAAACAGACCAGCGTTCGGGTTTAAAGTTTTATTCTTCTGATCACTCCAATACTGCAAAACCTGAAATCACCATCACCTATACCTTACCTGCAAACAGCAACGATAAGAATTTAAACTGGACAAAAACCGAAGTCTTTGATGAGAATGGAAACGTAATTAGTTCGGAAAAATCCTATGCCGATGCTTTAGGCAGAAACATGCAATCTTTAAGTAAAAATGCCTTTAATGAAGTGTTTGCCTCGCAAGTTGTGTATGATCAATATGGTCGTCCTGCATTAAATACACTTCCCGCCTATGTAGGTAACAGCTTAAATTATCAAGATGGATTT
Source organism: Bacteroidia bacterium (assembly GCA_016787445.1). Lineage (GTDB taxonomy): Bacteria > Bacteroidota > Bacteroidia > B-17B0 > Aurantibacillaceae > JAHEYG01. The sequence continues at coordinate 31,481 of JAEUTQ010000011.1, forward strand.
TTTAAAAACAACAGTGGGGTAAATTACTCTTACAAAGATTTTGATACCACTACCACATTAAATAACCCTAACGGATTACAAAATACAGTAGTGGGTACCTTAGGAAATTACTACAGCACTAACAATCCCTTTGATAAATACCAAGCAACTGCTACCCATCCATACAACAGAGTTGAGTATACCTCTGATCCTTCTTCATCTGTTAGGCGGGTGGCTAAACCCGGCAATCAATTTAAAATGGGCTCTGGTAGAGAAACCTATAACTTCACTATGGTCAGTGGGAATGAATTGAACGTTGTTTACTCTTCTTTGTCTTTTAAAGTCAAACATAGTCTTAGTGCGCCATTGACCAATACTGCACTAACCGTTGGATTAATGGCCGCTCAAAAATCGATAATTGTAACGCCTGATAGTAAGGAGGCTATTTCGTTTTCTATAGGTAATAAAATAATTGCAACTTGTATTAGCGGACTAACGACTAACAATTGCTCTTTTGCAGCGCAATCAAACATGAACTGGTACGGAACCAAAAGCACTGACATTCATTTACCGGATGTAAACAAAACAAGTCTAAAATTACCATTACCGACTTACACAATAAGTGGTGTTAGTTATACCGTTAGTACTTCTGACATTACATATACAATTACTAATTTATTTAATGATAAAATATTAGTAAGTAACACAGACTACACACTAAATACTTCTACAAGATCAGTGACTTTTGGATCAACCTTTCTGAATGGTTATACCGGCAAATCGCTCATGCTTCGTTTAAGTTTTGATTTATCTACCTCTCTTACAAATACTATAATTGCGCAAGGCGGGGTAATTTCAAACGCATTAGCAACTTATAGTTTAGATTATGGACAATGGAGTCTTAACTTCTACGATTTAGCAGGTAATTTGAGAGTTCAATCTTCTCCAAAATTAGTTGGTTGCGCTGTTTCAAGTTCCTCATTAGCATCAACTATTTATGATTATAGTCACTTAGGTCAGGTTATTACTCAATCTCACAATGAAAAAGGTATTACTCGGAATGTTTACGATAAGGAAGGTAAATTAAGATTTTCCCAAAATGCAGAACAACAAAACACAAAGCGTTATTCATATATTAATTACGATGCAAGAGGGCGTATAATAGAAACCGGCGAATACAACGTAGGAACCTTAACCGGCACAACCAATGTTGCCTTCATGGATTATTATGGTGGTACATATGGATATAATTCAGGAAATATCTTCACAAACTCTATTATTAATAATTTAGATGGATTACTCAATTCGCAATGTGAAAATATTTTCTACACTTCCTATGAAGCACCGAGTGGTGGTGATGATATACCGAGTGCTTATACTTATTCAGCCCAGTACATGGGTAAATATTTAAACGGTGCTGTGTGCCGTACCTGGAACTCTCAAACAAGTACCTGGTACAATTATGACAAACTGGGACGATTAATCGCAACGGTGAAACAAATTTACGATAGCGAATACACCTCGTATAAAACAAACATTGATGATCAAATAAAAACCAGTGAAACTACTTACAACAACTTTAACAGTTTGGTTACCTCTAGTACCTTCCAAAAGAATTTAAGTACTGAGCTCCTGGAAGTAAAACCTGTATACGACATCGCGCTTAGGCCTTATATCACTTACATCAACTCCTTTGCCGGAAGCGGCATCAAAACAAGTGAAGTGAAGTTTGATAAGATGGGGCGTGCTGTAAGAAACATCATCGGAAACAACCTGCAAGGTGTAGACATGGTTTATACCCTTGATGGAAACTTAAAAGCTATTAATCATCCCGCCTTACACAGCTCTCTTGACAGAGGGGGCGATGCCGGAGATTTTAGCGGTTCAAATCCTTTTGCCGTGAACAGCGATTTATTCGGAGAGATTTTAGAATACCATTACAACGATTATGAAGCTGCAAACTCCTACTCGGTTAACTCCATTACCTCGGGTAATAGTATTTACGATGGTTTAATTTACAGTCAGCGTTTTAAAGTACCGGATGTGGTAAATGGTGTAAACACCGGAGCTAATTATATTGATTGGGCCGGTGCTAATCAAACTCAGTTACACAGCCCTGCCAGTCCTGAAACCAAGGAAATGATTTTTAAGTATACGTATGATCAATACAAACAACTCGCTACTTCTTCCTTTGGTTTATACAACAACAGCAGTAATGTTGTAACTGCCCGCAATGAATACCGTGAGGGTGGGCCTTCATCAGGAAACATTACCTATGATGCTAACGGAAATATTACACGCTTGGTTCGTGCTACTTACAGTGTGAGTGGCTCGCTTAAATACTATGATGACTTAACTTATACTATCTCTACCAATGGCAATCAGGTAAGTTCTATACTGGATGCTGCTGTAAATAGTTTTGGAAGCAACGTTAACTTTAAAACAGCTACCACTACAACTCCTCAGAATTTTACTTACAATGCCATCGGACAAATGACAGTAAGCCCTGCTGAAAACATTGCTACCATAACTTACTATCCTAATGGGCAGGTTAAACAAGTTACTTTTAATAATGGAAGCACCACGCAATATTTTTATGATGACCAAGGGCAGAAATACAAGGTAAAATACTATGATAACATTAACGACCGAAATAAAATAACCTGGTACATTGGTGCAGCTATTTATGTTTTTGATGATAACATTGGTGCTCAAATCAACTTAAACGAGATGAATACGCCAAGCGGACAAATACGCAAAAACGGCAGCAACTATGAAAACATTTACAGCATCAGTGATCACTTAGGTAATGTACGCGTAACCTTTACTGAAAGTGGCATCGGAAACGGTGTAACCATATTAAGCTACAACGATTACTATGCATGGGGTGGTACCCTGCCGGGAAGAGGTTATGTAAACACTGCTTATCGTTATGGCTATCAAGGACAGGAAAAACCCGAAGACGGTTCTCTCTGGGATCAGTTTGAACTCCGTCTCTTTAACCATGACCTGGGTCGTTGGTTCGCTCCTGACCCTTATAACCAATACCACAGCCCGTATCTTGCTATGGGGAATAATCCTATTAATGGTGTTGACCCGGATGGTGGGTATACGTATCAAATGACTAATGAGTCTGCTCGTTTGGGAAGAAACAAAAGACAAATGGATTACGAAAAGGGAATTGGTGCAGGATATTGGTCGCAGGAAAATCTAACAAAAGAATACAGGAGACGATACAAGGACATAATTGACAGAAATAACCTAAGGTATGCTGGAAAAGAAGGCGTGGAAAACTTCCAAGCAGAAATGAAATTACTTAACAATGAATTTCAAGGACTTGGACTATCTGGAACAGTTTTAGAGACAGGTGTTGAAATTATGACCCAATCACAATGTGTATTATACCAAAACGGAACATTTGATTTAAAATCTCAAATGGGAGGGCCATTACTAGAAACCGGTTGGGACAAAGAAGGAACGGGACAAATAATACCATCTCCAGATGATGTTATAATGAGTTCAGCGAATGGTTATGATTTACAAGAACAGGAAAAGGCTGGAATACTAAATTCTTTTGGTGGGGTGGGTTTGTTTGATATCATTAACTTTGGATCAGCAACTAACGATGTCATTTCATATGATGAAACAGGATTAAAACAGTATTTCGCAATTGTAGCTGGTGAATCAGGAGACAACTATTTGGAAGCACAAGCCATAGGAGAGGTTATTTTAAGAAGGCTTGATTACAAAGGAGCAAATTTAACTAAAGATTTTGTTAAGTATATAGGTGGAGAAGCTCAATTCGATGCGATTGGAGCTCCAATATACAATGAAATAATGAATTCTACTTTTCAAGAAATCTTTAGCTCAGATAATGCGTATTCTACCCGTATACAAGGTGCGCTGCATGCTTTAATTAACCCAAATGAAAACGTATCAAAAGGTGCATATTTTTGGAATGCATCTTCGCCTGAATCAGGTTTTATTTGGAGAACATATAACAACGGTGTGTTTGAAATAACTACCTCATACGGTGGAACTACATTTTTCCAATACGTTGACCCAAAAAAACATTGGCCTTAATAACTCAATGAAAGTATTACTTTATATAATTTATATACTAATTTGTTTTCCTTATAGCTTGAGGAGTAGAAATGAAGGTGATTTGATTGCTGTTCGAAACTACCCTAAAAACAAGGTTACTTTATATTATGTAACAAACAAACAAAAAACTGATAGTATAACCTTAAATAACTTAAATTTTAAAGTCGACTCGCTGACAAGAATTAATGACTCAACCTGGTATTATGTCTTTTCTACTCGAGCTGGAAGTAATTTGAAAATAAGGAAAAATGCGATATTCAGAGTTTTAAACAATAAAATAAAACCAATTTATGCTGGTTATCTTATTTATTCTTTGAGATTTGATGAAAAATATAACTCAGAATCAAAAAACTCTTTATACCAAGACGGGGAATATAAAAATTTATTTTATATTTTAGATAAAAGTATATTTGGAACTAGTCCTAAAATCATTGAATATTATTATTCTGGAAAAGTTCCAGATACTGGGAATGGAAAAAAAACAATTTACAATTTAAAATACGACGCCAAAAATCAGATCATTTATAATAGGTTAGATAGTTTAAAAGGAGTTTATTACATTATTAATCAAAACACAACAAAAACCGCGATAATTAATGAACAAACTTATTTTTTAAAATTTCAACATTCATGTTTTGTTTACTATAACAAAAAATGGTTTGAAATTAATGCAAAAAGAAAATTAGTTTCCTTCGAATAACATTTTAATAACAAGATGCTTTAAACTAACCTAAGTGTAACCCGTATTAAACCAAATTAAAACCTAGTGTATGAATTACCCTAAATTCAAATTAAACAACAATAAACTATTAATTTGTTTGTTGTTCATACTATCAATTGCAAACATTTACTCTCAATGTCCATCGATTACCTTAAGCTCAAGCTCAAATTCACTAACATGTAATGGCCCTGCGGTAACTTTAACCGCTGTGTTTAGTCCAACTAATAACACCATTGGTAAATGGATAGGTCCACAAGGTGCCCCCATGTTAAGTTCAAGTGTTTCACCGGTTATTGTTACAACAGGAAATCCGGAAACCTACACCTTTGTTGCTACGAATACTTTAACTTCTTGCTCAACACAACAAACAATTTCAATCACCTCCTCATCTATTATTCCTTCAGTTTATATAAGTCCGGCATGGGGAAATACAGGTTTTGCATACGGTTGTAGCGCCAGTAACTGGTACGCAATAAATATGTCAACCTGGGGTCCTGCCCCTATCAATTATACTTGGACCAACGTGCAAACTAATACAGTTAATTTAAGTACTAATGGAGCTTACCAAATTCCAGGCCCAGGAAATTATATTGCACAAATGAGTAATGGCACAGGTTGCGTTTCATGGCAACCTCTTGAAATTTTACTGGATTCGAGTAAAGTAACATTAAATATATTAACGAACTTATCAAGTAATAGTTTTACATTAAATTGCTTTAATCCGGTATTAACTGCTAGTGCAATTGCCAACCCAACATTACCTGTTACAAATTTTACGTGGACAATACCGACATTAGGAAGTTTTAATTCTTCAACTGTTTCATTAACGAGCCTCTCTTTACCCCTAAATTCATCCACATCTACAATAACGGCGCTAAACACGAACGGATGTAAAACAACATCACTCGTTACATTTTACAATGACAGGGGTACTCCAACTTATAGTATTACATCGTCAACACCAAAAATAAATTGTTATACAACCAGTGTAACATTTACTCCTGTTTGTGTTAATGCAACTACGGTGTGCTCTATCCCTGTTTCATATATTTGGACGGATCCAATTACATCCCAAACAACATCCATAACAAATCCTACATTTACGAATGGTGGCAGTTATACCTTGGAAATCATTAACCAATTAAATGGTTGTTCATCTTTTGCTACCAAATCGATAACGAAAGACATTTCCGTTAGTACTATTTTCTTCACAGGAAATACAACCATTTGCCCCGGACAAACTACCACCATTACCGCTTCTGCAAGTGGAGTAACAAGTTATACATGGAGTACAGGAGCAACTACTGCAAGTGTTGCCGTTAGTCCAACTGTAAGCGCCACATACACAGTTAATGGATTCAGTCCCTCAAATGGCTGTATAGGTCAGAATACCGTTTCAATTAATATGTGCGCAACGGATGTTGAGGAATATATAGAGAAATCAGAAGGAAATTTCATTCTTTACCCTAACCCGGCCCAAGATTTTATAACGATTAAAGCAATCGATATTCAGAGATTACAAGGCAGCAGAATTAAAATACTAAACTCGAATGGAAGAATAATAGTTGACCGAACCTTTGAAGATAAAATAAATGTTTCTGCTTTAAACTCCGGATTTTATATCTTAGTTATTGAATCAAAAGAAAGAATTTTATATTCAAAATTTATCAAGAATTAATCCTTATAGTTTAAAATTAGCTAATTTTGCCCAAAATGACCAATAAAAAACTATCTGCCTTTACTCTTGCTGAACTACTTGTAGTTTTAGCTATTATTGGCATTTTAGTTTTAATGGCCTTACCCTCTTTAATGCCCTTAATTGTAAAAACAAAATCACTGGAGGCACAATTACAATTAAAACATCTGTTGCAACTTCAAAAAAGCTATTACTTCGTTCACTCCAAATACACCAATAATCTGGATGATTTAGGATTTGAACAGGCTAAACTGGTCACCAACGATGGTCATGCCAATTATAAAATAGAAATTATTGAAGCCTCTGCTAAAACTTTCAAAGCTATCGCAACCTCAGTAACCGATTTCGATCAGGATGGCGTCCTTAACGTGTGGGAGTTAGATGGATCGGAAAATATTAAAGAAACTACAAAAGATTAATGGCTATTCAGCTTGTTTTTTTTAGTTTATTATTCTTCATTTCATTGGCTATTGCCTGGCAGGATTTTAAATCGCGTTTAGTAAGTGTTTGGTTAATTATTGTATTTTTCGCTATTACAACAGGAAACACTCTCTATTCTACCGGGTGGCTACCAATACTATTTAATTTCTTGGGAACTTTACTTTACTTTGGTCTAACTTTTTTGGTTATTTACCTCTATTACTTTCTTAAAGAGAAGAAGTGGCCAAAAATTATTAACGAAAAAATAGGATGGGCTGATATTTGGATTTTCCTTGCCATTGGTATTAACCTTAACATCATAGAATTAATACTCTTTTTCACAGGAGCTTTTATTATTTCTGCTTTAATTGGCTTGCTACTTTTGAGGCAAAACAAAACTGTGCCTTTGGCAGGTATTTTGGTGATTTTATATAACTTCTTTTTTTGCATTTTAACCATTTTCCATTTAGATTTAGTTGTTCTAAATGGATTAGGATGATTAGCAAACAAGCGATTAACGCTCAATATAAAAACACTCTTACTGTAGACCAAGCCTGGTACTATAAAATAATACCATCTAATTTGGAAAATGGCGTATTGACTTTGCTTGTACAAGAAAGTAAAAACAATTCAGGTTTAACAGATGAGCTTGAAATTATACTTGGAAAACCTGTTCAAATTAGTCCGGCATCCGATTCTTTTATAGAGGAACAATTACAAAAGTTATATCCTAAATCTGGACAATTACTGAATACCTCTCAAACTGAAACTTATAGAATTAATGTTCAAAGCGATTTGTTTTTAGAAACACTTGTGAAGGAAGCAAAATCATTAAATAGTTCTGACATACATATTGAAACGTATGGAGAGAAGTGTCGCATTCGCTTTAGAGTAGACGGACATTTAATAGATAGGCATAAGATAAATAAAGCTGAATATCCTATTTTAATTAATAAAATAAAGATCGCAGCATCAGCAGATATAGCTGAAAAAAGAATGCCTCAAGATGGCAGAATTAGATTTAAAATAAACAATAGTAATCTTGACATACGCGTTTCCATATTGCCAACCCTATATGGTGAGAAAATTGTACTTCGCTTACTTGGAAGTGACGCAAGTCATATAGACATAGAAAGATTAGGTTTTAAACCAGATGAATTAGCACGATATAAATTAGCTATACAAAAACCAACTGGCATTATTTTAATTAGTGGTCCTACCGGCTCCGGAAAAACCACGACGCTTTATGCGACTCTAAAACAATTGAACAAAACAACTTCAAATATTTTAACCATTGAAGATCCCATTGAATATACCCTTGATGGAGTTAATCAGGTTCAATTAAAGGAAGACATTGGTCTTACTTATACAGAAGCATTAAGAACTTTTTTACGACAAGACCCTGATGTAATTATGCTTGGTGAAATACGGGATGCACAAACTGCGCAGATGGCAATCCGCGCAGCATTAACTGGCCATTTGGTGTTGTCAACCATACACACCAACTCAGCATGGGGAACCATTTCAAGGCTAATAGATATGGGCGTTCCGGGTTACTTACTAGCCGGAACACTCAATTTATCTGTGGCTCAAAGATTGGTTAGAACACTTTGTCCGAATTGTAAATCAAAAGCTGTACTTGATAGAAATGAATTGCCAACAAAATACAACAATATAAATATCTCGGAACATTATTTACCGAAAGGCTGTAATAGTTGTCATTTTACGGGTTACAAAGGCCGAAAAGCTATATATGAAGTAATCAACATCAACAAAGAGCTTACTGATGAAATAAAACTGAACAGCACAAATATTGATTCGTATTGTAAAACAAATAAAATAACTAAACTTTCTGAGAATGCTTTGAATTTGTTTATTGATGGAGAAACAACCTTAGAAGAAATTTATCCTTATCTGATTAATGAAGACTAAACTAATAATATTTGCCACAATTATCATTTGTGCGCTACAGAGTAACGCGCAAGATAGATTTGATCTATTGGATGAAAAATTAAATCAATTGTCGAAAAACTATCCTGGAGTAAACGAGAAGGTAGAGCTCTCGGTCAATTCAACCTCAATTCAGGATTTTTTAAGAGCCATAGCGACTAGTAATAATTTGAATATTAACGTAGATCCTACCTTAGATATTAAAATCACAAATAATTTCAAAAACGTAACTGCCAAAGAAGTCCTCATATATGTATGCAAGAACTACAATTTAGAAATTAATTTTATTGGCCCTATAATGACTGTTGGCCGATACAATCCTGCAACTCAAGTAAAAATTAATCCAAAAAAAATAAATATTGAATATAATCCTACCGCTGAATTACTAAGCTTTGATTTAAAGGCAGACACTTTGAGTTCAGTTACCAAAGAGATCACCAAGCTGAGTGATAAAAACATTATATTTTCACCGGAGCTAAGCGGTAAACTTGTAAGTGGCTATGTTCAGAATGCTCCATTTTCAAGCGCTTTAGAAAAACTGGCATTCGCTAATGACTTGAAGGTGTCACTTTCGCCGGACAATTTCTATATTATTGAGAAAAAAACATTTAATGGGGATAAACAGAACCTTACCGGAGGGGTCACAAATCCATTTGGACAAATAAACTCAAATCCACAGTTACAGGTTTCTGAAGGCATGGTTACTGCTGATCTTCAAAATACACCTATTCTGGATATTGTCAACTCAGTTTCCAAAGAACTTGGAAAGAATTACTTCCTCTTTTCTGAATTAAAGGGAAATGCAACAGTAAAAGTTAAACAAGCCAATTATGATGATTTTTTAAAACTATTGTTTAACGGAACTGAATTTACATTTAAAAAAGAAGGTGAAATTTATTTGATGGGAGATAGAAACTTAGAAGGTTTAAGAAGCAGTAAGGTTATTACATTGAAAAACCGAACCGTTGAAAAAGTAATTGAGCATATACCCTCTGAACTAAAAAAAGGAATAGACATAAAACCATTTGATGATTTAAATGGCATCATTGTGAGTGGTTCACAGCCTAGAATAAATGAACTGGAGAGCTTTTTAAAACAAATTGATCAAATTGTACCACTTGTTCACATTGAAGTCATAATTGCTGATGTTAGAAAGAGCAACACACTCTCTGCGGGAATTTCAGCCGGACTTGGCCAAAAACCTGCAACAACCTCCGGAACTCTTGTACCTCAATTTGATTTAAATCTAAACGCAAATAGCATTAATAATTTAATAAGTGGAATTAATGGCTTAGGCGTTATAAATCTCGGAAATGTAACACCTAACTTTTATTTAACCATAAAAGCCTTAGAAGAACAAGGAGTTTTAAAAGTGCGCTCCACTCCACAGCTGGCAACATTAAATGGCCATGAGGCCAAACTAAGTATTGGCAAAACTGAATATTATCTGGAAGTTCAAAATCAACTTGTAAATACGAATAATGTTCAACAAAACTTATTACAGTCGCAACAATATAAACCGGTAAATGCAGATTTAGCTCTAACGATTGATCCCCAAGTTTCAGGGGATGAACAAATCACAATGACCATTAACGTTAAGCAATCAACATTTACGGAGAGAATTTCTAATACAGCTCCTCCGGGGTCAATTAATCGAGATTTTCAATCACTGGTAAGAGTAAAAAATGGAGAAATGATTATGTTAGGTGGCCTGGAGGAGAACACAACTTCTCATTCAGGAAAGGGGTTACCGGGAATTTCACGAATTCCATTCATACGCTGGCTTTTCGGTGATAGAACAAAAACAAAATCTGAGAACAAACTAACTATTTTTATTAAACCAACTATTATCTACGGCTAATATGTTTTGGGATAATTGGATACCTAGAAGTTTTTTGACAAAATCCAGTGTATGTGGACTAGAAGTGGTCCTTACTGAATCTGGATATCAAATTTATTATTCTGTTTTAAAAAAGCATAATAACAAGTTGCAAATTTTGGAGACCGGAAATGCAATTTCTTTAAGCAATATCCCAAAATCTGTTATAAAAAACAAAACTCCAATCGTTTTGCTTGTTAACGGAAGAGGAGTGATTACAAAAAAAATAAACCTAAACACCAGCGATGAAATCACCGCTGCCGAATTTATCCACAATAATTTTCCCGCAATCCAATCTGATGAATTTAATATACAAGCACACTTGCAAACCAATAACAGTTGTTTTGTTTCTTTGATTCGCTCGTCTAATTTAAATACGATAGTTGAAGAAATTAGGTCAATCAAAGCTGAAATTGCAGATGTAATAATTGGTCCGGCAGCTATAATTGCTTTACAGCAACTTCTAAGTGGTTTTAATCAAGTCAATTCGGCAGTAAACTCATTCAATCTATTAAATGATTATGTTGAAGAAATTGAAATAGCGAACAGTGAGATTAAAATTATTAATCTCGAGAATCTAAGTTTTAATACAACATATCTATTATCCATTGCTATAGGCTTTGGTTACTTAACGCAACAAAACAATTCCATTGACTTAAATAAAAAAACATTGTTCAAGGAAAGGCACCTTGAGGAGCAAAAATTCAAAACTGTTCTGTATTCATTAATTACTTTAGCGTTCCTCTTATGTTTGATTAATTTCTTTCTGTTTTCAAATTATTTTAGCTCCTCCAATAAATTACAAACTGAATTGGATGTATACCAAGGAAAATATGAGCAAATAAATGAGCTACTTGAAAACTATGAAAAAAAGAAAGTACTTATAGAAAAAACCGGTTTACTAGAAAATAACCCAATTTCCAAATTCGCAGATAAAATTGCTTCAACCATTCCTGAAGAGGTAATTATTACCGAAATGATATTTAACCCAATAAACCTAAATGAAGAGGATAGTCTTGTCGCATTTTCAAAAAATCAACTCATAATAAAAGGTAATTGCAATAAGAGTCTTTTAATTAATGAGTGGGTAAATATTTTAAAAAGTCAGAGTTTTATTCAATCCGTAAGTTTAGAGAAGTTCTTATTTAAAACAGAATCCAGTCAGCCCAATTTTGAGTTAATGGTAGAAACAAAGTAATGCTAACTAATTTAACATATCCAAAAAAATGCTTAGCTCTAATAATTGGCTTTGGATTATTTCTTTTTATATTTTATAAACTTGCCTTTTCCAAAACCTTACAATTAAAAAATGAAATTAACGGAAAAGAACAAAAAATAGAGTGGTTAAAAGAAAAGGAAAAAGATTTGCCTTTTTTAAAATCAAAAATGGATTTGATTGAAAAAGCCTATAATAATGATACAACGTCCGTAAGAGATAAATTGACAGCGTCGATTTCTGAATTTGCAGAAGGCAATGAGTGTACTGTTACTGAGATTCCTTCTAGCTCTTCTTACTTAAAAGACAATTTACTAATTCAAACAAATACCTTTACAATAAAAGGTAAATTTCATGATTTGTTACGTTTAGTTTATAAAATGGAAACAGAATATAATATAAGCGCTAAAATTATGTCTGCTCGTTTCTTTTCTATTAAAGATTTTCAAAGCAAAAGAAAATTTTTATATCTAACATTAATTACTCAGTCATTTAAACAAATTGAAAAAAACAACTAAAATGAAACCATTAAAACATTTTTCCATATTAATAATATGCTTGGTCATTTTATCCTGCACTAAGGATTTTATAGTAAAGGATATTAAGAACGAAGTTGTAAGCATTCTTGCACCAGGCAATAACCTGGTAACTTCATCCAACTCCATTACTTTTTGGTGGGAAGAATTAGAAGGTGCAGAGAATTATAATATTCAGATAGTAAAACCGAGTTTCGCATCCGTTTTACAATTAATCGTAGATACTAATATCACTGGAGACAAATTTAATTACACACTTAACCCGGGAGTATACCAATGGCGGATTAAAGCAAAGAATGCAGGTGGCAGTACTGCCTACACAACATATAATTTAACGATTGATACAACAAGCAATCTCAGTAATCAATTAGTCTCAACTATTGCTCCAATAAACAACCTCCTAACTTCTAATACATCGGTTAGTTTTTCATGGAACAATTTAAGTGCCGCCAGTCAGTATCAAATTCAGATTTTAAATTCAGTAAGCACAATAATTAAAGATACTACAACCACGAACTCGAATTATTTTTGGTCAAATACTTCCGGAGGTGCTTTTACCTGGAAGGTTAGAGCTCTCAACGGATTTAGTATTTCACAATATAATACTCCGTTGAGCTTTACAATTGATATTACTCCGCCCATTGCTTCAGTCCTGTCCTCACCGACTCATGGAAGCTTTGTTAAAGATACAATCGATTTAAAATGGACCCGTAGCACTATGGATACAAAATATGATAGTTTATATGTAAGTATCGATTCCTCTTTTAACTCAATTATTAGCTCAGCGAGAGTTTATTCAACAAAACTAAAAATTAACGCGTTAAGTCCCAACATTCCAGTCTCTGCCAATTACTATTGGTGGCGCGTTAGATCTATTGATTCAGTTGGAAATAAATCAGGCTTTAGCAATCAATTAAAATTCAAGTTAATTCCATAAATGTTAAAAGGTAAAAATAGCCTATACATTCTTTTGCCTATTAATCTCTTCATTTGGGGATATATTGGCTTAAAAATCTATTCAGCTTTAAATGAAGGAGAAGGTTTTATACCTCAGGAATTTTCCATATCAAAATCAAAACTAACAAACAACGATACTATTGATTATAAACTATCACTTAATTACAAAGATCCATTCCTGAAGGAAGAATATAACTATAATAAAGTGATTAATGCTACTTCCGGCAATCAGAGACCAATACAACACAACAATAACAATGCTTTAACCACATCAAAAGAGAAGGACATTAAATTCTTAGGTTTAATTGAAAACAAATCGAATGGAATTATCACCGCTCTTATTTCCATTAATGGAAATTCATTTATTGTAAAGAAAGGTCAAATAATCGATGATTTATTGATAAAAAATATAACCGAAAAAGAATTACTCGTTAAAGACAAAAAAAACACTCTGGTCATAAGAAGGTAAATCTAACAGTTTTGTTAGATTTTAATGAATCTAACAAATTTGTTATAACGGTCGTCGTACAGCGGCTAATAAGATGTTTATATCTTTCGTACTAAAACGTTAGTCGTATTACTTGTATCCTTACTTTTGTTACATGGGTGGCAATTATCTTTCCCCCCTACTTTCCGACGCTCACGGGGAGTTTTTTAAACAAAGTACTTTTCAATAAGAAATTTAGAAGCATAGATTTTAATTTATAATTAGACCCATGGAATTATCTAATCAGCACCTGGAATTAAAAAATAAGGTTACCATTAATGAAGAATTTCAACTCCGACTTACCGAATTTCATAACAGGATTGAAAATATTTCGGATAGTAAAAATGTAATTAGGTATATCAATGACTTAATATGGCACTACAAAAACCAAGCACTTATAATTGAAAACTCTGGACTTGAAAGACCTGAGTTTAAGATGATGCTTCAACAGGTTCTCATACCGGAATTATCCAAATGGGAAAAAATTCATCAAGAACAAGATACTCATTCTGTTATTAGCCAAACTAATGAAGTCTTGGGTAATGAACCTGCTGTCAAACTCATCAACTGTTCAGCTTCAGCGGAACAAATAACCAATTACTTTATGCTACTTGTTACGTTGGGGTTCATGACCGAAGAAGATGTAAAAGATTTTCTTTACAATACTTTCGCTGTTTTCAGAAACCCAAATCCGGTGCAAAAAAAATACCCGATTAACCTTAAAAATAAAAGAGCACTGTTATATTTGGTGTATAGATTCTATTTCGAATTCGACGCAACAGGTTCAAAAACGGAGTATGCTACACTCTTAAAAAATTCGTTTGATAAATTTAATCAGACTACTCTTTTGACCATTTCAAGTAACATGGCTAAACCACCGTCAAAACAATATCTGGTTCCAATCGAAGAGCATTTTAAAAAGTTACGGTATTAAATTCCTTGAACATTTTATAAGCCCATCAATGATGGGCTTTTTTATTCAATTACTTGTACATTACTAATAATCTACTAGCGTACTAAAGCCTTACTAAGCAACTACTAAAGCCTTACTATCAGTTGATTACAGGATATTGACAAACTAAATTCGCATCAAATCTAAAACCAATATTATGAAAAAACTCAATGCACAACCTGGCGTGGAAAGCGAACGTCGTTCCTGCGCCAACCCAAACTGTCAAAAGGTATTTTATCCTCAAAACCCTTTTCAGATCTATCATGCAAGGGCATGTAAAAGCAGAAAAAAATCGGTTCGGGAAATACAGAACAAACTTGTGGCCTTATTTCGCCGACTTATTACTTTCTTATGTTTAACCATTAAAAGACAAAGCCATGTTCAATAGACACAGAAGATGCATTAATCCTTCATGTAGGAAAGTGTTTGATCCGGTCAACCCAGCCGCTAACTGTTGCTCTAAAAGCTGCGGTAATAGAATTAACTACCTCAAAGGTCTTGCCAAAAAACATGGTATTACTGACCCTAGACTCATCTGGGCGTTCGTGGTTATTCAAAGTTTCCTGGATCAACGGAAACTTTTTACAACAACTGAGGAACTAGAATCATTAAATGTTGATTTTAATTGTTTCCCTCCACCGCTTCCTATGAATAAAGGCGATGATCCATCCGTACTTTGTGCGGGAAATCTTGGCTTGGTACTCATTAGAGACAATGTGTTACGTATTGTTAAACAAAAAAAGTAAAAAATGGCATTACCAAAAAATCTTAAACCAACAAAGGTGAACCTGGATTTCTTTATTGGTCCACATGAAAGCACACCTTACGAAACCCCATCTGAAAACACCTCCTCAGCGGCAAGCGATACGGCGCCGTCTAACAGTGAAAAAGAAAGCACCGCTTCAAGATATCTAAAAATGATTAATGAAAGCCGTTATTTTGATTCGCAAAGTACTTCTAGAACAACAACTGAAACGAAATTCAATCCGGAAGGAACCGATAAAGGCAAAACAGTGATGTACATTTTGGTTCTTATCATGGTTGGATTCATCGTTTTCTATGTTGCCAGAAGGCAACGAAAAAATCAAGCAGCCGCGCTTGAACGGATTGAAAAAGGCGAATTTTCACAGTTAGACAAGTTTCTATCTTCTGAATTCACGCGAAATATATTGATTGGTACAGAGGCTGCGATCTATATTGGCTTATTAATCGGTGTATTTTTCTTAATCAAGAAACTCACAAAAGAAGCTGATGGCATTGCTGCCGATTTATAAAAAGCACCTTAAGCAGCTTAGCCTGTGCTAAAAAAGGGTCTCCGCACACCAAACGGTTACCGGCGGCATTCGCTTACCGCGTTCGCTCCTGTGAAATTTTGCCACTGCGAAAACTCCGGCCATATGATATTAAGTGTGCTGAAATTTTGGATAAATTTTGTGAGTCTGCTGAAAAAGACTTAACAGTAATGAAACGAAAATACAAGTGCTTATCATTGCTTTTTATGGCTTATTATTGCTGAAATTTTCCAAATTTTTACGCGGAATTCCGTAAAAATGAGCGCTGGATATCGCTGATACCGAAACCGAATTATTGGACACGATAGTGTAATTCCAATCAATTACTAATAACCTAGTAATATCAAATTTGTACAGGCTTAAAAGTTCAACTTTAAGAAAAAAGAAAAGAGCCAAGAGAATAATCCTTTGGCCCTTTTCACCATTTTTGAAACAGATGAATCTGTCGTTGTAAATATACAATTTTGAAATAAACTTTTGATTGGATGTTTAAGTACGTACTCCTTTAGATGTTTTTGGGCATCCCAATTAATAGCTCACTTACATCTACACCCAAAGATGCTGCTAACTTAAAAATTAACTCCATGGTGATGCGACCTCCATTCTCAATTCGATGAAGTTCTTTACTTGACAAACCTACTTCATGTGCTAATTCTTCAAGTGTCATTCTTTTTTCCTCACGTAATTTTTTAACCTTAGCACCAAAGAGCGACAGATAATCTTCTTTTTTAGCCATTATTCTTTTGCAAATAATTAATTACTTTGATTCAACAGAAAGCTCAATATCCATCCCATTCGACGCTTTCACCGAAAACAGCAAATATGTCTTGTGTTCGAACTTGACTATATCACAAGGTCTAACTCTCGTCAATGGCCCCTTTACTTCCACTGGTAACACGATAGCTGAGTCATTCAAAGCACCGGTCATGGTTTTTAAAACAAACTCAACATGAACTGACTCCTCAAATTTCAACTTAGATTCAATTATAAATACAACATCGGCCGGGTTTAGGGAAACCGGTATTGAAAGGACAAAAACCTTGTCTTTAATTAGGGCAATCTTTTTGCGCGACAAAATGAAATTTTCCATGCGGGCGTAAAAATAACAATTTTGCTAACCTGCTTAGAATTTTTTTGCTATTGGCATGCCTTACCCCACCGTTACCGGCGCACCCTAAAGACATTTTTCGTTGAAATTCTCCGTAGAAACCTAATGAAGGATGTACCAATTCTACGGAAGAAAACCGAAATCCCCTTAAAACTTCGGAATTCCGTGGATTTTTACGGGATTCTATGGAGAAAAGATGGTTTAGTGCAAAGAAGAAACTAAATTCCGCTGAGAATGTTGACGTTAAAACAGGTCCTTAAAGCGCTTTTTATCAGTAAATTTGATTATACAAATTATAGGGAATGGTAAAGGTAACGAGAGATAATAATGGTGATAGAAAATATGACCTAAGTGGTTACAATCCTGAACAAGATAGATACTGGAGATTCACATACGTATTCAACTACTATGACAAAAAGCAAAAAAGATTTCGTCCACTTTTTGACTTAGAATGTGAGAAGCAAGAGAATCTTGAAAAAGCCCGTAAGGATAAAAATTTTGTCGAGCATGAATTACACAAAATGCCCGATGCACCTCCTTATGACAAACATATTCAGTACCTGAGTTGGACACGAGGTTTACTAATAAATTTTTTCAAGGAGGTTTTTGATATTAGAGCATTTGATTTTGGATATATTCCGGAAAATAAATATTATCGAGTTATATTAACTAAGAAAGAGTTTAATGCGATACAAAATTTTATTTCGGTAAATAAACTTGACAAAATCGGAGATTTGATTTTTGAAATAATTGCCACAGCCCAACACATTTATTTCAATGATGTTTTTTTATTCGATAATAAAAAGTACGAACAACAAATTCGCGATAGCGCTAAGCAAGCAAAGATCGCATACGAGATATTAGATAGAGAATTTGATAAAACATGGTTAATCAAAGGGAAAAAACTACAGCCTGATCTTCAAAAAATTGATTTTATTTATGCTGATGGAAAGAAAACTCTTACAGATCCTTGGCTAACTAAAGATATTTTACAGCACTTTAAACAACAACTTGAGGAAAATTCACATTTTAAAAATTGGAAAATTGAATTAGAGAGATTTCCTAACAGGTACGCCTCTATAGTTAAGAAATTGAATTTTAAGAAAGACCTCGTACTGTCTCTCTGTAATTTTTTCAAAGCAAGTGGGGTAGTCAAGAGTAAGGCTGTAACGTCGAACGAGCTGCTTTTATTAGTTGTGAAGATGTTTGAATTTTCACGTATTCCACTTGGTGATGAAGGACATTCTGAGAGTGAAAAAATCAAACTCATTCGTAATTGGCCTAAACGTAATGAGCTAAATGAAAAGATCACTCATGCAAATGTCCCAATCAATAGAGATAAACTGCTAAAGTATTTTGAACCGTCGTTCATAGATTTGGCTAAAGAAGAAACAAGGGCCGATTCGTTAATAGTAGCAAGCACAATAGGTATAAGATTTGGACTAATGAACTTGAGACAGGATTTTGCTCATATCTCTCAATGCTTGAAAGAAAACAATATGTTTATAAGCGCTCAACTTTCGCTTGAAAGAATAAAGAAAGTTCCAGATTACTCTGAGTTAGCAATGCTATTTAAAGCAATGAGAGCAAACGGCAAACTTAAAAGTATAAAATTCGAGTTGAATGATGGATCAGGTGTTCAAGCTTTAAATGAACCTCTTTCAATGTATATTTTTGAACAGGCATTGAAGAATCACATAATGGATAATGAGGAAGACTTTGAAGTTGGTATAGTTGATACCAAGGTAAAGGAAGTAAGTGATGGCAATTTTCAAATTCAATATGGAAATAAATTGAGTCTTCCGGAAGATCGTTTTGTTGTAAAATTTGTTTGCGCGTTTTATAAATATCTTCTTAATGAAGCTCCACCAGGTGAGTTTGAATCTCCTTCGGAGATGTACTTTACGATTATCGCTTTAATGCTACAGAAGTCAGGCTTTTTCCGTCACATAAGGGACTCTGAAAATTTTGTGGTAGATAAGGTCAAGACTTGGCACAAGCTGGGAAACCCATAACGCGCTGATAATCAACAGGAACAACGCCTCGTAAAAATAGCCACCTTCTGTTCCTATAATCACTTTTATGATTACGCAACTTTATGTTATTAATAACGATAACATGAAAAAAGCTAAAAGAACCAAAACCCCTAGATCAACAAAAAAGCCTGTACCGTACTACGAGATCTTTAAGTGTATAGCACAACTGTCGGTGTGTTTTATAAAACTTTATTTAGTGTGGCATTAACCTTTATACTTATCAATAAACTCCTGTTTTGATACGCGAATTCCTTCGCCGGATTTTTGACCTAAACCGCTTTTGATCCAAATGAGCTCGTTTTCGTTTAGATCAATAAACACGGGTCGTATTGAATCTTGCCAGGAACGGCGCGACCAATCCCTATTAAATTTAATTTTCTTTCGGGGCTCATCTCCGAGCATTCTTCCCCAAAATGCTCTTTCCAATCTCGGTGCCACTGAGTTTCCGGTTCATACCAATCGTCGCAATTTTCAATTGCCTCATGCGCCCAATGCCAAATATTTATTGTTCCGCATTTTGCAAGCACATCACTCTTGCAATGGGAGCAAACACCTTTTAATTTCGGTTCTGCTTTTTTCCTAATTCCTGATACTAAAGCGTATTACATCTATTTAAAGGAGTCTAAAACTTTTGGTATGTATTTTCCTGCTCTAAGCTTTATCAAAACCTTTATTGCTTTTTCTAGTAATCTTAGATAATCGGGCAAAAACTTCACGAGAGGTTGTTTACTAGTATAAAATTTTAAGGGGTCTACACCTTTGAAAGGATACCTGCAATAAGAAAAATGGGCAGCACTCATGATCGTAGTAAAAAAAAGAACTTTGGTTACGAATAAACTAATCATGTACTCTTTCAGCGGATACCAGGATAAAGCTTCCAATTGTTCATCACTTAACTTATCCATTTCATCTCTAAATTCTTTTGCGTTGTTTTCACTAATACGCCTAGTAAAGTCTTCGGTTTTTAGAGAGTAGTCGCGTAGTTTTCCAGCTAACCCTTTAAATGATGGCAATCTTACTTTTTCAACTTCTTCCAAATGATCCAAAACCCAAACATGATCATTATGAGTTAGATTCAGTAGGTCTAATTTTTCTATCGTTTCTTTGAAAACTTTTTCATCTTCGATCATTTTATTGAATTCATCCAATTTCATGTTTTTGTAAACCTCATGATCTTTGATACCCTCAATCTTGTCATACGCTTGCATTGCTCCTTTAACGGTTTTCTCTTGGTCCGTTAAAGCCTTCCAATAAATTTTAATATGTTTATGGCTTATCTTCTGAATCTCATCTTCCTTAATAATTCCCGCAAAGATTCCCCAAGCTTTAAAGGCTTTCTCAGTTGATTGTTGAAAATAAAATACCGACTGCGGATATTGTTTAGCTTCGCGCAATTTTCTCGAGGCTTTTATGTCCGACAATGCTATTTCTACTAACTGATTTGCGATACCATTCATAAATCTAAGGTACAAAACAGCTCCTAAAGAGATAAATCAATTTTACTTAATAATTCAATAATATACTTTACAGGATCTTTTGATAGCGGTCTGCTAGGCAACCACTACAACGTTTATTTAGAGATCTACATTCGCAAAACAAACCACAAAAATTCTTATCTTTAATACAAGAATCCCTCTCCAAACGAATGGGTTAGCAGGATGAAAAATAAATAATAACCATGGAAAAAGAAATCGATTTAACTAAGATAAAATATTATCCAGACAGATTTTATATTTGCTTGGATGGATTTGATACTGAGAATCTAACAACATTTATAACGGACTTGAATATTGGGCAGCAACAAGCTATATTTATTCATGAATATTATCACTACTTAACCAATATTACAACATTTCCGGGTATAAGGCAGTTTCATTTGAATTTCTGTGATAGATTTCGAACCCTGACAATTCTTACACACAAGGAAAAATTACATGCATATCCCATTAATACAAATAAACTCCCGAATCTAAAAGACGATATCGAATACTGGAATTCAGTGACAGAAATGATAAATGAAGATGATATTGACTATAAATTGGTCGAGGAGACGGTGAACTCTCAAAATAGAAGCTTCGAAATATTAGATATTAATGAAGTAATTAAACCAATGTCTGTTCCTGGTTCTCCAGTTAAAGGAGATCGTAAACTAATAGAGATAGAAATCGGTGGCCTCATTAGTATACATAAATTTTATCTAACATATGGTGCAATAGATGAGTTCTTGAGTTCTGCAATTGATGAATATCTATTTGAAAATGATCTTTCTGATATCGATCCAAGAAAACTAAGTCAAAGACCTTTTTATCCTTATCGCTTTTTTGACGCTCTGCTATTACACTATGGTATTCAACGACCAACAGCATTTGAGAAAATTCTGATTGCCTACTTTGCTTTGAATTCGTTTAACCCCGCAGTTAAAATGATCGAAATTCTTCAAAAACTAAAAGTAGAGGCTGATTATGCTTTGTTCCAGGAAAATCCTGAAAATTATTTATTATCGCACTTTAAGGATACACCGCAATACAATGAAGTTCTCAATGCAACAGATTCTTTTGCCAATGAATTATTTGGCCAGAATCGAATCCATATCTCGCAGGCAATAAAGTATTATTATGACAAATTTTATGCTGCACAAAAGTTTAAGGAAAAGGATTTCTTTTATTTTATCAGACCTTTTTTTATTCCTGAGACAAACACAGTCGGTGGCAAACAACGGTTTCTCTTGGCGTTTGCTAGAATATTAAATCAATTCTCTCCTCCTGTAATCTTAAAGGATAAGGTTTTTAGGTATGTTGATAAATTAACCACATTCGGTGAGTCAACAATGCTTATAATAGCAATTTATGAAATTTTTGAAAGTTTGAAAACTGAAAAAATTGCAAAACGACCAGCTTACTATAAGGGCAAATATAATTTTCCTGATAATGATCCCGAAAGTGATAATTTTGAAAAATTCAAGGAACCACCCTTAACTAACGTATTTCAGTTAGCTTTAAACGAGTTAAGTTTGTACGGGGTTTATCTTGAAGAACTGAAACGGCAGAAAGGTAATCTCTAAAATATATCCCAAATTGGTTTCAACTCTGGAAACAAACCGAACCATTCTCAACATTTTTGCGCCAATACTTCAAAACAGTATGTATGGTAATACAATTCGCATAATTGTTGAAATTGATAAATTGTCTTTATTGAAAGAGTCGGCACTACAAAACCTTACATTTCTGTTATGTAAGATTTTTTTGGTAGACAAAATCGGCTTAAAATCACCTTTTTTACTATATTCATAGTCCCATTTACCTATGAAATCTAATGCATCCCTATTAACATTCCTTACTATTTCAGAACCATCTGAAGAAAAGATATTTTTCGGGTATCTGAAAGAATTGGAAGAAGTTGCTCCCGATAAACCTCACTGGTATAAAGGAAAAGGAAGTCATGGAAATGCCATATTTCTTTGGGAAGAAAAAAAAGTCAAACAGTGGACTGTTGTTGGCAATGATAAATTTACTCAAGCCCTTTTCCAAGATCTTAGTTCCAAATTTGAATTGAACATTAACTTGGGCTCCGTTAACAAAAAGTTTACGGCACCACAGTTTGAAAAGGAAGTTGTTAAAGATAATATATATGCTATTCCTGATGTTGATAATTGTGACAAAGGAGATAGACCCGATGATTTCATATGTAAGTCATGGCATACAGATATTAGTTTTTTTCTCAACGAAGAAAAGAATTGCGAATTTATCAGTGGATATAAGCACTTTAACGGCATTAAACAAGTTGAGCCTTATGGTTTGTTCTATGAGAAATTTTTATTCCAAAAACTAAATAAAAAAATTTGTTTTGTTTATGATAGCAGAGGTGTTTTCTATTCTTTGCGAGGTGTTAGAAAGGACACAAAAAAAGATCCCACAAAATATTTCGGATTTGTTCAAGAAGATCTAAAGTTTAAAACAAACAGTAAAGTAATTATCAGAGATATTTCGGGTACGAGAACACTAGGAGAGTCAGAGATTGATCCTACAAACGGAAGGTGGTCAATGGATTTATCCGAAGCCATCAATAAAGGTGAATTCTTATTCGTTGATAAAACCACTGGTAAGTTTCTCTGTGGTGAGAAATTTTATTTAATTAAAGACATTAGTCTGAACACCCAGATAGTAAGTATCACAATAAAAGATTTATTCGGCAGAGATATTAATATTGTTTCAAATGAAGGTCGCGTCGCCCCTTTGTCCGAATCTGTAGTATGGCATTCGTCATCCGCACCTAGCGATAAACAAAGTGAGATTGAGTTAAGTGATCGGATTTCACAGATTTTACTTTCTCTTGGAAAAAGTATAATTATTAGTGACCCATATTTCCTAGGGGAAATAATTGTTGAGGATTCGCAGTTGAAACTTTCAAAAAGCCAGCTGGTATTTATGAATGCACTTGTTATAGCTTTAGCAAAAGGGGGAATAGAAGAACTAAATATTCTTGGCAGCTGGAGAAAGGCATCTTCGTTAAGTGATGGTAGTCAGGAGAAATTTATTGAAGGTTATAAAGCGATTTACAAAGCGCTGAAAGCAACCTTTACCAATTCAAGCTATCTCAAATTGAAAACTTTTAATATTTGCTTTAGCAAACAGCCTTTTCACGATAGATACGTTTTGAATGGAAAAGACGAGAACGTTATTTATAGCGTTTCAAATAGTATAAACGGAATTATTCAAAGTACAGAGCTAATGGTTCTGCCACTAACCCAAATCGACATTTTTAAAATTAGACCTAAGGTTCTTCAACGTTTTGAAGAATCCGATAAATACAATTTGATTTACTAATGTGCCCGTATTATAGTCATATAAAATATTTGAACGCTGGTAAAAATCTTTATGATAGGATAGATGAAGTTGTTATGTTCATCGATGATTATTTTAAACCACAGAAATCGGACCAGTTTTTTATTATGGATCCATATTTTAACGTCTTTACTGCATTACGTGATCCTTTTACAAACAATAAGCTAGAAGAAACTATTTGGAGCTCTTTGATTATTCTTATGGCCAACGAAGATTCATCTTTTTCTATTATAACCAATGAACAAATGTCGATAGGAATTCCTCCGTCAAAAGTAGATTTTCCCAAAAGTGAAAGCAAGACAGTAAATATCGAAGCCTGTTATTACCCTAACGGTGTCTTCTATAACGATTATACTTTGCACGACAGGTATATCTTAAGAAAGAATGGTGATGACGTATCTGGTTTGCACATAGGGCCAAGCTTGACTGATATACATAACAAGGATGTTTCTATAACTGTTTTCGAGATAAAAGAGGCTGAGTTGGCTTTGGATAACTTTGTTTTTATATGGGATCAGTGTAAATTAAATAAGGGATGGCGGAAAAGTTAATTCATATTAAACCGGATCTCGAAAGTTGGCTAAAAGAAATTATTCTTTTAGATAAAAGTACTTTTTTTATACTTTATCTTTTAAAAGATCAGGAAATAGATTATGAAACTATAGAGCTTAAATTTTATTCTGACACTCGTCGCCGTTCTTCTCCAATTAAAAGGGACTTGGGATTTTTAATTTTTAAAAGCAATCAGAATGGCGAAATTGAACGTGAATTTCTCTCAATAGTTTTTGAGGCAATTGAACATAATAGATTCAGTATTCATGGATTAGTAAATTATTTAATTCTTATTGATCGTTTGGGTTCATTGCATGATGAGTTTCAATATAACATGACGCTTGAAGTTCTCAAAAAACTCTCTGATGGCCAACGTAAGCAAATTATAGAGATCTTAATTGATCAATTTAATAAAGAGTATCATTTTAGTCAACATGAAACTAAGAAAGCACTAACTTGTGAGGAATGGGATAAACTCTTTTTTACTTTGCAATATGTGGAACGATTTAATAACCCGATCGATCTTTTGCGAAGGATTATTAATTATTCTGATAATGCAATTGATCTCGTAGAATCGATAAGCAAGCTTTATCCGGATCCAAGAGTAGCCCTATGCGAATATGGATTGAACTTTAATTCAATATCTGAGAAAAGAGTTTTGGATTTTTTGCGTAGGACGCCAGAAGAGATTACTTTTTGCGCTGTGTTGATTCTTGATGAGTTCCAAGTCAAACCCTCGTTCGCGGGCGAAAAACTCATTTCATTTTTTATTAAGGACAACTGGCAAACATCGGGAAAATATTATTTCCTAAAAGCGGTCAGTAAACCAAGAACCCCTATAAATGAAAGTACAAAGGACGTGATCACTAGGGTAATTGACCAGTACCTTCGGGCTCAATTTTCTGTAGTTGATTCTAAGTACGAAGTATTTCAGAACTTTTCTTGGCCGGATGACTATTTGGCATTGGGAGGATGGTTGTTATATATTCACAAAAATGGTGAGCCAGACTTCGATTTTACTCAAGATTTTCAAAATAGCCTTACCCATTGTTTCACAAATACTCTTTCCGAAATAGTTGAAACAATACCGCTTTGTTTTAGTGATTCAATGCAATCTTATAGAATCTGGTTTACAGATTTATTTGATGATAGAGTCCAATATGCTCAGGCGTATATGCAGTGGTCTATTCTCCAGTGTTCACAAGAGGTTTTCGAAGAGTATCATAAGCAGTTCAAAAATTTGTGTTACTCAGTTAAGGAATTGTATTATGGATCGTATACTGCCAATAGATTAGCTCAAAAACTAACTAATAATTTGCTTGGATTAACTTTAGCTTACCCAACAATTCAGTCTAATAATATAGAAAGAGAGCGTAAGCTTCTAAACACTATTGCTGAAATAATTTTATATCCCTGGGTTATATATACTGAACGTGAAGATCAGGTATCAAATCCTGAAAGAAAACCATCTGGTCATTCAGAAGTGGAGCTTTATATTGTTCTTGAAAGATTACGTAAACCTCATGAGCTCTATAGCGAGGTAGTATCAGAATTCAAGAATAAAATATCCAAAAATTCAACTATTATATGGCCAATTTAGATGAGAATAACTGAGCCTATAGTAAGGATAAACCGGTTTCTTTCCAAAATGCAATGGAATATGCTCCCCATTGAATTGTCATCTCCATCAGAAGCTATGGAATTGCATGAATGTATTTTTTTCTTTGACTTAAATAAGTTGGCTTATGTATGCTATATTGAAAGTAAAGACGAAGGTATTTCTGATGGACAAGTGCGCGAGATTCTTGAGAAAAGACAGGGAACAATCACCAAAACAGTTAGTGAATATGTAAAAGAAGAATGGAATTTCCGTGATATAGAATTTCTGACCATGTATTTAATACCAGAAAATAATCAGAGATGGTCTAAGCTTTTACCATCACCCAAAACGCGGTTCATAAATACCTTTTTTACGCTCGATGAATTAAAATACATCTGTAACACAGAGGAATCCGATCCTTTGACTCTGTGGAAATTTGCAAAATCATATACTGAAGCGATTACACTTAGTAGAATAAATTCAAAAGGAGGTAACCTCGCTGTTTTCGCTGGATACTTACAAAATAATTGCTGTATTTGGCCGGAGGATGAAATAAGACCTGACATTATAGACTTTCGTCCATTACTCGCAACGAGATACATCGAAAGATCAAACGAAAGAAGAAAAGAGCATAAAGCTAAGTTTAGAATAGACGGCGAGCAGAAAGAAATATCCGTATATAACTATTGTGATTATGCTCCTTTTTATCGGGAAGTGGAAGATACAGATCGGAATACTATATTATTGGAGGAGTTCCTTTCTCCTATTTGGTTTACTAATGATCAGGAAGAAACACAACATTCTCAACTGATTAGTTCCCAACTCGAAATGTTGGCTTTTTGGATCCATGTTTTAGAACCGGATTTAAAAGAAAATTTTACTCTCTCAATAAATGATACTCCGATTATTGTAAAAGTAATTATTGATTCCAGATTTAAACCCGAGATGAGGCCACGGGATATCCTGCCTGAAAAGTCACTTGATAAGATACAAATACCTATTACTATAAATGGTTCTGATGTGGAAATAACGATTCCGCTCGAAATGGCTAATTGGTATTCTAAATCAGATAACCAAGGGGAGCGACATGTAGTATTTCATTTCCTTAATTCTATTTTGAACAGTAAGAAGGGAAATAAAGCGGAAGTGCTTAAAGTGATCATTGACGAACGTATTCCCATCGGAATAGCAAAAATGTCCAGCATGCTTGGCAATGCGAAAAATATTCTGATGGAATCCAGGCATATGACATCATATCGTAAGGTGCAGCCACATGATGTTTCAGAAATTCAGATCAATCTTACCCGTGCTTACGGAATAAAGGTTGATGATACCTTACTAAAGACCAAAGAGGGAAGGAAAAAAATATGTCGAGATATTGCAGCGGCTTTGCATGGAAAGCTAATTAAGGATTTAAAAGAGTATGATGGGATGCATCTATTGCCAGTACTTTTGAATTATCATGAAGCCTGTGTTCGCGAAAAAGCAATTAAGCAGTTGGATAGACCGGCTCGTGTCGCATTATTTGGTGCCGATGCAGCAGTCATATACAAAGAACATATGGAGGAGAACGAACGTACAAAAACAGCATTAACAGTTCGTTGTCTTGTAGAGCAAATTGTTGCGTACAATATGGTTGAAGGCGATAAGCTTCCTAATTTCGATGATATTGACAAACTTATAGCCTTGATGTCCGAGTTGATATCATGGGCTAATCTTTCAGATGGTATTCATCTTGATTTATATGATCCTGAAATGAAATTACTCCCTTGTGGGAGAATTGACGTGGACTATCCTTCAATTAATTCAACCATGTTCACATTCGGTATAAATCGAACTCAGATTGAACTTGATCAATATGATTCTGGTTACGTTGATTTATTCACAATGACTACTATAGAAAAAGGCGATGAATATTCACCGGAAGTTAAAGAAGTTGAAGATGCCTTCTTCGCAGAACTCGGGATGAGTTTTCTGCGACTGCATGATTTTCTTACCGATTTGGTAGAGCTGGTCCGTAGGAACAATAGTTCAACAATAAGTATTGATGAAGAAATTCTGTATGAAGAATTAAGGAAAACGAAATTTAATTGGACGGATTCTGAAATAAGAACTGCTTTAGATTATTTTGTTTTGCTTCAAGGATGGCAGATTGACAATCCACCTAAAGGTTACCGTAAAACGGATACTCGTCCTTGGTATTATAATCGTGCTCTTTCATTTAATAGAAGGCCTATTGCTAAATTGGTAAAAGGCGGTAGAACTTACTATACGTGGAGTTATAGGCATTTGTATGCATCGTTTGAAAATATTTATGTATTAATGACTGAGGGAATTCTTTGGAACCCTTCAAACGGCTCGATAAGTCAACTTGTAAAAAAATATGCAGATCGTAAAGGTGATGAATTCAGGGGATCGGTCTTGTATTGGTTAAAAAAGAACTCTGGCTTTGAGGTTTTTGAAGAAGAGGTTGATATTAAGCCAGGCGCAAAGCTGAATGCAAAGGAAAATGAAGGAGATATAGATATTCTAATGGTAGATCATACGCAAAAGGTAGTCTACAGTTTAGAGTGCAAGAACACTGCCGAATCAAAGTCCGTTCATGATTTTAAAGCGGATCTTGATAAATACATTGAGCCGGGAGGAAAAGAATACATTCGAAAACACGTTGATCGTGATGCATGGTTAAAGTCGAATATTAAAATGCTAAATGTTTACGTTAAAAATGTCGAAACATATCAGATACTTTCTGTAGTTATTACAGCTTTTGATATTCCATTATCTTATTCGAATTTATCACCTCTTCCAATTATTTCTTTTCCACGCCTTAAAATAGAGGGAATTGACGCCTTAAAAGAATTACTTATAAAATAATTTAACATCTGTAAATAACTTATGCATCCGTTAGCATTTTGTCATGTATTAGGATTAAAAATATTCTGTTTTCACGAAAACAGATTTCCTATTTTTCGACCTTTTAATGATCCAATTGATTTAAAATCGATTCCCCATATCGTTGACGATTTTATTAAGCTTCCTAATGGCAGTATTGTTCAAAGCGGAACAATTTTACAACGACCTTTAGAAAAACTACCAATAGAACATCAATTCTTACATCACGAAGGTGTAGTGATAGGAACGACTGCAAACAAGCAGCAGGTAATACTGGAAATGAATGAAACACAGAAAAGAAGCGGAATTCATGACGTCAATTTCAAGGGGTTTATGCTTCACTATAGCATTAGCGATCTAGTAGTAAGGCATACACCAGAAACTCCGATCTCACCTTCATTATTATTGGAGCGGGCTAAAAAATATCGAACTACTCTTTATGATGTTACTAAGTTTAATTGTCAGGATTTGGCGCACTGGCTTGTTTTTGCTGAAAGAAGATCCTTTTTTAAAGAAAAGCAACTGGAGAGGATTGATGATCTGATTGCATATTTCGAACTTATGGAAAAAGAAACACCTTCTCGGGAATTAAAACCTAGCCTTGAAAAAGATTTGCAATCCATTAAATCCAGGAAGGCATTTCTTAAAAAAGAAATTGAACTGATAAAGAAGTATGGTTAATAGTGCAAGTTTACTTGTGCGGCCCTAACTTCACTTTTTTTCCAATTTCTCCCATCTCTTTGAAAAAAGTTGGATACTGCTTTGAAAAATTATCCCAATGGCCTTTCACTTCAATACTTGAAACACTGAAAAGCTTAATACACATATAGGTAAATTCAGAGACTCTTTCCTCTATCGAAAGTTTAGCAGGATCTGCAAGTTTAAAAAAAGTTAGATAAATATCAATCTCACTCATATCTTCTGTAGTTACCTCGTAGTTGATATTGTGAGTGATTTGATTTCTGATGTAATTCAATCGATCAACACCGGGTAAAAGGCAACAGAATAATTTTCCTTCTGTTGGTAGTTTCTTGAGTTTTTCTGAGAACTTTAATTTTTCAACAACTTCTTTTTTACTACCTAAACTAATAAGGGAGTTCTTAAGTAAATTCTCAATAACAAGATGACAATGAATAATTTTACCCGCATAACCACTTGTGGACAAAAGCTGCTCGTTACTTTTACAAACTTTCTCCCATGATTTAATTGAATCCATAAAAGTTTGCCCAAGATCAGCTAATCCTGAACTTATTCTCTCAATTTCATCTTCACTTAATTCTATTTTATGCATATCATCCATCTAATTAAAGTTACAAAAATTATCTTATCAAAGAAAGGAACTACATCTCCAAACAGTTAAAACGGCGTTCCTCATACCTTTCACGAAAAAATCATGCCAAAACCATTACTGTATTTATTGGTCAATCTTTGGAATCAAAACTATAATGCCCTTCGGGCTCGTTCCTCAGTTTTGTTTTGCCTTTTTCGGGGTCTGCGGCATTCGTCGAATAAGCCTCTTTTGTCCTGCCTAGTCGCTCCGGCTTTGGGCAAAGGGCTGCAAACTGGTTGGTGTATAATTTTATTGATGTTTGCATCTCTTTTGCCCTCGTTTTGCGGGTGCGTGGCACAAATCAAAGCCTCCCCGGATCTTTTCATGGGCCACGCTGTCAAAATAGGTTGCAACCACTCCATTCTGGGCTCCTTTACTCATCCTCGCTCCACAGTGTTCGCATGCCGTAGACGACTTTTCAAAATACTCAGTAAAACTCGTATATTTAAAATTAGATTTCATCTGTATGAACACCCTTTCACTCTTTCCACAAAACTTTTTAGCACCATATTTATCTGATTTCTCTTTGTCTGCAATCCCTGATATAAGAAAGATAACAGAACGTATTAAAGGTCTAAATGACGAAGTACAATCCGGCAAACTCGAAAGTTTAAAAGAAGAAGAAATCAAATCCCGATTTATATCAACCTTCTTTGGTGATGTTCTGGGATTCAACTATGGTAACTCCAACAAGTGGTTACTTCGCGAAGAAAAGAAATCTGTTATTGATGCAACGAAAGCAGATGCAGCTCTAGGATATTTTTTTGTTGACAAATCTAAAGATGATGTCAGAGCAGTTGTAGAACTAAAGAATGCAAAAACTAACCTCGATGACGCCCAAAGTAGACCCGATAAACAAAGCCCCGTTGCACAAGCCTTTGCTTATTCATCAAAAACAGGAGGCAATTGCAAGTGGGTTATTGTTTCAAATATGATCGAGACTCGTTTCTACGCATCTGGAGATCAATCAAAGTGTCAAGCTTTTTTTCTAAAGGATTTAATAAATGAAGATAAACTGAAGGAACTACTTTATTTATTTCACAAGGATCGTTTCATAAAGGAGGATGGAATATCAGGAACAGAAAAGTTAACCGAATATTTAAAAACTCAAAAGCAGACCGAAAGTGAATCTGTGCATATCATAGATAAAATGTATCACTTTCTCCTTGGGTTTAAAGGGCTTGGTTTCGTTGATCCGAATTTTATTGCCGCTTCATCCCCCTTTAATATCCTTAATGAACACGTTTGGCATTATGGTGAACGTATTCTGTTTACTATTAACACAGAAATATACGAATTGCTGAATGCCATTACTATTCATGCAGATTCAATTAGTTTTTCTGCTGAATACGAAAAGGAGTTGATCAATAACAATGTTACCGATCCAAAGGGCAAAATGGAATCAGTATTCAGGTTTCTAAATCAATGCATGATTCATAAAATAAGTGGGGTAAAAGATTATAAACAAATTGAGGAAAGAAGAAAAAAGGCAATAGGCTTTTCTTATAGAACAATGTTTGATTTCAAAGAGGGCGTTGATGGAGTAACAAAAAATATATGGATTTCACGATCTGAAAAGTGCGATTGTCTGTTGTGCAATTATAGAAGCTTAAATTTTAAATCTTTGATTAATAAATTAAAAGCAGCAGACGGAGATCCAAAAAACAACACTCTTGAATATGCATACGGAAATTACTTGACAGCAACAGATAACTTCAAAAAAGCATATCTTATTTATAAAGAGATTGAGAAAGACTTAAAGGGAAAAGATAATAATGCGCCGGCATATTTCGTATGTAAATTAAACTTAAAACTTCTTCATAATTTAATTTTGGATTACGAGTTAGCGGATAGTAAAGAAATCATGGGTAACATCAGGTCAGTTGATCTGGATAAGGTCATATATGATGAAATAGAATTCTCGGTTACCAAGCAAGTAAAAAAGTACTTGATAGATGTTAAAGAAGATGCTCTGATATATAAGCTTCAAGATCAAATAGAAGAGACTGTTTTCCAAATAGAAAAACTAAAACGACTCTATGATGGCGGAGGTATCCAACAATTCGGACCAAATCTTCCAAGTAACCTTTCAGAGAAATATTATATGCTGTTCGCCTACACGCATCGTAATTATATTATCTATGATATATTTAAGAGGTATACGACGCTCACAGAAAAAGTATTTAGAGGCTTGGTTATTAGCACTAAGATTCCCGATTTCGGATTGTCGGAGTTCAATGATTTTTTACTAACGGAAGCGATTTTGCATGTTGCACCTTCAGTGATGCAAGAAATTCTAAAAGATGTAGAGCAAATTCCAGTATCGGCTGAAACATCCGAATTATTAATAACGAAAGTTAGTAATTACTCGAATTCCTATTTTGATTCCGCTTTATTTGGCTTTATGGTGAATAGTGATTTGAAAGCTCAGTTGCACAATTTTAAATTTCAGGATCGCTTTACGAATATATTCGCCAATTTATTTGCAATTCTTTCTAGAATTAACATCACGAAAGAGCAATTTGCTAAGTGCTCACCTTCTCTACTTACTTTTCTTAAGCTTGAAGATGAGCTAGCTTGGTATGACTTACGCGAGTTGGCCGAGTTTATAAAGAGAAAGGGTGATGTGGTTGATTCTAAGTTTCTGATCGATCTTCTAAGTCATGTAGTCGAGAAAACATCTTATGGAAGAAACAAGTATGAAAACCTTATAAAGCAGATCCCTTTGGTATTGGAAAAACATTATCCTAGCGTCAAGGTAACAAATTCAACTCTTGTTCAGAAGGCTATTTTACAATTTAAATCACCACACAGTAATTCTAATAGTTATGACGACCTCATAAATTTAACTAAAGTATGTGATGAGAATTGCCGTGGTATTCTGTTTAAAGGTTTTGAAGATAGCCTTGATTCAGATTTTAATAAATATTTTTATGAGCTTATTTTGCGATGTACTAGTTATGATCATTTCAAAAAAGACTATTTTCAAAAGTATTGTGATAAGATAAATGAAAGAGTTAATCGAAATTTTTGTAAATACGGGGATTTGGAATTAACCGATTTAGCCTTTATCAACATGATTACTTTAGTGTATAATAAAGATCTATTTAGTGTCTCAATGCTTGATAGTATCGTTACATACAATGATTTCGAAAGTTGGTTACTAAGGCCTTCAAAATTTCATTATACTCTTTTTAATCCTTTATGGCTCATAGAAGTTAATCGTCCGGAAATTTTAAAAAAATTTCAGAACAATTCTTTAATTAAAGCGGCTATTGAAAAAGAATTATCCCAAAAATTCAATTCCCAATTGGCCGAAATAAAATATAAATACTTTAGCTAAATTCACTGATGCCTGAACAAATAGAAACTGAAGTCTACGGGATATTTAGTAACATTGATCATACGATACTAAAATTAAATCCGATTTTACTGAAGCACGGTTATGAGTTTGAAGCTGTGAGTCTTTCCAAACTAGAGCTACAATTTTCTGAAGTGTTTAATATCCCTCGTCATCAAAAGCCACAACAGAACATTATTAAGAGTATCACAATGGACGGAGTTAATTCAGTATCTGAATATTTTGACGACGCTCTGAATTATTATTTTCCATTAACTAAGCATGCCGATGAAGAGACCATTCTAAATCAAGAGGTCTATTTACTTAAACTGTCCAAAAACATCAATACTGAACATGGGGATAACTATTACATGGTTGGAGAATCAGAGATAGCTCTTTTGCAAATTTCGGTGTTTTCTGATAAGCTAATTAGGGTTCTAAGGTTGTATAAAGAAGGACAAATTAATTTTCAAGGCTACTTTTCAATTTTCAAAAAGGAACGTAAAGTTCTTCGCAAAATAAAAACAGCAGATAAACCCATCTCTTCAAAGGTTGATTATACAATCTCTTCAGATGATATTTCTGTTTTATCAGAACTAATTAACTCTCCCACTTTGATTCCACCACATTTATCATTAGCGGTAGATAGTTTTGAATTAACTTACAAGATACCTGAGCCGAATATTAAATTTACTTTATTGATAATTGCCCTTGAGAGTATTTTTAACAGAAGTTCTTTAGAGCCCATTAGACACATTATATCCAGACACACCGCTATTTTGCTTTCTTCAGATACTAATGAGTTCGATCTTATTTCGTCACAAGTAAAAAAGCTTTATGATACTCGAAGTAAGATTGTACACGGGTCAATGCCGATACAAAAATCTGATCAAAGTCTTATAGAACAGCTAAGGGCATTAGAAAACATAGTGCGCAAAGCAATATCTCGAATTATACTTTTAAATGACGTGAAAAGCAAGGATGAATTGTATGAATATTTAAACAAGAAGGGACTTAATTGATTTTTCTTATAAACTAAAAAAGCAAGCAGAGGTTAGTCTTTGCTCTAGCGGATTTGCAAGGTTAAAGTGCAAATCCTTAATAAAATAATATTGTAAATCAAAGGCAGGCGGGTTTTCAGTCTCAGGTAAAAAGGCTAGTTCAAATTGAAAAAACATATTGGTTATAACTCAAACTTGGTAGTTAGTTATTTTCCTTATAACAATCCCAACAAAGTGGTTTGCTCATTGTGGTAGATCCGTCATCACCGCAACTGTGACAAACATTCTCTTTGTAGTCATAATTTTCGTATCGTTTCCAACTGGAATAGCAATTAGGACACAGCGGTTTATCTGGATCAAAGTAAATTTCACCTTCACAACGTATGCAATATCCTGGCTCATCATCTTCAATTTGATAGGATTTCTTGTTTGATTTGTTTTTATCACGATTTTCTATCAAACAATCAGTCACAAGTTTTGCAGCCTCTTCTAAATTTTTTTCTATTAATGAATTTGGAATTCTTAATGTAAAAAAACCTTCCCTGAGAGAGTGAAAGGTCCGCTTTAAATCACTTAGCGCTTGTTTGGAATTATGCACATGATGTTTTCCATCAACTTCTATATGGATTTTTGCATCAGGCACGGAAATATCAATAGTTTTGTGACCATCACTACTTTCAAGGATCGCAGGTACACCAAGTTTTTTTAATGCAAAATAAAGTGTGATAGAAGTATCCGTTGCCGTAGTATATTTAATTACACCTTTAAACCAATTTTGACAGCTTTTACACAAAGGTTGTCCGTAATTTTGAGTTGAATAACTAAATACAGCGTTATCTATCTGGGATTCGCAATTAATACAATCACTTCGTTTACTATAATAAGACATGCTTATATCTTTTGAGCAATAAAGATAATAAAAAAGCCGTTTTGTTAAGACGTTCCCTAAGCTATATGATGATTCTTGCTGACTTATTACGTTTCAGAAGTTTTGCTAGTATAGAAGTTAGGTTGTTGCACATTTGCATTGCAGGTTAACTTTTTATTCCCTTTTTTTACCAACCACTCATTCAGTAAGGGGGTTTTACCGCACATTTCAAAATTTCCGTGTTACACTAGCTAAATATTACAAGGTTAATTTGTCTTTATTAATTCGGTTATTCACTAATTTACTTATAAAAATAATTAAAGCTTTATGAAGTCTATATGTAGCTAATTGGAGTACGGAAATGGAGTACGGAAATGTTTAAAATTGCAACAAATTGTAATGTTTTGAAACTTCCATCATTGTGATTTTCAGCATTAGTCGAGTGGACCCCAAGGGTTCGAATCCCTGCGGGTCCACAGATAAATGCAAAAATCCCAAGCTTTTGGCTTGGGATTTTTTGTTTCTGCTGTAGCGTTGAAAGCTTTGCTTTCAAAAGCGAAGGTGGAAACAAAAAACCGATGCGTAGCAGCGGATTTTTGCATTTTGACTCTTGGTTAGCGGGGATCAACGCAGTTACTCCTAGCATATAAGTTGGGATATGATAGGTATCAATTCCTAGTACGAATCTCGAAAATAATTCTACATTTGTCGCTCCTAATTTAATCTTATGTCAATCTCTCCATCTCTAAAAGAACGCAACCAGGGTCAATGTGAATTATGTAATAGCGAAGCATCTACAATTGCTTATACGGTTAGCCCGAAAAACGACGACTCCATTGCCAATCAAGTAGCTTTATGCCCGAAATGTTTAGAGAACCTGGATAAAGACGATGCTTTTTACTGGCGCGTATTGGAAGGCAGTATTTGGAGTACGGAGCCCAGCGTGCAAGCTTTAAGTTATCGATTATTACAGAAATTCAAGAATGAAGATTGGGCAAACGATTTAATCTCCTCTATCGACTTAGACGAAAAAACAGTTTCATGGGCCATGAGTGCTTTGGCTGTGAAAGAAATTCACAAGGATGCATTTGGAAACGTTCTAGAAAATGGCGACAATGTTGTGCTCACACAAGCGCTGGATGTTAAAGGCACCAACTTTACCGCGTCTAAAGGAACGGTGGTTAAGCGTATTAAATTAATCGCCGACAATCACGAACAAATTGAAGGTAAAATCAACGAGCAGTCGATTGTAATTCTAACTAAGTTTGTGAAGAAAAATTGATGGATTAATTTAGGTATGACAAGGCTTCCTGAAAAATAAGCGAATATTCGCTTAGACTTCAAACACTTTTATTAATCTCCTTCTATCATTTTTCTATCCTCCAACATTACTATAAATCTGTGCATTATACTCTGGACAGAGATACGAAATATACAACGTTGCGTCTCCCTACCTTCACTGCCAAGAAAATATCTTTCTGTTATTCCATAAAACCAGGCTGAAGAAGACCATTAACGTGTAAAAGGCTTATTCAACTCTTCAACTAAATGATCTTTAAAATATAAGCGGGTCTGCTTTAATTTACCTGACTGATCATATATTCTAAATTCACCCTCTTTCTTACCCTCCTTATACCAACCCGAACACCAAAGTATACCATTATCATAATAGGATTTGTAAAACCCATGTCTAAATCCATTCGCATAATGCTCTTCAATAATAATTGTTCCATATCGGCTATACTCAATCCATAATCCAGATTTTAATCCCCTGGAATCAAATTGACCTTCCAGTAAAAGCTCACCGTTTTCAGAATATTCTTTATATAAAGACATATACTAATTCATAAATTCATTCTGATTAATTTTAGGGTATGCAGATCCGGATGAAAATACAATCATCTGAATAATCAGCCCAATAACAATAATTAATGCCCAATTTAACTGGCTAATTGTGCCGGCAAATGAAACTATTTTAACAGATTCATTATTAATTTTATTGCTACGACTCAATTGAATTTTATTCAATTCCTCCAAATCTGCTAATACTATATCAGCTTGCCTTAAACAAGTTTGTTTATCTAATAAGGTATCTCTTTCTTTCACATAATTAACAGCCAATAACTCGAACTCCCTTACATTCTTCTTGAAATTTGTCAGAACAACCTTTTCATTATCTGTTAACTTTGTTAACTCATACTGATTAATTAAATCTTCAATCGCTTTTTCATCACGCAAAATCAATTCTAGGTTATTAGAATCCTCACTCATCAAACCATATTTTTGCACGTGTATCTTTTCAGACATTGAATAAATATAGTCCTGTACTATCAAACGGTCGGCATACACTTCCTTAAATGCGTTTTCTAACTGCAAAATATTATTACTCTGACTGCTATTATTAAACACTTCAATAACAATGAGCATCAGCAACAAAAAAGCAATTCTGCCTTTGTGTCTAATCGCATAAAACCCTTTCATTATACAACTATTCGTTAATAACTCTAATTATCTTTAACCGCTTGGTTCCTGAAGGCAAGAGCCATTTAAATGAATAAGATTCCCTGAATCCGATTAAAGCAATACTTATTGGCGCGAAAATTGAAATTTTACGTTTAGATAAATCAGCCTCGTCAGGTAAAACAATTTGTAAACGGATAGGCTTAGCCATAGAGTCTTCTATAAACTCCACGGTTGAATTTAAACTTACAATATCCTTCCTTAATTCATCATCCTTTACAACCTGGGCTTTGGACAGTTCCGCGCCTAATTGTTTTCCTTCAGGCGATTTAAATTTCCCAAGCAAGTTTAATAACCTGCGATAAACTGTTTCTGAAATAATTGGTTTCATACGATTAGTGTTTTAAAATTTTGGATTTAATTTTTTAATGGCATTAACACGCGAAATTTTCTTTTTTCTTATCTCACTGTGCTTTTTTATAATTTTCATTATAGACAAGTTACAGACTGTCGTACCTGAAATAACAACATACTTCATGACTTAAAAAATTAAGAAGTTAAATTATAATACCGTTAAATAATTACTGGGATTTTCCCCGCCCTTAAAGCGCGCGGGGCTTAAATCACAAAGGCCTTGTTATTAGAAGTAAAAATGAACTTCTCAATATTAATAACACGCTTAGGTGTTAAAGATTTTAATATATAAGTAATATTGTTCATTTTTGTTGCTACAAATATAGGAAACTAATTCGCATTTAATCGTTAAGATTTGTTATTTATCAATGTCCACTAATATTCTTCAAAACAAAAGCGTTTTCATTTCAAGAAAAATCGGAAACACAAGTATTTTTAACAAACTAGTAACTGAGTATGATATAAGTTTAAATGCAACCTCACTCATTAACATAGTTCAAATTCCTTTTTCTTATACACCAAAAACTGATTGGATTTTTTTCACTAGTAAGAATGCTATTAATTTTTTCTTTGCTCAATATCCTGAAATAAGTGACTTTGTTAAATATGGCGTCATCAGTGATTCATCCGCCGGTGAGCTTAAATTACACAAAAAAGAAGTTCACTTTATCGGTAAGGGTACTGATCTTTTAAAGATTGCGAAAAGTTTTAGAGAAACGCTTGGAAACGCCAGTGTGCTTTTTCCACAAGCCATGGATTCTATGCAAACCATACAAAAACAACTAGCGTTTAGTAACACTACTTACAATCTATATACGTACAAAACCATCATCCGAACCGACATCAACGTTCCTTATGCCGACATTTTAGTGTTTACCAGCCCCTCTAATGTAACAGCATACTATAATCAATACAAACCAGACAACAGACAAATTATTGTAGGCATGGGAAACTCAACTAAATATCGGCTTTCGGAGTATGGAATTAAAAATGTTTTGGTTCCTGCGGAGTTTAGTGAATACGGTTTATACAAGTGTATTATAGGCATTCATCAATAGTGCTTTAGATCTCTTTGTGAAAAAATCTAAAAAAATGTGCTTTTTATTTCATTACTAATAGTTTTTGGATAAATAAGCTATACTTTTGCATAACTGATATGCCAGTAATTACTAAAATAGTCAAATTCTCCCAACATATATTTGTTATACTTATTTTATTAGGCACATTATCTGCTTTAAGCTTGTCTTCCATCCAGTGGATTGAAAGTGACATTAAACAGACTGAAATCATTTTAAATCAAGATTCACAATCAGAGAATTCTGAAGAGAAATCTGAATTCGAATTAGAAGAAACACTTTTAAATTCCAATAATCTGGAACACACAATTAAATTATGTTATTCTGAAATTTATTTTTCACAACAAAACGTTTTATTAATTGATGGTCTATCCGGCCATACCACACCTCCTCCAAAGGTTTGTTAATCTAATTTCCATTTTATTTTTCTATTCTATAAAACCTTTATGGTTTTGACTTAATTAATTTACTTATCGTGAAAACAAAATCAATTGCGCTATACTTAGCAGCCGCTCTTTTGGTAGCGAGCTGCCAAAGCAAACAAAATGAAAATGAAACTAAGGAAACCTTTCCTGTCACTACCGTTATTAAATCAGATACTTCTACGTTTACCGATTATGTGACGGAAGTGCATGCCATTCAAAATGTTGAGATAAGAGCCCGTGTTACAGGATATCTTGAAAAGATCCATGTTGACGAGGGAACTTATGTTATAGAAAACCAATTACTCTTCACTATTAATAACCGCGAATACCTGGAGGAACTGGCAAAAGCCAAAGCGCTATACAGAAGCGCCGTTGCAGATATGGATGCTGCCGAATTAGAACTCAAAAATGTTCAGCAACTCGCCGATAAGAAAATTGTTTCTTCAACAGAACTTGCTCTTGCTAAAAACAAACTGGAAGCACAAAAAGCAAAAATGGAGGAAGCCTTAGCTCATCAGTCATACGCGCAAATCCGTTTATCCAATACGGAAATCCGGGCTCCATTCAATGGTATAATAAATCGGATTCCTCACAAAATAGGAAGCCTGATTGATGAAGGCACGTTACTCACTACAATTTCACAGAATGACGATGTGTTTGCCTATTTTGATGTATCGGAAAAAGAATATTTAAGCTATGCTAGAAACCTTCAATCAGACAGCATTGAATCAAAAACTGTATCACTAATTCTTGCCGATGGCACCGAACATCCTCACAAAGGAAAAATCGAAACTATTGAAGGTATTATTGATGAAAAAACCGGAACCATAGCTTTCAGAGCACGATTCAGTAATCCCAGTAAAATAATTAAACATGGCGCCAGTGGACGTGTACGATTACGAAAAAAATTCAAAGATGCAGTTTTCGTCCCACAAAAATCAACCTTTGAAATTCAGGACAAATTATATGTATATGTGGTTGACAATGCAAATAAAGTTCAGGCAAAGAACATCACAATCAAACATCGCCTTCCTCATTTATTCATAATTAATGAAGGGGTAAAAGAAGGTGATAAAATAATCTATGAAGGCATTCAAAATGTAAAAGACAATATGATTATTAATCCTTCAGTAATAAACATGAAAACAATTATTAAAGAATTAGCTTCCAAATAACCATTAATCATGTTTAAGAAATTTATACAAAGACCCGTTTTATCGCTCGTTCTTTCGGTATTTAT
Source organism: Bacteroidia bacterium (assembly GCA_016787445.1). GTDB lineage: Bacteria > Bacteroidota > Bacteroidia > B-17B0 > Aurantibacillaceae > JAHEYG01. Next base: position 72,853 of record JAEUTQ010000011.1, read on the forward strand.
TACCCTTTTAGGCTTATTAGCAATGACACAGCTTCCGGTGACTCAATATCCCGACATTGCTCCTCCCGCTGTTTCAGTTACAACAAAATATACCGGTGCAAACGCGGAGGTGTGTGCCAAAGCTGTTGTTACTCCTTTGGAAAGAGCAATTAATGGTGTACCGGGTATGGCATATATGACTTCCGTATCAGGTAATGATGGAACAAGTATTATTCAGGTCTATTTTAAAGTAGGCACCGATCCTGATTTAGCAGCTGTAAACGTACAGAACCGTGTTGCCACTGTACTGGATGAATTACCCGAAGAAGTAATTAAAGCAGGTGTATCTACCGAAAAAGAAGTGAACAGTATGCTGATGTATTTAAATCTTGTGAGCAGCGATACAACATTAGATGAAAAGTTCATTTACAATTTTGCGGATATTAATGTATTGGCGGAACTAAAACGGATTGACGGTGTAGGCTTTGCAGATATTATGGGGCAACGCGAATACGCCATGAGAGTTTGGCTTAAACCCGCAAAACTTGATGCCTACGAAATTTCAGCAGAAGATATTGTTACTGCCTTGAGGGCGCAAAATATAGAAGCTGCACCCGGAAAAATTGGCGAAAGTTCCGGAAAAAAAGCACAGTCGTTACAATATGTATTACGTTACACAGGAAAATTAACACAAAAAGAACAATATGAAAATCTGGTTGTAAAAGTTGGTACAGGCGGTGAAATGCTACGTTTGAAAGATGTGGCTGATATCGAATTCGGCTCATTGGATTATGATGTATTATCAAAAGAAAACGGCCGACCTTCCGCTGCAATTGTATTAAAACAACGACCTGGCTCTAATGCCGCGGAAGTAATCAGCAACATAAAAGATAAAATGTCGTTCTTAAAAGAAAGCACCTTCCCCCCCGGAATGGATTATACTATCAGCTATGACGTATCACGTTTTCTGGACGCATCCATTCATGAGGTAATAAAAACATTACTGGAAGCATTTATCCTGGTGGCTTTGGTTGTATTTATTTTTCTTCAAGACTGGCGTTCCACTTTAATTCCGGTTTTAGCGGTACCTGTATCGTTAATCGGAACATTCGCTTTTATGCAACTTTTTGGTTTCTCCATTAATCTGTTAACCTTATTTGCACTGGTTCTGGCTATCGGTATTGTGGTTGATAATGCCATTGTGGTGGTTGAAGCTGTACATGCGAAAATGGAAGAAACTAATTCTGACGCAAAAACAGCAAGCATGCAGGCAATGGGCGAAATAGGAGGAGCAATTATTGCAATTACATTGGTTATGTCTGCCGTATTTATTCCTGTTGCGTTTTTAGATGGTCCTGTGGGTGTTTTTTACAGACAATTCTCCATTACTATGGCCATTTCAATTATTATTTCCGGAATAAACGCCTTAACCTTAACACCGGCACTCTGCGCCATATTACTGAAAAACCCTCATCACCACCCTAAGCCAAAAAATATTTTAACACGCTTCTTCGATTGGTTTAACCGTAAATATGATTCCATATCACTTCGCTACAAAAATACTCTGAATGTGTTTATCAACAGGCGTTCAATAACTATTGGAGTTCTAGTCGTTTTCAGTTTAGGAACCTGGGGCGTAGGAAAATTATTACCTACCGGTTTTATCCCTACCGAGGATCAAGGTACAATTTACGTTAATGTTACAACTCCTGTAGGTGCTACTCTTGAAAGAACAGAAGAGGTAATGGGCGAAATAGATAAGGTTGCAAAAACACTAGCGGAAATAGAATCAACATCATCCTTGGCCGGCTTTAGCATGATGACCGACGGATCCGGAGCTTCATTCGGCATGAGTACAATTAGTTTAAAACCATGGAAAGACCGGGATAAAACCGCTGAGGAATTGATTACCGAATTAGAAGAAAAAACAAAACACATAAAGGATGCTGAAATACAATTCTTCCCTCCACCAGCAGTTCCGGGCTTTGGTAACGCCGGAGGATTTGAGTTACGTTTGCTGGATAAAACAGGTTCGGGTAACCTTCATTACACCTATGATGTGACTCAGAAATTTATGGAAGCTGTTAAAAAGAGAAAAGAAATTAAAAATATTTTCACCAGCTTTAACCCTACTTTTCCCCAATACTTAATTCATATTGATCAGGATGTTGCTGCCAAAAAAGGTATTACCGTTGATAATGCCATGAGTAATCTGCAAACATTGATGGGAAGCTATTACGCAACTAATTTTATCCGCTTCGGTCAAATGTATAAAGTAATGTTGCAGTCCGATCCTAAATTCAGAGCACAACCTGAAGACATCTTAAAGCTTCGTGTTAAAAATAAAGATGGTGAAATGGTTCCTTATTCACTGTTCAGTAAAATAGAGCGTATTTATGGTCCTGAACAATTAACGCGTTACAATATGTACATTTCCGCGATGCTAAATGGGGAGGCTGCCGACGGTTATAGCAGTGGAGATGCCATTAAAGCAATTGAAGAAACTGCAAAAATAAGTTTACCAAGAGGCTACTCCTATGAGTGGTCTGGAATGACACGTGAAGAAATTCTTTCAGGCAATCAGGTTATTTACATTTTCGCATTGTGTCTGGTGTTTGTTTACCTCTTACTAAGTGCGCAGTATGAAAGTTTTTTATTACCTCTACCTGTAATCTTATCGCTTCCTGTTGGAATATTCGGTTCACTATTTTTATTATTAATTACAGGTTTAGAAAACAACATTTACGCGCAGGTAGCAATGGTAATGCTCATTGGTTTACTGGGTAAAAATGCCATTTTAATTGTTGAATTTGCCATCTTAAAACAAAAACACGGATTAAGTCCGGTAGAGGCTGCCATGCAAGGCGCTGTTGCACGCTTACGACCTATTCTTATGACATCATTTGCTTTTATTGCCGGTTTAATTCCGCTAATGATGGCGTCAGGAGCAGGAGCAATTGGTAACCGAACCATTGGTACCGCGGCAGCCGGTGGTATGTTATTAGGTACCGTATTTGGTGTTTTAGTTGTGCCAGGACTTTATATTCTGTTTTCAGGCAAAGAAATTAAACACAAAAAAAATAAACATTTAGAAGAAATAGCAGAAGCACATGTTGAAAATTAAACACTCTTTTTTATTTAGTATTGTTATCCTCCTGATTGTAATTTCAGGTTGCAAAACAATTCAGTTAGATACGGCATCCGTTAAAAAACAATTGCCTGTAAAATATTCTAACGCATCTGATTCAGTTTCGACCCAGCCGCAAAAATGGCAAGTGATGTTTTTTAATCCTGATTTAAAAACCCTAATCGACACCGCTTTAAAAAATAATTTTGACTTGAAGCTGGCTTTGCAGAAAATTGAAACTTACAAAGCCGGACTTACTTTAAATAAGGGAATTCGTTTGCCTGAACTTGGAGTGAATGCTGCCATTGGTCAACGGAAATTTGGTGATTACACGATGGACGGCGTTGGAAATTACGACACACAATTTTCGCCAAACATCAACGACAAACAACAAATCCCTAATCCACTGCCAGATTACTACGTGGGCTTTGGTGCTTCCTGGGAAATTGATTTGTGGGGCAAATTAAAAAACAAGAAAAAAGCGGCAGCAGCAAGATTTATTGCTTCCCAACATGGAAGAGATTTAATTATAACAAACTTAATTTCTGAAATTGCTTCGAATTACTTCCGTTTACTGGCACTCGACAATGAAGCAAAAATCCTGGAAGACAATATCGAACTTCAACAGGCAGCATATGATCTTGTTACTGCTCAGAAAGAAGCCGGAAAAGCAAATGAGCTTGCTGTAGAGATGATGAAAGCGCAATTACTAAGTTCTAAGGCCATTCAAACAGAGGTACAACAAATGATTATTGAAACGGAAAGTACAATTAATTTTTTGTGTGGTACTTATCCTAAAGCTGTAAATCGTGATACTACTTACTTTTCACAACATTTATCTACCACCATTAACACCGGAATTCCCTCCGATTTACTAAAAAACCGACCTGACATTAAACAGGCCGAAGCAGAACTTAAAGCCGCTAATGCAGATGTAAAATCAGCCCAGGCTGCATTTTACCCTAGCTTAAACATTAATGCTGCATTGGGTTTACAATCATTCAAATCATTTCTGTTACTGGAAACGCCCGCCTCTCTGGCTTATAATGTGGCAGGCGGACTTGCCGCTCCTTTAATCAACCGGCGACGATTAAAATCAGAATTAATGGCCGCAAAGTCTGAACAAAAACAAGCTTACATCAATTACGAAAAAACGGTTACTAATAGTTTTAAAGAAGTATACATTGCTCTTAATAACATTAAGAACATTAAGAATATGTACGACTTAAAAAAAGAAGAAGCAGATATTTTAAAAAAATCAATTGTAACTTCAGGAGAATTATTTAAAGCCGGACGAGCCAGTTATCTTGAAGTGATAACTACTCAAAAAAACGCATTGCAATCACAATTAGAATTAATAAATTTATATAACCGCCAAAATGTTGCACTTGTAAATTTATATAGGGCAATCGGAGGAGGCTGGAAGAATTAACCAACTATGATAGCAGAAATACTAGCACCATTATTATCCCTTATTTCATTAGAAGTAATTTTAGGTATTGATAACATTATATTCATATCAATACTGGCAGATAAACTACCTGCAGAACAAAAAGACAAACTTCGGTACTGGGGTCTGGGTCTTGCTATGTTTATCAGATTACTACTATTAACAGTTATTGCCTGGATACTGAAATTAGACAAGGAATTATTCACTTTGTTTAATGTATCTTTTTCAGGAAAAGGATTGATTTTACTGGCAGGGGGATTATTTCTTATTTATAAAAGCACAAAAGAAATTTTACATAAAACAGAAGGTGATGACAAAGATAATCAGAGCAGCACAAAGAAAGGGAGCTTTAAGACACTTTTAACCGAGGTTATTATCCTTGATTTAGTGTTTTCTATCGACTCAATTATAACCGCGGTTGGGATGGTTCAGGAATTGTGGATCATGTATGCATCCGTTATCATTGCCGTAGTTATCATGCTTTTCGCATCGAAACCAATCAGCAAATTCATTCAAAAACATCCTTCATTTAAAATCCTGGCATTATGTTTTTTAATGATGATTGGTGTATCGCTTATCGCGGAAGGAATGCATTTTGTCATACCTAAAGGATATATATACTTCTCTATGGCATTTGCCTTTATTGTGGATGTGATACAAATGAAAAAGTTAAACAAAATTTAAATATTAGACGCCAGCATTTTGTTTCACAATGCAAACACACCGAAAGCCTAACCAAGCTGTAGGTTTTTCATAATGAATGTCTTTCCCTACTCTGCATTCTTCCAGTAAATTTCTCCAACTTCCTCCTTTACTGATTCCTTTTTCCAATACCATTTCGGCGGCATTGCCAATCATATTGTACAATTTGAAGCTATTGGGCCAATAAGAAATAACAGGCGCGAATACTTCCATTCCTATTCTATTTACATCGCCACCGCTTCTCACCCATTCTGCCGTATCCTTTGCCCAACGATGATTAAAGGTTACTAAACCTTTTTCATTCTTGCCACCTCGCGAGAATACTGAATAACCATCGCTATAATTTCCATTGTTACTTATAAACTCCCATTCTGCTTTGGATGGTAGCCTGTATTCGAAATTAATGTCCTGGTATTTTTTTGAAATTATCATAAGCCGTTTCACTTGTTCTGTTCGCCATTTACAATAAGCCGTTACTTGCTCATAACTGATACCTACTACTGGAAAATAATTATAAGCCGGATGACGATAATAGTATATGACATATGGTTCATTCGTTGCATATTTCTCTCGCCATACTGTTGTATCCGGAAGTACAGCTTTATGTTCAGGCGAATTCGCACCATACTTGGTTTTAACCCACATTTCGTATTCAAGCCATGCCAGATTCGTTATTTCGGCTTCATCAGCATAGAGTGTATCACAAATCTTCACCGTACCGGGCGGAATAAATTGCTTTTTCTTTTTTCCCGTGAAGGAAAGTAAAACGGTTGCAAGCAGAGTAAGAAGTATTATTTTTCTCATGGAATTAGTTTTAATAATAGATTTTTAAGGTGCGAGATCATCGCACTTAATATGTTTAATAAATTCTGTTTGTACTTAAATTTCGAGGGCCTTTCTTAAATCGGCCACATCGCTGATATGTTCAGGCAATGGTGTTAGAATAAGTTTCTTTTTCTTTTCACCTGCTATTGCACTGAATTGCTCTTTCGAATAAACATAGAGTTGTCCGTTTACCACAGCACATAAACTATATTCTGTTCCGGGATTATACTTTAAATTATAAATGGTAGCTCCGTCATAAGTATACACTTGGTTTTTGCCATGCTCAATCACATAAACCAAACGTGGTGACAACAATGCACTGTTTTCATTGAGTGCGTAACTTACATTGATGTCGGCTCCGGTTGGCAAAGTTTTTGGACAATCCGAATTATAAATCCCGAAATTACTCACCTGAAATATGCGGGTTGCCTTTTGAATATTATTGAGGCTACCGGCTTGCGAAGCTAATAATGCTTCTTGCTGTTGCTGGAAACGAATTCTCTCTTTAACTAATTCAGCGCTTAATTTCTTTTGCTCCTCCATGTAAGCTTTCTGCTTAGCTTCCATTTCTTGCTTTAATTTTAATTCTTCCGCTTCTTTCTTCTCCACTAACTTGTTGTACTCCGTAAATTTCTTTTCGTAACCTGCTATGGCGGTTTCGTAATCATCCTCACTCAACACCGGATACACAACCAACTTCTCTACTCTGTTGCGTGATTTTAAGGTGAGCAAATAGTTTTTACCTTTTTGCGGACCTTCGGAAACAACCGCGCTATTCCAGGTGATTTGATGTAACTCTTTGGTGTAATTTTTATTTTCTGCGCCAACTTCAAAAACAGCATTTTTAAAGGCGCTGAGTTCAGGAAACTCTTTGTAATCCACTTCCAGTTCAAACTGAGGTTTACCGGAAGCTTTAGCCGGCTTATTAGGTTGGGATGGTGCCGGCAGTTTATTAATTTTTTTGGTGTAAACAGTTTTTACGCTGTCTACTTGAACGGGAATGTGTTCAATTTTCTTTTCAAGGTTTACTATTTGCTTTGGTTCCTGTGCTTTTTGTGCCGAATTATTTTCAGGTGGTTTGCGTTTATCGGCGATTGGGGTATCGTGTTTAATAACCACCCAGTTTTGAGCTACTGTATCTAAATAATACTGATTATAACTGTCGGCAGCTTGCCTCGAAATCATATCCACGGTAATTTGTTTGCCGTGCTTTAAAAATACTTGTTCGCCATTTTGTGAGGCTTTGATATCAAACATACCGGCACTCTCAAAATGATATTTTGTACCGGCGCTATCGTAGGTCATTGGTATTCCACTGGCGATAATATCGGCCTGGTCATGCATTTCACGATACTGGATTTCTACATCACCAATAATATCTTGTCCGGCTTTATTTACAAAAGCATTTTGCGGAACTTTAATTTTAGATTTGGTGTGATGCGCAATTTCTCCGCCTTTAGACGTATTTACTTTATAGGTACTGTAAGGAACATTCAGTTTTTTAGCAGGTGGCGCAACGAATGGTTTTTTAACAGTGGTTTTATTTTCGGTAACCTTGTTTTCTTTTAAAGTAGTGGTTTTATCATTGGCAATTTTGGTGTTTTGGTTTTTAAATACAGTAAAATAAGTAACGGTACAGATAACAGCGATTCCGGCGATTACCGTAGCGTATGTTGCTTTTTTATTCTTTAAAAAATTAACATCACTACGGGCCTTTTGAATGCTCTGTTCTTTAAACTGTTTCACAAGGTTATTAAAATCCTTGTGCTTGTTTATTTCATCGTCACTTACCTTCGGGCGATCCAAATTAAATTTTGGTTCCATACTATACTTTAATATTCGTTATACTCTTTTTCAATCTCTCTAATATGCGGTACATTCTCACTTTGGCGTTATTCTCGGTGATATTTAAAATTTCGGCGATTTCCTTAAATGGTCTTTGCTCAAAAAAACGCATCTCTACTAATTGTAAATCTTCATCGGGCAATTGCTTTATCAAAACCTGAATGTGCGGTAAATACTCTTCAAAAAACGGCTCCTGAACTTCTTCACAAATATTTCTCAAATCGCCCACATCAGCATTAATGGCGCGCTTGTTTTTTTGATCGCGGAACAATTGCATAACTTCACTGTGTGCAATGCGGAATAACCAGCTTGCAAAAGGCACACCTTTAAATTCGTAACGGTGCAAATTAGTTAAGGCCTTTAAAAATACCTGAGCTGTAATATCGAATGCCGATTCCTTGTCGTCCATACGTTGATACACATAACCAAAAATTTGCTTGTAGTATTTATCGTATAACGGTCCGAAGTACTCCGGATTCTCCTTTGCAGCTTCGATGATCAATTGCTCGTCGTGCAATTGTGCGGTGGTGTGATGGTATCGCGGGTTAAAACTCATATCAGCTGCGTTGAGTAGCATTATATCCTTATAATGACTAACGCACCTTGGGGTTACGCCAAAATTTCAAAAAACTATACATATATAACTAAGTTGCTGAGTATCAGTTACAGAAATTATCAAAATAATGAGTGAAACTTTGTTAAAGAAGGGTGAAATGGCGTTTTGAATGAGTGAACGGTTATGCCTTTAAACCCATTATACACACATCATCCACCTGTTCCAAGCCCATTTTCCAGTTGATGAATACTGTTTCGAGTTTTTCTTTTTGTGTGCTGGTCGATTCAGTATGGATATTCAACAATAGCTCGTTGAGTTGCTTATACTTGAATTTTTTTCCTTTAGGTCCGCCAAACTGATCGGCATAACCGTCGGTATACAAGTACAAAGTATCGGAAGGTGCCAACTTAACGCCATACAGATTAAATTTATTTTCATGTACGCCTTTTCCAACCGGCATTTTATCGAATGGTAATTCGCTAATCGTATTTGAACTTATCAGAACAGGAGCATTATTAGCCGCAGCATAGGTAAGCTGACCGTTAGATTTATCGAGACAAAGCAATACGCCATCCATTCCGTCTTGCTGCTCTTCTCTACTCACGCTTTCGATTAACCGTTGACGTACATAATTAAATATTTCGTTCGGTTGAGAAATGTTTTTTTCATTAATGGCTTCATTCAAAAAACCAATGTTTAACAAACTCATAAAAGCTCCCGGTACGCCGTGCCCTGTACAATCACAAACGGCCATGTAAAATTTATCGCCTTTTAACGTGGCCCAGTAAAAATCACCGCTTACTATATCTTTCGGTTTAAATAAAACAAAATAATCACTCAAATTATTTTTTAATAATTCCTCGTTTGCTAATAATGTTAGTTGAATTTTACGCGCGTAATTAATGGAATCAAGAATTTCTTTGTTTTTGGTTTCTATTAAGTCTTTTTGAGTCACTACTTCTAACTTTTGTGACTCAATTAATTTATTCTTTTCATTTAACTGCGTATTAATTCGTTTTCTTATTTGATTAGACTTATATAATACAATCGCTGCAATTATTACGACCATCAAAATGATGGCAGAGGCAATCAAAATATAATTTTGTCGTTTTATTTGAGTTTGTTTTTCTTGTTGGGAAAGATTTAAATCTTTAATCTCTGCTTCCTTTTTGGCCGTTTCATATTTTTTATTGAGCTCAGCAATAGTTTCCGCATTTCCCACTATCGTTAAACTATCATTTAATTCTGCGTAACGCAAAGCGTACTCGGAACTTAATTCGTATTCCTTTAAAACGCTATATACGTAAGCCTTTTCATAATACACTTCTTCTCTCAATTCAACATCATCAATCATTTCTGATATTGTTAATGCAGAATCCAAATACTTCATAGCAATTTTAGCCTGAGGCTCTTTTCTGGTTGCGCTTAAACATCTACCCATTTGGTAATAAGTATAACCAAGCATTTCTTTATCCTCAAGAAATCGGTTAATGGCTAATGCATTCCTAAAGGCTGTTTCTGCTTCGGGAAAATGCCTTAAATCGGTTTCTAATAATCCTAAAGTTTGATAAGACGATTGCAGTTGAACTGTGTTTTTATATTTTTCACAAAGTGCGATGGATTTGTTTAAATACACACGAGAACTGTCTAAATAATTAAACTTACTTTGTCCCATTTTGTAAAACAAACCGGCAAAATTACCATAGATGGTTGGTAAGGACTTATAGTTTTTATACTTCTGTAAATACTTAATTCCGTTATAAAAACAAGTTACACCTTCATCAAACAACTTCATTTCTCCATAAATATTCCCAAGCATATTATATAAATAACCTTTGGAAGTATGTTGATTGTATTCATCAGTAAGTTTAAGCGTACTTAAAATGAGACTTTGCGCTTCATCGTATTCAAGATTCTCATTAAAAACTGATGCGGTTGATAATAACAAAAAGAATTTAGGATCATATTTGTCCAATTTGGAGAGCAATTCTTCCTGGTTTCTGAAAACATATTCAGCTAATCCCTTTTCAACAATAAAACTTTCTATTTTTTCCTGCTTCCAGCCGGAGTTAACACCATCTATCAATTGAGCTACTGCGTCTTGATTTGACACGCTCTCATTCGCATCCTGAGAATAGGCGAAACTGAAAAGAAAAACAAATATGACGAGAATACGATACAATTACCTGAAGTAAACCAAATATAATACAAATCCCACACAATATGCAACCGCTTGCGAGTCAGTTACTTTAAAAGGAATTCCAACCAACTATAACTATAGCGACACGGAAAAATAAATACTATATTTACGATTCTATTTTAAACCATGAATTTAGAGTTTAATAAAAACGACGACAAAATGCGATTGCTGATTTCTCAAATGGAACAGCGATTAGCTAAAATATATTTAGGTGGCGGAAAATCGCGCATCGAAAAATTGCACGAACAAGGAAAAATGACTGCGCGTGAGCGTATTGATTTTCTTTTGGATAAAGACAGTCCTCGTGTTGAAGTTGGCGCTTTTGCCGGTTATGACATGTATCCCGAACATGGTGGTTGTCCTGCCGGAGGTGTGGTAATCGTTATAGGATATGTAAGCGGCAAGCAATGTATTGTTGTTGCCAATGATGCTACCGTTAAAGCCGGAGCTTGGTTTCCTATTACCGGTAAAAAGAATTTGCGTGCACAGGAAATTGCGATGGAGAACCGTTTACCAATTATCTATTTGGTTGACAGTGCAGGTGTGTATTTACCTATGCAGGATGAAATTTTCCCTGATAAAGAACATTTCGGTAGAATTTTCAGAAACAATGCAGTGATGAGCAGCATGGGGATTTTACAAATTTCAGCTGTTATGGGAAGTTGTGTGGCCGGTGGAGCTTATTTACCTATCATGAGCGATGAAGCCATGATTGTAGATAAAACAGGTTCCATCTTTTTAGCCGGAAGTTACTTAGTGAAAGCCGCTATCGGTGAAAATATTGATAACGAAACTTTAGGTGGTGCTACAACACATTGTGAGATCAGTGGTGTTACAGATTATAAATGCAAGGATGATGCCGATTGTTTAACCCGCATTCGTAACATCATGGGTAAAGTTGGTGATTATGAAAAAGCCGGCTTTAACCGTGAAACACCCGCTCTTCCTAAAAAGGATCCAAAAGAAATTTACGGTATCATTCCTGATACACGCGATAAACAATTTGATATGCATGAGGTGATTGAACGCCTGGTGGATAACAGTGAGTTTGAAGAATACAAAGAATTGTACGGACAAAGCATTATTTGTGCTTATGCGCGTATTGAAGGTTGGGCTGTAGGAATTGTTGCCAATCAACGCAAAGTAGTAAAAAGCAAAAAAGGTGAAATGCAATTTGGTGGTGTAATTTATAGTGACAGTGCCGATAAAGCCGCGCGCTTCATCATGAATTGCAATCAAAAGAAAATTCCATTGGTGTTTTTACAAGATGCTACAGGCTTTATGGTGGGCTCACGCAGTGAACATGGCGGAATTATTAAAGATGGTGCAAAATTGGTAAACGCCATGAGTAATTCAGTTGTACCTAAGTTTACAATTATCCTTGGTAATAGTTATGGAGCAGCTAACTATGCAATGTGCGGAAAAGCATACGACCCACGTTTAATTGTAGGTTGGCCAACAGCTCAGGTGGCGGTAATGGGCGGCGCGCAAGCCGCAAAAGTTTTAGTACAAATTGAAGTAGCCAGTTTAAAAGCCAAAGGCGAAGAAATCACACCTGAAAAGGAAGCAGAATTATTTAATAAAATTAAAGACCGTTACGATTCTCAAACTACACCGTATTACGCGGCTTCACGTTTATGGTTGGATGCAATCATTGATCCTCTGGAAACCCGAAAAGTAATAAGCATGGGTATTGAGATGGCAAACCATTCACCGATTACAAAACAGTACAATGTGGGGGTGCTTCAAACATAATTATGGTTAAAGCATCTGATTTTAAAATCATAAAACAAATTAAACACCCGGAAGCAACTTTAAGTTTATGGGAAAATGGTATTGTACATGTTTATTATCATGACAATACTGTATTGGATGTAGAGTTGCAATTAAAAATGGCTGATTCATTTAATGAAATCACCAATAAAAAACACTCTCTATTTATTTTTGATGCAGGCGACGGTGTTACCATTACTAAAGAAGCACGAGATAATGCTCTCAAGCTAGAAGACTCTACTCCTATTCTGGCTTCGGCAGTAATTGCGCCCAATTTAGCATATCGAATAATTGCGAATTTCTTTTTAAAAGTGCAAAAACCAAAAGGACAATATCAAGTTGTTGCTGATGTGAACGCGGCCATCGAATGGTTTAAAAAAATCAATTTAATTTCCTGATTTTCTCGAGCAATTGTGGAATGAGTTGCTCCCACGTAAACTTTTCTTTCATTAAGCTTAAAGCATTTCGCTTTCTTTCATTAAGAGTTTCAGTGTTTGACACGATAATTTCATTCATGCATTTTTTTAAAGTGAATGAGCTACCCTCTTTCAATAACCAACCGGTTTTATCGCTCACTAAAAGGCAGGTTGCTCCCACATCCGTTGCTATTACGCATAATCCATTACTCATGGCCTCTAAAATTACATTTGGCATGCCTTCACTATGACTCGGACAAATCAACACATCACAAGTGCGCAATAAATTATTCAACGTCTCCTTCTCTCTTATTTCGCCATGATAAACGATTCGATGATCAATTATTTTTTTATCATTTGGGATAGGACCGATAAAGTGAAATTTAAATGATGAATTTTTATCGAGTGACTTCAGTGCTTCATTTAACTCTTCTACTCCTTTTCGTCTTTCGTACCGTCCTAAAAAAACAAATTCGATAATTTTGGCTGTTGGCTTAATGAATTCAACAAGTGTATTTTCCTCAACACCGGAAGGCATTTCAATAATCTTTTCTGTGGAGACACCGATTTGCGTAAGAATGTTTGTGATTTTACCGCCATAAGAAAAAACCACATCAGCCATTAATGTAATTTGCTTTACGGGTTTTCTTAATAAGAATATTTGCTGTAAATAACTCTTGAAATCAGGCGCCTTTTGAAACATTTCATATCCATGAAATTTGACACCTATTTTACAACAGTTAATATTTCCCTTATACTTTTCCTCTATTAGCTTCCATCCGGAGAAACCTTTAGTATATATGAAATCATAGGAGGTCAAACTTGGTTTGATTGCATCGTAAACCAGTTCTGAATAGCTTCTTGAATTCTTTAAATAATTCCCGAAACCTTTTTTCTCGTTTGGAAATTTCAGAATGAAAGAATTAATATACTTTCTTTCTTCTTCGGTAAACACTTTTAATTCATTTATGTCGAATTCACTTTGATTAAAGTGATATAAATCCACTTGAATTTTATTTTGCGCGAAATATTTACAGAGGTAATACGAATGCTTTTGCATTCCCCCTAACACATAAGGCCAAATCCCATCCGTTATCAGTGCAATTTTTTTCATTAAGCCAAAAGGGAAAGGTATTGTTCTGTGAAATTTTGTTTTGTCAGATATTTCATGGCCAGACCATGATTTTTTATTTTCTGTTCGTAATTTACCGGTTGTAAAACCCATTCAGCGGTTCCTGACTGTCCGCATCCCTGCTCTTTTACAAATTCACTAAAATCACCCAAATTATCGCTGACCAACACATTCAATCCGCAACTTAAATACTCTGCAAATTTTACAGGTGAAGCTACCAGGTTAGTTACCGAGTTTTCCCTGTATAAAATTCCATAATCGGCTGCCAATAAATATTTGCGTACATCTTTTGGCTGTAACCAATTGGTTACAATTCTGTCTCCAAATCGTTTAACAAAAGTCGAGTTGCGATCATAATCATGGGTTAGCCAAAGCAGTTTTACTTTATCATTCTTCTCCATCACCTCGGTCATTTTTCTTTCTACCAATGAGAAAGACTGCCAACCTGCTGATGAACCGGAATAAACCATGACTATGTCATCCTCACCAAATCCAATTTCCTTTTTGTAATTCAACAACTCATAGGAAGGCGGGAATTCAAAAATAAAATCATTACTGAGGGTACAAGGTATTACAACATGCTTCTGCGAATCGAAATTGTAATCCGACTTCCAATATTTTACTAAAGTCTTCGATACCGATAATATTGCATCACTCCTTCTTAATATATCCTGTTCTATTCCTGCAATTTCACTTTTAAGAATTTCATCATTCACTACATTGTATTCATTCAACTCAGCTTTATAGGCACCTCTTGCATCAAAAATCACTTTTTTAGTTTGACCATTCTGTTTGAGTTTTAACGCTAATGCAGTTGCAAATGGTCCGCGTGCCATAATTTTTTCTTTCCCCGAAACAGAATTTAATTGAAACAAATTCCATTTCCACCGTGAAGCACCGGGTGCCATAGGCAACACAACAGCATCCGGCAAACGTGTCTTAATTTTTTTCCGGTTTTCGAAGAAATTACGAATGGAAATAAGCGCTACCAGTTTAACCTTTTCTTTGGATTGGATGCTATTTAAATAGTTCACTACATCAATTACCTGACTGTAATAAATTCCGTTAGGCTGATCGTTATAGGTTAAATAAATCACTTCCTAAAAATAACAAAAAAAGCCGCAATAATGCGGCTTTTATAAGTGAGTTTTTAGCTATTAAAGCATGGTAGTCGGACAAACATAATCGCTTACTTTAAATAAGCCGCTATTTTTAATTGCTGTAAATCCTCCTTTAACGTCTATCAGATTACGGTAGCCTCGCGCCTGTAAAATGGAAATGAAGGTCATGGAACGATAACCCGCCGCGCAATGCACGTAATAAGTTTTGTTTTTATCCACCTTCGTCATACTATCGTTTACATAATCTAAGGGAGCATTGATTGCATCCAAAACATGCTCACTGTAATATTCGCTGGCTTTACGCACATCCAAAATATTTACTGCTTCCGTTTTCAACTTTTGAGCTAATTCTTCTGCGGTAATCTGTTGAACTGAATCAGTTTCCTTTTTTGCCTTGATCCACTCTTCTACTCCTCCTTTTAAATAACCCAAGGCATTATCGTATCCAACACGTGCAAGACGCGTGATGATTTCTTCCTCGCGACCGGCATCAGACACAATTAGTAATGCTTGTTTAACATCCGGAATTAATGTACCTGCCCATACTGCAAAACTACCGTCGATTCCAATATTTACTGAATTAGGAATATACGCCTTACGAAAATCATCCGCCTTACGGGCGTCGATAATGAGTGCGCCGGTTTCTTCTGCGGCCGCTTCAAATTCTGTTACGCTTAATGCTCGTGTACCTTTCTTTAAGACATTATCGAAACTTTCGTAACCACCGATATTCATAAGCACATTTTGCGGGAAATATCCAGGAGGAGGCGTTAATCCGCTTAACACTTGCTTAATAAACTCTTCTTTACTAAGATTTGGGTTCAATGCATAATTCACCTGTTTCTGATGTCCGAGTGTATCTGTTGTTTCCTTACTCATATTTTTACCGCAAGCACTTCCTGCACCGTGTCCGGGATATACAATTAACTCATCACTTAAAGGCATAATTTTATTGCGTAACGAGTCGAACAAATGAGCGGCCAACTTTTCTTGCGTTAACTCAGCAATTACCTTTTGAGCTAAATCCGGACGACCAACATCACCGATAAACAAAGTATCACCTGTAAAAATCGCCTTCTCTTTTCCATTTTCATCTTTCAATAAAAAGCAAGAGCTTTCCATGGTATGGCCGGGAGTATGAATCAATTTTATAGAAATATTTCCTAATTTAAACTCTTCACCATCATGACCCACCAACATATCAAAACCGGTTTTCATGGTGGTTGGACCATATACAATTACTGCACCTGTTTTTTTAGACAAATCAACATGTCCGCTTACGAAATCAGCATGAAAATGTGTTTCGAACACATATTTAATTTTCGCATTGCGTGATTTAGCCTTTTGAATATAAGGTTCTACTTCACGTAATGGATCAATAATAGCCGCTTCCCCATTACTTTCGATATAATAGGCAGCTTCGGCTAAACAGCCTGTGTAAATTTGCTCAATGATCATAATTTTAGCTTTAAGAGTTTATTTTACTTATGCAAATTTCATAAAGCATCTCCATTCTACCTATGATTTAAGTCAGGTAAAAACTCTACTTAAACCCATTATAGAGAGAAGACTTTAATGAAATAAGTTAAAATAAAATTAGACCCAGAAGTTTACTGTCTTAGTAACAACAGTTACAGATGGAAGATGATAAAAATCAGAAATCGCTGAGGAGTTTGATTTCGTTGCGATACAGTACTAATTTTTTCTCGTTTTCAAGTTGCTTTAACAAGCGAGAAATAACTACGCGGCTTGTTCCTAATTCTTCCGCAATTTGATTATGGGAAAGCTGAATGGCGGATTTACCGGTAACTTTAGATTTATTCTTTAAATATTTTATTAAACGCTGATCGAGTTTATGAAACGCGATACTTTCCAATGAGCGTAACAATTCATTAAAACGCTGCGTGAAGCTATTGAAAATATAACTTTTCCAGCTAGGATATTTAGTTAACCACTCATCAAGCTTTTCATGAGGGATGGCTACTAATTCAACATTATCTTCAGCAATGGCCTTAATTTCACTTTTGCGCGCTTCCATGCAACAGGTATAAGCCATGGCGCAACTTTCATTCGAACTTAAATAATACAATAGGATTTCATTATCCTCCTCATCTTTTCGCATCACACGAATCGTTCCGCTAATTATCAAAGGCATGAACTTGATGTTTTTATTGTAATCAATAATTACATCGCCTTCCTTAAAAGACATGAATTTGCCTTCTTTCTCAATTTCTTCAATGAGTTTTAACTCCAGAAAATTGCGCAATCTTTCTTTTAGATCTTTCATCCTTATAAAGATATTTATTAATTAAGAATGAGCAAAATTATTATCTGAACTCGTAGGTTGTTCCTTTAAGTTGTGTTAGCAATGTAGCAGGTTCGTCGGTAGCAACAGCTCTGCCTTCCAATTTTGGTTCTACAGGGGAGTTTGCCTTTAAATATTCCATGATGACATCGTGTAGCAAATACGGCGTCTTCTTAGGATTTTTCACATGTTCAATTCTGCATAATGTATCATCCGGATCACCTTCACGTTCACAAGCTACAATTGAATACTCTTTATTTAAATCAATTGGTTGCCCTCCTACTTTCACAGAATTTACGCGCTTTCCAAATTCATTTCCTACGGTAAAATTCACTTCCATTCCATTGTAACGAACGAACCAGCCACCAAATCGCTTGGAAGGATCTTTAGCAAATGCGTTTTGTAATTCCTTTTCTAACCAATCCCACAATTGCTTTCCGGTTACAATACCTGTTTTTGCTTCGCTATTAACAGGTAACATATTCCATAGAAACTCCTTCGTTATATTGGCTAATCCTGTTTTAGGATCAACAGCTAAAGGCTGACAAAAGCGAAAACCATTGGACAAAGCAATATCCGGTTTAAATTTCCATTTTACGGCATCTGTAATAAGATTATCCATTGGAGTCTCTAATACAAAGTAACGCACCAATGGCGTTTTACTGGTTCCGATTACAGTTTGCAAATCACTTTTAAACGGCTCATATGCTTTATCAACCAGAGATTGCATTTCTTTATCGGCAGGGTATTTCAAAGGATCTACATCCAGTAATTGATATTTTGTATTGATCAATTTACCATTTTCTATTTCCAAATCCAGCTTACCTAAAAAAGAACCGAAAGCTCCGCATTCAATAACTTTGGTGTACTTTGCCTGAATAGGTTCACGTACACGCTCATGTGTATCCGCACCCATAATTATATCTACACCTTCTGCAACGGGATTATTGGCTAGTCCAACTTGTTGTGCAAGTCCCATATGCGTGGCTACAATTACAACCGCGCAACCTTCTACCTCACGCAATAATTTTACATACTTGGCTAAATTATTTTCAGCATGCTCAAAACGTAAACCTTCGCTATAAGCCGGTGATTGTCGTTTTGGAATTAAATGATCGGTATAACCGATAAATCCAATTTTTACGCCTGCCACATACTTGATCCAATAAGGAGGATAAACGAGCTCACCGTTATAATTATCGTCGCTTTTATGCCACATGTTCGCGCAGATTTTAGCAGCGTTGGCATGTCCCATATCAAACAACATTTTTTTCTTTTTATAAACTACTTCCCAATTGCCGGGTAACATTAAATCGTAACCCAATTTATTAAAAATAGGAATGAGTGCCTCGCCTTCTGTTAGTGAGGCAACAGCATGTCCGTGAAAATAATCACCGCCATCATAAAGAATTGTATTAGCCGGATTTTTCTTACGAAATGACTCAATCATCGTTTTTAAAACTGCCATACCGCCACGCTTTTTGTAAACAGCTTTGCCATTCTCCCAGAAAAATTCATCATGGGTATTTAATTGCGAATGTATATCTGTTGTGATTAATACTGTAACAGTTTGTTTACCGGAAGGCGGAAGTTCAATGCTCTCCAATGAAGCTTCTTTCTCCATAGTAGACGCTACTACATTCGTAACCGGACTGAGCATAGTGCCCAATCCCACCAACGCTGATTTTTTCAAAAAATCACGACGATTATCGGCTTTAATTTCTTTTTCGCTTTTATTTTCCATAATGAGTTTTAAATTTTAAAGTCGACAATTAAATTCAAGTTTACCATATTTACCTTATTGTAAACATACCTTAAATTATCATAAGTTTCACCGGCTTTTAGTTTATACACTGCTAAAAACTTTATTTCCAATCCTCTTAAAAATTTGTCAAATGAATAACCTAAGTCCAGATTCATTTGATGATAAGAAGGCATTCCGTATTTATTCAAACGATAATCCTTTACATCCGGCAATAAATAGTATCCGTAAGCTAAACCTGCTTTGAATTTATTTTTAAATGCGTTGAAAGTTGTTTTAGCCATAATAGCATGAACGTTACCTAATCCCTCATTTCTTTCGCGCGGCATAAATGTATAGAAGGGTTCTTTTCCCCACTCTCTTGGCATTAAATAACGACCATCACCTGTAATATGGGTATAATTTAATGAAGTATTGCTTTTCCTATTTCTCACTCCAATTTGCGCACTGATTACATTTGACTGAGCGCCTCTGTTTATATAGGTTTCCCTTTGATTCTCGTTACCGCCATCATTAACTGCATCCTGATGAATATACATTATACCTTGATACAATTTTGAATTTTCACTTAGTGATTGAGTGGTATTTACTTCAATCATCGCTGAGTTCATCACATTATCAAGATAAGAGTTCCACAAATTGACTTTTAAGTTCTCATTTGGTTTAATATACACATTCGCAATAGCCATCCCTTCACTTTTAATATGGTCATGATAATCTGATTTGGTACCATCTACATTAACACCCATTGGGTTTATGCCCATTGAATTTGCTAAGGTAAACCATTGTACAGTGGAACGAGGTGAAACTTCCCATATCCAACCACCGTTAAAGCCAATTTTTTTTGACTCGTTAATCTGTAACCATACACCTTCTTCAATTGTTGGACGCATACGTCCATCCTGTGGATTTAAAAATGGCGTATTGATATTAATTTTCCCAACCGTAATTGCACTTTTGGATAAATTATACTTAATGTAAAGCTCTTCCAATCGATCAAGGTCATTTTTATTCGTATGATTTTCCACATCAAACAAGCCAACCTCATATCGGTTCGGAAGTTTAGTAAGTGAATCTATATTATGAATGTCGCTCGACCATAAATTGTAAATAAAAAATCCGCTTACCCCTACCTGAAACCCATACACCGGCTTTGTTAATACTCCGATACCGGCACCTGATGCCAAAGCATAATCATCTTTTAAATCACCTTCATTAATCGTATGCATTAAAAAAGTTCGCGAATGCGCCTCCCAATGTGCTTTCAGAAAACAATCTTTTAAGCACGTAGAGTCTTTTGGTTTCAAAGAAATATGATGATTATCGGTTGAATGGTGCTGACCGTTATCCTGCGCAATAGAATAAAACGAAATGATAAAAAATATATATAAGAGGCTTTTTTTCATTTAAGTACTAATTTTTAATTTCCTGCTTTAATATAACTCCAACCTTGTTCCTGTTTACTTACAATTTCTACAATTCCTGCGGCTACAAATCCGGCGCTTTCAATAATTTTCTCTTTTTCCACTTTTCTTTCCTTCATCGAGAATTCACATGCTTTAAATGCAACGCCCTTTTCGGCCATTAATTTAATTTTATCACCCACAATTGTTTTTCCTGCAACCAACATATCTAAGCCCGGACCATGACACACTACTTCAATTTGTGTAGTTGGAGATACTGATAGTATATTACTAAACTGCTTCATTAGTTGCTTATGCGCAGTAGTATCACCGGTAGTTAATTGAAAGATAATTTTATGCTCGGGCTTTGAACTTGCAACCGAAGACTGTTGTGCTGAAGAAATATTCCACGACACAATCATCAAGATTACAACTGTGATTTTTTTAATTGAATTTTTCATAGTAAAATAATTACGCTTTAGATTTTTTATTTTTCTTCATCGCCTCTTGCTTTTCCTTGATAGGCTTAAAAGGTCCAAACTTGTGTTGTTTCTCAGTAAACCCATCCGCGAAGGGACCAAATGGATGATCAAAAGGTTTTTCTTCTATCTTCGGCCAATCCTTACTTATATCCTTTTTAGGGCGCGGTTGCGAATTCACAAATGCTGCCACATCCCAAGCTTCTTCGTCGGTTAATTGTACCATATCATGCGAAGCACCCAATGGCATATTATACTTTACAAACTTCGCGAAGTTGGATAAGCGGTATAAACCTGCGCCATCGTTATAGCTTTTTTCTCCCCATAGAGGCGGATATGTATAAGCAGTTTTATCGCCATTCATTATTCCTTCTCCATTAGCCTGATGACAACTTTGACATTTCGCTACATAAACACTTTTTCCACCTTCAGGATCGGCTGCTCTATCCAGAAAAGCTAAGTCCTTGAACCCGGAACCTTCCGGTTTTTTTCCTTTTGCCACATCTTTACCTAACCAGTTAATGTATTCTACAATGGCTTGCATTTCTTTCGATGTTGTATCCAATGCTTTTCCATTTAAACTTCTTTCGAAACAATCATTCACACGTTTGTAAATATTTTCGATAGCACCTGAACGTGCACGGTATTTTGGATAGGTGGAAGTAACGGCGCTGTAATTATTACCATAAACTTTAGTTCCTGCATCTAGATGACAATTTTGACAATTCATTCCATTGGTAGAATTGTATATTTTACCATTCTCGCCAAAATAAACGGAAGTATGAGCAATTAAATCCTTTCCATATAAAATAGATTCTTTTTTTGAATTGCCTTCCAGTGCAGATTCATCAGGTGCCTTCCAATAATTGATGGTATCCTTTAATCTTTGTTCAGTAGATTGCTTTCCTGCTTCTGTAAAATTTCCATAAGCATCCGGCACCGGGGTTTCCACAACAGGCTCCGGTTTAGGTGCGGGAATAAATTTTGCCAATGCAATCACAAGAGCAATAATAAATACAACGAGAACAATTATTATTTGCGTCAGGCGTATGACAATCGCCGCTAGGTCTCTATCAGGTTTATTTGTATTGCTCATAACTAAATATTTTAATGAGGTAATTTATCTTTTATAGCTCCGTATAAGAAAGTACCAAGTATAGCAAAAAGAAACACAACAATCATAGCTAAATATCCATAACCAATATTCACTACCATCGGACCCGGACAAGCACCGCTCAATGCCCAACCTAAACCGAAAATGGTTCCTCCGATTAAGTATCTAATAACTGATTTATCTTTTGGATAAAACATGATTGGATTACCATTCATATCGCGCATTTTATATTTTTTTATCAGGAATACACCTAATACACCAAGAGTAACTGCTGTGCCAATGATTCCATACATATGAAATGATTGAAAACGGAACATTTCCTGTATGCGAAACCATGAAAATGCTTCTGATTTGGCCATAACAATACCGAAAACAATTCCGGCTAGTAAGAATTTAAGAAATTTCATTTTTTATAGAATTAAAGGTAATAAAACAAAAGTCATTAATAATCCACCTGCAAAAAAACCAATTACAGCTATAAGAGATGGTACTTGTAAATCAGATAAACCACTAATAGCATGACCCGAAGTACATCCGCCGGCATAACGTGATCCAAAGCCTACCATAATTCCGCCAAGAGCAAGAATTAAAAAGCCTTTCACAGAAAATACAGCATCTAAACTAAAAAGCTCATTGGGTTGAGCCGAAGTTGGAGCAGCAATTCCTAACTTAGCTAGATCACTAATCGTACTTTCAGAAATTTTTACCGGCTCTCCATTCGAGAGAAACTGAGCAGCAATAAATCCGCCGATTATAGCTCCTACAAGAAATACTAAATTCCATAATTGACTTTTCCAGTTGAAATCGAAAAACTTTACTTTTTTCCCCCCTCCCGCTGCTGCGCATATGGTCCGAAGATTTGCAGAAAAACCGAATGATTGTCCGAAAAAAATCAGAACAAACATGATTGCTGCTATTATTGTACCCGACACGTACCATGGCCAAGGTTGTTGAATGAGTTCTAACATAGTTCTTATTTTAAATGAAATGAAATAATTGGTTTAAATAAATGATTCACTAATTTTTCGGTAGCACTGGTATGAAACAATCCGCCTTTTCCGTGTGTTCCGATACATATCACATCCATCTCATGCATTTGATTAAAATGAACCACACCATTCTCCACATCTTTATCAATTAAAAAATGTTTTTCATAGTTGCTAATGCTGTTTTCAGTTGCAAATTTATCCATACCTGTTATCACAGTATCCCTTTCACTTTCCTTCGTTAGAATATGTAATAAATGAGTTTTAGTATTGAAAGCTTTAATGAGTTTATGTAATAAATTCAAATTTTCGTTTTTTGATTTTGTAAAATCATGAACTAGTAAAACATTCTCAATAACTAAGTCAGATCGGTCGCACATGAGTGATAAAAGCGGGATTTGCGATTGACGAGCTATCATTTGTGTTTCAGAGCCGGATAATTTTTCTTTAATACCCCAAGCGCCCTTCGTACCCATTACTATTAAATCAAAATTATTATCCTTAGCATAGGAAACAATTTTATCGGTTAGTTTTCCAAGTTCCAAATGAACATTTACTTGATTACCATAAATGGTTTTCAAATTATTGAGTTTACGAATTGCTATGTCTTTTTGAGAAACAACATAATCTACGCTAATCTCTCCACATGTTTGGATGTTACCGTTTTTATCCATGGTAACAGTATCCGGAACAGATAAAACGTGAATGAAATGAATTTCAACCGGAATTTTTTCTTCCAATTTTTTCACCATCAAATAAGCATATTCAGCCTGAACTGAAAAATCGGTTGGGATTAAAACTTTTAATGATTCCATATAATTATAGGTATTGATTTACATTTTGCCAGCTGCCGCCGTTTACAACATTGGTTAGTCCTTTTGATTCTAAAACGCGTTGTGCCATTCCACTGCGATTTCCGCTTCGGCAACAAACATTCACATGTTTCTGTTTTTTCAAAGTATCTGCACTGTTGCCAATTAATTCGAGCGGTATATTCTTTGAGCCTTTTACATGTCCGCCTGCAAACTCAGCTTTACTTCTAACATCAACAATCAATGCGCCTTCTTTGATAAGAGCGGCTAAATCAACTTTCTTTGATGAGAATAGATTTTTAAATAGTGATAACATAATTTCTTTATTTATCACAAAAGTATGACATAAGTCAGGGCTTAAACGGTTACAAAAGTTACATTGTGGAAGGCTTAACTTAAATAGCTAAGAGATTAACAAATTTTATTAAACTTCGTCTTCGTGTAGGTATTCGTCTTTATAACCGCCCACATGTCTTTCACTTTCCTTAATTATCCTGTTTTGGCGGAAATAATTAAAAACACCAATGATAAATATGATTACGGCGGTAATAAAAAACAAAACCTCAAACAGCAAGCCATTTTCGAGCTTTAATAAACTTCTGATGCTTAATCCTGCAACAATAAAATAAAGTGAAGTACGAATAAACGACAATAAAGTAGTTTGATTAGCTAAACGCGTGCGTTGCAATGCCAGGCGCTCTCTTAAAATGAGTTCTTTGTTTATCTTGGTCGATTCTCCGGCCATTATTAATTCTTAATTAATTTTAAAGTCGCTATACCTTTTGTTGTATTAACTTTGAGATGGTAAACTCCCGATGATAAATTATTGTTATTAATAGAAATTGTTCCGTCATAATTAGTAACAATTTTTACTGACTCCACTTTTTGTCCAATTGCATTCGATAATTCTACAGACTTTATTGAATTAACATCATCAACCATAATATTCCATGAAACATTCGCGGGATTAGGATAAGCTTTCGCGAAAATTGAATTAGAGGTATTTTCCTTGATGCCTGCAAAATAATCATAAACCAAAAACTGTCCCATCATTCCATCGTCTTCATGAGCCAGCATATGACAATGATACATATACGGCATCATTGGATCAGCGAAATTCTCAAACTTAGTAATGAATCTAACGGTTTGCTGCGAAGGTACAACCACCACATCTTTACGTCCGGCCATATTAGCTGGAGGTGCCACACCATTAATGTCAATAATATAAAACTGCACATCGTGAATATGAAATGGATGTGCGATGGCTGTATTGTTTGTTAAATTCCAAATTTCAACGTTGTTAAATGGAACAGTATCGTTTATCACCATCATGTCAAAGCTTTGTCCGTTTATTACAAACGGACCATTCAATCCGGCTCCTCCACCCATGGTTTTTGGTGTAAATGTTTTTGTTCTTGTAAAGTTAGCCGCCGATTGAGGAATTGGTGTAACCACGGTAAGCGATGAAGGAATGGTTGTAACCGGAGAAGCCGTTGGTGCCGCTACATTAATTTGCATTAAATTTTTATCGGTACCATTTAATCCATTACTACTATATCCTGGAATTGTTGCCATTCCCATAGCTGCAGGATTTGGAGCACCATAGTAACCGTTAGGAAGCTGACTTCCATAATTCGTTAAATAGATGGTTTGTCCTTGCATACCCGTTAAATCCAGTAATACCTCGGCTCTTTCGCCCGGAGCCAAACGAAGACGCGTCATGGAAACAGGTGCTGCAAGCAAACCTCCATCTGTTCCAATTTGATAAAACGTTGCGTTATTGCTAAAACCGAAATTAAACAAACGCATGGTTGCCGCATTTATTAAACGTAAACGCACCACCTGCGCTGGCAAGTTAACAAAGGCATTTTTTGTGCCGTTAATCAGTACAACGCTATCGATTGCCGACATAGCATCGAATTGCTTGGCTGCATCGAAAGCGCGAGTTTGAACAACAAGAGGAATATCATCCGTTCCATAGTTACGAGGTAATGTTAAAGCCGCTTCTATTGGGTCTTTCACAATCACTAAGCCCGCTTCACCCTTCGTAACTTGCTCGGCGGTTAGCATATGAAGGTGCGAGTGATACCAATACATCGCAGCATCATCACGAACTTTAAACTTAGGTGACCATGTAGTTCCGGGAGGAATAACGGTGTGCGGACCTCCGTCGTTGCTCGGAGATACATGCATTCCATGCCAATGTACAGTAGTGGTATCTGCCATGGTATTGCTTACATTAATATGAACCGAATCACCTTTGTTCAACATCAGTGTTGGTCCGAGATAATTATACGCGTTAAAACCAATGGTGTTTGTATTAAAACCGGGATAAAAAGAGACAGTTCCTGTATGAACGGAGAGATTAATATTTGTACCTGTTAAAACAGATGGAATAGCTATAGAATTTGTAAATGTCTGTGAAAAAACTGTAGTGAATAGAACAGTATTACAGAGCAAGAAGAATAGTACCTTTTTCATGATTAGTTGAATATAAAACTAAAATAAGGAGAATAAAAAAGGCGCAATGTAACATTTGTCACATTACGCCTCAAAACACTAATAACTAATTACTTAACCACCCCAACCGCATTCTGCCAAGGCCCCATGTTTTCTACATTTTTTATACCCGCTTGCTCAAGTATGTTTTTTGCGATACCAGCGCGATTTCCGCTGCGACACACTAAAATAACGTGGTCGTATTTCTTTAAATCTTCAATCTTGTTTTGAATCTGATCTAAAGGATAGTTAACTGAACCTTCGGCATGACCATCCATTTCGAATTCCTCTTCGGTTCTTACATCTACGATTATTTCTTTACTATTTTTCATGATATTTTCTTTTTTGGGTTCAACTTTTGTTTTGTTTTCTGTTTGCGACTGACAGTTTGTTAATACAATGAATGAAAACACCATCGTTAACATCAGCGCCCATTTTCCATTCAGTAATTTCATCGCTCTTTATTTATTTTTGTAGTTTACTTTGACATACATAATCGGTTTTTGATACACCGGCTTCAGCGATGGCTTTAAAACCACCTTCTACCTCTTTAAAATTGTGGATACCACGTGATTTTAAAATACTGGCCGCAATCATACTGCGATATCCGCCCGCACAGTGAATGTAAAATGGTTTGTTAGTATCAATTTCAGCGAACCAGCTGTTGATTTGATCAAGCGGTTTGTTGTATGCTTCCTCAACATGCTCTGCACGATATTCACTTTCACGACGTACATCAAAGACATTACCGGCTTTTACATCAAATTCTTTTGCAAATTGTGTTGCAGGAATACGATTGACAGTATCTGTTTCTTTGCCACTTGCTTTCCATGCTTCAAATCCACCTTCCAAATGTCCGATAACATTATCAAATCCTACACGGCTTAAGCGAGTCACAACCTCTTCTTCCATTCCAACTTGAGTAATCAACAATAAAGGTTGCTTTACATCTTTAATTAAAGCCCCTACCCACGGCGCGAAATCGCCATTGATTCCAATACTGATAGAACGAGGAATAAACCCTTTTGCGAATTCAGCAGCGGGACGAGTATCTAACACTAAAGCATCTGTAACTTCTGCAGCTGTTTCAAAAGCATCCGGACTTAAAGCACGCATTCCCATACTTAATACTTTATCAAAGCTCTCATAACCTTTTTTATTCATCGCCACATTCATTGGGAAATAAGCCGGAGGAGGTAATAAACCATCTGTTACCGCTTTAATGAATGCTTCTTTGCTTGGTTGATTTAAAGCGTAATTCATTTTCTTTTGATTACCTAAAGTATCAACGGTTTCTTTCATCATATTTTTACCGCAAGCACTTCCGGCACCGTGTGCAGGATATACAGTGATATCATCCGACAAAGGCATGATCTTTTTAGTTAAAGATTCATATAACAAACCTGCTAACTCTTCCTGAGTCATAGAGGCTGCTTTTTGTGCTAAGTCAGGACGACCAACATCACCTAAAAACAAAGTATCTCCACTAAATAAAGCGGTATCCTTTCCGTTTTCGTCTCTTAATAAGAAACAAGAACTCTCCATGGTATGACCCGGAGTGTGCAATACCTTAATGGTTACATTACCTAATTTAAACTCTTCGCCATCCTGAGCGATGATTGATTCAAACTCCGGTTTAGCGGTTGGTCCGTAAACAATTGGAGCATCCGTTTTTTTACTTAAATCAAGGTGACCTGAAACGAAATCGGCATGAAAATGCGTCTCGAAAATGTACTTAATTTTTACGCCATCTTTCGCAGCGCGATCAATGTAAGGCTGTACCTCACGTAATGGATCGATAATTGCAGCTTCACCGTTTGAAGTGATGTAGTAGGCACCTTGTGCCAAACATCCGGTATATATTTGCTCTACTTTCATATTGTTGTTTGTTTTATTTGTTATTATTTATTTGGATTAATTTTATGATACAAAGTTAGGGCGATAAAATCCCATCGAGTGTAACAGTAGTTACATGCGAAATTAAAATGTAACAAGAGTTACATTAGTGGCCGCCGCCGGTTTTCAGAAATAATTCGTTAACGATAATGTAGATTCCCATTATCAACACAAACCAACCAAACCCTTTTTTGAGTTTGTTCCCATCGATTTTTTTAGAGAGTGTGTTCCCAACAAAGATGCCGCCGATAGCAAGAGCTGTTACAGACATAAGCAAAGTCCAATCCATGTTAGCTGCATTGGTAGACAAATCGCCGATGAATCCTATTAAAGATTTTGCTGCAATAATGAGTAAAGAAGTACCCACCGCCATTTTCATCGGGAGTTTACTTAACATGACTAATGCAGGAATGATTAAAAATCCTCCTCCTGCCCCAACTAATCCCGTTAATACACCAACAATGGCTCCTTCCAGAACAATCATGGGGTAATTAAATTTTTGCTCTGCCGCTTCTTCGCCATTCGATTTATTCTTCTTCTCACGAATCATGGAAACGGAAGCCGCTACCATTAACACAGCGAAAAGAATCATCATTAAAATAGATTTTGTGACTACAAAATCGCCTAAAGTAAATACCTGGGCAGGAATAGCAGGAACAATAAACTTACGTGTAGCAAATACAGCCGCTATAGAAGGTATACCAAAAACAATGGCTGTTTTAAGACTGATTAAGCCTTGCTTGTATTTAGGAAAGGCTCCTACTAAGCTACTGGTACCAACAATAAAAAGTGAATAGGCTGTAGCCATCATAGGCTCAACTCCAAATAAGTAAACTAATACAGGTACGGTAAGTATAGAACCACCGCCACCAATTAAACCTAAAGATATACCGATAATAATTGAAGATATGTAACCAAAAATTTCCATGTTTATAATTTTATGGGCACAAAGTTCGGATAGGATTTAAGGATTAACGGTTACAATTGTTACAAAGCGTGTTTTGACTTACGAATATAGCATAAATTAACGCAATTAAGCCATTGCCACTAATTGATTTCTGTACTTATCAAGAATACTTGATTTGGACAAAAAACCAACATATAAACCATTTTCAACTACCGGCAGGTTCCATTGTCCGGATTCTTCAAATTTCTTCATAATTGAAAAAATATCTTCGCTTAACTCAATAACCATAGAAGGTTTCTGCATCATTTCATGGGCAATAATTTTATCGTACAACTCAGGATTAAACATCTCTTCACGTATATTATCCAGATATATGATACCAATCAATTTATTGTTTTTCTTTACTACGGGAAATGTATTCCGCCTTGAGTGTTTAATAATCTCAACGACTTGCCGTAAAGTTAATTTGAAATGAATGGGCGAAAAGTCAGTTTCAATAACTTCTTGTATAGAGATTTTACTTAGAATGCTTGTGTCCTTATCCTCTGAAACTATAGCTCCCATTTTCTTTAATCGCCTAATTTCAAGCGAATCGGGTTGGAAGTATTTTGCAATGACATAACTAAATGAAGAAACAATCATGAGTGGGATGATTAATTCATAACCACCTGTAATCTCTGCAATTAAAAAGATGCCGGTTAAAGGTGCATGAAAAACTCCGCTTAAAATGCCAGCCATTGCCACAATTGTGAAGTTCACCAAAGGAACATTATCAAAACCCAGTAAACGCAGAAAAAACGCAAATGCAAAGCCGAGATAGGCCCCAACAAACAAAGATGGTGCAAAGTTACCTCCATTACCTCCACTCCCTAATGTGATTGCCGCAGCAACCGATTTTAATAACATCACCGCAAGAATGAAAATCAAAACAATCCATTGATTATTTATCGATTCGAATATAATACTGTCGTGATACAATTGCTCCACATTCATTTCCGACAAGGATTTGATACTTTCATAACCCTCTCCAAACAAGGACGGAAACAAGGCAAAAAGCAAAGCAAGAGACAGACTTCCTATCACCCACTTTGTTATTTTTGAATTGATTTTTAAAAAAAACTGATCTACCCTTTCAAAAAAGTTAACATAGTAAAGGGAAATTATTCCTGATAACAAGCCCAATAAAATATAAAATAATACATTATGATAATCGAAGGGTTGCTTAAGTTTGAAAAAAAGCAAACTGCTTTCGTGCAAAATAATTTTTGAAAGTAATGCCCCGGAAGCACTTGCAATTAATAAAGGAATGAAAGCACTTATACTAATATCCACCAAGATTACTTCGAGTGCAAATAGTACTCCTGCAATTGGTGCATTAAAAGCACCTGCAATTCCACCTGCAGCTCCTGCAGCAAGAAGCATGGTTCTGTCTTTGTAATTAAGTTTATAGGTACGTGCGAAATTAGAACCGATTGCAGACCCTGTACTGACGATTGGAGACTCCAAACCTGCTGAACCACCAAAACCAATTGTAAGTCCACTCGTGATAATATGAGAATACATCTGATGAAACGGCAAAAAACCACTTCGTTTAGCAATTGCATATAAAATATAGGATGCCCCTTTATAAATTTGATTACGAAAAAAGTACGACACGATTACAACAGTAAAACCAATACCAATTAATGGCAGTAATAAATAAATATACTTGAAATCGATTCTTAAAAGATAGCCTTCAACAAGATAATGCTTTATGGCAGAAACAAATAATTTAAGAATAACTGCAGCCAATCCCGCGCTTAATCCAACTAAAATACTCGCGAATATCAAAAACTGCTTTTCACTGGTTTTCTCATGAATCCAGTTAATCAGCTTTTCAATAACATTATGCTTCTTTAAGTTCATTTACCGGGCTTATAATACATTTAACAAATTGGCCCGATTCAAATATAGCATTTAATAAAATTATGCTGCTTCTTCCTCTGAATTTGATTTGAAGAGTGGTGTTAGATGCCTTTGCTCACCTTCATTCTCAAAGAAAAACTTTTTTTGTCCGAATGCCGGCTTTAAATCGTCCATCCATATTGCATTTTTGTCATATTCGGCGAAAAATGGTCTAGCCGCCCAATCAGGATTACGTCCTTGCAACATTCTTAAAACAAAATATTTCTTCTCGTTGATTTGAGTGATACCGAGTACTTGAACCTTACCGGGCTGACAAGACATACTTGGTCCGCGTACAGTTCTGCAAACTCCACTTACCGACTGATATGCTTTTCGGAAAACATCCCAAGCCTTTTCTAAAGTTACTGCAAAATATTCCTGTGCTCCTGTATCACGCGGTATGAACATATAATAAGGAATGCAATTTAAATTCACTTGCTTTCGCCACATTTCAGCCCAAATATCAGGAGAATTATTAATATGGTTTAAAATTGGAGATTGCGTACGTATTTGAACACCTATAGCACGTAAGCGTTTTATGGCCTCTTTCACTATTGGAGTATCTAACTCTACCGGATGAGAAAAATGAGCCATGATAGATAAATTAATTCCTTTTTTTATTACAGACTCAAAGAGAGCCAACATCTCATCAGCATCATCATCCGTCACAAATTTATAAGGCCAATAAGCCAAGGCTTTGGTTCCGATTCTGATGGTTTGTAAATTTTTAATGTCGGAATTAATGAGTGGCTCAATGTATGTTGCCAAAATTTTTGCTTTCATAATCATAGGATCACCGCCCGTAAATAGTACATCCGTGACTTCAGGATGCGATGTTAAATAAGCTTGGAGTAACGACGCTTCTTTACTGGCGAATTTTAATTCATTCATCCCAACAAATTGTGGCCATCTAAAACAAAAGGTACAATAAGCATGGCAGGTTTGTCCCTGACTTGGAAAAAACAAAACAGTTTCGCGGTATTTGTGTTGCATGCCTTCAATTTTCTCTCCATTAATTTCAGGCACATTATGTTCTAATTGTCCGGCCGGGTGAGGATTTAATTCATTTCTAATTTTATTGGCACAAGCCTTTATTGCGTCTTTTGATGAATTGGTCAAAATACAATTCTTCATCAATTCATAATGTTTTTTTGTAAGCATTCCTTTTTGAGGGAATGTCAATTTAAAAATCGGATCATGTTCAAGATTATCCCAATTTATTAATTGCTCAATAACATAATTATTTACCTTAAATGGTAACACATTACCAACTACTTCAATTGCTTCCAATTGTTGTGAATTAAGTTTATTAATCTGTGGGATACTTTTGTAATTGTGTAAAGAATAAGCTTGCATTTTCATAATCAACAGATTTAAAAGTGAATAATATGCAAGTAATAAAATAACAAATCGAAAGTCATTGACATTCATCAACACAATACTTGTGTTTTATTTTCATTCGTTAAAAAAACAAAAACGACAACTTCTTATAAATAAAAAGCCCGTTAACAATAGTATCGTTAACGGGCTTAACTAAAACAGAACTCTTATTCGGATGAGCAAAGTTACAAAATCAATTATTGTTAAAATTGACAATTGTCAATCTACAGTATAAATAAAAACATTAAACTTAGAATATGGAATTTAATATTGAGAATTATCACTTAAAATCAACAGCACTATTTGATTACTTATCGGTAACTGAAAAGAATTTTATCAAAAATAAAATTCAGAGAAAAGAATTTAGTAAAGGAGCGTATTTGTTTAGAGAAAAAAGTTATCCGAAAGGTGTTTATGTAATCAGAAAAGGAAAGGTTAAAATTTTTCAAACCAATAGTGAAGGAAAGCAAAGCATTGTCTACATATATAAAAAAGGAGACTACTTTGGTTATCGCCCACTACTTGCAGATGAAGCACAACCTGTTTCGGCAGTGGCCATGGATGGCGTTGTGATTAGCTTTATTCCAAAAGAAACTTTTAAAGAACTGCTTGAATTTTCAGGAAATCTAGCTAACAAATTACTTGTTTCCTTATCAAAAGAATTTTCGGTTTGGATAAATAAGATGACAGTGTTTTCGCAATATGGTGTAAAGGAAAGAGTGGCGTTAAGTCTTTTAATACTTAATGAAGTTTATCGTGTATCTAATGATAACAATAAAAAAGTAGTAATTAATATCAGCCG
Organism: Bacteroidia bacterium; assembly: GCA_016787445.1. Classification (GTDB taxonomy): domain Bacteria; phylum Bacteroidota; class Bacteroidia; order B-17B0; family Aurantibacillaceae; genus JAHEYG01. The sequence goes on from JAEUTQ010000011.1 coordinate 106,268, forward strand.
TGACGATTTTGCCGGATTTGTTGGAACCGCTAAAGAAACACTGGTAAGAATGCTTCGTTTTTATAAAGATGAAAACATGATTGTATCAAAAGGAACAAAAATCATTCTTCAAGACGAAGAAGCCATTCGTCATCTGGTAGCAGGATTCTAAATAAACAATCCGAGAAATCACATTTAGGCCTGAGCCGTTGGTCCGCCAAAGTTTAATGGCAGTGCTCCTGCTTCTAAATCTTTTATTTTGCCATGCGCAGCTTCAAAGCGATTTACATTATCTGCCAAAGCCTTTACCAAACGCTTCGCGTGTTGAGGCGTAAGTACAATGCGTGATTTTACTTTTGCTTTTGGCACACCAGGCATCATTTTTATAAAATCAAGCACAAACTCGCTTTGAGAATGGGTGATGATAGCCAAGTTTGAATAAATTCCTTCAGCAATTTCTTCGCTTAATTCTATATCAATTTGGTTGGGATTCTTATTTTCTTCCATTGTATTTTATTTTATGTACATACTCATTTGAGAACTTAATTTTTTTGCTTCCTCCGCTGCTTTCTCGGCAAAGTCTTCGCCATTGCTCGCGTAAATAATATTTCGCGAAGCATTCACTAATAAACCGATGTCTTTATTTAAACCGTATCTGCAAACTTCTTCCAACGAACCTCCTTGCACGCCTACTCCCGGTACTAAGAAAAAATGATCAGGTACTACTGCACGAATAGGTTCCATCATCTCTGCTTTAGTAGCACCGATAACAAACATCATATTTTCTGAAGTACCCCATGTGGCGCAAGTTTTAATTACATTCATAAATAAAGGTTCATTATTCACCGCTTTCATTTGGAAGTCGGCCGAACCTTCATTGCTTGTTAAACCTAAAACGATGGCCCATTTATTCTCAAAACCTAAAAAAGGTTTTACGGAATCGCTTCCCATATAAGGCGCAATGGTAATCGCGTCGGCATTTAAACGTTTAAAGAAAGCTTTTGCATACATCATCGATGTATTTCCGATATCACCACGTTTTGCATCCGCAATTACAAAATGATCAGGATAATTGGCTTTAATGTACTTAATTGTTTTCTCCAGACTCTCCATCCCGGTTAAACCATAAGCCTCATAAAAAGCTGTATTCGGCTTAAACGCCACACAATAATCAGCAGTAGCATCAATGATGGCCATGTTGAATTCGAAGATGGGATCTTCTTCGTCTAAAAATTGTTTCGGCATTTTATCCACGTCGGGGTCGAGTCCAACGCATAAAAAAGTTTTTTTCTTTCTAATTTCTTCGATTAATTTTTTGCGGTTCATAATTATTCTTGTCGTGTAAGTTCGTTTAATTTATCTGTAAAAAATGCTGCCATACGATTGGTGTAAAATTTATTTTTATACTGTCCAACCCACTCTACGCCTTTAATCGCGTTGGTTAAAAATAATTCATCTCCATTCATGAGCGAATTAATCGTAATCGGCATTTCAAATGCCAATATTTTATGTGTGGTAGCCAATCGCATGATTTGCTTGCGCATGATACCATCTACACAACCTTCATTTAAAGGTGGTGTGTAAAGTGCTCCGTTTTTAACTACAAAAATATTAGAACTGATAGCTTCACATATAGTACCGTTTTCGTTTATCAGCAAACAATCATCGAGCTTCATCGAGGTTTTTGCCAATCCTGCCATCACATAAAAAAGTGCATTACCATGCTTCAAATTGCAGAGTTTATTTAACTGCTTTTTCATGTCAGTATAAATATCCAGCCATAAGCCTTTCTGATTTAAAACATAACCTTCACTTTCTAAACTTTCGGCTTCAATCAAAAAGGAGATATCATTCGTTTCGGGCGTGTAAAAACCGCCTTCATTTCTAAAAACAGTTAAGCGAACTCTTGCATCCCGGCCTAAATGATTTTTTACCAATAAAAGTTTGATTAAGGCTTCTATATTTTCGGTATTAAACTCGGCAGGAAGATTCATACGCATTACTGTCATTCCCAACTTCAACCGTGTAATATGGTCTTTTAAAAACATGATTTTACCATTCGCCACACGGATGCTCTCAAAAATAGAATCACCGTATCTGAACGCACGGTTACTGAAAGTTACCGCAGGCTCATAAATACTGATGAGATGTCCGTTATATATGCAATGCGTATCAAGCATAAGCTCCAAAGTTAAGGATATGCCTCCAATGTAGCGTGAATGTTGATAATTGAACAATAAAGTACCTCTCTAAATCAGGGTCTTAAGCCTATGAAAATCCATTAAAAATGCCTACTTTTGTGCATCTTAATCTACACACATTATGAAAGATATATTCGAAAAAGTTGTAAAAAATATGGGACCTCTTGGTATTCATGCCGAAAGTGGTCATGGCTATTTCTTTTTTCCTAAGCTAGTAGGAGAAATCGGTCCTCATATGGAGTATCGTGGCAAAAAAATGTTGAACTGGAGTTTAAATAACTATTTAGGTTTAGCAAACCATCCTGAAGTAAGAAAAACAGACGCGGAAGCTGCACAACAGTACGGTTTGGGCTTACCTATGGGTGCAAGAATGATGAGTGGAAACTCCGACAATCACGAATTACTTGAAAAAGGTCTTTCGCAATTAGTAGAGAAAGAAGACACCATTCTTTGCAACTTTGGTTACCAGGCTATGGTGAGCGCTATTGATGCTTTGGTTGACCGTCACGATGTAATTGTTTACGATTCTGAAAGTCATGCTTGTATTTTAGATGGTGTTCGTCTTCATATGGGTAAACGTTATGTATATAAGCATAACGACATGGCTGACTTCGAAAAACAAATGGATCGCGCCACTAAATTGGCCAATGAAACCGGTGGTGCTATTTTAGTAATTACTGAGGGAGTATTTGGAATGCGTGGCGACCAAGGTAAATTAAAAGAGATTGTAGCATTAAAGAAAAAATACAACTTCCGTTTATTTGTTGATGATGCGCACGGTATCGGAACATTAGGCGCTAAAGGTGGAGGAACCGGACAAGAACAAGGCTGTCAGGATGGTATTGATGTTTACTTCGGAACCTTTGCAAAATCATTTGCGTTAATTGGTGGATTCATCAGCTCGAAAAAAGAAATCATTACCTATTTACGTTATAACATGCGCTCGCAGATTTATGCTAAATCAATGCCAATGCCATTGGTAGTTGGCGCGTTAAAACGTCTTGAATTAATCAACAAACACCCTGAATACAAAGCAAAATTATGGGAAATCACTAATGCTTTACAAAAAGGATTAAGAGATGCCGGCTTTAATTTAGGAGACACTAATAGTTGCGTAACTCCTGTTTATTTAAGTGGAGAAGTAGCTGAAGCAACAAATATTATTCACGATTTACGTGAAAATTACGGTATCTTCTGTTCGGTGGTAACCTACCCTGTTATTCCGAAAGGAATGATTATTATTCGTGTTATTCCAACCGCAACGCACACTTTAGAAGATGTGAAATACACTGTAGACACATTCTCTAAAATCGTACACAAACTGAAGAGCGGTGAATATGCTAAAGCAGGATTCGCGAAAGTAAAAGTAGATTTATAATCAAATTATAATCATTGTAATAAAAGGCCTCCTGAACTAAGGGGGCTTTTTTATTCAATTGAATTTATTAAATTTAAAATATGAATTTAACAAAGAAACTGTTTTTACTGCTTTTATTCTCGGTAAAATTAATTTTTAGTCAAGATTTTGAAATTAAAAAATTCACGGTCGAGGACGGATTGTTTAGTAACGAAGTGGAAAAACTATTTCTTGACTCAAAAGGGGTTTTATGGATTAAATGTGGGAAAGGTATTTGTAGTTATGATGGAAGACAAATTTCTCAATATACAGATGGACAAATCATTAGTGGATATGGGGAATTCTCTGAGAACAATAAAGAAGTACATTATCCATCCGTAAGAGGTATAGTTTATACAAAGCTCAACAAATTAGAGAGAGAGCGAGTAGATAGTTCTATTTGCATGTATGTTGATAAAGAGAAAGAAGCTATTAAAGTAGCGGAACACATTATAGACAAAAACGGCTATCATTATTTCGATTTTCACAACGATTCAGTTATTAATATTTATAAAAAGGGAAAGGTTACTCCTCTAAATATTTATAAATACTCTAACACATACGGAGATTCAAAACTCATCTTAGACAATAATAAAGAAGTATGGCTCATCTTTACAAAAAACGAGGTTTCTACTTTATTTAAACTGAATAATAATTCCCTTCCACAAAATAGCCTTAAAATCAAAATGGGTAGTATTAATGGATTACACATAAATTCCAATGGTACTATCTGTCTTGCCAATGATAAAGAGGTGGTAATTTACCAAAATAATGAAACGAGAAAGTTTTCAATTCCCATAACTCTTCCTTTTAATTACTATTCCGATAATATAATATCGAACAGTGAAGGCGATTTTTGGATGCCCTATAATAAAGGCTTAATGCAGATTAATTTAAGAGGCATAAAAGTCCATGAAAATCCAGCCAGACCAATTAAATGCGACTACATAGAAATGTTGTCCTATGATCGAAATGGAAAAGAAACACGAATTAATGAATATGCATGCGAAGACTTTCTTTTTAATTATGATATAGAAATTTCAAAGTCCGGTCATATTATTACGGGTAATGAATGTTTTATTAATGGGAATTTTTTAAAAATAGCTGATTTTGAAGAGAGATGCGTTATATATGACCTACTAATCGATAACGAAAATCACATTTGGATGGCTACATCAAATGGGCTCTATCAATGCAATTATTCAATAATTTCAAAATCAAACGAAAAATCAATTTATAATGATATTGAGTTTATAGAGTCAATTAAAAAAAACGGAAATCAATTCATAAGTGCCTCCAAGCTTCGAATTTATCACAACAGAACAGCAATAGACTCCGTTCCCCTAACTTTTAAATATTCCACCACACAATCATATGAAAGCCGTAATGGATTTGTTTTTGGCAAAAAGTTAAAAAAAGGAGTATTAATCATAACGAAAGAAGAAGTTTTACTTTATACAAATAAAAAACTGAATGTACCAAACCTTAAAAACTTACAAAAAAACAAGTATCCATTAATAATACATCAACCCGGACGGCGCTATACTTCGGAAATTAATTACTCTGAAATAACAATGCTGGGGGAATGGTTCTATTTTAATTTTGGCAATTACATTTACAAGACAGACGGACAAAATCTAATTTGCTTTGGCAAAGAAATTGGATTAAAAGACACCATTAATTATTTTATACCCATAAAGAATCCTAAAAATGAACATACAATTAATTGGTCTGATGAATTAATTGCAACAAACAAAAACTTGTACAAAATTACGAATGACAAATTAATTCGAATTGAATCGGCTGATTTGTTCAGTTCAGATGTTTCCTTACTTACAGCGATTTCTGATTCAAGAAAAAGAAACTTTTTAATCAGAACTTCATTTAACAGAATCACAAAATTATACCAGTACTCAAAAAACGGGCTTATTGAGAGGGAAATTGACAACCCTAACAATTTATCTTTTATTGATTATAATTCAATTATAAAAACTTCTAATCAAAACAAGTATGTGTTTCATACGCGCCAGTCCTTAGTTGGTATGCTGTCTTTTGAAAATGATAAACCAAGTTTGCTCAAATTAAATCTTCCGGAAAATGTAAGCACAAGTTATGGAACGATTGAATTAGTTAAGGACAATATTATAATCTTTCCATTGGATGAACCAATGAGCATTTGCAAATTGGACATAACCAAAAACATCATCACAGCTGTTAAATCATTCAAGAAGTATAACCATTTTGAAGCGCCGGAAACCTCTACAACTGACAGCACCATTTTATTTAATCAGTTTTTAAACTCTGACTGGTCATTTTATAAAATAAACTTCAACAAACCTATTTTTAACCAAATAGAACCTATAACTACTTTTGAATTTCTGCGCTACTACTGCAACAATGACACGATTGAAAAAGAAGAACTTACTAATATCGAAATCCCTTATAATTTCAATCCTCTAATCATTTATTTCAAAGGTGTTTGTCTTTCGGATGGAAGCAAAGTAAAATTTAAATACCTACTGGATGGTTTAGATAAAAACTGGCAAGAAACCACTGAAGAAAATGTTACAATATCAACTTTACCAGCCGGCACCTATAAGTTTAAGTTAATTGCATGCAACAACGACGGCCTGTGGAATAAAACTCCAATTGAATTCTCGTTCACCGTTATGCCTCCATGGTATAAAACATGGTGGGCCTACTCTTCTTATGTTTTAATTGGATTTGCAGGAGTATTCGGATTCGTAAAAAACCGTACACAACAATTAGAAAAAGAAAAACAAAAATTAGAAAAAACAGTTGAAGAACGTACTGCCGAAATTGTTGAACAAAAACATTTAATCGAAGAAAAAAACAAGGAAATTACTGACAGTATCCATTACGCACAAAAAATACAACACACCTTACTCGCTTCTCAATCTTTACTTAACGATAATCTCAAAGATTATTTTGTTTTCTTTAAACCTAAAGACATTGTAAGCGGTGATTTTTACTGGGCAGCTAAACACGAAACCGGTTTCCTTATCATAACGGCCGATTGTACCGGACATGGTGTTCCGGGCGCATTCATGAGTTTATTGTCTATCAGTTATCTAAACGAAATAACTAAAGAGCAAAAAATTACCCAACCCGACAAGGTATTTAATCTCCTACGGGATAAAATTATAAGCAATTTTGATTCGGATAACAGCGAACACGAGCGCAAAGACGGAATGGATGCCGTTATATGTAATTACAACTTCAATTCAAACCGCTTACAGTTTGCTGCAGCCAACAATCCGCTTTGGTTAATGCGTAATGGTGAACTTTTGGAATACAAACCCGATAAAATGCCAGTTGGCCGCGCAGCAGTGGAGAATAAACCGTTTAACTTACAGGAATTACAATTAGAAAAGGGCGATATTATTTACACACTAACCGACGGTTACGCTGATCAGTTCGGCGGACCGAAAGGAAAAAAATTCATGTATAAACAAATGAAAGAATTAATCGCATCAATTTCTCATTTGCCTATGCAAGAGCAAAAGGAAAAACTGGAATCGGAAATTAATGCCTGGAAAGGGAACACCGAACAGGTAGATGATATTTTGGTTATTGGAATCCGTATCTAAATTCACCTAAAAGCACTAATTATGCCATAAAGTCGGGTTTTGCCATTTGGCACAATAATGGTAACTTACAGTGAGCATTTAACATTTTACGTATGAATTTTTTTAGTGATAGCGACAGAATGCCCTTTAACCCTGGGATTGACGAGGATACTGACTTTATTCCCCTCTTGTCTATAGAGGATGAAGATAATATGCAGGCCGAGAAATTGCCTGATGTTCTGCCAATTTTACCGCTCCGTAATACAGTTTTATTTCCGGGTGTGGTTATTCCCATTACTGTTGGTCGTGATAAATCCATTGCGCTTATAAAAGAGAGTTATAAAGGCGACCGCACCATTGGCGTAGTTTCTCAAAAAAGCGATGCCGTTGAAGAACCCAATTATGAGGACTTAAACAATATTGGAACTGTAGCACACATCATAAAAATGTTGCGTATGCCCGATGGTAATACTACCGTTATTATTCAGGGTAAAAAGCGTTTTAAAATAAAAGAATTTATTCAGAGCGAGCCATTTCATAAAGCCGCTGTGGAAGCTTTTGATGAAATTAAACCGCCTAAAAATGATAAAGAGTTTCAGGCTATCATTTCTAACCTGAAAGAAATCTCTCATCAAATCATTAAGCAATCACCAAACATTCCAACCGAAGCTGGTTTTGCATTAAACAATATTGAGAGTACAACTTTCTTAATCAATTTCATTTCTTCTAACATGAATGCCAGCACGCAGGATAAACAAAGCATGCTGGAGGTACCGGATTTAAAACAGCGCTCTATGTTAGTGTTGGCTAATTTGAATAAGGAATTACAAATGCTTGAATTAAAAAATCAGATTCAAAATAAAACCAAGCATGATTTAGATAAGCAACAACGCGAATACTTTCTTCACCAACAAATGAAAACCATTCAGGAAGAATTGGGCGGAAATAATTTCGAACAAGAATTGAATGAGTTCAAAGAAAAAGCGAAAAGCAAAAAATGGAGTAAGGAAGTTCAGGCGGTATTCGATAAAAATTTCAGCAAATTACAACGCATGAATCCAAATGCGGCTGAATATGCTGTCCAAACCAATTATATTGAGTTAATGTTGGAATTACCTTGGGGCGATTATACCAAAGATAATTTCGACATCAAGAATGCGGAGAAAATTCTGAATGAAGATCATTATGGTTTAGAGAAAGTAAAAGAACGCATCTTAGAACATTTAGCTGTTATCAAACTAAAAGGTGATTTAAAAGCGCCGATAATTTGTTTATACGGCCCTCCCGGAGTAGGAAAAACCTCTTTAGGAAAAAGTATTGCTAAGGCTTTAGGCAGAAAATACGTCCGAATGAGTTTGGGTGGATTAAAAGACGAGAGTGAAATCCGCGGTCACCGCAAAACTTACATTGGTGCTATGCCCGGGCGCGTACTACAAAATTTAAAAAAGGTGCAAAGCTCCAATCCTGTTTTTGTATTGGATGAAATTGATAAAGTAGGTAGTGATTTTCATGGCGACCCTTCCTCTGCTCTATTAGAAGTGTTAGATCCTGAGCAAAACTCTACTTTCTATGATAATTTTTTAGAATTGGATTACGACTTAAGTAAAGTGATGTTCATTGCTACCTGCAATAATTTAAACACCATTCAGCCTGCGCTTCGCGACCGTATGGAGATTATTGAAGTAAACGGCTACACCATTGAAGAAAAACTGGAAATCGCCAAGCGTCATTTAGTACCGAAGCAAATTGAAGAAAACGGATTAAAAAAATCGCAATTAAAATTAAGCGATAAAGTTATTGAACATGTGATTGAAAATTACACAGCAGAAAGCGGTGTGCGTAATCTGGAAAAGAAAATTTCGAAAATTGCACGCTATGTAGCTGTACACATTGCCGGCGAAAAACCGGAACCAAAAATCACAGAAGAAGAATTAATCAAGATATTAGGACCTGCTCATATCAAAGATAAATATCAAGGAAATGACACTCCCGGTGTGGTGACAGGTTTGGCCTGGACACAAGTGGGCGGCGATATATTATTTATTGAAACCAGTTTAAGCAAAGGGAAATCTCAAAAATTAACCTTAACAGGTAATTTAGGAGAGGTGATGAAAGAAAGCGCTACTTTAGCTTTGGAATTTTTAAAAGCACATCCGGATGTATTGAATTTGGATCATGAGATCTTTGATAATTACAATATTCATTTACATGTTCCGGAAGGCGCTACACCTAAAGATGGTCCGAGCGCAGGTATCGCCATGTTAACTTCCATTGCCAGCGCTTTAACGCACCGTAAAGTAAAGAAAAGCATCGCGATGACCGGAGAAATAACATTACGTGGAAAAGTATTACCGGTTGGAGGTATCAAAGAAAAAATACTGGCAGCTAAACGTGCAGGTATTAAAGAAATTATTTTATGTGCCGACAATAAAAAAGACGTGGATGAAATTAAAGCCGATTACTTAAAAGGTTTAAAATTCACGTATGTAACACAAATGAGTGAGGTACTGGAACAGGCTTTACTCAAAGAAAAAGCAAAATAATTAATCATAGATTAAATCAGAAACCCCGCTATAAAAAGTGGGGTTTTGTTTTATTGAAACAGATTAAGTACATTCATTATAGCAATGAAGTACATTCCGCAATTAACCGGTTTACGTGGATTAACAGCCCTTATGATTTTTGTTGTTCACGCCGTGAAAGATGGTTTTCTTCCGAAAGCTTTCTTAGAAGGCGCCTATAACAAACCCGCCATCATTGCCTTTTTTATTTTAAGTGGTTATCTCATTACACGCATCTACTTAAACCGGGATTTTAACCGTGAAAATTTAAAATCATACTTTATCGCGCGTTCAGCTCGGATACTCCCCTTGTATTTCTTTGTACTTTTTATTTCAGTTCTCATTACGCTAACTATTTATCCGGATTTTCATTATGATTTCACAGCACCAATCAAATTTATTACTGCTCTGTTTTTAATCAATTCACCTTACGAGCCCTGGACGATTCCCGTAGAATTTCAACTATACATCTTCTTTATTTTACTCTGGTACCTTAGCAAAAAAACAAAAATATCACCTTATGTTATTGCGGTAGGAATCGGCCTTTTACTTTTGATTGTTTCCATCTGCATTGCTCTTTACATCCATAAAATTCCTCACATCATGCCCTCCATGGCTATTTTTTATTTTGGAGGAAGTATGGTGGCCATAAGTGAAGAAAACAACAGTTTATCCTTTTTCAAAAAACCGGTAATGATGTGGATAGGACGCATCTGTTTGCTATTGTTTTTACTTATGCCATTCACAAAAACTTACTTAAACTTTTTATTTCTTGGTGGTTGGTATGATCCGTTTCAATTGGCACTGCTATTTTTATTCTTTACGTCACTCATTGCCAATAGCGAGCATTTTTTTATTCTTGGTACTAAACCAGTTGTTCTGTTTGGAGAGATTTCATATGGATTTTACATGGCGCACCGTCCGATTCTAAAAATAACACAAACACATTTCGGCACAACGGGATTAAACTTAGTTGCAGCATTTGTATTAACACTGCTTTTTGCTTTTTTAAGTTATAAGCTGATTGAGGAACCAAGCCGAAAATGGCTGGTAAAAAAATTCAAATAATTACTCGGAGAAGCAAATCCATTTATACTCTTAAGCCAATCACACACACATCATCAATTTGCTCGAGATTTCCTTTCCAGGAATCAAAAGTGCTGCTTAGGATATTCTTTTGTTCGTCCGGATTCTTATGTGAACTTGCGATTAATAATTCGGCCAGATGCTTATATTTAAATTTCTTTCCTTTTGGTCCGCCAAACTGATCGGCAAAACCATCCGTAAAAATGTAAATCGAATCTCCACTTTGCAAATTAACAGTATGATTGGTATATGGTTTTTCATCGGCGTATTTCCCGATGGGTTGCTTATCGGCCTTATACTCCAACAATTCCTTATTACGCACTATCCACAAAGGATTATTAGCGCCCGCCCACTCCATTTCCATAGATTTCAAATTCAATGCGCATAAAGAAATATCCATACCGTCTTTCACTTCACTTTCGCTTCTTTCAAAAGTTTCTATCACTAACTCACGCGTTTTATCCAATATTTTTGAAGGAGATTTAATTCCGAATTCCTTCACGGCACGATTTAAGGCATTACTGCAAACAACACTTACCATCGCACCGGGTACACCATGACCTGTACAATCTGCAGCGGCAAAGAACACCACCTCATTCACTCGCTCCATCCAATAAAAATCTCCTGCGATAATATCCTTAGGTTTATAATAAATAAAACTGTTTGGCAAAGTAGCTCTAAATAAATTAGTCGGAGGCATGATGGCTTCCTGCAATCGTTTGGCATATGTAATTGAATCCAAAATTTCCTTTTGTTTCTCCTCTACGATTATCTTTTGCTGCTGAATAGTTTTATTATCCTTCTTCTTTTGGTTATAACCCCTTACAGCGAAAAACAATAAGCCTGCTACCAGTAATCCCCCAGAACTAACTGCATAATTGACTATGCGCTGCTTATTTAATTCTTCTTCCTTTTGTTTAGCTTCTATTTCCTTAAGTTGTTTGTCTTGCGCCAATAGTTGCAATTGCTTCTTTTGATTTTCAGTTTCCGTTGCCTTTTGTTTTAGTTCAAGTTCAGATTTAGCCAGATCCATTTCTTTGAGTTTACTTTCTTGCTCCAGTATCAAAAACATTTGCCTATTTCTTTCGAGCATGGCTTGCTTGCGGGCTAACTCGGCGGAAGATAGCGCTTCCTTTTTATCGAATTCAGCTTTTAAAATGGCTTCATTTTTTTCTACGTCCTTTTTAAATTCAGCCAACACAATTTGCTGTTGTGCCTGATCTTGATTGTTAGCTGTTTTAATGCTATCGTACTTATTAAAACAATAGAGTGCTTGTTGATAGTCGCCATTCTTAAAATAAATTCGCTTACCCATTTGATAATAGAACATCCAGACAATTCCTTCAACTTTATCGTTTAATTGCATTTTAACCGTATCTAATGCACGAATCGCTTCCTTTGTATTGTTTATACTGTCGTATACCCTTACTTTATATTCATACAGTAATAATTCACGCCCCTTCCATTTCGCCTTAGCAAAGTATTCAATTGATTTATCGTAATCATTTAGCGCCAAGTCATACTGACGTTTCACCAAATAAACATCACCTCGGTACCGATAAGCTTCCGCAATGCCTGATATATTCGTTGTTGTTAAATAATAATTCAATACTTGATCGCGGTAATAAAGAGCTGAATCGAACATTTTTAAAGCACTGTAATTCTGACCAAGCCAACCTAAAGCATTAAAATAACTTTGATCATCTTTTAAGATCTTATAAATGGAGGCCGATCTTTGTAAATCAGACACTCCTTTTCTATACACCTTTCCATTAAACGCGTGCCAACCGGCTAACCAAAGCATGCGCGCTTCTCTTTGCTTTTCATTTCTTGCACGATAGATTGCAGACATACGCTCTCTAATTTCAACGCACTTTGGCAACATCTGTAAATCCTGCATTAAACTATTACGCGTTTCAAGAGATCTCAACAAAATGAGTGTGTCTTTAGTTTCGTCATACAAAGACTCCATTTTGATTAAGTAATTATAGCCCTCGCTCAATTTTTTTATTGTAAAATAATAGTTGGTATAAGACTCAAACGATAAGGCCTTGAAATAATTACTATTGATAGAATTACTTAATGATAAAGCCTTATTGGAATACTCTAATGCTTTATCATTTTTTTCCTTCCTGAAATGCTCTGCAATTTTTAAAGCTAAGCGAATAGTATTAGTATCAGATGGTGAATTATTAAACACACTTATGAGTGAATCCACCTTTTGAGATTTTACCTGTAAGAATAAAACAAGTAACAGAAAAACAAATCTTAAAATTTTCATAATCGAATTCCAATAATTGTTATATCATCTACTTGTTCCAGATTTCCTTTCCAGGATGTAAATGTGTTATTCAAAATTTTCTTCTGCTCTACCATTGGAGCGGAAACCAATGACACCATGGTTTCTTCTAATTGCTTATACTTAAACTTCTTTCCTTTCGGACCACCAAACTGATCGGCAAAACCATCTGTTAACAAAAACAATTCATCACCTTTCATTAATTCAAAGGTGTGTGTTGGAAAAGGGGTTGCTTGCTCTGTCTTACCAATCGGTTGTTTATGTGCTTTTATTTCGTGTATTTGTCCCTCTGAATAATACCAAAGCGGATTATTCGCTCCCGCCCATTCAATTTTATATTTGGTTTGAGAACTTATGACATCTTTCAATGTTTGTCCTTTTGGTATCACTAATCTTCCCGGAATATTTTTCTCGGCAGGTAATTCGGTAATTTTTACCAAACTAATATCCATTCCATCTTTCACATCTTTATCACTCTTGGCAAATGTTTCTAAAACCAATTCACGGGTTTTATCTAAAATTTCTCCCGGACTTCTCAATCCAAATTCATGCACTGCTCTGTTTAAAGCGTTACTGCACACCACGCTTACCATCGCGCCGGGAACGCCATGCCCCGTACTGTCAGCCGCCGCCATGTAAGATGCGTTATCTAAATATTCAAACCAATAAAAATCACCCGCTACAATATCCTTTGGCAGATACAAAATAAAATTATCGGGTAAATGTTTTGTAACAATATTTTGAGGAGGCAATATGGCTTCCTGCAATCGCTTGGCGTAAGCGATGGAATCTAAAATTTCTTTTTGCTTTTCTTCGACTAAATGTTTTTGTTGCTCCGCAATTTGCTTTTGCTCGGTTATTAAAACATTTGCCTTTTGCTTATCCTTATAAGCTTTAAAAGAAACGCCGGCTACTACCAACATCAAGGCTAATCCGATAAATCCGCCATAGGTAAATAATTTCTGTTGTCCGATGGCTTGTTCGTGCCGGAATTTTTCTTCTGTTAATTTATTCGCATTGCTTATACTATCTTTTACCGCTTGTGATTTATATTCGTATTCAAATCGTTTCTTTATGTTTTCCTTTCTGGTGTTTATGTTGTTGACACTATCGCGCATTTGAACAAATAATATCTGCATGTCAAGCGCTTTGTCAAATAATCCGCTTTTTTTATAATATGTACTTAACTCCTCTGAAGAATTCTCTATTAATTCCGGAAAACCTAATTCCAAGGCCAAACTGTGCGATTTTTGCGCAAAGTCTATTGCTGTCTTAATATCACCCTTTCTTGCGTAATACGAAGAAAGTGAAGAATAGGATTGAGCTAAACCGGGTTTATCTCCCACTTTTTCTCGTATGTGAAGCGCTTCGAGATACAACTCGTAGGCCCGTTTTTTGGAATGTACTGCACATGTCAATGAATCCTCAATGCATTTGGGATCGCCGTATGTTTCTATTAAACTTGCCAACACATTTAATGTACCTGATAATTTTTCAGTGTCATTTATTTCTGTTTGTAATTGTCGCGCTTTTTCCAATAGTTCAATTCCAACAACAACTCCTTCTTTTAAACCTCCTTTTAATTTAATATTACCCGAGTAATACAGCTTAGCCTTATTTGCGGTGTAATTTCCAATGCTACTTTTATCCTTCAATTTTTCAACAATTGCAATAGCTTTATTATATAATTCCTCAGCTTTTAAATACTCACCTTGTAATACATTTACAAAAGCAATGTTATTATAACAAGCCGCCATATTATTTTGATTGCCTGCCTTTTCGAACATCTTTAGGGCTTCATAATAGTGATTTAAAGCCATTGGTATATTTCCTTGTATGCGATAGATATAACCAATGTTATTGAGTGTTCCGCCGGCACCCTCATAATTTTCTAATCCTTTTTGAAATTTTTGAGCGAAATTATAATACTTCAATGCATTCTGATAGTCACCTCTTATATTATAGAGATAACCAACATTTGAAATGTAAATTGAATAATAAAAAAGATAATACGACCTGACATGCCCCTTTTGTTTTCTGAAATTTTCTAATGAAAGAGCTCCTAATTTGTCATTGTATGGCGACCAAACAGCAGGGTCGTAATCGCTTTCCATGAGATAATATAAGATTTGACACTTGAGAGAATCATCATTCGTTGCATTGAAAGCGCGATTAAGTGAATCAGCCATCCGATTTTGACCATTCGCAATTACGGAATAGAAACTTAGTATCAAAAACAAATAGAGAAACCTCATACTCGAATTCCAATTATTGTTACATCATCCACTTGCTCTAATTGGCCCTTCCATTCATTAAACGAAGCATTCAAAATTTCTCGTTGTTGGACAGGTGCCTTATCACTGCAGGAAAGTACAATCTCCTGAAGTTGCTTAAACTTAAACTTTTTTCCTTTCGGACCACCAAACTGATCGGCAAAACCATCCGTAAATAAAAACAATTCATCACCTTTCATTAATTCAAATGAATGAGTTGGAAAAGATGTAGGTTGCTCTGTCTTCCCGATAGGTTGTTTGTGTGCCTTTATTTCGTGAATAGTTCCGTTAGAATAATACCAAAGCGGATTATTCGCTCCTGCCCACTCAATTTTATATTTGGCTTGAGAACTCATCACATCTTTCAATGTCTGTCCTTTTGGTATCACTAATCTTCCCGGAATACTTTTCTCGGCAGGTAATTCCGTTATCTTCACCAAACTGATATCCATTCCATCTTTCACATCTTTATCACTCTTGGCAAATGTTTCCAATACAAGCTCACGGGTTTTATCCAATATCTCACCCGGACTTCTCAATCCAAATTCATGCACTGCTCTGTTTAAAGCGTTACTGCACACAACGCTCACCATCGCGCCCGGAACGCCATGTCCGGTACTGTCAGCTGCCGCCATATAAGATGCGTTATCCAAATGTTCAAACCAGTAAAAATCACCTGCTACTATATCTTTTGGCAGATACAAAATAAAATTATCAGGTAAATATTTTGTTACTATGTTTTGAGGGGGCAATATGGCTTCCTGCAATCGCTTGGCATAAGCAATGGAATCTAAAATTTCTTTTTGCTTTTCTTCGACTAAATGTTTTTGAGTTTCTACAATTTGCTTTTGTTCACTAATAAGAACATTCGCCTTTTGCTTATCCTTATAGGCTTTAAAAGACACACCGGCTACTACCAACATAAAAGCCAATCCTATAAATCCACCGTAAGTATATGTCCTTTGCGTTTTAATTTCTTGCTGATGACGCATGTTTTCCTTTTCAATACTCGCTGCGTGTGAGAGACTATCTTCAAGCACTTTCTTATCAAAGTTGTATTTTATCTCAGCCTCTATTGCCGCCTTTTGATTTTCAGTACTCATTAAACTATCGCGCATGCTTATGTAAAGCACATAAGCATTGAAGGCCTTCTCTGAATTCCCCGTTAATTGATACAGTTTATACAACTGATTTGAACCTGATTCTATCAGTCTTGGATTTTCTAATTCCTTTGCCAACGCTAAACATTCTTCCCCAATTAAAATAGCCTTCTTATAGTCTTTTTTATTGGCATACGCCATTACTAAATTCAACATGGCGTTTACCTTGGGCTCTTTGTTTTTTATTTCTTTCGAAATTTCAATGGATTGGTTCAAATATTTTATCGCGCTATCCGGTTGTCCGATGGTATTCCATAATTTCCCAATTCCATTTAAAGTATTGGCAATATAATGCGCATTCCCTAATTGCAATCTGATTTCGTAACACTTTTTGAAATATTCCATTGAGCTTTCGAAGTCCTTCATCGCTAAATGACTTGTTGCAATATTATAATATGAATTTGCCACACCTTTCATATCATGTATAGCCTCCCGTAAATTCAAAGCTTTGGTATAAATTTCGATGGCTTTTTTCCGATCGTTTTGTTGAGCGTATACTAAGGCGAGATTATTCCAGGCATTCGCTAATTCGACTGTATCTCTTATTTTCTCTGAAATTTTAATCGATTTCAAATAATAATCGATTGTCTTAGGATAGTCGGCTCGTGAAAAATAAACCGTACCAATATTTAAAAGCGTGCTGGCTTTCTGAGCCAACCATTCATCGCTATCACTAAACTCTAAACCTTTTTTGTAATAAATTAGCGCGTTGTAGTCATCGCCATTATGCTGAAGCGCTAATGCTTTATTATTATAAGCCGTGGCGATATAACCGCGGTATTTAACCGACTTCTTCTCGTCGAGTTTTGTGCTAAGTAAACGTTTCGCACACTGTTCCAATTCATCGGAATATTTTTCCAATTCTTCTTCGGGCACCAAATCCCCTAACTGATAAAGCAATTCACATTTAACCGTATCATGTTTGGCGTTCTTATATAGCGCCAATAAAGAATCCAGTTCCGCATCCTGAGAGAATACAATCAATCCAAACAAACAAAATATGAACGTGATTTTAAATCTCAAGCTTACGATAATTTGTTTAAATAATCAGTAACACTTTTTTCAATATCACTCGTAAAATTATCCGTTGAATGGCGTGGGAATTTTTCACCGGTTACTTTCTCAAACAATTCAATATATCGTTCTGATATTTTATTCACCCAAGCTTCATTCATTTCCGGAACTTTTTGTCCGTCCTTCCCTTGAAATCCATTTTCGATTAACCAACGACGTACAAACTCTTTACTCAACTGCTTTTGTTCTTCACCTTTCTTCTGACGGTCATCATACCCCTCCAAATAAAAATAACGTGATGAATCCGGTGTGTGAATTTCATCCATTAAGGTTACTTCACTATTATACAAACCAAACTCATATTTCGTATCCACTAAAATCAATCCCATCTTATTAGCGATTTCTTGTCCGCGTTGATACAAGGCACGCGTATATTTTTCCAACTGCACATAATACTTTTCTTCCACAATACCTTGTTTTAAAATTTCTTCGCGACTGATATCTTCATCGTGTCCTTCAGAAGCTTTTGTGGTGGGTGTAATAATTGGCTCCGGTAATTTATCGTTCTCTTTTAATCCTTCCGGTAATGTTACACCGCATAAAACGCGTTTACCAGAATTGTAAGTACGCGCTGCGTGACCGGCTAAATAACCGCGAATAACCATTTCTACTTTAAAAGGCTCACACATTTTACCAACGCTAACGTTTGGATGCGGCGTTCCCATTAACCAATTCGGAACTATATCTTTAGTTGCATTCAAAAATTTAGAAGCGATTAAATTTAAAACTTGTCCTTTATACGGAATACCTTTTGGTAATACCACATCAAAAGCACTGATACGATCGCTCGCCACCATCACTAAGTATTTACCGTCGATGTTATACACATCACGTACTTTGCCTTTGTAAACACTCTTTTGCTTAGGGAAATTAAAATTGGTACTGGTTATTGTTTGCATAATATTATTTCTAGTTTCTTGTTATATATTTCTGTTTTCTTCTTTTCGACTTTCCCTCAATCCTACATCCTATCCCCTTAATCCTAATTAATAATCAATGGTCCAGGTGGTGAGGCCTTCAGTTGTAAATTTAAATGGTTGAACGCGTCCGCCTTTTTGTTCAATGGCGTGTGCCACTTTTATTTTGGTGACCTTCGGACAAAAGAAAAACATAAATCCGCCTCCACCCGCGCCTGAAATTTTCCCACCGGTAGAACCGTTATTAAGCGCGGTTTCATAAATCGAATCAATTAAAGGATTGGAAATGGATTGCGCCATTTGTTTTTTATTTTGCCACCCAAAATGTAAAATCTCCCCTATTTTATTGAGTTCACCTCGCAGTAAACTTTCTTTCATCTGATGCGCCTGCTCTTTTAAATTATGCATGGCATCCACCGACTTTTCATTCTTATCATTCACGTTCTTTACTTGTTCATTAATGATGGCGGCCGATAAACGTTGTGTTGCCGTAAAGTATAAAAGCAAATTCACTTCCAATTCATTTATCACTTCACGCTTTAACTGAAGGGGATTTACAATTACTCTGTCGTTTGCTAAAAACTCGATGTAATTGATGCCGCCAAAAGTAGCCGCGTATTGATCTTGCTTTCCGCCTGCCATTTTTAAATCGATGCGTTCAATTTCATAGGCCAAATGGGCGATATCATATTTCCCTAAGGGCAACTTCAACCATTCGATAAACGCACCTAAGATGGAAACAACAATAGTAGATGATGTTCCTAAACCTGAACCTTGAGGCGCCTCTATGAATGAGGTTAATCGAAATGATAAAGGCTTTAAATTAAATTGTTTGATTACGCGGTTATAAACACCAATGAATAATTCGAATCCCTCTATTAATTCCAATTGCGCTTTCGAATCCAACACCAAACATTTATCGGTACCATCGATGCAAAATTCAATTTTACCATTATTCAACGGTTCAAGCGAAGCATACGCGTATAAATCGATGGTGGCATTTAAAATTGCTCCTCCATAAATATCACTGTATGGTGATACGTCTGTTCCGCCGCCGGCTAAACCAATTCGTAATGGAGCTTTACTTCTTATGATCATGTGAGTTCGTAGTTTGTTTTAGTTGGCAATGAAAATTTGATCCTTATTTCATATTCACAAATTGCAATGGCACATCATAATTATTTTTACGGCACAAAGCAATCACAGCTTGCAAATCATTTATACTTTTACTCGTCACGCGGATGATATCATCCATTTTTTGCGCCGTTACTTTTATCTTACTGTCTTTAATATCCTTCATGATTTTACGTGAAGCTTCGGCATCAATACCTTGTCGCGCCGTAATATCCTTTTTTATCATGGGTCCGCTCGGATAATGTTCTTTCTTCTCATCCAATGAACGTGGATCTAATCCCTGTTTAATCATACGACTGTGAATAGCATCTAAAATCGCATCCAAACGCATGTCGTTTTCAGTCGTAATATTAATCACCAAATCCTTTTTGTTTAATTCAATGGTGCTTTTGCTGTCTTTAAAATCCCAACGGTTTAATATTTCCTTCTTAGCCACATTAATGGCATTATCCAATAATTGAGGATCTACTTTACTGCTTATGTCAAAAGATGGCATATTATTTCTAATTTTAAGCTGTTATTTTAGTGAAGGTAAATTTAACAAAAAGCCCCTTGGTAAAAGGGCATTGTTTGCACAATTAATTAACCATTTTGAGAGCTTTTTTCTATACTTTTTTCATTCTTATCCTGTTTAATGCCTGTATCGACAAAAACAGCGGCGCAACCTTCCTTAAATCCAATAAAAAAAGTAATACTTCCGACACCAAAAAAAAGACTGTTCTTCGTGCGGATTCATCGGTATATGAGAAGCTTTTTGTAAGAAACGGTCTGGTGAATATCTGTGAAATGGACAGTGATATCAGAGTGGTATTGATGTATAACTCCGATAAGAATTTTTTAGGGAAAAGCTTTTACAAAGGACTCAATCAATGTTACCTGAACTGTGATGCCGCTACCAAACTTAATAACGCTCAAAAATTATTAAAACAACAATTTCCTTTCTATAATCTCATTGTGTTTGACGCTACGCGACCGGCGCACATTCAAAAACTCATGTGGGATTCGCTTAAACTTCAACCCATTGTGAAATACGATTATTTGGCGCGACCTGATGAGCTTTCTTTACACAATTACGGAGCCGCGGTTGACGTGAGCATTATCAATGAAAATGGTGTTTTATTGGACATGGGAACTCCCTATGATTTTTTCGGTGATTTAGCCCGCCCCAGTATGGAAAATGAATTTTATACTTCCGGGGCTTTAAGCAAAGAAGCCTATTGCAACCGCTTATTATTACGTAAGATTATGATACAAAGCGGCTTCTATCCAATAACTTCCGAATGGTGGCATTTTAACGCCTGCAATAAAGCCTATGCGGCCACTCATTACAAGCTCATAGAATGAGATAAAAAAGATTTTCTCCGTTGATATTTTCGTAATTTTATAGCGCAAAATGAAACGTATTGTTATCATAGGAGGAGGTTTCGCCGGACTAAAATTAGCCCGCGAATTAAAAAACCAACCCTTTGAAATATGGTTGATTGATAAAAATAATTTTCATCAATTTCAGCCCTTGTTTTATCAGGTAGCAACGGCAGGTTTAGAACCAAGTTCCATTTCATTTCCACTACGCAAAGTTTTTCAGAATCATAAAAACATTCACATTCGCGTCACAGAGGTCACCAAAATTGATGCAACGAAAAATGTTGTACATACGCTCATTGGTGAAATTCCATACGATACGCTTATCATTGCTACCGGTGCTTCTACTAATTTCTTCGGCAATCAACTCATAGAAAGCAATGCCATTCCGATGAAGTCGGTGAACGAAGCGCTTTATTTACGTAATCGCATTTTACAAAATTTTGAAGATGCTCTCTCGGCGAACGATATTCAACGTCAGTCGTACATGAATGTGGTGGTAGTGGGTGGCGGACCAACAGGCGTTGAAGTATCAGGCGCTTTAGCAGAAATGAAAAAATTCATTCTCCCGAAGGATTACCCTGAACTCGACTTCTCAAAAATGAATATTTACCTTGTAGAAGCCGGTCCCAAAACTCTTGGTGCCATGTCGGAGAATGCCTCTCAAAAATCAAAAGAATATTTACAAAAATTGGGCGTGAATGTTTTAACTTCTACACAGGTAAAAAGTTTTGATGGTGAAAAAGTAGAATTTGATAACGGTGACACCATTGCTACTAAAACAGTGGTTTGGGGCGCCGGCATTAAGGGAAATGTGATTGATGGTGTAGAAAAAGATTCCATCGCCCGCGGTAATCGCTTATTGGTGGATCGTAACAATAAAGTAAATGGTCATTCAAACATTTATGCTATTGGCGATATAGCATTGATGAAAACCGATAAATTCCCTAACGGACATCCGCAAGTGGCAACGGTGGCTATTGAACAAGCCAAACATTTGGCGAAAAATTTAAAAAACAACAGCGCTACACCTTACGAATACAGCGATAAAGGCTCCATGGCGACTGTAGGAAGACATTTAGCAGTAGTAGATTTACCTAAATTTAAATTTCAGGGATTTTTTGCCTGGTTATTCTGGATGTTTCTGCATTTAATGCTTATACTTGGAGTAAAAAATAAATTAATCATATTTGTAAACTGGATGTGGAAATACTTTACGTTTGACCAATCCTTACGCTTAATCATAAAACCGTTTAAAAAATAATGTATGAATTCTAAAGCCAACAATCCCCTCTTAAAAAGCTGGATGCCTGTAAGCGAAAATTCAGATTTCCCTATACAAAACATTCCTTTTGGCGTTTATTCCGATAACAAAGTAGCACATCATGCATGTACTGCCATTGGTGAACATATTGTGGATTTATACGAACTCTCTCGTAACGGTTATTTTGATGCCTTAAATATTCCGCAAGAATATTTTAAATCGGCGGTATTAAACGATTTGATTGCGATGGGAAAAACAACCACCAATCATTTACGTGAACGCATCTCCGAATTATTACGCGACACAAATACCGAATTACAAAATCATAAAGAATTACATTTTCTTGTTTTCAAAAAACAAAGTGAAGTAAAAATGTTATTGCCTGTGCATGTTGGTGATTACACCGATTTCTACAGCAGTATTGATCATGCTACTAACGTTGGTACGATGTTCCGTGATCCGGCGAATGCCCTGCTTCCTAACTGGAAACATTTACCGGTGGGCTATCATGGCAGAGCATCGAGCATTTGTGTAAGCGGACATTCCTTCCACCGTCCGAAAGGACAAACAAAACCGGCGGATGCCGAATTACCGGTGTTTGGTCCGAGTAAGTTATTAGATATTGAATTAGAAACCGCTTTTATCATTGGTAAATCAACCAACATGGGAGAAAGCGTGAGCACCGAAAAAGCCGATGATTATATTTTCGGAATGGTGTTGTTTAACGATTGGAGCGCGCGTGATATTCAAACCTGGGAATATGTTCCATTAGGTCCGTTCTTAGCGAAGAATTTCGCGTCAACAGTTTCTCCTTGGATTGTTACTCTAGAAGCATTGGAACCATTCCGCACGAAAGGCTACACACAAGAACCAAAAGTATTACCGTATTTGGAATACAGCGGCGACAGAAATTTAGACATCAATCTCGAAGTGTATTTACAACCCGAAGGTGGCGATGAAAATAAAATCATTACCAGCAATTATAAATACATGTACTGGACGATGGAACAACAATTAGCGCATCATACAGTTAATGGATGTAACATCAATGTGGGTGATATGATGGCCAGTGGAACGATTAGTGGTCCGCAACCGCATGAATTTGGTTCTTTATTAGAATTAACCTGGAGAGGCACTAAGCCTATTAAATTAAGTGATGGTACCGAGCGAAAATTCGTAAATGATAATGACAGCATTATTATCAGAGGATTTTGCAAGAATGAAAAATTAAGAATTGGATTTGGCGAGTGCCGCGCTAAGTTGTTACCCGCGAAATAATTTTTTTTCTTTATGTTACTTTTTGGTTCGCCAAAAAGTAACCCCGCCTGAACGATACTCAGTCGGGCAGGCAAAAAACTCTTGATGCCGAAAGGCGATTTTGCGCAAGAGGCAGGCGCAAACCGCGGTTAAAATTGCCGTCGGCTTAGGCCTCGGAGAAGGCAATTTTCCCGCTATCGCTGCCCGGCATCAACCCTCCTATTATCATTTTTTCCATTTTAATAGTACGTTCCCAATAATCTACCGTACTTCATTCGGAGACACCCTCGAAGACGACATTAACGTAATCCACCGCATCAGCCTCCGCAGTTTGGGACCCATAGCATTTTATCTGCGTAGAAAGCTAAGCTGTCTGAGCGCAGCGAGTTCTTAGCTTTCAGCAGAAAAATGCGTAATGGGTAAACGAGGAGGCGAAGCGGTGATTTTTTTGTTTCTTTTTTGATGGTAGCAAAAAAGAAAACCCAAACTAACTGCATCAAGGCAGAAAAGAAAGCAAAAAGCCCCATTCCATTCCGAACAGGGCCTTTCATTCACACAAACACTTTTATTTCTAATTCTTAATCAATTTAAATACTTTTTGCTGATTGCCATGCCCTACTCTTGCCAAATAAATTCCGGATGATAATGAAGAAGTTTCAAAACGATACTCATTCGTTTTTAAATTTACTTCATCGCTGATTAATTTTCCGTTGATGTCATAAATCTGCACGGCATTAATTGTTTCCACTGCTGAACTGAACACATAGGCTTCATTCAAGGTTAATAATTTTACTTCCGCTAAATTTTCACTCAATGAATTAACACCTGTACTTAAGCAAGTAGTAATAGGATTAGTTGGAACAACAACCGGAGCAGGATTCACCGGTGTAATACTTCCTGTAGTAAACACACCAATTTGTGCTAATGAAGAAGTAACTGTTAATAAGGAATAAGTCGGGTTAATCATCACCGCACAAGAAGTTAAACCTGTAGAATCACCCTTATACAAACGTAAATTTCCCGCTGTAAAATAAGTGCCTGTAGTTAAATACGTTTTGCTGTTATAATACTGTAAGCTATGATTCATAGAACCAGTGCTTCCGTAAGAATATCCACCCATGTAATTCAAAGCAGAATTAAAAAACGCCAATGAATTCCCCCCGCTTGTAACGCCTGCTACCATAGTTTGCGAACCTCTTTGATAAAGATAAGTAGGCAGGAAACTATTTATTGTAAACATATTTAAAACATACAACGGAGCACTGCTCAAATTAACATTTGAATCTACACGAGCAATAAAATCATTCTGACCGGTTCCATTACTTGAACCCATCACCACTAAATTATTTCCGGCTTTAATGATTTGATTAAATGAAGAAGAAGGTGAAAGTCCACCTGCATTAATTGTATGCGAACCCACAGGCGACAGAGCAGAATTATTATTCAATTTCGCGATGAAAGGATAAGAACCTCTGCGTCCAACCACAAAAATGGAACTATTACTAAACTGACACACACCAAAAGCCTCCTGATCGCTAAAAAAAGTACTCATACCATTATTAACGATTGTTCCGGTAGCACCAACAACACGTAATGCATAAAAGAAACGATTAGTTGCATTAATAATTCTTCCTACTGCCATGATATCGCCATTATTTAATACAGTGAGATCATTAATCATCACATCACTACTCGTAAACGAAGATGTGTACTTATTAAAATAATTTACGTTTCCATTAGTTGTATCAATACTGGTGATGAAAGGATAATTTCCTGCCGACTCAAATAAATTTCCGCCGATGTATAAATTAGCACCGCCTGCTAAAATCTTTTTTGGAGCCGCAGTGGCTGTATACGTTCCGTTAATGCGGTAATGACGTTTCCAGATTAAATTACCATTCGCGTCATTCTTCAACACCGTTAAACATAATTTATTACTTGGCATCATGGTTGTATCTTCCACGTAAGCGATGTAATATCTTCCGCCATGCAATAAAGTAGATTGATGACAATATCCAGTACCGCAATAATTAATGGGATACTGTTTGTGTAATGTTTGCGCCTTCATCAAATTGAAAGCCGCTATCAATAAAAGAAACGTAAATAATTTTTTCATGTTTTAAATTTTGAACGAATGTATTTCAATTTCTAAAACAGAAACGAGCAAATTAGTAAAGCAGAAGATTTAATGAGTAAGAAAAATCTGGCTGAGTGAACGAAAAAAATAAAGCCCCACATTTCTGTGAGGCTTCAAACAAACATTCTTTTATTCTACAAACAAACAACGAGTCACTGTAAAGGTACTCAAGTATCTTATACTCCCTTGTGCCATTTAGCCACTCCTAGGTAATACTGAGCCAAACCTCAATCTAAATGAGCCATTGCCTATTTATAGCGGGCGAAAAAACTGTCCAAAATGGGCCTGTTAACATCGTAAAACTACTGAAAATCAGGTATTTTCAAAATTACTACAATTTGTAGCAACAGCTTGCTACAAAACGTGCATACCTTTGTTTTGTTGAATGAAGGGAAAGCGTGAATAACTCAAACAAGAAGTGAATAAGTAAAAAAAAGAATAAAAGATAAGAGCGGTAAATTTAGAATATAGTAGTAGTATAAAGCGTAATTAATTGTAAAAAGCAAAAAGTATAACCTCAAAAAAATCAGAAATCATGGCACGTAAATCATCAGACGAAGTTTTAGAAATGGCAGATAACAAAAAACAAGTAAGCGGCGAAAAGCTGAAAGCTTTACAACTTACACTCGATAAATTAGAAAAAACATATGGCAAAGGCGCCATCATGAAATTAGGCGACAATGTAGTTGAACCCATCGAAGCCATCTCAACCGGCTCTTTAGGATTAGACATCGCTTTAGGCATTGGCGGTTTACCAAAAGGACGTATCGTAGAAATTTACGGTCCGGAGTCTTCAGGTAAAACTACTTTAGCGATTCACGCGATTGCTAACGTACAAAAGCAAGGCGGCATTGCAGCTATTATTGACGCGGAGCACGCTTTCGATCGTTTTTATGCCGAGAAATTAGGTGTAGACACACAAAGTTTATTAATCTCTCAGCCGGATAACGGTGAGCAGGCACTGGAAATTGCCGATAATTTAATCCGCTCGGGCGCGATTGATTTAATTGTGATTGACTCGGTAGCGGCATTAACGCCAAAAGCGGAGATTGAAGGAGAAATGGGCGACAGCCGCATGGGATTACAAGCGCGTTTAATGAGCCAGGCTTTACGTAAGTTAACCGGTACCATTAATAAAACAGGATGCTGCTGTATTTTCATTAACCAATTACGTGAGAAGATTGGTATCATGTTTGGAAATCCGGAGACAACAACCGGCGGTAACGCGTTAAAGTTTTACGCATCGGTGCGTTTGGATATCCGCAGAATTAGCCAGTTGAAAGACGGAGAAACCGTGAGTGGAAACCGTGCACGTGTGAAAGTAATTAAGAATAAAGTAGCGCCTCCATTCCGTCAGGCGGAGTTTGACATCATTTTTGGAGAAGGTATTAGCCGTGTTGGAGAGATATTAGATATTGGTGTGGAGAAAGGGATTATTAAGAAGAGCGGATCATGGTTTAGTTACGACGACACCAAATTAGGACAAGGACGTGATGCGGTGAAACAATTGTTTAGCGATAATCCTGAATTAGCAGGAGAGATAGAGTACAAGATTAAGGAAGCCTTAAAAGAAGACTCTGCCCCTACTGAATAAGCCATTGGTTTGGTTTTATGAGTTTTGTTTGCGGGGTGGTACCCGCGGTGGCGAATAAGGGACGCCACATTGTTTTGGTAAAGAAAACCATCGTTGTGAAAGCAGCGATGGTTTTTGAGTATATAATGAATAAATAATTTTAGAATAATTTGCGATTGAATGGCGCGGTAAAGATAATTAGTTGCAACCACAATGGAAATTAGACTTGGTACAATAAAACAAGAAAAATCTGGGCCTTCTATTAAACTTGAGGACGAAATTAGCGAGACTCAGTATAATGATTTATTAGATGCAATAAAGGAAATTCATACTTTAGAAAGTAACAAAAGGCTTTTTGAAATCGTTTTTCTAAATAAGAACGATTTCGTTGACACCTTAAACAGAGACATTAAAGAAATGATAAAAAGTTCTTTGTCCCTTGCTGGAAACAGAACACAATACTATCAACATCATTTAAATTTCAACAGGCTTTTTTTAAACTATCTAAGCTCAATAAAAACTTTCATTGACCACAACGAAAAAAAAATTAAAAACAATTTCGGTGATGAATCAAAAGAGGCTAAAGAGTTTAAAAACATAACACATTATTATTTTAACAATTTCTTTTGTTATCGATTCTTTGTAAAACTCCGTGATTATGGACAGCACTGCGGAATGCCATTAAGCGACTTTGGATTATCTACACATAGGAATCCCGACGGAAGTTATATTTCGACAGCTAACATTGAGTTTGACCCAAAACAACTACTTGAAACCTTTTCCGGTTGGAAAAAGGATGTTACAAAGGACTTAGAACAAATGCAATCAAAATTTCCCTTAGCACCATTAATTGAGAACATGACAAAAGTTTTACTTGGTTTTTGGCAAGCAATGGACGCAATTTATACGGACAAAATTTGTAAAGCAACTATATACATCAAAGGCTTGGCAGACCATTTACGATCCGACAATACTGATGTCTGCATATTCACAAACATCCAAGACAATGAAGACGGTAGTTTGAAAAAATTCGAAACCTTGACAATTCCGTTCGACATTATAGACATGCTCGATGTCAGTTGCTGAAACTAATACATGGCATTCACTGAGAAGTATATTGTCATCGCTCGGCTAAATATTTTGCGCCAGACTGAAAAACATTTATCTTTAAATATAGTTTTTCGGGTATAGAAAGTTGACGGCAATAAACCGCACAGCGTAAATCCGGGGAACGTTGTAGGAAAAACCGCGGTCAAACATTATGGCAATTAAAGACAGCATATTCATTAAGACAACTTCACGACTAAAAGATATCACGTTCGAGAAAAAAAGCAATTCTTGGTATTTAAAGTTTGACAACGACATTTCATTTTCATTATATACCATTTGGCGACTTTTCAAGAATGATACAGTTACTTTAATTTCAAATGACCACGGACAACAATTTGGTTTGCCTAAAACAGTTGATCTAATCGCTGGCCTTAAAAGTTATCTTGACAATAAGATTTTAAAAGAAATACAGGTTGAAAAAAACACAGGAGACCTCATTTTAAACTTTGATGAGAAAGAAAAATTGGTAGCCTATATTTCTTCCATGGGTTATGAATCATATGAAATATTCATAGATGGTAAACAATTTATTGCGCAAGGTGGTGGTGAAATTGCGATATTTCAAATAAAATAACTCAAAGGTATTTCTTTATAAACTACTAGTGGCAATAAAATCCTAACACTATGACCAAAAAAATACTCACTGGTAAACTAACTTTATTTTTTGAACAAGGAATGGATGGAGGACAGTTAGCTATTGCTGATACAAAATTCATAAAACTTTGCATTCCGATATACGGGTTTCAGGGAAATGAAAAAGTCTGGGATAATAATGACAAAACTAAATTTGGAATAACCTCAAACCCTGAAACATACTTAAACGGCTCTTGGTTACCAACACGAGATCCAATTCTTGATGAACCTGACTATAAAATATCTTCAATATTTTGTGGAGAAGAAAATGGAGATTTAAACGCGGATAAAAGGTTAATGAAAAAGTATAACTTTCGCATGAAATATATTAAAGAAAAAGCCGACGAAATATATGGAGTTGGAAATTGGAAGTTCAAAAAACATCCCTCAGAAATTATTCTAAACGATGGAAGTATTATTGTAATGGGTAGCACACCAAACTGCGAACCTAACAGGCCCTATCCTATTCCGCTTGCTGAATCATCGAGAGTAACAGTTAATTGGAATGACGGAACAGTCGAAACAATACGTAAATCTGACACGCTACTTGTAGAACGCGGAAGTTATGAAGGATTACACATTTTAAACGATACTGACTATTTAAGAGTACTAGAACAAAATACGTGTAGAGTAATAGCAGAAGGGAAAATTAATTTAATTCCTTTAAAAACTTTTAGTCTTACCAAAAAAGGACATTTTGAAAACAGCGATTGGGAAAAATATTTTATCGATGAATACCTCGCTGAATTATACAGAGAAGTATAAAACTAATGCTAAATACATCTACTTTTAATTGTTAAAAGAAGGGTTATAGTACAGTTAAACATTTTTGCACCTCTCTAAAAAAGCTTTACCTTTAAGTATGAGGTTACTATTAATCACTTTACTATTCATAACAAGTTATTTTGTAAAGGCTCATGCATCATGCGCTTTTACCCCTACGACTGGTGATGTGTTTTATGCGAATACAATATCTACACCAACCTCGGCGCCAACAGGTATTCAAATTTTATGCGGAACTAACACCCTTGTTTACTAAATAGAACGATTTAAAAGAGAGAATAAATGAAAACAATTTTGACCATTATTTATGCCGGACTTTTCTTTGCTGCTTCATGCAAGAAACTTCAAACTTCAAGTGCGACGGTAATTCGTGACTGTACAGGAACCTATTTGCGCATGAATGGGAAGGATAATCCGGTTTGTAATTATAAAATTATTACAGAATATACAGACGGGTCGCCTATTAGTGTTGATTATAAAAAAGTGGTTGATCCAAAATGTGAGGAAACCGACTTACCACGTTGCGAAATGATACATCCTTATGAATTGGGAGTTTGGATAGAAATCATAAAAATAAAATAACAGTTAGCGTGATAGTATTTCGCCTCTACCCATTATTTATACTACCCACGCCACCTGAGATGAAGAAGTAAAATAAAGGATTAGTGTTGATTTTAAATCAATTGTTGGCGTTTGCAAATTATTTTGTGGCACTGATACCATAGTTATCCCCTGTAACTTTTTCCCCTACTTCATCGTCGTATTATAAAAACCCTTAAAATGCGCGCGATTTATATTTTTAGTTTCCTGCTCTGCTCTCTTGCTTCCTATACTCAATCTGCCGTATCAAAATTGCAGAGAGACAGCTTAATTATCATTCAAAAAAGTCCGACAAAAGGCTTTTATAACGATTATATTTTATTCATTCCTAAAGGCACGCCACTTAACAAAACTATTTTCCTGCTTGTTGAACCTAATAATACCGGTAAACTCTCGGATAGTATCGAATTTCATAAAAAATACGCCATTGATTTAGCTTCGGTGAGTTCGGTGGGCAATAATATTTCCACAGAACTTAAAATTCCTTTGTTAGTGCCTGTTTTTTCTCGTCCTGCTTCGCAACCGCTGATGTATACGCATGCTTTAGACCGGGATGTGATTATGGAAAAATCACCGGAATTTAAACGTCTCGATTTACAATTACTGGAAATGATTAAAGATGCTAAAACAGTATTGAAGTCGATGGGTATTTCGGTTAACGAGAAAATTTTTATGAATGGTTTTTCCGCTTCCGCTACTTTTACCAATCGTTTTTCGTTTCTGCATCCCGGCATAATTCAAGCCTTAGCCATCGGCGGATTTAACGGAGAATTGATGTTACCGCAAAAACAAATAAATAACACCGCGCTTAATTATCCGCTCGGAATAAATGATTTCAATAAATTATTCGGAAAAAGTTTTGATAAGGCAACTTACGCAACAATTCCGCAGTTTATTTACATGGGAAAATTAGATGATAACGATGCGGTTCAATTTGATGATGCGTATAATGAGGAAGAACGCGCTATCATTAACCGTCACCTCGCGAAAACAGTGCAAGAACGTTATGTAGCCTGCCAAAAACTTTATCAGGCGAATGGTATTTCACCTGTATTTAAAACATTTGAAAACGTTGGGCATTGGACCACTTCTGATGTAAATCTCGCAGTGATTCTTTTCTTCCTCGACAGAATAAAAGAAAAACAATGAGATAATATTGTGCGTTAACATTATTTTGAACGCATCGAAACAAAAAATCTCTACTTTAGTTGCCATGAAAGTGTTTAATTCTTTAGTAGTGTGTTTGATTTCCCTCCTTTTTATTTTTTGTGAAAGTCAGGAATCCTATGAA
>JAEUTQ010000050.1 GCA_016787445.1 Bacteroidia bacterium
GTTTTCGGAAAGTGTTTTTTTTGCTTTAGTGAGTGAGCGCAATAACGGACACCGATTCATTGAGGAATTATACAAAAAGGGTGTCAGATGTTTTGTTATATCGGAAGATATAAAAGCACCCGGTAGCGATTGCGCTTTTATAAAAGTTGAAAATACACTAAGCGCACTTCAACAATTAGCTACTTCTCACCGTACTAAATTTTCGCTTCCTGTTATCGGCATTACAGGCAGCAACGGTAAAACCATTGTAAAAGAATGGTTGTATCAATTACTTAAATTACGTTACAATATTTGTCGTAGTCCGAAAAGCTTCAACTCACAAATTGGTGTTCCGCTTTCAGTATGGAATTTAAATGAACGTCATAACCTCGCGCTGTTTGAAGCGGGGATTTCTCTGCCGGGAGAAATGGAAAAACTCCAACACATCATTCAGCCTACACTGGGCGTTTTTACCGGCATCGGAGCAGCACACCGCGAAGGTTTCAGTTCGCAAGAAGAAAAGATTGAAGAGAAATTTAAACTCTTCCAGAATTGTGATCAGATTGTTGTGAATGGATTGAGTGCGGATAAAATTCCATCTTCTTATAGAGATAAAAAAATACTCCGCATAGGCGAAGGTGGTGATATTGAAATTAAAAATATCAGCATTGGGGTTGATAACACTGATATCATTCTGAATCATCACGGAAAAGATTATTCCATTCAAATTCCATTCTTAGATAATGCTTCCATTAGTAATGCGCTCACCTGCTTTGGTGTTTTAGTGGTCTTGAATTTGAATCTGGAAGAATACATTCCTTTATTCAAAAACTTAAGCCCGGTTGCTTTACGACTCGAAATAAAAAGTGGCGTGGGTAATTGTGTGTTGATTAATGATTATTACAATTCGGATTTAGATTCCTTGCAAATTGCTTTAAACTATTTACATCAGCACAAAAGGAGTAATTCGCGAACCGTTATATTATCGGATATTGAACAATCCGGGACCAATCCCGCCGATTTATACCGACAAATTGCGCAATTATTAAAAACCAATCAGGTAGATAGAATTGTGGGCGTCGGGAAAAACATTTGCTTGCACAAAAGCTTCTTTGGCGGCGATAAATATTTTTACGAGGATACTGCGGATCTGATCAAAGCGCTGAATGAAGGGCGCTTGTTCTTTCATAACACCACCATTTTATTAAAAGGCGCGCGCAAATTCGGATTTGAAGCTGTATCGCGTTTGCTTCAGCATAAAAGTCATGATACCGTTTTAGAAATCAACCTCAACAAACTGACCGACAACATCAATTACTATCGCGGCCTTTTAAATAAAGGAACCGGCATCATGTGCATGGTAAAAGCCATGGGCTACGGAAGCGGTGGAATTGAGATTGCACGAACCTTGCAACACATGGGCGTGAATTATTTAGCGGTAGCTTACGCTGATGAAGGTGTGGAATTAAGAAGTTCACAGATACAATTACCAATTATGGTGATGAGTCCGGAAGAAGATTCACTGGAAGATATTGTGAATTATAATCTGGAGCCTGAAATTTATTCATTCAGAATGCTCGAAATGTTTTGCCGTCAATTGAGTAAAAGCGGAATTTCAGAACCCTATCCTGTGCACATAAAGATTGATACCGGCATGCATCGCTTGGGTTTTGAAGAAAAAGATTTTGAAACATTAGCAGGATTATTGCATCATCATCCGCAAGTAAAAGTACAGAGTGTGTTCTCGCATTTAGTGGGCAGTGATAACACCGCCCTTGATGAATTTAGCAATGACCAGATTAAGCTTTTCGAGAAAGCCTGTGCATTGATAGAAAGTAAAACCGGTTATCCGTTTTTAAAACACATGTGCAACTCCGGTGGCATCACACGATTTAAACACGCGCATTATAGCATGGTGCGTTTGGGAATTGGCATGTATGGCATTGGTGTGAATGCCGAAGAACAGAAGAAATTACAAAATGTGAGTTCATTAAAAACACGCATTTCTCAAATAAAAAATGTGAGCAGTGGACAAACCGTAGGTTATAACCGTAATGGTAAAATTGAAAAAGAAACCAGCATTGCTACCATTCCTATTGGTTATGCCGATGGATTTAGAAGAGAATTAGGAAACGGAAAATTTGAAGTATATGTAAATGGTAAAACTGCAAAGACAGTTGGGAACATTTGCATGGACATGTGTATGATTGATGTGACCGGATTAAATTGTAAAGAAGGAGATGAAGTGATAGTGTTCGAAAATTTCGGGCAGATTGAAAAACTCGCCAAAGCTATGAACACGATTTCTTATGAAGTACTGACTTCAATTTCTAATCGGGTGAAAAGAGTATACGTTCAGGAATAATTAACGTCTATTCTTTAAACATTGTCAGTTCGTCCCGATAGCAATCGGGAGAAGTCGAGAACATGAATAACAATCTACGTCTCGACTCCGCTCGACGTGACAGAATAAAGCCCTCATATTCTAAGTTTCGGAAGATAAACTCGACATGACAGTAGATGAAGATGTCAGTTCGAGCTTATTCGAGAACATGAATACAATTTACGTCTCGAC
>JAEUTQ010000058.1 GCA_016787445.1 Bacteroidia bacterium
CCTTATTTCTGACCAACCCTAAATACCTTGCAGAAGTGGCTTATCGCCCGTAAATCGGCTAAAAATCGCTGAATTTGGGCTTCTTTCGATTCTTCGGGGTTTTCGTTGGTTATTTGGTTCGAACAGGGTAAATTTGAGCCCACCTATAGTAGATTGGGCAGAAGGTGGGAACAAGACCCAAAGGCTTATGAATGGCAATCTCCATATAGTACATTCGACAATAACCCCGTGTTATATGATGATCCTTTAGGTTTAAGTACTGAGGATAAGGGAAAGTCAGTCTGGAATGAAAAAACCAAGCAGTATGATTATAAAAAAATTTCTGATGAATACGGGCCTGATGTGCAGCACGTAACTTATGAAGGAGGCGATTACGATGGAATGATAAGAGTTTCCAGTAAGTATGGCGGTACAGATTGGTTTGGGACGCCAAAATCAACACTTCACAGCCGTAGTAGCCCGTACGGGAATCGAACCTGTGTTCCATTCTTTTAACTCATTCATTTACTCAAATATAATCAATTCCTCCGCTTTTTCTGAATGCAAAACCTCGTTGTACCGAGGTGCGAACTTATCCTTTAGGGATAATTAATGTAATTATTTTTTTTACTGTTTTGATAACCAATTGATTAAAATTTAGTTTCGCAGGCACCGGGTTTGCAACCTGTACATTGTATGCATTTGGCATTTTTGTTGTTTTTAATACGTGTTCTGATGGCTTGCTTCACTCTTTTTTTAACATCAAATTTTAAGGGAATATTAAAATACACTTCATGTGGCGTGCGAGGCCTGTGTTTATAATGTGGTCGTTCAACGTTGTAATCGTTAACCGCCCATTCTAAGTATTTAACTAATGCTTTTATGCTTTCGAATTTTCGCCCTCTTAAATACCTGCTTTTCATGGTGCGGTGTATGGCTTCAACCGGTGAGTTACTAAATCTTATGTCTTTTAATGCTCTTATTTTTGTGAACCTAATTTTTTTGCGTTTGGCAATTCGTTCAATAAATTCATTTACATATTTGTTGTGGTTTTCTTTGCCGCCATCGGTTACCAAATAAGTTGTTTTTTGGTCGGGATGTTTCTCAATGTTTTTAAGTGCTTTACTAACCGAGTTAATGACTATGCTAAATTTATTGTTTTCGCTCACATGCCATCCTAAAATCATTTTACTGTAATTATCCATCACAAAACTTATGCTTATTTTTTTGCCGGAAATCAGCTCATAAAAAGTGGTATCAACATGTAAATATTCGTTGGGTTTTGTGGCTATGAGTCCTATTGTTTTTCGACTCTTACCTGCTACTTTTCTGCTTATGTTTAAAAACTTCGCGTACTTATACCAGCTGTATAAACTAACAATTGCTTTTCGTTGCCGTAGCGCTATTCCTGCAATTGACACTATTGGCCAATGATCGTACTCAGGGTTAGTGAGCATTTTTTTGATTTTTAAAATTTCATTTAATTGTAATTGTTGTGGGTGACGTTTTACACAGAGATGTGTAAATGAATCAAAGCAATCGAATCGCGCCTCCAGTATCCACTGATAATACATAGGCGTGGAAATCCCCACAATTTTTAAGGCACGTTTTAGGCCAACAAAACTTTTTATGTAATTAATGGCGTTAAGTACTCTTGCCTGAAGCACTTTGTCGCCCGCTGCGCTTTTTATAAGTGGAACCAGGGTGTAGGAGAGCATTACCCAAGCTCGGGTTAGCGCCAGCATAGTTTTTTTAAGTTTCAGGTACTTAAAACCAATCTCGGCATTTTTAAAAGCATCGTCAAAAAAATAGCGAAACTCGTGCCCAAGGTATTCGCTGTAATTGGTTTTCCGCCAGGTTGAGATGGTGGAAGACGGGATTTGTTTTCTAAACTCGTAGGGCAACATGTTTTCTTTGCCTATGGCATATAAGAAAACTACGGCTGTGTCGTATTTATGTCTCATATGCTTTTATACGGGGTTATAGGTGGTTAGGACTCACCCCCGACTTCACTACGTTCGGCCACCCCCCTTATCTACAAGTTGAGCGGGGGTGACGGCAGGCTTAGCTTGCGAAATTAATTTGAACCGATGTGTCTCAATTGAATTGAAATATTTTTTGATATTTAAATTTTATGCTTCGTATCCGGCAACAAATTATCAATATTCCAGTCTATTTTCTTTTTGAATTCTGATTGCCTGTGTTTGCAGTCCGTTATCTGACATACCGAACAGGATGTCGGAGGCACGCAAGGATCGGCGTGTATGAAAAATTCTATCTCCCTGTCAAAGTCCTTTTTTATCAGCTGCTCCACAGAGTCTACCTGATTGTGGCTGTCTTCCAAACTCTGATACCAAGGCAGTGTAATATGGCAATCCACATGCAGGGTTTCGCCATACTTCAGCACCCGCAAATTGTGAACGTCTATCCATTCCGTTTTTCTGTTTTTGTTAAGTAACTCTATTAGGTGATTTATTTTTTCAAAGTCGGCCTTGTCGAGCAAATCGTTCACCGAATCACGCAGTGTTTTAAAGCCTTCCAGTAAAATGTAAATGCCCATTAAAATACTCACTACATAATCTACAAAATACCATTTGGTGAAGTAAACTAATGTTAAGCTGACAACAATGGCTACGCTCGACCATGCATCCGACATTAAATGTTTGCCTTCACCTTGCAGCGCCGGCGAATGTTCCTTCTTTCCTTTATTCACTAGAAATCTTCCCAAAAATAAATTAATAGCGCCTGCTACAATAGTGAGATAAATCCCCTTATCGGCTTCGTGAATTTCTGGTTTGGTAATGATGGCATTAATCCCTTCAAATATCATGGCTGAACCGGCTAGTACAATCATTCCGCCTTCAAATCCTGCCGATAAATGTTCAATTTTTCCATGACCGTAAGGGTGATCCGCGTCTTTAGGCCTGGATGCGTAGTACAAACTAAACAGAGCGAATGCACCTGTCAGTAAATTCACAATCGACTCCAAAGCATCCGTTAAGATGGAGTTAGAGTGGGTAATGTAGTAGGCGAAAAATTTTATTCCTGTAAGAATTACAGAAATTGCCAGTACAATTTGCATGGTTCTTATTTTTCCCTTCATGCTTAATATCTTAAAATAAAATGTTCTTTTTCTTTTTGTTCTTTTCTGAAGAATACGATGCCTGCATAAAACAAATCAAGGCTCAACGTTACTTCCAGATGATTTTTAATTTCCTCCCATGCTCTTTGCATGTCTTCCGTCCAGTTAATGTCGTCAAAAATAAATACGGAGTGCTCATGTTTTTTTGTAAGTGCCATTTCGAAATATTTTTTTGTGGCTTCGTATTGATGATTGCCGTCAACGTAAAAGAAATCAAGTCGCGGTAAATTGTTCAGCAATTCAGGAAGCACCGAATCAAAGTTGCCTTG
Organism: Bacteroidia bacterium; assembly: GCA_016787445.1. Lineage (GTDB taxonomy): Bacteria > Bacteroidota > Bacteroidia > B-17B0 > Aurantibacillaceae > JAHEYG01. The sequence continues at coordinate 3,391 of JAEUTQ010000058.1, forward strand.
TAAGGATTTAATATTTTCTGCGTTGTGTTTTTTGAAAAGCTGCGAAGAAAATTCATAGAGGGCCGGACAGCCTTCAATGGTGTAAATCTTCGATTTTGAATTGGCATTCGCTAAATAAAGTGTGTTGAGCCCGATGGAAGTGCCTAATTCAACAACATGTTCCGCGTTGCAAAAATTAATCAGTTTAAAATACAATTCAGAAAATTTCTTTGTGCTGATGCCATGCCTGGCGATGTCTGAAATCTTCCGCGTATTGCTTTTAAAAACCTTAGAGCCCGCGCCAAAATCAGTGATTTCGATGGTGTTGTGGTTATTCAGCAGTTGCTTACGAACTGCATCTAATTCCTTAAATTGATAATAGGCTTCGTTTTTTGTTTCGAGCAGTTCGGTTACAAATTTGTAAACAAATGGAGAGTGTACCCCATGTGCGGTTTTGCTTTTCAGCAAATAATTTAAATAGCAAATAAAATTATTGAACCGGCTCATTTTCGTAACACAAACAGGTGTTCTGTTGCTTTATTGGTTTTGTTTTGTAATCGGGCAAACTTTCCTCTAATATAAACAGGATATTTAATCCTTCGATTTTATTATCAGGATGCTTTTTATTCCATTCGCGGATTAAATATCTGCAATAATAAGGACGCATGAAATTAAAATCATTCTTCTGATAATTCTCCGCAAATTTCCGCCAGCGATCGGTTGGATACATCTTGTCAATGTCTTTCGGTTTGGTGAGATCCAATCCGGGTTTGTTATTGTAAATGTCCCATATGGAATCGTTGGATTTTATTCCGCGGTAAACATACCATCCGTCTGTTTTGTAAACTCCGGGTGAAAACATACCCCAGAACTGATCCAGCTTTAACGCGTTATTCAAATACATAAAGCGGTCATCCGGCACAAATTTGAAATTAGGAAGGTTGCCGAGATTGCTGGCGAAACAAAAGAGGAACACTACTAATAAAAAGGAGAAAGTGAATTGCCTGATTGGTTTGGGAGATCGGATGGAATAGAATCCGGAGGAAGTAACTTTACTGATGTGGGTGATTTTCCCATCGAGTTTATCCATTATGCCTGACGAGAGCAATCCGAGTGAGGTGCTTAATCCGATTACAAAAAACAATCCTACATAGAGTGTAGAAGCGATGCCTGCATGCAAAAGAATAATTGAAATAGCTGCGATCGCTCTTAAGTTTTGATTTTTGTATGGAACAAGTATTAATAATGGCGCAATGATTTCTAAATAGTAATACACGAAGAAGGTAAGTAACTTCATTAAGGAGGGATATTGATACAGCCAATCACCCATCCCGACTTTAAGTTGATCAAGACTTAACGCGTAATAAATAGCGCTTCCTTCGGTGCGCCACTCAGGTGAAGTTTTATGTAATGCCGAGAAAAAATAAACCGAGGCCACTAACACCATGTAACCAACACTTGAAATTGAAAAGTAATTCTTCGATTTAGGAATTGTTTTTTTGGCATCGTAAGAATAGAAACTACCCCACGGCAAAAATATTCCCCAAAATAAAATCAGCCTTAAGAAATCATCACCGCTTTGCTGAATGAATGGATTTCTGTTTTGTAAGGATACTAAAAATATCCAGGCGAGGAGTGTGGTTAATTTGGTTTTCCAGCCTACGATTAAAAGTATCGCAATAAAAGCGTTGAATAAAAATAAAAACAACTCATAGGCATAACTGTCATTTAGAAAATGAAAGGACCAGCGTAAAGGTTTTTCATCAAATTTTAATAAAAGATCAACCGGTAATACGCCGTCAGAAGTGTAATGTTCACGCAGCGCTGTGGCGCGTATGATTAAATCGGCGAGCAGCACAAGGCCAATCGCAATCCGCATGAAAGACAAAGCACGTAAGTCGAGCTTATAGCTCTGCCGTAAATAGGAAATTATTTTATAGTAATAACTCAACTATACAAAAATAAAAAGGCTTCCGAAACCGGAAGCCTTTTTGAGAAAAATCATTTGTTGATTAAATACAAGTTAAGTTTCCTGATACTGTAACAACAGGGAACAAGAACGAGTATTGTAAGCATTGAATATTATTGAATGTCGCTTGAGTACCTGCTGTACTTGTTGTAACAGATACGAAGCCAGATTTTGAATACCAAGCAATTCCATCGGGCTGTCCGGGAGCATTGGTGACAATCATACGAGCCTGACCCGCTAGAGGTAAATTTGGAGTTAAAGCATAAGTTCCTGTTGTAACAGCGCCACCACCAAATGTTAATTGTACGGTAGTATTACCATTGCGACCTGTTAAGGTATTCGGACTTGTTGCACAACCATCGAAAACCCATCCAGCACTGGTAACCTGTAAAGCAGTGTTTTGAGTTGCAGGATTAGTAACGGTACTTGTACCGGTAACAGTAATTTGATTAATATTTGGATTTGCACCTGTTCCGGTAGCTTGATTTTTATAAGTTGGCGTGATGTTATCGTTATTTTTCTCTTTACAAGAAATAATAAATACAGTGCTTAAAGCACCGAATAACAAAGCTGGAAATAATAATTTCTTCATTTTTCTAAAATTACGTTAATCAAATTTAGCTGATTTTTACAGCTTTAGCAAAAAAATCTCCAAATAATGAGCGAAGGCAAGCTTTTGGTTAGTAAAAGCCCTGTTTTTGAGCCACTTTATGCTTTAAAAGCACGCTTGGCCTGTATCTGTCTTCCTGATATAAACTATAAAGTTCCTGAAGGGTATTCAGTACTTTTTCAATACCTATTTCATCAGCCCATTTCAAAAGGCCTTTAGGGTAATTTACCCCTTTGGTCATCGCTAAATCGATATCTTCTTTTCCGGCGATGTTATAGTAAAGCGCATCGGCGGCTTCATTGATGAGCATACATAAAACGCGGTGACAAATTAGTTTACCCAAAAGTTCATCTTTTCTAGGTTCAGGAAGGGGAGAGTTATAATCATAAAATCCGCGACCTGTTTTGCGGCCTAGAAATCCCGCTTCCAATAAGCGCTTTTGTGATAAGGCGGGTTTGAAACGCGGATCGAAATAAAATTGTTTCCAAACAGTTTCGGTTACGATATAGTTTACATCATGTCCGATCAAATCCATTAATTCAAAAGGCCCCATTTTAAATCCACCAAACTCTTTCATAGCCCAATCAATGGTAGCAAGGTCAGCAATGCCTTCTTCGTAAATGCGTAATGATTCACTGTAAAACGGACGAGCAACACGATTCACAATAAATCCCGGTGTGTCTTTTGTTATGACGGTTGTCTTTCCCCAACTGTCAATTAATTTTTTTATTTCTGAAGTAAGATTGTCTTGTGTTGCAATGCCAGGAATAATTTCTACTAAAGGCATTAACGTAGCAGGATTAAAAAAATGAATTCCTAAAAAGCGATTTGGCTTTTTGCACGCAGCTGCAATAGAAGCAATGGACAAAGAGGAAGTGTTTGTAGCTAAGATGCAATTATCAGAAACTAATGTTTCCAATTCTGAAAATACTTTTTGTTTTACTTCCAGGTTTTCTACAATGGCTTCAATCACTAAATCGCATGCACTTAAATCTTTTAATTGCGATATGAAATTTGATTTTGCTAAAACAGAATCAGCTTTTTCTTTCGTGAGTTTTTGTTTTTCAACCAGCTTTAATAAAGAACTTGCTAAATTGTTTTTTGCTTTTTCGATAGAAGCCGGGTTGTTATCGTAAATAAAAACATCATGTCCGGCGGTTGCGGCTACTTGCGCAATTCCGGAGCCCATAGCGCCGGAGCCAATAATGCCAATTTTGGAATTTAACGAGAACATATTAATGCGTTATGATTATTTTTTTCTGAATAGATTTATTTCCTGAAATTACCTTTACCAAATAAGCGCCCGATTCAAACTCACTTACGTTTATTTTTTCCTGAGCTAAAGGTGATGATAAATTAATTTTTCTTTCTTCGTTTAAAATAGTTCTACCGGTAATATCAGTAACAATTAATGTGCAATTTGAAGAATTGTCGGGAATGAATGTAATGGAAATATCTGTGCTCGCCGGATTCGGATAAATGCTTGCCGATAAATTCTGATTTTCGTTTTCATTAACACCAACACTTATCAGATTTTTTGCTGATAAAAGAAATATCCCGTTCTGCATATCACAGGCTAATATTGTTCCGCTAGGAAAATAAGGGTAGGCGCCCCAGTTTCCTCTGTAAGATTGTCCGAAATAATTATTTCCCAAATTTGATCCTCCTTGGGGATGTGTATCAAAAAAACCTTTTAAAATCGGATTGGATGGTGTGCTAATATCATAGAGTAATAAACCATCCTGATAACAGCTTACAAAAGCCCATTTGTTACCTAAAACGTAAGGATTGTGTGCAACAAAATCAGGGTTGGAGTTTGGTTTTGTAGTAGCATCTAAAGTAATATTTCCAAGGTTAGATACATTGGCTACTTTAATTGATAAGCCCACCGGTACTTCATCGCAGAACACTAAAGTTTTTCCATTATCTGTGATATAACTGCTGTGGTTATATCCGGCTCCTGAATAGCCTGTTAATGAACCGAGTGAAGTGAAATTATTCGGACCGGGATTATATTTAAAAACATG
>JAEUTQ010000015.1 GCA_016787445.1 Bacteroidia bacterium
GTAATCATCCAAGCCTTCAATTAATCCGCCAAAAGCGACCTCAGCTGTATTGGGAATATAACTGAAAACAGAATTTTCTAAATCGTAGTTAATTGATTTTAAAACAGCCGGCACAAGATAACGGCCGAGAGCTTGCCGCTCCTTATAAATATTGGCATCATTACCGCGAGAAAAATAAATACGTTCAAATGAACAGGCCTTTTTTTCAAGAGGTTCGATAATTTCCTGCTCCGAAAACTCGCCGTTTTTCTTAATGATAGCGGCATGTCCGGGTTTTAATTCTTTTACAGAATCATAATCCGCATTAAAAACAGTTTGAATAACAGGACGCTCACTTGCAACAACCAACACTTCATCATCCATGTAATAAAAAGCCGGACGAATTCCGTTAGGATCACGCAACACAAAAGCATCGCCATGACCAATCATTCCGGCCATTACATAACCACCATCCCAACGTTTACTACTCTCTTTTAAAATGGAAGTGATATCGATATTCTCCTGAATTTTTTTGGAGATAACTTCATTGGTTAAACCTTCTTCCTTAAACTGGCGGAATAAACGATCATTTTCCTTATCCAGGAAATGACCAATTTTTTCCATGACGGTAACAGTGTCTGCTCTCTCTGTAGGATGTTGGCCAAGTTCAACTAAGTGTTCCAATAATTCATCTACATTGGTTAAGTTAAAATTACCTGCAACAACCAAATTACGCGCCATCCAATTATTCTGACGACGAAATGGATGACAGGAATGAATGCTGTTTTTTCCGAAGGTGCCGTAACGAAGATGCCCTAATACGAGCTCGCCACAGAAAGGAATATTTTCCTTTTGCCAATCGGCACTTTTGTACTGCTCAGGATTTTTTCGCTGCGCCTGCACAAACAATTCATTTACTTGCGCGAAAATATCTTGTGGAGCCTTTGGTGCGATGGAACGTAAACGATCAAGATAATTTGTGCCCGGTGCAGCATCCAGTTTTATTGTTGCAATACCTGCGCCGTCTTGTCCACGATTAATCATTTTCTCCATGAGCTGGTACATTTTGTGTAAGCCATAACGTGCCGAGCCATACTTTGTTTTGTAATAGGAGATTGGTTTTAATAACCTGATGAGTGCTACACCGCACTCGTGTTTAATTATATCGCTCATGGAAAAGAAAGTGCAAAGTTATTATTTTGTTAACTTTTAACGCAGTATTTAATTCAACAAGAAACCAACTTTCTCAACATTTAACACGTATTGGTAATTAAAGAGTCAAAGTCTTGAAAAGTGGATTATTTTCGGTAAGCGAAATTACGTTTTTAAGTCACTGACTTTCAATATAATAAATTATTGTTTATTTAAGTAATATTAACTAAATTTGAGGTTTAGATGCAAAATTCATTTTTTATGATGAAAAGAATACTTCTTTTATCCTTTTTGGCCGTGCTTATCAATGTAGCCAAGTCACAAGTTGTTATCAATGAGATCTGTTATACGAACCCTGGTCTTGCCATTACAGATGGTTATGGTAATGCTTCAGATTACATCGAGTTATACAACGCTACACCTGGATTGCCGGTGAACATGGCAAACTATTATTTAACCAATGACATAAACAATCTTTATAAGTGGAAAATCCCTTCTACCATCACTATTCCTTCCCTTGGTTTTCAGGTATTTTTTTGTACAGGATTGAACAAAACAGATCCTACCGGATACATACATACTAATTTTAATATTGAACAGTGTAAAAATCAATGGGTCTTATTAACCCGCTCTCCGGGTGTAATTGTGGATTCGTTTTTTGTACGTCGTACTAAACCGGGTGATAACTGGGGAAGGTATCCGGATTACGTTTCAATTACTAATCAATCTTGGAAATTATTAAACGGTGCTAGTACAGCTATCACTTCCTTCTCAACCACAAACGCATTATACCCTGCTGCCAGTGCTTATATCGCGTACGCCCCTGTTCCAACTTTTTCAACAAATCCAGGCTTTACACCTCCTGCATCCGGACAATATGATTTATACATTGCAGACACAGTCAATTTTCAAATCAACTACACTCAAGGTTTTTGCGGACAATTGGGAGGTTCCATTCCCTGTACATCATTAACAGGATGTGTTGGAACAACGAGTACTGCAACAACTTATACCTATGTGAATGGAATTGATGTAATACCTGCGGTTGGTATGACCAATGTAATTACTGCTATTACCATTCCCAAAGGCACTTATTCATTAAGTTACTTGCCAAGTTTTGCTGAAACCAATACTTATTTCGACGGCGCTGATTTAGGAGGCTCTCCCGGATTTGGCTTACTCTCAACTGTTGTTGATACAATTTTCTTCAGAACAGCTGCTCCTTCAACCATTCATGTGGAATATTTCGACAAAAATAAATTTTACTCTGAAGCAGGTGGTGGCGCGATCCAACCACCAAATGACGGATGGTTAAATGCTCAACGTGGATTTGATGTTAGCTTTGATGACAGAACAGGTTACGGTTGCTCTTTGAAAGGAAATGTGTATAACGATGCAACCTTTGGTGTAAGTACACGAACTGTTTTCACCAGCTTTGAAGTAAGTGCGGCAGGAAAAGATAACTTTTCTGCAAAAACTCCTACTGCTTCTACCAATCCTCCACCAAAAGGAACACACATGCGTGATGCTTTTGCGCAAACCTATGCCATGAAGTACAAATTAAATCTGGATGGTATGCACTATAAACCTATCCGTACTTTCGTGAATGGTTGTTATTGGGGTATCTATGAATTCCGCGAAATTCCTGATGAAGAATATTTAGAACATTACTATGGAATTCCAAAAGATTCGAGTGATATTTTACGTCAGCATGTTGTTGGTTCAATATTTAACGGATCAGATACAGGATGGGTAAGCACGCCTATGACCGGACCAACAGCTAATAATGATGGATTATTTAACTATGTAAAAACATTCCCGGTATTTAATAATCCAAGCCCTTATTACAACAACACCATGGCGCGTTTAAGTCAATTTAGCTTCATGGATCATTTTATTTACAATAGCTATTTAGTGAACACCGATTTAACCAGTTTAAATACTACCTGGTGGAGAAAACGTAATAACGGCTTAACTGCACCAATTGCAGGTGCAGATACTCTCATGAAATGGCGTTACTTTATGTGGGATATGAATAATATTTTAGGCTTGCGTGTTGCTCCTTCAACTTATACCATTTCAGGCACCGCTCCTATGATGACATCGCCTTGTATATTTACTTCAACTGTTTTCCCTACCAATCCTAACACCTATACAACAGTTACATCCAGCTATACCGGTCATACTTTAATGTTGAACCGTTTGTTACTGAATGCGAAATTCAAGAATGATTATCTGAATCGTTATCAGGATTTATTAAACACCGTTTTAAGTTGTAATAAAATGCTTGCGCATTACAATTACTTCCGAAACATGTTCAATCCTGAAATTCCTAATCATTGCGCATTTCCAAATTGGAATGTACAACAACCGGACTGGGATTTTAACATGGATACTTTACGTGAACGCATCACACAACGTTGTACAAAAGCAGATTCATTACTCTCTAAATGTTTGAATCTTGCCGGCCCATACACTTTGAATATCGACGTAAAACCTTCAGGTGCGGGAACAGTTGATTTAAACAGTTTACACTTAACTTCCTTCGTATGGAGTGGGGATTATTATCAAACCAAAACAGCGCCTTATATGTATACTTATTTGGAAGCTTATCCAATTGATACAAGCATTTATGTTTTCGATCATTGGGAGTTTACAAGCAGTACAAATAGTACAACTGCCGTCCCGGGAGACAAAAACAGTAATAATTATTTATTTAAAGATTCATTATCGTTTGTTTTAACAGAAGGTGATTTTGTTACAGCCGTTTTTGCGGATAAACGAACCGATGTGATTTTCCCTACCGGATTTACACCAAATGGCGACGGACAAAACGAAACATTCTCGCCATTAGGTGCTGCTGCACGATTCTCTCAGAATTATGAATTACGCATTTGGAACCGTTGGGGTCAAGAAGTGTTCCGCTCTACCGATTGGAGTTTAGGATGGGATGGTAATTATAACGGTCAGCTTGCACAGACAGGCGTATATGCATACCTTCTAACATATAAAAATGTACTTGGAGAAGATAAAATAGTTAAAGGTAACGTAACACTAATAAGGTAATCAGCATTAAGTAGCATTAAATATTTATGAAAAGAATCATTATAATTTCCTGTTTAACACTTTCTGCATTTACTTCCAGAGTAAATGCTCAGGATGTGCACATGGCACAAATTCAGGAATCGCCTCTATACATTAATCCTGCCAATACAGGATTCTTTGCCGGATATTACCGTGTTATTGCAGGTTATCGTAACCAATGGGCATCTATGGGTAGTCCGTATCAAACAATGGCACTTTCAGTTGATGGTGGGTTATTCCGTAATCGTCATAAGTCGGCCTTTTTAGGAATTGGATTAAACCTTTTTAACGATCGCGCAGGTTCTGCTAATATTCAAAATACGATTGCGAATTTAAATTTAAGCGCTATTCTTAAATTAAACTCAAAAAGTGCATTCTCTGCCGGAATCTATGGCGGTATTTCAATGAATAACGCTAATTACGCTAAATTAACTTATGCTACTCAGTATAACGGAACAGAAATTGATCCTACCCGCCCTACCGGCGAAAGTGTAGCTTATCAGTCTTTCACCGCTTCAGATTTGGGTGCAGGTTTAGCGTATGAGTTTATTACCGACAAAAAAAGAAATGACCGTGATTACATCACCAGTTTAAGAATCGGTGTGGCGGCGTATCACTTAAACCGTGCTAAACAGGAATTTGGTAACTCACAAATTGATCCAAACACAGGTGCACCTTATGCTGAGCCTTACCGTTTACCAACTCGTTATGTTGGTTCGGCCACTTTACGTTATGATGTTCCAAACAGTAAGGTGACAGTTAATCCAACAGTGATTTACATGATTCAAGGACCGGCCACTGAAATTAACGCTGGTACATTTATTAAGTACCGCTTTAAAAACGGAACTAAAGTAACCGGTGAAAAAGTTGAGAACTCTTTTGGTGTAGGATTATTTTACCGTGTTAACGATGCTATTATTCCTCAAATCTTATTGGATATGGGTAATTATGCAATTGGTTTATCATACGATGCAAACATTTCAGGTTACAGAAAAGCTTCAAGAACTGTTGGAGGATTTGAAATAATGTTACGTTATAACAAATTAGCAGACGCGTTATTTAATAAACGCAGTGAGTACACTAAGAGAAACTAACCCCGCCTCTTAGCTTAATTTATTTTTATTGTTTTTTGTGTATGAAGAATAAGTCTTCTTTAATTGTCATTACTGCGCTCTGTGTTTTGTGCGCTGTTTCCTTTTGGTTATATAAAAACAAAACCTCGGGTTCAACTCTTAATAAAGAAGCGCGTGATTTTGCCGTAACGGATACGGCTGCCATTACAAGAATATTTCTGGCCGATAAGGAAGGTAGAAAAGTAAACTTAGAAAGAAAAAATAACGGATGGATTGTTAACGGTAAATATCCGGCCAGAACCGACGCTATCAGTCTGCTATTGTACACCATGAAAATGGTAGATGTAAAATCGCCGGTATCAAAATCAGCACGTGAAGCCGTGATAAAGCGAATGGCCACCAGTTCCATTAAAGTGGAAATTTATGAAGACGATGAGCTCATCAAACAATATTATGTAGGACATGAAAGCATGGATAATGATGGCAGTTATATGATTTTAACCGATCTGAGTTCGGGTGAAAATTATGATGAGCCTTACCTTACCTTCATTCCGGGATTTACTGGTTTTTTAGGACCTAGATATATCACAGACGAAACCGATTGGCGCGACCGTATGATACTTAATTACATACCGCCAAACATCAAACAAATTAAAATGGAGCTGGCTGAAAATCCGGATTCATCCTTCGTGATTAATCTGAAAAGCACTACACAGTTTGAATTAAATAAATTAAACGGACAACCAATCACTTTCGATGAAACTAAGATGAAACAGTACCTCGCCTATTTTCAAAATGTGAGTTACGAAAAGCTTTTGACTGAATACAACAAAAAATTGTGCGATTCATTACGCGCTTCCATGCCCTACATAAAACTGAGTATTACCGATACAAAAAACGAAACCAAAATGTTTAACTTTCACCATAAAAATTCAAGTTTTGAGATTAATAAGAAATATGGCATCGATTACAAATACGATCCGGATAGATTTTTCCTGACTTACGATAATAACAAGGAAGTAGCCCTGGTACAATACTATGTATTCGGAAAAATACTGCCCACTTACGCCTATTTCCTCCCTAAAAACTCTGTTAAAAAGTAGTTCAAAACTAAAGGCACTTTAGACCCCTTATTTTAGAGGTAAACTTAAATTTGTTAGAGAATAAACAGGGCTTGCTCTGTTTGTTTTTTATTGTATTATTGAATCTATAAAAATAAGAGCATATGAATTTTGTTGTATCATCTATCACTTTATTAAAACATTTAAAATCTGTTGGAGGCGTATTAAACACAAACAACACCATTCCTATTTTAGATTGCTTTTTGTTTGAAGTGAGTAATGGCGAATTAACCATCTCCGCTAGCGATATGGAAACTACCATTACGACAAGTTTGAAAGTGGAAGCTTCACAAGGTGGAAGTATTGCTATTCCTGCAAAAACATTATTAGATGCTTTATCTAATTTACCGGAACAACCTATTTCATTCATCATCGACAACAAAAAATTTTCAGCGAAATTAAAAACTGAAACAGGAGATTATACTTTAACCGGACATAACGGTGAAGAGTATCCTAAAATGCCAAAGTTAGATTCACAAACTTCTATCGTTATCAAAAGTGACATACTTGCTTCTGCAATCAATAAAACAATTTTCGCAACAGGTAACGATGATTTACGTCCTGTTATGAGTGGCGTATATTGTCAGTTTACCGAAACTAATTCCATCTTCGTTGCAACTGATGCTCACAAATTAGTTCGTTATACACGTAATGATGCAAAAGCCGGTGCTTCTACCTCTTTCATTATGCCAAAAAAACCATTGAATGTTTTAAAAACTTTATTGGCCGGTGTGGATGATGCAGTAAAAGTAGAATTTAACAAAACTAACGCTTTGTTCTCTTTTGGAAACATCAACTTAGTTTGTCGTTTAATTGACGGTAAATACCCGAACTACGAAGCTGTAATTCCAAAACAAAACCCGAATAAACTTACTATCGATCGTTCATCGTTCTTAGGTGCCATTAAACGCGTGAGTGTTTTCGCTAACAAAGCAACACATCAGGTACGTTTAAAAATAAACGGAAGTCAGTTAATTGTTTCTGCTGAAGATTTGGATTTCGCGAATGAAGGTCACGAAAGTTTAGTTTGTTCATACATTGGTGAAGACATGGAAATCGGTTTCAATTCAAAATTTTTGGTTGAAATGGTAAGCAATTTGGAAAGTGATGAAATTACTATTGAAATGAGTGCGCCAAACCGTGCAGGAATTATCGTGCCGTCACAAAAAGCAAATCCGGGTGAAGATGTTTTAATGTTGGTAATGCCGGTAATGTTGAATAATTAATTTAAACGAATGAACTTTAAAATAAAATTCCTCTTAAGCCTGTTTCTTCTGACAGGCTTTTTTGTTAACGCACAAACAGGCGTAACTGTTGTTGATAGTATTTATTCCAATGGTATTTACCGTACTTATCGTTTATACCGACCAACAATTTACACAGGTGCTACATCAGTTCCGTTGATTTTGAATTTACACGGATACACTTCCAATTCCTTTCAGCAACAGATATACGGCAATTTTATGCCCATTGCTGATACGGCCAATTTTTTAGTTGTGCATCCTCAGGGAACAAAAGATGGCAGCAATCAACCTTACTGGAATGCGGGCATCAGCACGATTGGAGCCAACGATCTTTTGTTTTTAAGTCAACTCATTGATTCTTTAAAAGCAACTTACAACATCGACAACAACTGTGTCTACTCAACTGGTATGAGTAATGGTGGCTTTATGAGTAATTATTTAGCGTGTAATCTCAGTAATAAAATTGCAGCCATTGCAGGCGTAACCGGTACCATTTTCACAAACTGGTTTTCGAGTTGTAATCCGGGCCGACCGGTTCCTGTTATGCATATTCATGGCACTGCCGATCCTACTGTGCCTTATGCTGGAAACAGTACCATGATTGCGGCAGATACATTGGTAAAAATGTGGCGCGTTAAAAACAATTGTAATTCGGTGCCTTCGTTTAGTAATGTACCAAACATCAATACAACCGACGGATGTACAGCTGAGCATTACATCTACACTGGCGGCAATAGCGGCTCGAGTGTTGAATTTTATAAAATAATAGGTGGCGGACATACCTGGCCGGGCGCGGCGTTTACTACGGGGGTAACGAATCAGGATTTTAATGCTTCCGTTCAGATCTGGCGTTTTTTCAGAAAGTATAAATTGAACATGCTCACTTCTGTCAATGAAATTGCTAATTCAAGAAACAACATAATCATTTTCCCGAATCCAACTTCAGATTTCATTCAAATAGTAAGTGATGAAAAATTAAACTATGAATTGTTTGATGTAAGCGGAAAAAGAATCTCCATTAATGAAATTAACGCTAACACCATCGATATTTCTAAATTGGAGAATGGAATTTATTTTCTTTCTCTCTCCAACAACTCTTATAAGGAAGTCAGAAAAATTGTGAAGGTGAACTAAACAAGTTCTTTATACATTGGTATTTCGGGAAGGTATTTTAGTTTATTGCCAAATGTATCTATTACAATTTCCTGTAAGCCATTAGTGAGTACCAAATAACGAACGCCCATTACCAAATTATACCGCAAAGCTTGCTCGGCCGTTTGCTCTGTTAATGCCACATCGGGCGACTTACATTCCACCAATAAAACGGGTTGCATGTTATTATTAAAAACAACAGCATCGTATCGTCGCCTGGTACCATTTAATTCAATCTCTTTCTCAATGGATAAAAGAGAGGTAGGAAAATCCTTTGAAGTAATTATATAATTAATAAAATGCTGTCGTACCCACTCTTCAGGTGTAAGAACAATCCATTTCTTTCTGACTTCATCGAACACCAAGGCCTTTTTCCCTTCGTGCTTTATCTTAACATTAAATGTTGGATATTTTAAACCTGAGTCCAATGAATAATTAAATTTTTATAAATATATTTACATTAATACGATTTACAAAGACATATGAAAAGCAAAGAAGAGATTGTAAATAATTGGTTGCCTCGTTACACAGGTGTGCCTTTAGAAGAGTTTGGTCAATATATTTTATTGGTAAACTTCAGTAATTACGTGCATATGTTTGCACAAATGAATAATGTGGAAGTACGCGGACTAGACCGACCGATGAGCAGTGCCACAGCCAATAACATCACTATCATTAATTTTGGAATGGGAAGCGCGAGTGCAGCAACTATAATGGATTTATTGAGTGCCATACAACCTAAAGCCGTTTTGTTTTTAGGCAAATGCGGCGGACTCAAAAAGAAAAATCAAATAGGTGATTTAATATTACCGATTGCTGCGATACGAGGAGAAGGAACCAGTGATGATTATTTTCCGAGCGAAGTACCTGCCCTACCTTCCTTTAATTTACAAAAAGCTATTTCGTACACTATTCGTATCAGTGATCGTGATTATTGGACAGGAACAGTGTATACCACTAACCGCCGTGTTTGGGAGCACGACGATAATTTCAAAGAATATTTGCGTCAATTAAGAGCAATGGCGATTGATATGGAAACCGCTACCATTTTCACCGTTGGTTTTCATAATGAAATTCCTACAGGGGCACTCTTATTGGTAACCGACCAACCCATGATTCCGGAAGGTGTTAAAACCGAATTAAGTGATAAAAAAGTAACCGACGGATTCGTGAACGAACATTTGCGCATTGGCATCGAATCACTAAAAGAATTACAAAACAAAGGTATCTCTGTAAAACATTTACGATTTGAGTAATCCATCAAATACTCCCGAGTATTACATCAACGGAATTTTAGCCGGCGATATCACTGTTCTAAGCCGTGCCATTACGCTTATTGAATCGACAAAAGCGGAACATCAAGAATTAGGCGGAAAGGTGATAGACGGCATCATGCACAAAACCGGACAATCCTTTCGTTTAGGAATTACCGGTGTACCTGGTGTGGGAAAAAGTACCTTTATAGAAAGTTTCGGTTTACATTTAGTAAATAACGGTCACCGCCTTGCTGTTTTAGCCATCGACCCAAGCAGCCAGAAAAGTAAAGGAAGTATTTTAGGCGATAAAACACGCATGGAAAAACTCTCTGTTCATGCGAATGCTTTTATTCGTCCTTCTCCCAGCAGCGGAACTTTAGGTGGCGTTACCAAAAATACATTTGAAACCATTTTACTCTGTGAGGCGGCCGGATTTGATTTTATCATTGTAGAAACGGTGGGAGTTGGTCAAAGTGAAATTGCCGTTAGCCAGATGACTGATTTCTTTTTATTACTGATGTTAGCAGGTGCCGGCGATGAATTGCAAGGTATTAAACGCGGCATTATGGAAATGGCCGATGCACTTCTCATTACCAAAGCCGACGGAAACAATTTACAAAAAGCTAAAAACGCGAAAACAGAATACACGCACGCTTTGCATTTATTTCCACCCTCAGAAAGCGGATGGATTCCGAAAGTGGAAATTTGCTCCAGTATACAAAATGAAGGCATCAAAGAAGCTTTACAAATCATTGAATCTTATAAAAACTTAAGTATCACAAATGGTTACTTTTCATTGAAGCGTAAACAACAATTAAGCGATTGGCTACACTACAGCATCAGCGAGCAATTGAAAGAAAAATTCTACAATCATCCTTCCATCAAAGAAGAATTAAAAAATATTGAAAAGAATTTAGACAGCGGAAAAATCAATCCGTATCGCATCGCTTCCGAGTTAATTTCCAAATGGAAAAACTAAAATCGTTTTAGCTCTCAAAAAGCCAATAATTCCTTAACAATTAGCTCTTATTTTCAGTGATAAATAGCTTAATTTTAAGCTTTCCATTTTACTATGAAAAAACTTTTACTTTTTGTCTTTACCGCATTGTTTTTAGTAACGAATGCAAATTCTTTAATCGTTGAAAATCCTTATGCGAACAGCTTTAAAAAAGCGTATGCACTCTACCCTTCTGTTCCGAAAGGAGTTTTAGAAGCTGTGGCTTGGACACAAACCCGTTTCACGCATTTATCCAATGAAGAGAACAGTTGTATCGGAATACCGCAAGCTTTTTCCGTTATGGGATTAACGGAAGATGGGAAAGATTATTTCCGCAGCAACCTTTCCTTTGTTGCGCAACTTTCAGGATTTAGTGAAAAAGACATTAAACAAAACGCGGAAACTTCCATCATTGCATATGCCGCAGCATTTAACAAACTGCAAAGTCTACATGCTAATTTTTCTTCCAATCCGGCAGATTACAAAAAAATATTGGTTGAGTTAAGTGAATTACCTGTTGTAAATAATCTCACCAATGATTTTGTGATGAACAGTCACCTATATCAGTTATTCTGGTTTTTAAACAAAGGAGAATTTCAAGACGCATATAATTTCCCGGATTATCATTTGAATCTCGAAGAAATTTTTGGCGATAATTATTCTGTCTTATCTTCATCGTCATTAAAAGTTTCTTCTTCATCCGTATCTACTCCTAACGGTCAGCAATACAAGTCAGGTTTATTAACCCTGGCCTCTCCCGATTACCCCTCCGCTATTTGGAATCCGACAACATGTAATTTCAGCTCTCGTTCAGGCACACAAATTTCAGCTGTAACCATTCACTTTGTACAAGGTTCTTATGCCGGGTGTATTTCATGGTTTAAGAATTGCAGCGCCAATGCATCTGCGCATTATGTGATTCGCAGCTCCGACGGACAAGTCACACAAATGGTGTTAGAGGCAGATAAAGCCTGGCACGTGGGCTCTGAGAATCCCTACACATTAGGTATCGAACACGAAGGTTATGTGAGCAGTATTTCCTGGTTTACTACAGCCATGTATAATTCATCCGCAGCACTAGTGAAAGATATGTGCACAAGCAATTCCATTAATCCATTACGTTGTTATTTTGGTCCGAGTTGCTCAGGCACAACAGCTCAATGCTTGCAAGGTTCCTGTGTGAAAATAAAAGGGCATCAAATGTATCCTAACCAAACGCACACCGACCCGGGACCAAACTGGAATTGGGAACGTTTTTACAAATTGCTTAACAATACATATACCGTAACAACGTATACCGCATCTTCCGGAAACTTTTACGATTCTGGAGGAGCAAGTGCTAATTACACCAATGACGAAAGAAAACTTTGGCTCTTTACAAAACCCGGAGCTACCAACATCACTTTAAACTTCACATCGTTTAATACTGAAAAGAATTACGATTATCTCTTTATCTACGACGGAGGTAATGTGAACTCCCCTCTCATTGGTAAATATTCAGGAACGGTGAGTCCGGGTCCTATCACTTCTACTAACGATAGTTTATTGGTAGAATTCAGAAGTGATTGTGCAACCTTGGCTTCAGGATGGGTTGCCAGTTATACAACTAACGTAGTCGTGACCTCCGCACCGGATGTAATCGCACCAACGACTTCTGTAGCTACATTAGGCGCCTGGAAAACCACCACCTTTAGTGCTACTTTCACAGATTTAGATAATACCGGCGGTTCAGGCGTAGAAAAAGGATACTATCAGGTAATTGATTTTAACGGCACCGAATGGCGTGCCAATTATACGCGTGGTTTCTTCGCCGATAATTTTGATAATGCCATTCACCCTGAGTGGACACAAAAAACAGGCACCTGGGGCATCAGCAATAATGCACTCGAACAAAGTGATGAAACAAGTGCAGCCGCAGGAAACACAAACATATATGCTTCCCTTACTCAAAATTTATCGAATCGCTATTTATACCACTTCTTAGCTAAAATAGAAGGAACAGGAACAAACCGCCGCGCGGGATTGCATTTCTTCTGTGATAATGCCGACAGTACCAACCGCAACAACTCTTATTTTGTTTGGTTCAGACTTGATGATCAGAAAATTCAAATCTATAAAGTAGTGAACAATAATTTTGGTTTACCAAAAATTGATCAGGCACTTGCTTTTAACGCGGCGCAGTGGTACGACATTAAAGTAATTTACGACCGCATCACCGGAAAAATATCGGTGTACATGAATAATGCGTTGGTGGCCACATGGACCGACCCATCGCCATACGCCAATGGAAATTTCATTTCCTTCAGAAGCGGCAACAGTAAATTCAGTATTGACGAAATAAAAGTATACCGTTCTCGTGCAGCAACTACAAACGTTAGTGTTGGTCCGGGTAACGCGAATGATATCCGATACCAGAATCCAAGTCCAACTCAATTCAGCGCCAAAGTAAAATCCATTTGTCAGGATTCGGCAGGAAACCTTTCTCCGATTTACTATCACGACTTAAACATTGACTGGACACCTCCGGCTAATATCACTTTTGTAAATGATGGTAACGGTTCAGACATTGCCACAGCCTGCACCAAAGACTCCTTACTCGCTAATTGGAGTGCAAGTGCCGATACCAATTCATCCGTAACATTCTATTCTTACTCCATTGGTACAAGTGCGGGTGCAACAGATGTTTTAAACTGGACCAACAACTGGGCTTCTACATCTATCAGCAGTCAGAGTTTAAGCTTAACGCACAACACCACCTATTATTTTAATGTAAGAGCTGAAAACGGAGCGGGACTATTAAGCAATGTATTCAGCAGTAACGGACAAAAAGTAGATACTACCTGTATTGGAATTGGCGTACAAGAAAATTTCAATGTATTGAATGTATCTGTATTTCCGAATCCTTTCACCAACACACTACAGATTGATGCAAGCGGATTAGAGAACACGGAAATTTTAGCGGAAGTGTTTGATGTAACCGGACGCGAAGTATTAAAATATATGCTTCGTGGTAAAACGACCGATAACAAACTTTCGATTAATACAAGCCAGCTTCAGCAAGGCGTTTACACTCTAAAATTAAGTGCCGGACAAAAAAGTCAAACTTTCAAGCTATTAAAACAATAGTTTAGGCGCATTTTTGGGGATTTCTCTTCTGAAATCTGATTTTTATCAGTAATATTACTGATAGGAATAGGCTATGAAAAAAGTCTAAAATCAGAACTTAGTCGCAATGATTAAAAACAAAGCATTCAATGAATTTTTAAATGAAGCCGGAAATATTTCTGCATTCACCGGTCGTTTTTTTAAAGAATGTTTCAGACCGCGTTATGAATTCGGTGAATTTTTAAAACAGTGTTATTTTATCGGTTATAAATCATTAGGCTTAGTAGGCGTTACGGCATTTATTATGGGCTTAGTAATTACCATGCAATCTCGTCCTACCTTAGTAGAATTCGGTGCAGAAGCCTGGTTACCCAAAATGGTATCCGTATCCCTCATTCGTGAAATTGCCCCTGTAATTACCGCGCTCATTTGTGCCGGTAAAATCGGTTCGGGAATGGGAGCCGAATTAGGTTCGATGCGCGTAACCGAACAAATTGATGCCATGGAAGTATCCGGCACTAATCCCTTTAAATATTTAGTTGTAACCCGTGTATTCGCTGCCATCTTAATGATTCCGATTTTAGGCGTGTTGGCAGATGCCATTTCCTTATACGGAGCCTATTTGGGTTGCAATATACATGGCGTGGTGAGCTGGCAATTATTCTGGAATCAGGTTTTTGAAACAAACGCGTATACCGATTTAATTCCCGCTGTATTAAAAACATTTTTCTTTGGTTTAGCCATTGGAATTATCGGATGCTATAAAGGCTACACCACCAGTAAAGGAACTGAAGGCGTTGGACGCTCAGCGAACTCTGCCGTGGTAATTGCTTCCTTACTCGTGTTTGTATTAGATTTAATTGCCGTACAAATTGCTGACTTATTAGGATTAACGTAATGCTGAAAGAAGAAACACAACATACCACACAAACTTCCTCAGGCGATTACGTGATGAGCATTCGTAACCTTTACAAAGGTTTTGGAAGCAATAAGGTATTGAATGATTTCAGCTTAAACATTCCGAAAGGAAAAAGCATTGGTGTATTGGGAAAATCAGGTTCCGGAAAATCGGTTTTAATAAAATGCATCATCGGATTAATGCCTCCTGATTCAGGAAGTATTAATGTATTAGGACAAGAAGTTCCGAAATTAAATAACGAAGATTTAGATAAACTACGCGTTAAGGTTGGTTTTTTATTTCAGAGTAATGCTTTATACGACTCCATGACGGTAAGAGAAAATTTAGAATTTCCTTTACGTCGTCACTGGATGAAAAAAGAAACACGCAATGTAAATGATTTGGTGATGGAAGCATTAGAGGCAGTTGGACTTGGCCATACCGTTGACATGATGCCTTCCGAATTATCGGGTGGTATGCGTAAACGTATTGCCATTGCGCGTACATTAATTTTGAAACCGGAAATTATATTATACGACGAACCAACTACAGGTTTAGATCCGATTACAGGAAGAGAAATCAGTCATTTAATGGTAGAGGTGCAAAAGAAATACAATACAACCTCCATCATTATTTCGCACGACTTAAACTGCGTAAAAATCGCGGCAGACAGTTTAGTAATGCTGATTGAAGGAAAAAATTACGCGGAAGGAACTTTCAATGAAATGAAAGCTTCTACTGATCCGAAAATAAAATTATTTTTTGAGTAACATGGCAAACGAAACAGGAAGAAATTTAAAATTAGGCGCCTTTGTATTGGCCGGTACGGTATTTTTAATTATTGTACTCTACATGATTGGCGCCAAGAGAAATTTATTTAGCAATACATTTACCATCACTGCTGACTTCTACAATGTGAATGGTTTAATGGCCGGCAACAATGTGCGTTTCTCCGGAATTAATGTAGGCACCGTAGAAAGTGTAGAAATAATTTCGGATTCATCGGTGCGTGTGGTGATGTTGATACAAGATAAAGTAAAGCAATACATTAAAAAGAATTCGGTTGCTACGGTTGGAACAGATGGTTTAATGGGAAATAAACTCGTTAACATTAACGCCGCTAAAGATGGCAGTACAGCTCCGAGCATTGATGAGGGCGATGAATTAAAAACATTAAGACCCATTGAAACAGATGAGATGATTCGTACACTAAGCACCACCAACGATAACATCAAAAACATCACCACCGATTTAAAAACCATTGCGCAAAAAATAAACAGCCGTAATACCTTATGGAGTTTATTAATGGATACAGTGGTGGCTGAAAACATTAAGCAAGCGGTGGTGAATATTAAAATGGCAGGTAACAACGCCGCCGTGGTAATTGGCGATTTGCATTACTTAACCAAAGAAATGAAAGGCGGTAAAGGATTAATTGGAACCTTAATTACAGATACTACACTCTCTACCCGCCTCGACCATACCATGGTTAAATTAAACCTGGCTGGCGATAATCTCGCTGTGATAACAGGGGATTTAGGAAATGTATCGAAGAAAATAAATACCAACGAAGGTACCTTAGGTATGTTGATTATGGATACCATGTTTGTGAAAGACTTAAAATCCGCCATGAAAAATTTAGACAGCGGCACCGGTAACTTCAACGAAAACATGGAAGCCTTAAAACATAACATTCTCTTAAGAAAATACTTTAAGAAAAAAGCAAAAGAAGCGGAGAAGAAGAAGTAGTAGCCTTCTTATAAAGATATTTTTCTTTTATAATAACATAGCACGGCTATAGTTACATTCTAAGTGGTATTTCAAAATATCAAATTTTTACTTATTTTTATTTTATCTTATTTCAACATGAAAAAACTATTCTTTTCTTTTGCTTTAACATCAAGCCTATTCGCATTTGGTAGTGATGATTTCGGGAAATTTTCTCTTAAACCAGGATACATAGAGAATAAAGGACAAATTCGAAATCAATTCTACGAACCTAATTCGGATGTTAAATTTATTCTACCTATGAATGGTATGAATCTTCTATTAAAAAGCAAAGGGTTTAGTTACGATAGTTATAAAATCACAAACTTAGATTCATTTGAAAAATGGGAAGATTTAATCGACCCTATTAAAAAAGAGAACAGGAAAATCAACTGCACTTTTCACCGAATCGATGTTGATTTTATTAATTGCAATAGTAACAGTATTATACTTACTGATGGAAAAAGCAACGATTACCTAAATTATTATGCCGATTTTCTTCCGGAAGCTGGTGCAACAAATGTCCACACATACAACAAAGTAATCTATAAAAACATTTATAATAATATTGATATTGAATTTGTAATAAGTAATAAAACCCGTACTGCTGAGTATAATTTTATTCTTCACCCTGGTGCGCGACTTCAAGATATTCAACTGCAATACAAGGGTGCGCATTCGATAGAGTTAAAAAACGGAGAAATTAAACTAAAAGTCAATCATGGATACATTAAAGAGAATATTCCTTTAAGTTTTTGGAGTAAAACAGGGAAAAAAGTAAATATCAAATATCAGATAAAAGAATCTAATGGCTATACAATTGTTGGATTTAACGGATTAAGTGAAACTATTTCACAAACGCTTATTATCGACCCTACGCCTAATTTGGATTGGGCCAGTTACTTTGGCGAAGGAATGGGAGATGAAGTTCGCGCCTCTACAATAGATAAAAACAATTTTATTTATTATTCCGGCATTACGGGTTCTTCAAAATACATTGCTACTTCAGGTGCATATCAAACTACTTTTTCACCGGGTTATAATTGCGGGTTTATTACCAAATTCACTACCGCAGGTGTTAGACAATGGGGGACTTATTATCTATGCAGCGGCAGTTCAGTAACTTTAAATAGCATCAGCTTAGACAGATCAGGCAATATTATTACAGCAGGTCACACAGGATGCACAGGCACTGTTTCAACCACCGGCGCCTATCAAACAAGCTTAGCCGGAAGTAAGGATATACTTTTAGTAAAATTAAACAACTCCGGGCAACGTTTATGGGCTACTTATTATGGCGGAGTTGAATTAAATTTTGAAGAGGAACTAGGCTTTGCATGTAATGACACTTTAGGTAACATTTATTTGACAGGCATCACAAGCTCAACGGCAAATATCACCACGCCTGGTTCATTTCAACCCAATTATTACTCAAGTGCCTCTTTTATTGCTACTGATGGCTTTTTAGCCAAGTTTGACAGCATGGGAAATAGACAATGGGCAACTTATCTGGGAGGTGAACGCTATGAATACATTCACGGAATTTGTATCGGCCCGGATCAGCATCCAATTATTGGTGGTTATACCGATTCTAAAGATAGCATCTCAACTCCCGGAACTATGCAAACTAATTTTATAAGCGGATCATATGATGGATTCATTATGAAATTCACTCCCTCAGGAATGAGACAATGGGGCACTTATTATGGTGGAGATGGCAGCGATTATATATATGGAATAAATTGTGACCGCTTTGGCAACATTGGCGTGTGCGGTAATACAACCTCAGGTATTAATATAGCAACGACCAATGCCTTTCAGCAAGCATACGGCTATAATTTTGTTGGCAGATTAAACAAAAACGGCATTCGTTATTGGGGAACATACCAAGGACCCGCACTAACTTTCTTGCCATCCTCAGCTCTAACTCTCACTTTTGATTCAATTGGAAATTTATATTGTGGAGGTGGCACCGCTTTCGCAAATAACATTGTGACTCCGGGAGCCTACCAAACCACTATTGATGGCAACGGTGACGCCTTCATTCTTCGGTTTGATAGTTCCGGAACTAAAGTTTTTGGTACTTTGTTTGGTGGAGATGAAAGTGACGATATACAAACATTAAGCGTTACTCAACCTAACGAAATTTATTTTGGTGGCCGTACCCGTTCAATAACAAAAATCGCAACACCGGGGTGTCATCAGCCTAATTACGACAACTATTTCTTACAACTAATTGTGGGTATGTTTGGTAAATTCTCCAACACCGGCGCTATTGGCATAAATGAATTTACCAAAGCGAATGACAACAACGAATTAATAGTTTACCCTAACCCCAACTCAGGTGAGTTTACACTTTTGGCAAAGGAAGATTTACAAATAACCATTATAAATGAACTTGGCGTTATTGTACACAAAGAAAATTACAACACCCAGAAACCTCAGCTAAAACTTAATTTGCCTACCGGCGTTTATTTTATTAATGCCATTAAAAAAGATGGCAGTAATTTAAATAAAAAGGTGATGGTAATGAAATAATAAACTATTATATAAATAAGTTAGATCAGTTGAATTAGCGCCCAACTCAAACTCATTCATTAAACCTCAACGTTTACCTACTCACCACTACTTTTTTAGTATCTATACCGGTAGAGGTGTAAACTTTTACAACATAGGTTCCGTTTGGTAATTGAGAAACGTTTAATGCATTCTGTTCGGTTTCATTCAACAACAGTCGTCCCATTACATCGTATAATTCTAACTTCTCTATTTTATTTTCTTTAACCACTACATTCAACACATCGTTGGCAGGATTTGGATATACTACTACTCCACTCTCTTCTTTTTTGAATTCCGTAAGCCCTGTCACTGTTACGGTTCCTGTTTTCATGCCATTTCCAAAACTGGTTACCCAAATTTCGGAGGTATTGTAAGGATTAAAAAACACACGCTCCGGCTGCTGAAACGGATAACTCGGCACCATCGAAAATGTTGGTGTAGCCGCGTTTATGTTATGACTAATCCATAAACCTTGTCCTTCTGTTGTCAAATAAATCTGATTGGCATTATTGGGATTAAACGTACAGGAAGCCACTCTGTCAATCGTTGTACCTGTTAACTTCGTCCAGCTTGTTCCTCTGTTGGTTGTTTTGTACAGTCCCCCCAGACCGTTAGGTGGTCCGCCCCAACCGCTAAACACACCCACATACCATGTATTTTGTGTAGGATCATTCGGGTCCACCACAATATCTTTTGTCCAGTAATACATACCGGTATGCGATACATCCGTCCATGTATTAGAAGTTGGATTATAAATAAATACTCCGGAGCTCGCCGTAAATGCACCTCCCGATGTTCTTCTTCCCGAATAAGTACACACCATGTTACCGTCATTCAACACCACAATACTGGCCGGATGTTTTTCTGTACGCGGAGGATTTGGTAATAAGGTCCAGGAAGATGCGGCTAAATTATTTAAATCATTCGTCATGTAAACACCGCCAATACCTGCACCGGCATTATAATGAATAACGCTCGCGTACGCACGGTTCGGATTATTAGGATCTAAAGCGATCCAAAAAACAGGATGATTAAATACACGTAAATTTTGCCAGGTAGCGCCATTGTTTGTAGAATACATAATTTTTCCATTCGCATCTGTCACGTCCAAACGAGAATCTTGCAAATACGTACTTTGATAAATATCGTGTATGTTAGATGTTCCCATAAACAAAGTGCCGTTGGTTGGATGTTGCACAACACGATAAGCCGAATTCCCGGTATGCCCCGTATAATTAAACGACCATGAACTTCCTGCATCCGTACTGCGTATGCCTCTAATATCAGAAAAACACGACCACATATTATTCGCGTTGATCCAATGTACTTGCCAGCAGGTTGTATTTTCAATTCCTACACTCTGACAATTTTGATTCGGCGGTGTATTCGCTCCGGCCGGATGTTGTCCTGCTGTATTGATATAAGCTTGTTGCCATCCTGTACCCGCATTGTTTGTTTTATGCACAAAACCAAAATCACCGAAGATGACTGAGTTGGCATTATTAGGAGCTACGGCTAAAGCAAACGGACATTCACCGTAACTCCAACCACGATCGCCGCCTTGTCCGCTCCACCCGGTAATAATATTGGCGTTACCCGCTGTATTAAATGTATTAGCCCATGAAGTGCCGGCGTTTGTTGTTTTTAAAACAATCGGTTCTGAAATGGAATTACTGCCGGCTACATATACCGTATTAATATCGTTAGTAGCCATTCCAACAAACATAGGATAGGTAGTTGTGAAATTGATACCCGTACTTTTTGAAACCCAATTACCGCTTCCATAATCCACTGAATAAATTCCTTTTGGATAATTGAAATAATCAGAACCTACAACGCCCACATAAATATCTGCCACATCAGCGGTGATACAAAAGAATCGAGTCACCGCGCCAACTTTTGCTCCGGCAAAACTCCAGATGCGTTCATTGGTTGGTAAACCGGTGATGGTAGCGGTTGTCCATGTTGTGCCACCGTTAGTTGAAACTAAAACGCCATCGTTTGTTCCAATGTAAATGTTGTTACCGTCGAAAAACACACCTCCCACTACATTTCCGGCAGCTGTTGCCGCTGTGTGAATTTGTGTAAAGGAAGTGCCACCATTATTTGAAAAATGAATTTCACCGTAATAAGAAATGATAACGCGATTAGGATTATTATAATCTGCATCGATGGAAAAAGTTTCTTCATTATTATCAGGATTACCGGGTAATGGCGACCAGGTTACACCATTATCTGTACTCTTCATTGGAACAACCATGTTGTTAGCGTAGCTTACGGAATACAATAAACCCACAGAACTGGTAAAACATACTTTAGAGTTATGTCCTGCAATTAATTCCGTAAAATGAACTTGATTATAACTTAACCCGAAGTTAGTGGTGTGAAAGAGTTCACCCATATCACAGGCAATGTAATATTCGCTATTGTTAGCGGGATTAATGGAGCAAGCAAAAAGAGCGCCGCCACCGCCAATGCCTCGTGAGGAAAAGGAAGTAGGTTGAGCAAAAATTAAGGAAGAACAAATTAACAGGAAGCAGGTAATTGTCTTTTTCATAAAATAGGTTTTAATGCTTTAAGATAGAAAAAATAAAAAATCATCCCTAATCCAGGAATGGTTTTAACAGAATTAGTTGGCTGTATTGATTTAGACTCAGCAACCTTTGTCACTTCGAGCGTAGTCGAGAAGCGACTCAACAGATAATTTACCCATGAAACGGTCTCGACTCCGCTCGACCTGACAGCATTTTCTGTAACCATTGTCATTTCGTGTGGCAGCGAGAAATCTTTTTGAATTAGATTCCTCCCTACGGTCGGAATGACATACTGCACTTAATGTCACATCGAGCGTAGTCGAGATGTGTATTCGAAAACGGTCTCGACTCCGCTCGACCTGACAGCAATAGATGTTAGCTCAAGTAAAATTCTACCACTTAAAACAAGCTGTTGTATTTGTTACCCGGTTCCAAAACTTATAGCGTTTCATATCGAAGAGCTTTTTGAATTTCGGATGCGCTTTATTTTTTCGCTTGGCTTTGTGATTGGTGAATGAAAAAACGCTTTTACGTTTTAATTTATCCTCGCGTGTATCCAATTTACTAATTGCTATTCCCTGCTCTTTACTTTGCTGGCGTAACCATTTTTCATATTCTTCATCCGCTATCTTTTGATATTTATGACAGGGGCAATTTGGATTTCGCGGATCATTGATATCGTATTTGGATTTGAGGGAATCTTTGTTTAAAACTACTGCATTCATTTTGCAGTTCATGAAAAAAATAAGTAATAATATGAAAGTAAAATTTATTCGGGTCTCGACTCCGCTCGACCTGATAATTCGTGTCACTGTCACTTCGAGCGGAGTCGAGAAGCGACTCAACAGATAATTTATCCATGAACCGGTCTCGACTCCGCTCGACCTGACATCGAATTTGGAACTCAGGTTAATTATATCTTCTATTTTATTCATCTCTACTTTCTATTATTAGTACTGTCATATCGAGTATTTAAACCCCTCTGTCACAAACCCCTCTGTCCTGCGGACATCTCCCCTTAGCAGGGGTAAATTCAGTCGTGGTAGTATTAAGCATCATTAGAAACGAACAGCCTCTCACCCTGCTAAGGGGGAGTCCGCGCAGCGGGAGGGGGTTTAACCACAAATTAATTATATCTTTAATTTTACTCATCTCTACTTTCTATTATTAGTACTGTCACATTTCTATTATTAGTACTGTCACATCGAGCGAAGTCGAGATGTGATTGAACCGGTCTCGACTCCGCTCGACCTGACATTTTATGAATTCGATTTACTGATTGTTACTTTATCGGTAGCAGTCCATGTTTTAAATTCATTCATATAATACAAGTAAGCTGTAGAAGCAGGCGCATCGTACACACCGGGCATTTCAGCTTTTAAATCCAAATTGATTTCTTTGCTGGCTTTTGGTCCCATACCACGGTAGTAAATCGCGATGTTGTTGCCTTTGATTTCATAATAATCAAACACTTTTTTCTCTTGCAATTCTTTTAATTGCCAAGGTTGCACGCTAAATCCTGCAGGAATTCCGATAATCGCCATTGTGCTCGGTACTTCTTCATTCTTCTTATTTGAGATGATAGAAGTTAAACGTACTGTCTCACCTACATTTGCCTTATTGCTTGCTAATTTAGTTTGTAAATCAATCACACATTCTTTATCACTCTTCGGTAAAGAAGTACTCCAGTTAACGGCCACTGAATAAGGAAGCGGCGTTTTTACACCTACGTATTTCACTTTTAAAGTATGTTTGCCATCACCTTTAATGTGCTCTTCCAATCCGGCTAAAGTAATCTCACCTTTATCGCCCGCTTTGTATTCTTTCTCTGCTACTTTCTTTCCATCAATATAAAGCACAATGGTTCCGTCTTCCGTAGTTTTCTTGCTGAACTTCGCAAACTCAGTCAAGGATTTCAAAGCTAAAATAGTTCCTTGCGTTGAGCTGAATACACCGGAGCCGCTGCGCGTGCTCGTTAAGAATTGTACCGCTTTGCTTAATGCACCTGGATTCTTCTCTTGTGACTTTAAAATCGCCATGATACTTAAGGCAGTCGTTTCAATCGTTAAAGAATTTCCTTGCGAATAAGTAATACTGTGTGTTGAACCAGTGAAGCTTCCGTCTTTATCTTGCTTGTTCAATAACAGACTCATCATTTCATTTCCTTTCGCGTTATCTTTTAAAGAATAAGCCGCGTTCGCTGCCATTGCCATTAAGTAAGGATCTTTGGTGTCTTTTGCTTTGTTATAAGCCGTTTCAAATTCTTTTTTGATATCAGTATAACCCGCTTCACTTAATGCATACACAATATAACCGTTCAATACATCATCACTGATTCTTCCGAAATCATGGTACGCGTGTTTCTCTCTTGCAAATCCACCTTTTCCATCCTTTTGTCCCATTAACCATTTAGCTGTACGCTCCAACATTTTCTCATCCACATCTTGCCCTGCTTTTTTCATATCCATAAATTCCATCAAACCATAAGCTGTTAAACCTTCGTGTGCAGGATTAGCACCAAACCATTCGTAACCTTTGTTGCTCGCTTCAAATGTGGTTAAGCGTTTATAGCCACGGTTTAATAAATCGGTTGCTTTCGCTAATGTTTTTGTGTCTTTGCTATCGGTTGCGTTCATATAATCTAACACCATGGCATTTGGATAAGCAGTACATGAAGTTTGTTCGAAACAACCATAAGGTTCTTGTAAAATTCCTTCTACACCTTTCATTAAATCACTCACTACATTCGGGAAGGCGGTAAAAGTTGCTTTTAATGAACCATTCACTAATTTATTTACTTCAAAGGTATATTCCTTCTCTACTTCCTGTCCTGAGAAAGAAGCCTGAACAGGGAATCCCTTAGGCGCAATTTTAATTTTTTGTTTGAACTCATCGCCTAGTCCGCAAGCTTTGAAACCAATCACAAATTCACCATAACCAATTTTATCTAATACTTTATAGTCTAAATAAATGGTTTTTGCTGCGCCCGGCATAATCGTTTGTACAGAAGGAATCGTTGCCAATTCTTTTAATCCATCCGGAGCGGTGATACTTATCACACCACCTAAAGGTCCGTTTGTGTTATTTTTTAAAGTCAACGGAATGGAAACAAAATCTTCTGTAGCCACTTCCACCGGAATTTTTGTACTCATGGCAAAAGGTAACTGGGTAAAGAAATTTTTCTCGGTGCGACCAATAGAACCATCATTGCTGATGCCTTCAATGGTAGTACGGAATGAAGTAATGTCGTCGGAAGTATAAAACTCAATTGTTTTTTTACCACTGTAACCTACTTCTACATTCGGATTCCAATAAATCGTATTACGGAAATCAGTACGTGTTTCTACATTTTGCTGGTTCTCGTATTTAGGCGCGTAGTAAACACGGGCACGGTAATACGTTTGAATTTGTTGTTGCTGTTGCTCAAACTCCATGTCATCCAAGGCTGCCTTTTTCTTGTTATCAAAACGACGATCGGCCACACTCGATGCAAGCACTTTAACTGCTTCTTCCTTCGCAACATCCTTATCGCGTTTTTGCTCTGCTAAAACAATGTCTTGTGGTTTTGCATTTCCAACCGGACCATTCCCTTTCTTTAATGCATTACCCGGCAGCATTGGTGCCTTTTCCATTCTCATTGCCTTTCCTTCCCCTGCTCCACCGGAAGCTTCTGATACAGGAACAGCAGCTAATTCATCCCAATCCTGAGCGGAAGAAGATTTAGTGCGTGAGCGATTTTTGTAATAACCATAGTTGTAATTTTTCTTGTACATATACAAAGTCATGTTTTGATTGTAGTCGTACAAATATTGCGTTTGTGTGTAATAACCTTCATTGTTGAAAGATAAAGTAACAGGTGCCGTTAAATCAACCTTCTTTAAAAGGAATTTACCGTTAGCATCTGTTTCTACCTCCACACCATTATAAACTTTTACTTTTACGCCGGCCATTGGCGTACTGTTCTCACCGTTATACACAGTGCCACCAATTAAAGCGCGCTCACCTAAATAATTGATAACAGGTAATTCATCTTCCATTACTTTTTCCCAGGAAAAACGACGCCAACCTGAAGTCATCATCACAAAATCTAAAGCTTTATCAGCCTTTGGTTCTTTGTTATTAAAATAAAATGCAGGCTCTTCGATTTTTTCTTTAATGTCTTGCTGCAATAAAAGTTGAGATAAAATATTTCCGGATTTATCATCTGCGAAAGAAAGTAACTGATCATTCACAACCGACATCGACAAATTAGCCGGCATCGGTAATCCTTTTTCATCACGAACTGTGATTGTCATTTTCACTTTCTCGCGTGGTAAATATTTTTCCTTTTCTGTTTCAACAGAGATTTTTAATTGGCGGTCTTTATTCACAAAGCTTAAACGCTCAGCGCGTGCAATACCTTTTGAATCAAACAAAGTGATTTGCGCCACACCCACCGGAAAATCTTCGGTAGAAAAAACAAATTTGTTGCTACCGGGTTTTGCATTTACTAAGGTGGTGTAATAAGATTTGCCACGCATTTGTGCCACAACAGCTAACTCTTCCTTTTCGGTGGTGTTAACATTCACCGTAACTTCTCCGGGATTCGAATTATCTACCGATAAAGCGTAACCGCGGTTTAATCCTTCCGGTAATTTATAAGTTTCTTTTATACCTTCCGGCTTTGTGATTTTTACAAAATAGTCTTTCCCTAAAACAGGCGTAATATTAAAGGCTCCCATACCTTGATGAAAACTCGAGAAAGAAGTTAATTTATTTCCTTCAGCATCTATAACATCACCCTCTACATCAGCAGGCTTATTGAATTCATTAAGCGCTTTAAAAGCTACACGGTTAGGCATACCACAAAGCATATCTCCACCTTCAGGGAATAATGTCAAATCTATTTTATTTAATACAATGGGAATTGAACGTGAAATACTTTCGGTACTTCCGTTATAATCAATCATCACATTTAATAAACCATCGTTGGTTTTTAAATCCTTCGGTAAGTTAAATTTGATATAGCGCATACCATTTTCATCCGTCACATCCGCTTTCTCCACAAATTTTTGTCCGTTTAAATTACCAACCACTTTAATCTTATAATCGGATAAAGGTTTATTTTCATTGGTGTTTAACTCCAACTTCGCAATGACTTCATCGCCGGCACCAAAGGCTTTCTTTTCAAAATCCAGTTTCATTTTCAGATTAGGCAATACCACATCCTGCACTTGAATTTCTTTTTCAAAATAATTCTCGTTGCCTTGATTTTTCATCCAATTAGTGTAAGCACGGATTTTATACAAACCACCTAATGCTTCCTTATCTAAAGCAAAATCACCCGCTGCTTTACCGTTTTTGGCGATAATGTTTATTTTTTTCTCAACGGTTCCTTTCGGACTGATTAACTCCACATGCACGATATCGCTTTTATCGGAAGGTTTTAAAGATAGGCCATCACGCACATAAGCTGCCAACCAGATATCATCGCCTGGCTGGTAAAAAGGTTTATCTAATTGCAGATACACGCGATCTTCAGGCGCGTGTGCATTATACTCGGTTAATTTCTTTTTTAACGACTTAATAAAGTCATTTTCGGCGGCCGCCTGATAAACCGAAGCAGGCGTAATCCAAGCCACAACGCTGGCAGTAATGGCTGCCACAGCAAAGATGTGGGTGAATTTTTTGGTTTTACTGGTTTGCATATCTATAGTATTAAGGTTAAACTTTTCTATAGAGATGCAGGAGGCTTTAGAATTCCATAAACAGGCTCTAAAATATTTTGTATGAGAGGGGAAAAGGCCCTATTTAAGCTTTTGGGCCGCTTCGGTATTGGAAGGATTAAGCTTTACAACTTCCCGGTAATTTTCTTTGGCCTTAGCTGTATCGCCCATGGCTTCGTAGGTTTTAGCCAAACCTTGATAAACTGCCTCCGTTTCCAAACCGGCATCCAATGCTTTTTGGAACATGTTTAAACTTTTATCGAATTGCTTGTTTTGGTTATAGTCGTACATCAATAAACCATACGCATTATAAAACGCGATATCCATATCGATGCACTTCTTTAAATAATACTCGGCACTGTCCTTGTGATTTGTTTCACGCATTACTATAGCTTTATAATAGTATAATTCCGTATTCTCTTTATAGGCCAAAGATGCATTAATGTGTGGCAAAGCTGCATTGAAGTCATTAATCAGATAAACCAACACATATGACAAATAATTTCTAGAGTTCGCATAATTAGGTTCAACTTCAATTGACTTTTCCAAACATTGCCGCGCCATGGATAAGGCAGCGTTACGTTGTTCGGGTGTTGCCTGAGCTCCGAATTTTTCTACTTCTTTTACTATTTGCATACCTTTTTTATAATTCAGGTAAGCATTATTAGGATATTTTGCTACATCCGCATCTATAATGGTATTAATATCTTTCCAGTCTGCCACGCGGGTAATAATAGAATAGGAAAACAATATCAAAACGATGATCCCTACAGCTTTTATATTTTTAGGAAGATCTTTTGATTTAAAATAATTAAATAATAATCCCACCGCAGTGATGGCAATTCCTGCTGATGAAAAAAACGCGAAACGATCGGCAACAATTCCTACTGCAGGTTTTACAAAATTTAAATACATGGAAGAAGAGGCACAAAACATAAATAGTCCGGTGAATAGGACTAAGTCTTTCTTCAAAAAAGATTTTATTACGCCATAAGCTAAAGCAGGAAAAGCGATAATACCCAACCAGCCATAACTTCCAATTTTAAGAATTGTGATGGTGTCGTAGCCGTAATAACATACTTGCTTAATCGGATACACACATTGCACAATGTAAAAACCGAGCGAGTTAAACATAGCGATGAATCTGTGCAGCATTCCCTTATTAAAGTACATGGGATTTTCGAAGTAGTATAACACACGCTTAGTTTCTTCAATCGCAATCATTCCCTTTTTGGTGGCTTTAAATAAATACAAAGAAATAATCATGGCCACAATACTCAAGGAAATCCACTTTAATCGACCCGAATCCTTCACTAAAAATACAGCCGGGATAATCGCAATAAAAGGTAAAGCATCAAACTTCGACAAAAAAGCCAGGTAAAAATGAATAACAGAAAAAATAAGATACTGCCATTTTTTAAACCCTGATTCGTAGAAATAATAATAAGCTCTAAATCCCGTCATACTAAATATAAAACTCAGCAGAATATCCCGATTTTTTAAACTGGCAACCACTTCGGTATGAATTGGCATAGCTGCAAACAACAAAGTGACATAAAATGGTAAATGCGGGTTATAATCTTTAAATAAAAGTTTTAGCAAACCATAAAACAAAAACAAACCAATCACATAAAACAATAGATTAAAAAAGTGGGATGTGCCAGGCTTTACTTCAAATAATTCGTGCTCGATGGCAAATGAAATTTTAACAAGCGGACGATAATCGAACTGATAATCTTCGGAGCTTCCGATATAAAATGATTTGAGAATTTTCGGAATTGCTTTTAGTCCTTGAGCCGTAATATTCTCAGGTTGCGTCACAATCGAGTCATCCAAAGAGTAACCGTTTTTAAGGGCATTAAAGTAAAGCACAAAAACAACCCCAAGAATAATCAGGCGTTCTTTATTGAAGTAAGCTTTCAATTGTGCGATACGACTCATTTGCTAACGAAGATAACCAATAATTTTAAGATTATTTAGCAATTAGCCCAATAGGAAAAACAAAGCGACGAACTTAAACAGGGTTCACGTAACAAACCTACCTTACCACAAATTTTAACTCTAAACCGGCAAATCTTTCGACCCTTACCTCCTATCTTAAAAATTCACCAATTATACAGGAATGTAATCTTCCAGATAATTTAACACAAATCACCCTTAAAAGGGGATAAAGACATAGTATTAATGACATAACTTTACATCAACACTAATACACTTTAAATGAAAACAATTAAACAAATTTTAGCCATTAGCGCTATTTCATTAATGAGCTTTACAACAAACGCTCAAAATCAAGAAGAAATAATTAAGAAACATATTGAAGCTATTGGCGGAAAAGAAGCGTGGAATAAAGTAAAATCTATGCGTTCGGAAGCAACTATGAAAGCGAATGGCGCCGAAATAAAACTAACTTTTATACAAATAGATAAAAAAGCCATGCGTCAAAACATCAGCCTTATGGGTATGGAAGGATACTCTATCTTAACAGAAAAAGAAGGCTGGTCCTATATGCCGTTTCAAGGGCAAACAAAACCTGAACCCATGACAGCGGATGATGTAAAAAACGGACAAGACGGATTAAGCCTGAAGGACGAATTTTTGACTTATAAAGAGTTGGGTAAAAAGCTAGATTTTCTTGGAAAGGATGATATGGATGGAACGGAATGCTATAAATTTAAAATGACCAACAAAAACGGACAAGAAACGACTTACTATCTTGATGCCAGTTCTTATTTAACGATTAAACAATCATCTAAAGTTAAAGCTAACGGTAAAGAAATGGAAGCTTCAACCATGTATAGTAATTATAAAAAACTTCCGGAAGGAATCGTTTACCCAATGACTGTTGGCGGTGGATGGGGTGACACAGAATTCACCAAAGTTGAAGTGAATCCGGTTATTGATGAGAAAGAATTTAAAGTAACAGAATAAGATTTTATTTGTCGCTAATACAATTATCCCCATTATGAAAAAACGAATAGCAATTTTTTTACTAAGTGTAAGTGGTTTTGCTTTTTCACAAACCTCATTTAACGCCGGTATGTTTGGTGTACTGGAAGCACGTCAAATGGGACCGGGCACAATGAGTGGCCGTATAACTGCAATAGAAGGCGTTAATACAGATGATGGCAAAACTATTTATGTAGGAACAGCAGGAGGTGGTGTTTGGAAATCTACTAATGCAGGCGCCTCCTATAAACCCATCTTTGATAAGTATTGTCAATCGATAGGTGCACTAGCTATTAACCAAAAAGATCCATCTATCATTTATGTAGGTACGGGAGAAAGTAATATGCGTAACTCTGTTTCTTATGGAAACGGCATGTACAAATCAACCGACTCAGGTGACAACTGGAAAAAAATAGGATTGGATAGCGTTGAGCATATTTCTAAAGTTGTCATTCATCCTGAAAATCCGGATGTGATATTTGTGGCTGCACCGGGACCACTATGGAGCAAAAGCAAACACAGAGGCTTATATAAATCAACTAATGGTGGTGAGACTTGGGAAAAAATATTTTACATAAACGAAAACACAGGTTGTGCCGATTTATTAATTGATCCAATCAATCCAAATAATGTATTTATCTCCATGTGGGAATTCCGTCGCCAACCTTATAGTTTTAATTCAGGCGGAAATGGCAGCGGCTTGTATAAAAGTACAGATGGAGGAAAAACATTCAAGGAAATAAAAAACGGATTACCTGAAAAACCATTCGGGCGTATCGCTATGACCTTAGCGCCAAGCGACCCTAAACAAATGCTTGCTATTGTTGAGAGTAACAAAACAGGATTATACATTTCTTCAGACGGCGGTGAAACATGGAAAAGTCAAAGTGCCACTTTAAATGTTTGCGCTCGTCCGTTTTATTTTAGCACAATTGTTATAGATCCAAAAGATCCGAAGCGCGTGTATCGCCCCGCTTTTCAGTTTGCCTATAGCAGTGATGGCGGATACTCATTTACGGAAGCCAGTTATGATGGCGGATGGGTTCATAGCGACATGCATGCTTTATGGATAAATCCGAATAACACCAATATCATGTATGTTGGTACCGATGGTGGCGTATATATGAGTGTGGATAAAGGGGTAACGTGGCAATTCAACCATGGACTTCCGGTAGGACAATTCTATCATGTAAGTTATGATTTGAAAGAGCCTTATAATGTTTACGGCGGATTACAAGACAATGGAAGCTGGATGGCACCAAGTGCGTCACCCGGCGGAATAGGAAATGGTAATTGGGATCGTGTGAATGGCGGTGATGGATTTTGGACTGTACCCGATGTAGATGGTAAAACTGTTTATTCGGAATATCAAGGTGGAAACATGTACAGAACTGATTTAAGTAACATGAAATCAGAATACATTCAGCCACAGAAAACAAGTAAAGAAGAAAAGCTGCGTTGGAACTGGAATACACCAATAGTTACCGGCAGTAAAAACCCTAAGAATCTTTATGTAGGTGCACAGTACCTTTATAAATCTACTGACCAAGGCAGAAATTGGACTCGTATTTCAGGCGACTTAACAACCAATGACAAGAAAAAACAGAAACAAGAAGAAAGCGGCGGACTAAGCGCAGATAATACGTCTGCTGAAAATCACTGTACCATATTTACCTTGGCTGAATCTTCTTTAGATGAAAACATTATCTGGGTTGGTACCGACGACGGTAATGTTCAAGTAACAACTAACGGTGGTGGAACATGGACAAATGTATCAATGAATATTGCGAAATGCGGGATAGCAAATCAAGCCTGGGTAAGCAGCATTCAGCCTTCTCAATTTGATAAAAATACCGTTTACGTAACATTTGAAAATCACATGTACGGTGATTTTAATACCTACGTAGCTACCAGTAATGACTTAGGAAAAACATGGAAGCGCATCAACAGTTCTGAATTTACCGGATTTGCACATAAAATAGCTGAGGATCCTATCAATAAAAATTTATTATTCTTAGGTACCGAGATGGGATTATTTGCCACATTAGACGGTGGTGCAAATTGGTTTAGAATGAAAAACAACATTCCGGAATATGCATTAGTGAGAGATATTCAGATTCACCCGAAAACGCATGATTTAATTATCGGAACACATGGTCGTGGTATTTTCATAATTGACGACATCCGTTCCATGCGAAATTTAACTAAGGAAGTATGGGAGCAAGATTTCTATTTATTTCAAACTGAAGATTTAGTATTAAACAACGGTAAATTCGGATGGGGCGGCCCTGAAATATCGGGCGGATGGGTAACCGGGAATCCGGCTTCGCACCCTTCCATTACTTATTATCTTAAACAAAGATTAAACGCAGGTAAAATAGAAATTGAGGTTTATGATTCTAATAATAAATTATTACAAACCTTACCGGGAACTATCCGTAAAGGTTTGAATAAAGTGTATTGGAATATGCGCGAGACGCCTCCAAAAGTAGCAGCCGGCAGTACAAAAATGGACGGTGCAGGATTTACGGCACCAATGGTTTTACCTGGACAATATAAACTAAAGGTTAAAGTTAAAGATAAAGAATATGAGGGGAAAGTTAATTGTATACACGATGCAGCTAACAAAGATTTGAGTGAAGCAGACCGGAAATTAGTTTATGAAAAAGCTACGCAGTTAAAAACACTTTACTCAAACATCAATAATACTATTGATACGATTAATCTTTACCAAAATCAATTAAAAAAGGACACGGTAGCTTTTAAGAAAAATAAAAACGCCATGGCCTTTCATGCAGACCTTCAAAAGGTAAAATCTGATTTAATGGCGACAACCAAAAAATCAATTTTTGCTGATGAAGAAAGATTAAGAGAAAAGGTTTCCAAGTTATACGGATCATTCTGTGGCATGGAATCAAAACCAAACGCCACACAACTTGAATCAATAGATGATTTATCGAATGAATTTTCCAAAAAGAAAAAAGAAATGGAAGCTGCGTTAATGAAGCATCTTCCGAAAAACCCTGAAATAAAAAACAATAAAGACATAAGATAGAAATTAATCATCCTTTTAAAAATGCCGGACATTTCCGGCATTTTTTGTTTAATGATGTTAAATACCTTCAGAAATATTATGAATTAAATTAAGAATTAATTAAATTAGATATCACCAAATGCACCCGTTAAATCATAATGCCATAAGAGTTTTAGAAAGCCGTTATCTACTTAAGAATTCCGATGGAAGCATTGTAGAAACACCCGAGCAACTCTTTAAGCGAGTAGCGCATCATATTGCTAATGCCGAGCATTTACTTAACAACTCAGAACAACAGTTGTATTGGGAAAAGGAATTCTTTGCAGTTATGAGTCGCTTGGAATTTCTTCCCAACTCACCTACTCTTATGAATGCCGGTCTGCCCTTAAATCAGTTAAGCGCTTGCTTTGTTTTACCGGTTGAAGATAGTATTGCGGACATTTTTACCACATTAAAGAATACAGCACTTATACAACAAAGTGGCGGTGGTACAGGTTTTAATTTTTCGGCCTTAAGACACAATGGTGATTTTATTAATTCAAGTCATGGCTACTCTACCGGTCCGATTTCATTCATGAAAATATTTGATGCTGCTACGGATAACATCAAACAAGGTGGAAAAAGACGTGGAGCCAACATGGGAATTTTGAATATTGACCATCCGGATATTGAAGAATTCATTGAATTAAAAAATGTGGAAGGTGTGCTCAGCAATTTTAATATTTCTGTTGGCATAACGGATGCATTTATGAATGCCGTTGAGAAAAATGCAGATTGGGAATTAAAACATCCGATTAGCAGAAAAAGCATTAAAAGTATTGCTGCGCGTGCATTATGGAATAAAATTATTTCTAATGCCTGGCTCACCGGCGACCCGGGATTAATTTTTTTAGACACGATTAATGAAAGTAACCCTACTCCGAAGATTGGAGCGATTACTTGTACAAACCCCTGCGGAGAAGTTCCACTTCTTCCTTATGAAGCCTGTAATTTAGGCTCGATAGATGTTGCCAAATTTTATAATGAAAAGAAAAACAAAATAGATTACGAAGGTTTAGAAAAATGCATCGTAACTGCTATTCGCTTTTTGGATAATGTAATTGAAGTAAACAATTATGTAATTCCTGAAATAAAAACGATGGTGAAAGGCAATCGTAAAATAGGCTTAGGCATCATGGGCTGGGCCGAATTACTAATTAAGTTAGAAACTCCTTACGCCTCCGAAAAAGCAGTGAAGTTAGGAGAAGAACTGATGGCATTTATCAATGAGAAAAGTTTTGATGCATCTCAAAAATTAGCGGAAAAAAGAGGCGTATTTAAAAATTGGGATAATAGCATCTATAATGAAAATGTTAAACTTAGAAATGCAACACGAACAAGTATTGCTCCTACCGGAACCATTTCAATCATTGCAGGAACCAGTTCTTCTATTGAACCATTATTTGCATTAGCAATTCACAGAGAGAATGTATTGAATAACGAAACCCTCACCGAAATAAATGAAGCGTGTTTAAGTTATTTAAAACGGAAGAATTTATTAACGGATGAAATTGTTTCAGAAATTAAAAAAACTGGCTCTATACAAAACACGGGTTTGCCGAATGAAATAAAAGATCTATTTAAAACATCCTTAGAGATTGAACCATACTGGCACATTCAGCATCAGGTTGCATTTCAGAAGCACACCGACAATGCAGTATCTAAGACAATTAATTTACCGGGTGGCGCAACAGTGGCAGACATTGAAAACGCGTATTTAACTGCCTGGAAAAATAAGGCTAAAGGGATTACAATTTATCGTTACGGTTCAAAATCGCAACAGGTGTTGCATAGCGGAACCGATGAAACCGAAAATCAGGGTTCATGTAAAGTGTGCGTGAACTAATAACCGAAATGTTTCAAGCGATTATCGTTGCTGCGCCAATCTTTATCCACCTTCACAAAGAGTTCAAGAAATATCTTCTTTCCAAAAAACTTTTCCGCTTCCTCACGCGCCATGGTACCCAATTTTTTTAGAGCCTCGCCTTTATGTCCGATGATAATTCCCTTTTGACTGTCGCGCTCCACTAAAATATCGGCCTGTATACGAATAATGTTAGGCTCTTCTTTAAAAGAATTCACAATCACCTCAACACTGTATGGAATTTCCTTTTTGTAATTGAGTAATATTTTTTCCCGGATAATTTCGCTTACAAAAAAACGCTCCGGTTTATCTGTTAACTGATCTTTATCGTAGAATGGTTCGCCGGGAGGAAGCAACTCAATAATTTTA
Source organism: Bacteroidia bacterium (assembly GCA_016787445.1). Lineage (GTDB taxonomy): Bacteria > Bacteroidota > Bacteroidia > B-17B0 > Aurantibacillaceae > JAHEYG01. The sequence continues at coordinate 35,882 of JAEUTQ010000015.1, forward strand.
TTCATCACCTGATCAAGGTTAAACTTTTCAAGTGCTGAAATAGCTAATATTTGAGCATTCGGTAATTTCACTTTCCACTCCTCTGCCTTTTGGGCAACCTTCTCTTGGGTAGCGGCATCCACTTTATTAATGAGCAGAAGAATTGGCGTACTTGTTTTACGAAGTTTCTCAACGTATTCCGGTTGTAATTCGATATCTTCAAAAACATCCGTAATAAGCAAAAAAACATCGGCATCACTAAGCGCACTAATTACAAATTGCATCATTTTCTCTTGCAACTTATAATTAGGCTTGAGAATACCCGGTGTATCGGAAAATACTATTTGATAATTTTCACCGTTCACTATTCCCATAATACGGTGACGGGTGGTTTGTGCTTTAGAAGTAATAATACTTAATCGCTCGCCGATAAGTGCGTTCATAAGGGTAGATTTACCCACGTTTGGACAACCTATAATGTTGACAAAGCCTGCTTTATGTGATTGTAGAGTGATGTTAATAAGATTTATTTTGTTTACAAAGAAAGTAAATATATCTTTGCCCCCGAATTAAGGTAACAACTTAATTTAAACAAGGCAGTTCTTTAACTAAAAATATAGTGCGGGATAGAGCAGGGGTAGCTCGTTGGGCTCATAACCCAAAGGTCGGGTGTTCGAATCACTCTCCCGCTACCAAAGAAAACCCATCGGTTACTCCGATGGGTTTTTTATTTTGAGCCTGAGCCAAGCTATGCTTGAGCGAAAGGCGAAAAATAAAAAATACAATTACGCGCTAGCGGGATTGTTTTTCGTTGAGTTAAAGCCTTTATTAAGTGATCAATGCAATTAATCACTCTCCCGCTACCAAAGAAAACCCATCGGTTACTCCGATGGGTTTTTTATTTTGAGCCTGAGCCAAACTATGCTTGAGCGAAAGGCAAAAAATAAAAAACACAATCACGCTAGCGCGTGATTGGTTTTCGTTGAGTTAAAGCCTTTATTAAGTGATCAATGCTATTAATCACTCTCCCGCTACCAAATAAAAAACCCAGACAATTGTCTGGGTTTTTTATTTTATTCGTTTTACCACTTTCCTCCGGAACCGCCACCGCCAAAACTTCCGCCACCAAAACCACCAAAGCCACCACCACCGGAGCTTCTGCCGCTGCTAAACCCACCGCCACCATAATATCTTCCACTGCTATACGTTGTTCCTCCTCCTCCACCCTTTCCACTCATTATCCAAACAAAACCAATAATTACTAATATTATCATTATGGTTTTAAACCAGCTGTCGGCACTTCTTTGCTTTGAATAATCCTTAACATCAATCTCGCCTTTAGCTAAAGCCATTAACTTATCGGTAGCGTTATTTATCGCCGTGTAATTTTCCCCTCTCTTTAAATAAGGGTACATTTCATCCTCGCGTATTCTCTTCGTGGCTAAATCAGGGATTGCTCCTTCTAAACCATAACCAATGGCAATAAATAAATCGCGACCACCATCTGATTCGGTAGGCTTAATTAAAATAACAATACCATTATTAGTTTCTTTTTTACCTACACCCCACTCTGTCCCTAATTGAGTGGCGTAAGTTGCCGCATCCGTACCACCGAAATCATCAACAATTACAACAACAATCTGATTACTGGTTTCACGACTGAAATTGACTAACTTTTGTTCAATCGCTTCTGCTTCTGAAGCATTCAGGAAGTTTGGAAACTCGGCAGATAAATTATTATATAACTTTTGCGGACTAGGACGAGGCGCTACCTGAGCTACACCCAGACAAGAGATAAATACAAGAAGTGAAAATATAATGCGCTTCATAGGATTAAAAAGAAATGGAGTCGCTTAATTCATTTTTATCATCACTTTGATAAGGAAAATATTGCTTAAGCTTTTCTCCGCACTCAATAATACCCTTCGTTAATCCGTCGGCCTTATGATTATGTGCAAACCCGACAACAATTTCTTTCACTATTTTATTCCAATAGTCATTTCCCAATTGCTTGTGAATTCCTTCATCACCTATCACAGCCATCTTCCGGCTCACCACGGCGATGTAAATCAAAATTCCGTTGCGGTCTTTTGTGTTTTGCATTTCCAGCTTACGAAAAACTTTTTTAGCTTTTTCGAGCGCGTCACCGAAACAAAAATTTTCGATGTGTACGCGAATTTCTCCGGAAGTATTTCTTTCGGCTTCGCGGATGGCATCAACAATACGTTGTTGCTCTTCTTTACTAAAAAAGTTTTTCGCTGCTGTAATCATTACTTTGAAATATTAAAACTCAACTTTAGGCGCTTTTTCAGCACCTGCTTCGGCTTCAAAATATGCCATTGGTGCAAATCCACCGGCAAGCAAACTACCCGGAAACATTTGAATGGCTTTGTTATAATCACGTGACATATTATTATACTTCATACGTTCAGTCGCAATTCGGTTTTCGCAACCTTCCAATTCAACACGCAAATCAGAAAAAGCCTGATTCGATTTTAAATTCGGATAATTTTCGGTCACCATTAATAAGCGACCTAAAGCATTACTTAATTCTCCTTGAGCTGCTTTATACTTTGCGATAGACGCTTCATTGATGTCGTCTAAATTTACTTTTACTTGTGTTGCTGAAGCACGCGCAGCTACCACCGCTTCCAAAGTGCTTTTTTCAAAATTAGCCTCACCCTTTACAGTAGCTACGATGTTAGGAATTAAATCCATTCTTCGCTGATACTGACTCTCTACTTGTTGCCATTGTGCTTTTGCGTCTTCGCGTAAGCCAACAAATCCATTACGTTTATTGCAAGCCCAAAAGCCGCCAAACATTACTATTAAACCAAATACAATTGCTGTAATTAATCCTTTACTCATAATTTTAAATTTTAATCAAAATTACACTAAATAAAGATAGCTCTGACAGGAAATTCGGATAAACGGCGAAAAACATCAACGAATTATTTAAAGAATGTTAAGTCTGATTATTTACAATGCGCTCTGCGGCTTAAAGATTTTTATTCCGTAAATTTGCAAAATGCCTTTCAATCTAACATCTGAATTTCAACCTACGGGTGATCAACCGGAAGCTATCAGGCAACTAACGGAAGGCGTTCTCAACGATACAAAAAATCAGGTACTATTGGGTGTTACCGGCTCCGGAAAAACGTTTACGGCTGCCAACGTTATTAAAAATGTTGACAGACCTACTTTAATTCTGAGTCATAATAAAACTTTAGCGGCGCAACTTTACAGTGAATTCAAACAGTTCTTTCCGAATAATGCTGTAGAATATTTTGTGAGTTATTACGACTACTATCAACCTGAAGCTTATTTACCAACTACCGACACATACATTGAAAAAGATTTAGCCATTAATGACGAAATTGAGAAGTTGAGATTGAGCGCCACTTCTTCTTTGCTTTCGGGAAGAAGAGATGTTATTGTTGTGTCTTCTGTGTCTTGTATTTATGGAATTGGTAATCCGGTAGACTTTAAGAAAAATGTTATCACCGTAAAAGTTGGGCAGTTAATTTCCCGAAATAAATTTTTGCATCAACTGGTGAGTGCTTTATACAGCCGAACAACAGCGGAATTCCAGAGAGGAAATTTCAGAGTGAAAGGTGATACGGTAGATGTGAATTTAGCGTATGCCGATCATAGCGTTCGTATTTGCTTTTTTGGCGATGAGATAGAAAGCATTGAAACATTTGACCCCGCGAACGGCTATGTGATTGAGAAATTTGAAGGCTTTAACATCTATCCTGCAAACATCTTCGTAACTGCTCCTGATACATTGCAAAAATCAATGCACATGATTCAGGAAGACATGGTGAAACAGGTAGAGTATTTTAAATCTGTTGGAAAAACTTTAGAAGCAAAACGTTTGGAAGAGCGTGTAAACTATGATTTGGAAATGCTCCGTGAATTAGGTTACTGCAGTGGAATTGAAAATTATTCGCGTTACTTCGACGGCAGACAAGCAGGTACTCGTCCGTTTTGTTTAATGGATTATTTTCCGAATGATTATTTATTAATTATAGATGAAAGCCATGTTACCATACCGCAAGTGCGGGCCATGTTTGGTGGCGATTTATCGCGCAAGCAGAATTTAGTAGAATATGGATTCCGTTTACCAAGCGCATTGGATAACCGTCCGCTTAAATTTGAGGAATTTGAAACGCTCGTCAATCAAACCATTTATGTGAGTGCCACGCCGGCCGATTATGAATTACAAAAAGCAGAAGGTGTAGTAGTAGAACAATTAATCAGACCAACCGGCGTTTTAGATCCGTTGATTGAAGTAAGACCATGTTTGAATCAGGTGGATGATTTATTGGATGAGATTCATAAAGTAGTAGAGAAAGACGAACGTGTATTAGTTACTACGCTAACTAAACGCATGGCAGAAGAACTCACTAAATACTTAACCAAATTAAATGTGCGCTGCCGTTACATTCATTCGGAAGTAGATACTTTAGATCGCGTAGAAATTTTAAGACAGTTACGCGTTGGTATGTTTGATGTACTGGTTGGCATTAATTTATTACGTGAAGGTTTGGATTTGCCAGAAGTTTCCTTAGTGGCGATATTGGATGCGGATAAAGAAGGGTTTTTACGCAATGAAAGGAGCTTGGTGCAGACCGTTGGACGCGCAGCAAGAAATGTGAATGGACGGGTAATCATGTATGCCGATAAGATAACGAAGAGCATGCAGTTTACCATTGATGAAACGCAACGAAGAAGACAAAAGCAAATAGAGTATAACTTTAAGCACGGCATTACGCCAACGCAAGCCGGCAAAAAAGCTTTACTCACACCTAACTCAGGTGTTGAAGTAACAGTTGACGGAAAATTAATTAGAGCGTATGCAGAAAGTGAAGAAATTAATGTGGCTGCCGATCCGGTGGTTCAATACATGAGTAGTGAAGAACTCAAAAAACAAATTGCGAAAATAAAAAGCGCTATGTTGCGTGCTGCTAAAGAAATGGACTTTGCCGAAGCGGCAAGATTACGTGATGAAATGTACAGTTTGGAAAAATTATTGAAAGAGAAAGAATAATTGACTATTCTTCATCCAATTCAATTACATTAATTGGGTAGTTCAAGATCTGAGAATAATCTTCTCCTGCCTCTTTTAATTCCACGTCATCTTTCTCATAAAACCAATTGAGGGTTGGCTTATGCTCAGTGGTGACTTTACGGAAGAATTTTGAAAGCATTTTTGATGAAACGGTATTGAAATAATCTAAACGTACGTTTATTTCAAGCTTAGCCGGATTTGTTTTTAGGTAATCGTCGACAGACTGAGTCACCTTTTCGAAAAAATCAATTGGATTTTCAGGTACCATTTTTCCATGCATACTTAAAGTACCGTTTAAGGTGTCAAATTCCACTAGAGGAGTTTGGTTAGTCTTCGGTATGATGTATTTATTGTCTGACATTGATACAAATATAAAATCTAAATCTGTTTAAATTCTAAATAAACGACGAAACACTCTAAAAATTGGACAAATCGCAACGTATTGCAAACCAGCGTTTAACGTTTGATAAAATAGTACTTTGTAATATTATACGTTAATATCTAAAAAAGGTTGAGTTAAAAAACCAATTAGATTTGAACAATTAGTTAATAAGGCTTCTTTCTTTCACCTTCACAGCCTTATTGCCGCTGTAAACAGAATATGACTCTAAAGTGCCTGAAGCTACCGAACCAACCGTTAAAACAGAATGTGTTTTCATGGTAGTACCCGGACAAACCACTGCCTTCGCGCCTACCCAAGCCCCATCTTCCAAAATAATTTTACCGGTTATTAAATCAAAACTGCTTTTTTTATAATCATGATTTCCGCAAAGCAGCATAGCTCCTTGTGAAATACAAACATTATTACCTATCTCTACATCATCCAAATTATCTATCCAAACATTTTCACCAATCCATGTGTTGCTGCCGATTTTTAAACGCCACGGATATTTAATATTTACTTTAGGTTTAATTACTACACCATTTCCAATTTTAGCGCCAAACATTCTTAACCAAAATATTTTAATGGAACTAAAAGGCATGTAAGAATTAATTATGGTTGCATTCACGAAATACCAAATCATACGTGTAAACACATTCCCGCCCGGCTTATACCAGGAATTGTTGAATTTTGATAAATCAGTTTTGGCGCTCATTAACTAAACAATTTTTTGTACGCATCCTTATCCTTTTCGAAATTGGTGTGCTGCTCCATAAAATTAATGCAATTTTGCGACATTGAAGCATATTCCTTTTCGTCAACTTGTATGGCTTCCAGTAATGCCTCCTTAAATTTCGTTTTATTTTTTAAATCTAATGCATAACCACATTTCGCTTTATTTATACTATTCCAAGGCGTATGATCACTTATTATAACCGGACAAGCACTACGCAATGTTTCCGCTATAGAATGTCCGTAATTCTCATTTAAAGTTGGCAATAATAAAAAGTGATAATTCGAAATAACGGGCTGAACTTCTTCAAAACTTAATTCACCTTTATAGGTCACTTTTACTGAAGGAGGTAATTGCTTTATGATCTGTTCACACTCCTTCCAATATACTTTATCTTCCATTGATCCATAAATATCGTACGTTATATCTGCATCACTTGGCATGTCTAACAACATTTGAAGTGCATAATGGAGATTTTTTACTTTGGCGATACGGGATAAATAAAAAAACTTAACTGTTCCCTTCTGCTTTATAATACTTTTGTTTTTTAAAATAGGTGTAGAATTAATATTAGCCGCTACTCTCACATTTGCCTTTCTGAAAAAACCTTTTATCTCCTTTTCTTCATCCATCGTTGTGGCATGAAACACTACTTTTGAGTGCAGGTTCACGAATTTTAAGAGCGACAAAAACAATTTCTTCTTCAAAGGTTTAATTGACAACGCGCCCTTTCCCAACATACCACGAGGTGCCAAAACCAAATCACACTTCAGCTTACCGGATTTCTCGGCACGCAACGGAAGCAATGAAAAATAATACGACCAAAAACTGTTGAGATAAACGATATCCGGGTTTAAAGAATTGATAAGCTCTATTAAATTCTTAGACTTTAATTCTTCCTTTGAGAAATAATAAACAGGAATTCCATCATAGGAATTCCATGAATTAGGTCTAATTTCTTTATAGGGGATGGTTGAGCCTAAATCATGATTGGTAGTGATAACAGAAAAGTTATAGTCTTGCTTAAGTAAACTCAACATCGAGTACACCGATTTAACCGGTCCGCCTGCTTTGTTACCTGGCAAATACCAATCTATGAGTACAACTATGTTTTTCTTTTTCAAGTATTAATCAATCTGATTTGTTTGTAACCAATTTTCAAACACAATTAAATGCCAAAGGCGCGACCATGTTACTTTCTTATTATCCTTGAGAAATTGTTCCCACAAACTCATTACCGCTGCCTCGTTCACAAAATCACGTTTGGAAAGTGCTCTTAGTTTCTCTTCACAGAATGATTTCAACTCACCTTTCATCCAATCCGACCAAGGCAAAGTAAAACCCATTTTAGGGCGATTAATAATTTCACCAGGTAATAAACCATTTAAGGAATCAATTAATAATTTTTTCGGACTGTGCGGAAATTTGTGCTCATCCTTTACCGATAACACAAACTCAACCAACTTATAATCTAAAAATGGTACGCGTACTTCTAATGCAACTGCCATACTCATTTGATCGGTATCACGCAATAAAATATTTTGCATGTACGTATTCATCTCTAATAAAGAAACATAAGACAACAGATGATTAGCGTCCGGCTTCTTGATCATTCCGATTATATCCTTTAATGGATTTTCATTTTTTCGTAAGAGTAATTTTTCTTGCTGCTTAGAAAATATTTTTCTGGAAACAGGATACACATCTTTCACAGAAAACTTTTCCTGCATTAACACTTCAAATAGTTTATCCCCTGCAACCGATTTGTTTTTAGCTTTAATCAGAGAAGCAGGAACAGCTCTTAACCATGATGGAAAAATATTCAAGTATGCTTTGGAGTCGACCGATTTCATTCGCTTAAACACATCGTAGCCGGCAAATAATTCATCGCCGCCCAAACCGGATAGCGCCATGGTAATTCCGGCTTCCTTTGTTGCTTTTGAAACCACATAAGTATTAGGACCATCCCCTGATGGATGATCAATAGCATTCAGCGCATTTGGCAACTGATTTAAAAAATCCTGCGGTTTTAATTTAATTTCGTGATGTTGTGTATTAAATAATTCAGAAACCTTTTTCGCATATTTAGATTCGGAAAATTCACTTTCATCAAATGAGACATTGAATGTTTCTACTTTACGCGAGGAGAGTTTACTCATGATTCCGACAACAGCACTGGAATCAATTCCTCCAGAAAGGAAAGCACCAAATGGAACATCAGCTACCAACCTTCTTTCTACGGCCTTAAACAATAACTCCTCTGTTTTCTTACAGGTTAAATTATAATCCAAAGACTCCGATTCTTTCGCAAAATCATTAATGTTCCAATATCTGAATTGTTTTATTTCACCATTCTTCCAGGTTAAATACGTTCCAGGCATTAACATTTTCACGCCCTCTATAATCGTATTAGGCGCGTGTACTGTTTGATATAGAAAATACTCGTTAAGCACGGCCTTATTTAACTTACGCTGCACAAAACCTGAGTTTAACAAAGTTCTTATCTCAGAACCGAAAACCAATTGTTTATTATTGACACTGTAATAAAGCGGTTTAATTCCCATTCTGTCACGCGTGATGAACAAAGAATTATCTTGAGTATCGTACAAGGCAAATGCGTACATCCCATTGAATTTATCCAAGCAGGAGGCACCCCATCGACTGTAAGCGGCAATTATAACTTCTGTATCTGAATTGGTTTTAAAAAAATAAGCCTGTTCCTTACTACCGAACGAAACGCGCTGTAATTCCAACTTTAATTCGCGGTAATTATATAATTCCCCGTTATAAACGATCACATAACGTCCGTCGGCACTCAGCATTGGCTGATTAGACGCTTCACTTAAATCAATAATGGATAAACGAGCGTGTCCGAGATACACTGAATCGTTACACCACGAATTTTGGGCGTCGGGTCCGCGATGTTTCATGGCATTAACCATGGATGCTATAGCATCATTATAAGAATTGGAAGAGGTTTGAGTAGTTGTGAATCCGGCTATGCCACACATGTTATTTCACACCTGTTAGTTGTAAGAATAAATCATCTTTCAACAGGTTTTTAATACCCTGTTCAAGCGTCACAAGTTCTCTACCCAAAATTTCACGCATTTTACTGTTGTCGGGTTGACGTCTTGTCATATCCCCTTCCTTTAAAGGCGGTAAAAATTCGATTTGAGATTTTGAACCTGTAATAGCAATAATTGATTTTGCCAAATCTAAAATGGTCATCAGTTTATCGCTGCCTATATTCACCACATCATTTTTCAATAAGCCCTTATTAAATATACTCATCATGGTTTCAATGGTATCATCCACATAAGTAAAGGTTCGTGTTTGTGAACCATCACCGTAAATTGTAATATTTTGGTTCTTTAATGCTGCTGCTAAGAAACGCGGAATCACAAAGTCGGTACTTTGATTTGGTCCGTATGTATTAAAAAAACGAAAGATAGTATATGGTAACTGATATTCCTGCCAGTAACTTCTGAAAAAACATTCGCCTACATTTTTCACCACAGCGTAAGGCACGCGTGAATTTAATGGTGTGCTGTATTCATTTTGCGGAATTTCAACCGGCTCCCCGTAAACTTCAGAAGAAGAAGAGAAATACACATGTTTTACATTTCCATTTTTTGAAAGTGTAAGAACATTTTTTATCCCATCTATATCATTCAATACTAAAATCGGATTTGCCTGAGTGCGTTGAACCCCAACAACAGCTGCCAAATGAAAAACGTAATCAAAATTATTGGCATACATCACCTGAGATAGCTGGGAAAAATCGTTACAATCAGCCTTTACAAAGCGAAGGTTATCAGCAAGGGGAAGTTTCTCTATATTTCCTGTACTTAAATTATCAACTACCACAACAAGATTTTCCTGGTTGGTAATTAATCGTTTTACGAGAGCACTACCGATGTTTCCGGCACCACCTGTTACTAATATTTTTTTACTGTGAGGCATTATGTATCATTTTATAAAAACTATGAGCCCACGTTAAAGGAGTGATTTTCTTTGACAAATTAAAACTTTCGGAACCCATTGCTTTTAGTTTTTCTGCATTTAAATTACACATTTTTTTTAATTTATCTTTCAAGTCCGACTTATCTCCACCCTTAAAAACAAAACCGTTCTTTCCTTCTTGAAGAAAAATTTCTGTTGCACCCACTTTATCGCTACAAATCATAGGAAAACCAGCCGCCGCAAATTCATGTACAACCACTCCCCATGGTTCGTAGGTACTAGGTAGTATAAACACGCCTCCCTTTTTCATCACTTCCTTTAATTCAATGGGCTGTTTAAAGCCTAAGTCTAAAATATCGGGATGTTGAGGGATTTTATACGGACCCTTTCCTATACACCATAATTTCCAATCTTTGAGTTCACCTGCATTCTTTAAATCCACAAAAACCGAACATAATTCAGGCAAACCTTTTTCATTAGCATACCTACCGGTAAAAACTATCACCTTACTTCTGTCCATTTCCGGAACAAATACCTCATTAAAAAAATCAACGTTGGTAGAGTAAAATCCGGTAATAATACGATCCTTCTTAAATCCCATTTTTTGTGCCATAACAGCTTGCGAATTACCGGGTACAAATGCAAAATGGAAATTTGGTGATATGACAAAGCGTGCATACAGACTTCCAAATATTTGCCGAGCTGAACCTGTCCATCGTGTATCGAAACCAAGAATTGTAATACACTCCCTACGCTTTATTTTACACAAGTCTAGGTACATTTTTATAATCCAACCAGAACAAAATATCCCTTTCGGTTTAATCTGATCATACAAACCAATTAAGGATTCAAGGTTAAAATTACTTATATCGTATAAAAATATTTTTTCTGTATTAAGTTTAAAATCAAATGGCGCTACATCATTCACAGGCATCCTTACAATATGTAAATTCACATTATACTCATTTACAATTTTCTCAAAACAAGCAATATTATAAGCTGCCAGTTCTGTATAAAGTATAAGTATATTTTCAGCTTCTCTCTCTTTATTCATTTTGCGAACCACTTTCAATAATAGTTGATTTGCGTTTTAGTTTCACGAAAAAACTTTCAAAATATTTATAGGACAACCAAGAAATTAATATTGTTAAACCAATACATAACCCATACAGCATAACTTGTGGGAGCAAATTATTACTTACTTCAACATTAAACTTATTAAATACAATAATTACTAGTGCAATAATTATCATATGATACATGTAAATTCCATACGATATATTACCTAACATTACAAAAAGCCTATTCTCAATTTTAATTACACTGTTAGTATTACATGACACATTCAAAATCACAACAAGAAAAAGTACAGATTGAATAATAAAAATTCCATCTTGAATAATCGGCGGTGTAAAATAAATACTGATTATAATTAAGACCAAAGAACAAATTAATGCCGCATTGCTTAAGAAAATCCGATAGTACTTATCATTATGCACACACCAAGCACCAATTCCACCAATTGCCATACTTTCAAACTTTAACGTAGCTACAAATGTTTTAATTTGAGAAAGTGTGTCATTGTCCGGATCTGACATGACCAAAAACTGAACTACTATCTTAAAAAAGATACAAACTATGATGACCCCGAATAAAACCGGCAATAATCGCTTGCTCCATTTTACTAACCAAGGCCACATGAGATAAAATTGCTCCTCTACACCAATACTCCAAAGTTGCCCAATATGCGGAACCGGTTTAAATAAAGAAAATGCTAGATTAGGCAAGATCAATATGTACAACAATAAATTTGAGAAGAAATTTTCCTTAAAATATTTTGTAAAATAACCGTGCTCAAATATTTTAAAATTAGGGAGTAGAAAAAAACCAATCACAATAATTAAAAAATACAAAGGCCATATCCTTAATATACGTCTGATGTAGAATTTCATAATGGAAACAGTATTGGTTTTCTCTTTCTCTTTCAGTAATAAATAAGTAATTAAAAAACCACTTAACACAAAGAAAAAAATAACACCCAATGGACCAAGTTCATAAACCAATTTGTTATTTTGCCACAAATTTGGTTTTAGGTATTGAGCCTTTAGCAACTCGATATGGGTAACTACTACTGCCAAAGCCGCTAAAAAACGCAAACCATTGAGTCCAGGAAAATAAATATGTCTTGTTGTGTCTATAACTGGCTTTATTCTTTTTAACTTATGAAGCTATACGCTCTTCAACTTTAACTTCAAGGTCTTTTTCATTCCCTGTACCTGCTTCACTATACACCAAATAATTATAATAATACATCCAAGCAAAAAGAAAAAATCCACCATAAGTGTAGTTTCCTTGTCGCAATAGTTGAATTAAAATAAGAATTAGCAGTGCGTTAGATATAACCCAGTAATCGTCATCTTCATTAATAGTTAAACTTTTTGAAACATAAAATTTATAAATGAAGAAAAAAATGAAAAGCACGCCCATTATTCCAACTTCCGATAAAGTACGTAAGAACATAGAGTTGGCATCAGCCGAATTAAATTCATAAATACCTGCCAGTAAATAATTCAATTTATATTTTTTAAATGCAAGTTCATGCGAACCTAAGCCACTGCCAAAAAAAGGATTTTGTTTGAAGTTCTCCATAGCAACGTGGTAATTATTGTAAAGCACAAATGACGATCCATGAATTTTAGGTAAAATTCTACTGACTTTATATACACGTGCAGAATGTTTCATATTGCCGGCTAACTCGTTTTCAATAATATTATCAATGAATAAAGCTTTGGTTCCATCAATACGGGCTTTAAATTCTTGAGATTGATTATAGGCAATAAAATACAATCCAATAACAACAGGAATAGCAACTAATACATATCGGACTAATCCATAATTTGCGGCTATTAGAATGACACTTAAAAACACACCAAAAAAAGCTAAAGACGAAAAACTAAGAATATAAGTAGCTGTGATAATCAAACTTTTTGCTCTAGTGAGGAATTTCGGCCGATTCATTATTAATTCATAGAACGCTATAAAAAAAGCAGGAGCCATTGTTGTACCGAAATAGGAAGGTTCGCTAAACGTACTGTTAATTCGCAAACCTATACCTCCCGGACTTAACATCCATTTATTTAAAGTTATAAATGCCCGCCAATCGTATCCCGGAGTGAAACGAATCAAATAACTTATCCATTGTATAAGCCCTAATGCAGCGACTAGAAAAGCGAATTTGAGATAAACCGAAATGATCCGTTTTATATCATAATCGTAATAATGGATTACATATCTATAAAATATTAGGTTAATAGCTATGTTAACCAAAATTTTAAAAAGATTACCAATGGTGTTGTTATCTAAGTACACATTCAACAAACCGGTAATGAGAAGTGGTATTATAACATAAAGTGTCTGTACCGGGAACTTATATTTGAAAATGAAAATAAAAAGTAAAATTATTAATGGAACATATCCCGGATAAAATTCAAAAGGCAATACCCCCTTAAACATTACGTAACCCGTAAAGAATAAGTTTAAGAATATCCCAAAGTCGATTAAGTTCAATTAAATAATATTTACTTCGCGTTCGAGTTTAACTCCAAATTTAGCAAATACGGTCTGCAATACGTGCTCCGACAGAGAATATATTTCATCACCTTTGGCGCCACCCTTATTCACTAATACCAGAGCCTGCTTATCGTGAACCGCTGCATTTCCTGCCTGATACCCTTTTAATCCACTCTGCTCTATGAGCCAACCTGCAGCCAGTTTATAATTTCCATTTTCTAATGGATAAGCTACTACATTTGGAAATTGGCTTTTGATTCGATCATATTCACTCAACTCTACTTCCGGATTCTTAAAAAAACTTCCGGCATTCCCTGTTACTTTTGGATCAGGCAATTTAGAAGAGCGTATGTTGATTACCGCTTGCGACACATCTTTAATTCCCGGTTGTTTAACACCCATACTTTCAAGCTCCGTATTAATTGCACCATAGCTGGTATTAAGATTTATCTTTTTACTGAGTTTGAAAGTAACCGAAATTATTATGAATTTATTCTTTAATTCATGTTTAAACACGCTTTCACGATAACCGAAATTACACACTTCCTTCGAAAATTCTTTTCGTGTACCATCATTTAAATCTATAGCTTCCAAACAATCAAACACATCCTTAATTTCTACACCGTAGGCTCCAATATTTTGCATCGGACTTGCACCAACACAGCCAGGAATTAATGACAAATTCTCTAATCCTGCCAAATTTCTTTGAATACACCATTGTACAAATTCATGCCAAACTTCGCCGGCCGAAGCTTTTACAAAAACATCATCTCCCTCTTCCCTCACCACTTCAATTCCCTTAAGGTTATTCTTGATTACCAAACCATCAAAATTTTTTGTCAGTAAAATATTGCTGCCTCCCCCAATAATTAAATGTTTATTGCGTTTATACACTTCAGAATCTAATAATGCATTCAAATCAGAAACCGAATTTATCTCCACAAAATGGTTACAGGAAGCCTCTATGCCAAATGTATTATAGGGCTTCAACGAAACATTGTCGGCAATTTTAATCATATTTCAAATGTACGCATATAGGCAGGCTTAATTTTTTTAACTTTAGGGGCAATATCAACAAAAACCTTGTTTACAACTACAAATAAAACTGTTATCCTGAGCGTGATTAATGATCTGGCCACCGACCAACGTGTATTGCGCTCTGCTAATGTGTTAAAGGAACAAGGTTATGAGGTTCTTTTATTCGGACGGGAATTAAAAAATTCGCCTTCTGTAGCACATTTACCCTATCAAACAAAACGAATTAAAATGCTATTTACGAGTGGCCCCGCATTTTATTTGTTTTTCAATTTGCGCCTGTTACTATTTCTCTTAAAACATAAAAGCACTTTACTTTTTGCCAATGATTTAGATACCCTTTGGCCGAATTATTTTGTTGCCAAACTCAGAAAGCTTCCCTTGATTTATGATAGTCATGAAATTTTCTGCGAAGTTCCGGAACTTCAGAAAACACCCTTAAAAAAGAAAATTTGGGAATCGCTTGAAGCGAAAATTATCCCTAAGCTCACTTATTGTATTACTGTTAATCAAAGTATTGCCGACTATTTCAATCAGAAGTATAAGGTTAATTTCGTAGCGGTTCGCAATATTCCTGAAACCGTCACCCAAACTCCGAAAACTAAAACGCAGCTCGGGATGCCTTCAAACAAAACCATTTTAATTTTACAAGGGGCAGGAATAAACATTCAGCGCGGTGCAGAAGAACTCGTTGAGGCCATGCAATATGTTGATAAAGCGCATTTGTATATCATTGGCGGCGGTGATGTTTTTGAGACCTTAAAAAAATCAGTAAAGCAATTAAACCTTGGGCATAAAATCACCATCAAAGAAAAAATGCCTAAATCCGAATTACAACATTATACATTCAATTCCGATATTGGAATTAGCATTGACAAAGACTCAAATCTGAATTATCATTATAGCTTACCAAATAAATTTTTTGATTACACCCAAGCCAATTTGGCTGTTTTAGCCACTCGCTTACCTGAAATCGAGAAATTAATTAACACCTACAATGTCGGATGCTTCATCAATCATCATGAACCACAACACATTGCTAATACCATCAACGATATGATTGAATCCGGTAAACTTTCCGAATGGAAAAACAATTGTCAACGTTTAAACCAAGAAAATAATTGGGAGATTGAAAAACAAAAACTTATTCAAGTCATAACATCCATTCATTAATTTTTTTACTTTTAGGCATGGAATTTTCAGCACAACAAATTGCAGGATTATTAGGCGGAACCATTGAAGGAAATGAAAACGCCAAAGTTTCTAATTTATCCAAAATTGAAGAAGGAAAACCCGGAACACTTTCGTTCTTGGCTAATCCATTATACACACCGCATATTTACGAAACGGATGCCAGCATTGTTATCGTAAACAAAACACTTCAACTCGACAAACCGGTAAAATCTACCTGCACGTTAATTCGTGTGGATGATGCTTACGGATGTTTTGCCAAACTGCTTGAAATGTACAATCAGTTTAAACTGAATAAAACCGGCATCGAACAACCTTCGCATATTTCAAAAACAGCCACACTCGGAAAAGATTGTTATGTTGGTGCCTTTGCTTATATCGGTGAAAATGTAAAAATTGGCAACAACGTAAAAATATACCCGCAATGTTACATTGGTGATAATACCACAATTGGCGACGACTGCACCTTTTATGCCGGCGTTAAAATTTACCACGATTGTGTAGTTGGAAAGGATGTCACCATTCACGCCAGCACCGTTGTTGGAAGTGACGGATTTGGTTTTGCTCCTAACTCAGAAAACAATTATAAAAAAGTACCGCAAATAGGAAATGTGATTATTGAAGACCACGTTGAAATCGGTTCCAATACTTCCATCGATCGCGCTACACTAGGCTCAACGATTATTCGCAAAGGGGTTAAATTAGATAACCTTATCCAAATTGCACATAATGTTGAAGTGGGAGAAAACACGGTTATGGCTGGAGGCGCATTTATTGCAGGCTCAACCAAAATTGGAAAAAACGTAATGATTGGCGGACAAGCCGGTGTAATTGGACATTTAAAAGTAGCTGACGGTGTGAAAATTGCAGGGCAATCCGGTGTGGGAAGTAATATTGAAACCGAGAATGAAATCGTTCAAGGTTCCCCGGCATTTGGTATTGGAGAATACAAACGCGCTTATGTTTTATTCAGAGGATTACCTAAACTAAACGAAAGAGTACGTGAGCTTGAAAAACAGCTTAAAAACTCTAAATAAAATCTCAAAAACGAGACCCTCTATTTAGCAAAAATTGCTTATTTTAGCCCTTAGCAGATTTTCTGCCTAATTCTGTATTTTTTATAATGAGCGATAAACAGCATACCATCAAACAAAAAGTATCGGTTACAGGCGTTGGCTTACATACCGGTAAAAAAGTAACATTAACTTTTAATCCTGCACCGGAAAATCATTGGTTCAAATTTCAACGTACTGACGTCGAGGGTCAACCAATTATTGAAGCGGATGCCGATTTAGTGGTAGATACCTCCCGTGGTACAACCTTAGAAAAAAATGGTGTTCGTGTACACACCACTGAACATGTTTTGGCCGCCTTAGTTGGACTAGGAATCGACAATTGTTTAATACAGGTTGACGGTCCGGAAATGCCGATTATGGATGGCAGTTCCTGGAAATTCATTGAAGCTTTAGAAGCAGCTGAGATTGTTGAACAGGATGCAGAACGCGAATATTTTGAATTGACTGAAAACTTAACATACGAAGATCCGATTAAGAAAGTTGAGATGTTGGCGGTACCTCAAGAAACATTCCGTGTTACTGTAATGGTTGACTACAATAGTGAAGTTTTAGGTACTCAACATGCGGGCATGTATCACATTGGTGAGTTTAAAGAAGAAATTTCAAAATGCCGCACCTTCGTATTCCTTCACGAATTAGAAGCATTGTTAGCTCACAATTTAATTAAGGGTGGTGATTTAGATAATGCCATTGTGTTAGTTGAAAACGAATTACCAAAGGAGAAATTGGATCACCTTAAAAAATTATTTAATAAAGAACATGTTGAAGTAAAAGGACGTGGTGTACTCAACAACACTAAACTTCACTTCTATAACGAACCGGCTCGTCATAAACTATTAGACATTGTTGGCGATCTTGCTCTTGCCGGAAAACCAATGAAGATTCACGTACTTGCTGCTCGTCCGGGTCATGCCGGAAACGTTGCCTTTGCAAAGAAAATTAAGGAGGTAATGAAAAAACAGAAAAACGAGCGCATGGTTCCTAAGTTGGATTTAACTGCTACCCCGGTATGCAACGTTCGTGATATTCAAACTATTTTACCTCATCGTCCGCCATTTTTAATGGTAGATAAAATTTTAGAATTAACGCCGGAATATGTGATTGGTGTAAAAAATGTAACCATGACAGAATTCTGGACAGCAGGCCATTTCCCTGATGAACCAATTATGCCTGGTGTATTAATTGTTGAAGCCTTAGCACAAACAGGCGGTGTGTTATGTTTAAAAACAGTTCCGGATCCGGAAAACTATCAAACCTATTTCTTAAAAATTGAAAACGCTAAGTTTAAACAAAAAGTAGTACCGGGTGATACACTTGTTTTCAGAATGGACTTAGTGGATCCTATTCGCCGCGGTATGTGTCACATGAAAGGCTTGGCTTATGTAGGCAACAAATTAGTTTGTGAGGCTGACATGACAGCACAAATTGTAAAAGTTAGAAATTTAGATAAACCGGTTGTTGCGTAATTATGATTTCTAATCTTGCAAACGTTAGCCCTAAGGCAAAAATTGGTAACAATGTAAAAATTGAAGCCTTCGCCACTGTGTACGAAGGTGTGGAAATTGGTGACAACACCTGGATTGGTCCGAATGCTGTCATTTTTCCTGATACAATAATTGGTCACGACTGTAAAATTTTTCCGGGTGCTTGTATTGGTCCGGTTTCACAAGATTTAAAATATCGCGGAGAACCAGCTAATACTGTGGTAGGAAATAACACGGTGATTCGCGAATACGTTACCATTCATAAAGGTACGGCAGACAGAATGACCACTAAGGTTGGCGACAATTGTTTATTGATGGCTTATGTTCACATTGCGCACGATTGCATTATTGGTAACAATGTTATCATGGCAAGTTATGCAGGCTTGTCAGGACATATCACTATTGAAGATTACGCTATTTTGGAAGGGAATGTTGGCGCACAACAATTCACTACAGTTGGCGCACATGCCTTTGTAGCCGGTAGCGGACAAATACGTAAAAGTGTACCGCCATATATTCGTGTAGCGCGTGAACCACTTCAGTATATTGGTGTAAATACCGTTGGCTTAACCCGTAGAGGATTTTCAAAAGAAAAAATTCAGGAAATAGAAAATATTTACCGTACCATTTTTGTACACAACAACTCCATTACCAAAGCACTTGACATTGTGGAAGCTGAAATGCCCGAAACTGAAGTCAGAAACCAAATTATCAACTTCATTAGGGGTTGTAAAGATGGTGTAGTAAAAGGAGTTTAATTTGAGTTTATTCGTCATTGCGAGGAGGAACGACGAAGCAATCTGTTTATGCCAAGTACTAACCTACACATACAGTTAAACGACATTGGAAAGAAATTTGGTAAAGAATGGATTTTTAAAAACATTAATCTTACCATTGATTCAGGAGATAAATTAGTTATACTTGGCGGCAACGGCTCCGGAAAATCAACTTTACTTCAAATTATCTCGGGTTACGTTTTACCAAATGCGGGGAATTTAAACTATAACATTGACGGGAAATCCATCGACAAAGAAGAATACCAGAAATATTTAAGTCTGGCTTCACCCTACCTTGATTTAATTGAAGATTACACATTGGAGGAAATCATCAATCATTGTGCGATCTACAAACCCTTTTTAAAAGACTTAGATACAACAAAAATTATTGAATTAAGCGGACTAAGCGCCGCAAAAAACAAATTCATTAAAAACTATAGCAGCGGCATGCGCCAGCGTGTGAGGTTAACCTTAGCCATATTAGCCGATTGCGAACTTTTACTGCTGGATGAACCCGTATCCAACCTTGATAAAAATGCCATCGACTGGTTTAAAGGTTTAGTTAAGGATTACGCCTCGCATAAAACCATCATAGTATGCTCAAATTCCATTAAGGAAGAGTTTGAATTCTGTACAAAAGAATTAAATGTATCGGATTATAAAAAATTTTAAAAGATTTTTTCACTTATTTAAGTGCTAAAAATTAAATGGCAACGGTTAAATATCGTGTAAAAGCCACCACTTATTAATTAGATACGGTCATCTATATCATCTTGCTTTATTTTCATTTCTTAGTTTATAGCTTTGTTTAACTAACAGAATAATAAACAAAATTTCACTTGCATTTTACACGTTTTATTTTACCTTTGGTTAAATGATAAAATCACTTAAAATACTATTTATTTATTGTTTTGTGTTTTTACTTTCTAAAATCACAGCACAAACTAATCTCGTTATTAATCCATCCTTCGAAATGTTTACGGGTTGTCCAAGCAGCACTTCAGGTGAAATAAATAAAGCTATTGGATGGGATACTTGTAGGAATTCAGCGGATTATTTCAACTTTTGTGGCATTACTTCGGATGTTCAAATACCAAAAAATTATTTCGGATTCCAATACCCATTGAATGGTAACGCTTATTGTGGTTTTGCCACATATTCGGCTGGTAGTCCAAGTGGTCCTTATCGTGAAATGATTATAGGTCAACTTTCTGCTGCATTAGTTGTTTCACAAAAATACTATATTTCATATAGCTTATCTAGAGCAGATAGTAATACAATTGTTGGCTATAGTACTAATAATACTGGTATTAAATTTACGAAAGTGAAGCAGAGTTACGTTCCAGTTAATAATTCAGCCCATTTTTTTAATAACAATATCATTTCAGACACTGTGACTTGGACAAAACAATTCGGATCTTTTATAGCCGATTCAGCATATAACTTTATTATGATTGGTAATTTTTTTGATGATTCCAATACAAATACCTTCAATCATGGTAATGGGGTAGTTGCCTATTACTATATTGATGATATTTGCGTTAGTACAGATTCACTTTTTACAAAAAATTATGCTACAAGTTTGAATAACTTCTCATATGAAAGTGAAACAAGCATTTTTCCAAATCCTGCTGAAATTTTTTTTACACTTTCAAATCATGATGAGTGTGAAATAATAGTTTCTAATGTCTTGGGTGATATAATTTTCAAAACCTTAGTTAAAAGCACAAACCAAAAAATCGATTGTACTTCATGGGCAAGTGGAATTTATTTTATAAAGTCAAGTAAAAATAAGTTTAAAATAATAGTTGATCATTAAACAAAAACAGCATGAAAAAACGAATAATCATAACATCGATTATACTCTTGATAATTAATCGTCAAGAAATCCTAGCCCAGGGCGGCACAGGAGGTAATAATAGCCCATTGCATTAATACAAAATTAAGATCAGTTTCTAAGGAACCTTGCTACAAATTATAGCTTTTTGCGCGAAATATGGATTTAAAATCCGCGCCAACATACAGCATGTATACTTACAGTTTAGTTGTTGACGGAAATATAATTGACACCAAAAAAATGGTTAAGAGCGAATAAAAATTAATTTGATTTAACTAAAAAGCCCCGGTTTTCCCAAAATCCAGGGGCTTTTTTATTAGCGCTTAATGCTTATCTTTACCTCATGAATAAAATGGATTTCAGCGACTGGTTTATTATTGCATTTGTTGCTACCATTTTCTTTATTGGTGCTATTACCATTTATAAATTCATGCGTAAAAAATGACGAACGCTTTACATATTCTTTTCTTAAACCTTGGCGGCGGCGAAGTGGTGATGATATTGTTTGTGATTTTACTTTTATTTGGAGGTAAAGGCATTCCTAATATTGCAAAAGCATTAGGCAAAGGTATACGTGAATTTAAAGACGCCAGTGAAGGTATTAAACGTGATATTCAAGAAAGCACCGGTGGCATCACCAATCAGGTCCACGAACAAATTCAGGAAATAAAAAAAGAGATAGAGGACAAGTAAGGTTTACAAATAAAAACCAACTCCAAATCTAATCGCAAATTGGCGCAACAAGTACTTCGAATGCGCTTTCTTCTCTCCAAACACATTCACATAATCTGTCCGGTTATTGTAAAACACTAAATCAGTAAATGTTTTAGAGTAAATTGGATTAAACACAATAAATGCTTTATCACTTATCGCCGTTTTAACACCAAATCCAAGGGTATAGGCAAAATTGGCTTTACTAGTTCCGATATCTTTTGATGAATTGTAGTAATAACTTTGGAAGCCATAATACGGTTCTTCTTCAATTAACAAATAAACATTATCAAATGTATTATGAGGATAAGCACCCTTCGTTTCAAAAGTGCCCTTTTGCTTTAATTTTGCACTAACCACAAAATCCATTCTTATTCCCGCATCCACGAAAAATTGAGTTTTACTGTTTATATTTCCTTGCACTCTCAATTGCAAAGGAATCTCACACATATGAACTATACGCGTGTCTGTATAATTAGCTTCAGAAACAGCATAATACATGTAACCATCTTTATCTTCCTTGATTGAAGTACTCCAAAAAGAACCACGATAATCAGTAATGTTTTTGTACCCTGAATATTCAACACCTAAAACAAATCCAAAATTTTTATTAAAATATTTCGAATAGTTAAAACCAAAATTTAAACGATTTGCTCCACGTGTGTTAGCATATTGATCTTGCTTTATGTTATCATTCAAAATATCTGTAATTGAAGGTCCAACAAACAAAGAAAATTCTTTATCCTTAAACGAATCACTATCTTGTGCAAAAAACGAGAAGCTTAAAAAAAGTAAGCCGGCGAGAATGCTGTTTTTAGTAGACATATTTCAATTTTTTAACAAATATAAAATATTTTATATAATGTTATTTATTGCTTCCGGAAGCTATTCACAACCCGATAAAATCAAAATAAAAAAAGAAGACTATTCAATTTACTTTTTTAATTCAGGCAAGAAAACAGACACCATTCAAAACACCAACAACATATTTGTTTTGAAACTTGGCGTATCACGTCGCTGCAATACTTTTATTGAAATTGAAAACGGTAAATTGATTGAAACAGAAAACGACAGTCTTTTTAAATTGATGTATATGCCGGGCATGAATTACCGTCATCTTTATAGGGATACTGTTGTGACAGAATTACCGGCAAAAAGTGCCATGGCCCCGGCCAAAACCAGAATATACCAAAAGTGTGGTTTGTTTACGACGCAAGTGAATGGTTCAAGTGGTAATGCGCAAAACCGAACCATCAGCATCAAATTCAAAAGCTTTCAAAACGATACAATTTACCTTAGTAATAAGTACTATTTTAAGTAGTATTTTTCTGTTATATTTAGCAAAACAATTTTATGAGCACAGCAACAGGAAAACATCCAAAAGGACTACCCTATTTGTTCTTTACCGAAATGTGGGAGCGTTTTGGCTATTACCTCATGATAGGCATTTTTGTTTTATACATGACCGATCTTCCCGGCAAAGGAGGATTGGGATTAGATAACTCTGATGCCGCAGATATATTCGGAACCTTTATTGCCTTCGTGTATTTAACGCCTTTTATGGGTGGCTTACTCGCCGATTTAAAATTAGGTTACCGTTTCTCCATTACATTAGGTGGGATTTTAATGGGAATTGGTTATTGTATGCTCGCTATTCCCGAAAAATGGGCTTTTTATGCTTCCCTCGGAACAATGATTGTCGGCAATGGATTTTTTAAACCAAACATTTCTACTCTTCTTGGGAATTTATATAACGATCCTCAATACAAAGCCAACAAAGATTTTGGATTCAATATCTTTTACATGGGCATCAACATTGGTGCCTTCGTTTGCAATTTCATTGCAGCTTTTATGCGTCATAATTTCGGTTGGGGCTTTGCCTTTGTTTCAGCGGGCATCGGTATGTTCATTGGCGTAATTATTTTTTGGTTAGGCAGTAAACATTATGCACATGCCGATGTACGTAAAGAACCTAAACCGGAAGATAAACCATTACTCATGCGCTTCGCGATGTTATTAGGCGTTGCTTTAGTCTTAGGAATCATCGGATGGATTATTCCTGGCAATATAATGGGAAGCGATAGTACGGATGCCTTCTTCTTCGGATGTATACCGGTAATTATATTTTATTCCGGAATTTACAAGCAGGCCACTGCAGAGGAAAAGGTTCCTCTTGGCACCATGTTTACCATTTTCGTGATTGTTATTTTATTCTGGACCGTCTTCAAACAAAACGGTACAGCCCTTACCACCTACGCCGAGCATTATACCGATCGCGAAATGCCTACTTACATGGTTGGAGTATCCGATAAACTCCACATGATTGAGAAAAAGAAAGCGGCGAACGATAGCGTGTATCAATTGGATGAGCAGTTCAGAAAAATTAAAGATGAAAATGGCAAAGCGCAATTGTGTTATGATTATCCAACCTATTTTAAAAACCTTCCTCCCGAAAAATATCCTAAAGAAGGAGAATCCCTGAACCTAATCTCAACAGAATTATTCCAATCCATTAACCCGTTTTTTGTTGTGGCATTAACTCCACTCGTTGTTGCCTTCTTTGTCTATTTACGTAAACGCGGTAAGGAACCAACTACTGCAACAAAAATCGCCTACGGTTTATTGATCAGTGCGCTTTCTACTTTAGTAATGGTTTTCGCAGTATACCAAAGTGATAATGGTATGCATAAAGCCAGTGCCTGGTGGCTCATTGCCAGTTACGGCGTCATAACTATAGGAGAATTGTGTTTAAGCCCGATGGGATTATCCATGGTGTCAAAACTTTCTCCGCCTCGCTTTACTGCTTTAATGATGGGAGGATGGAGTTTAGCAACATCTATTGGAAATAAATTAAGTGGTGTGATGGGAAAGAATTGGGATAAGTTTGATAACAAAGCCAATTATTTCTATTTGAATTTTTTCTTATTAATGTTCGCGACAATAATATTATTTGTGTTATTGAAACGATTAAATAAAGCTTTTAAAGAAAACTAAAATGCTCCTCAGTTCGATAGTTGCTACAGGCTTAAATAATGAAATTGGCAAAGACAATAAACTGCTTTGGCATTTGCCGGCAGATTTAAAGTTTTTCAAATCCACAACCATGGGTAGTCCGATTATTATGGGCCGTAAAACGTTTGAATCTATCGGTCGTGTTTTACCCGGACGAAAAAACATTATCATTTCGCGTAATACAGAATTAAAAATTGAAGGAGCTGAAGTGTTTGCCTCCTTTGAAGAAATGATAAAAAACTGCGATGTTGAAAAAGCTTTTATCATTGGCGGTGCCGAAATTTACAAACTCAGCATGCCCTTTGTAAATGAAATTTACCGCACCCTGGTAAAATCAAACTTCGATGCAGATACTTTTTTTCCGGAGATAAAACCGAATGAATTTGAATTGGTATGGGAAGAAGAACATTTCAAAGATGAAAAAAACAATTTCGATTACACCTACCAGAAATTTGTAAGAAAGTAATCAGAACTCGAATTTGTAACCGATTCCCTTCACGGTTTTAATGTATTCTTCGCCCAGCTTCTCACGTAACTTACGAATATGAACATCGATGGTTCTGTCGCCTACCACAACATCATCACCCCAAACTGTATCTAATATAACTTCTCGTTTAAATACTTTTCCAGGCTTGCTGCTTAATAGTAACAACAGTGCAAATTCTTTACGGGGTAAATCAATCACATCACCATTCTTATAAACTCGGTGCTGCTCTGTATCTATTTTAATAGCTCCCAAATCAACCACAGTTGCAACAACCGGCGTGTCGTTTTTATAACGTCTTAACAATGCTTTCACTCTGCTAATAAAAACGCGCGGTTTTATTGGCTTCGTAATGAAATCATCAGCACCAACTTCAAATCCTGTGATTTGTGTATACTCTTCGTTGCGTGCAGTTAAAAATGTAATGATTGTATTTTTTAGATCCGGAATTTCCTTTAATTGTCGGCATGTTTCAACACCATCCATTTCCGGCATCATAATATCCAATACAATTAGATGCGGCTTTTTCTCTTTGGCTATTGCCAATCCTTCTGCTCCATTGTTAGCAGTATAAACCGTGTAGCCTTCTTTTTTTAAATTATAGGAGAGGAAATCAAGAATATCCGGCTCATCATCTACTAATAAAATGGTATGATTAACCGAATCACTCATATTAAATTAAATCAAATAATAATTCTACACCCGGGTATCTATTCACTGTAAATCCTTCAGCATAACGCGCGCCGATGGCTCTGCCCCAAATTACATTCTTGGATTTAATCGCCTCCAAAAATTCTGGACCGGAAATTGGCGTAACGGGTTCTTTAGATTTTGGATTATAAAACTGTGAAGAGAAAGCCATGATAGCTTCCATTTTCTTATCCATAAAATCGGTAATATCAATTACGAAATCAGGGTGAATGAAATTATCCTGAATGTAATGATAAACAGCTTTTGGTCGCCAGCAATCCTGCTTCTTTCCTTTGTAAGTGGTAGACACTTTTATTAGACCGCTATAAAAACATGCATCGGCTACTAATTTAGCGGCACGTCCATGATCAGGATGACGGTCGCTGATTGCATTGCATAAAACGATTTCAGGTTTATAGAGACGGATTTTTTCGATTATCTTTTTCTGTGTTTTTTCATCATTGGCAAAAAAACCATCCGACAAATTCATTTGATCGCGAAAAGAAACACCCATGAGTTTAGCTGCCTTCATAGCTTCCTTGGTTCGGATTTGTGCGTTACCGCGTGTACCCAATTCGCCGCGAGTAAGATCAAGGATTCCTACCTTCTTTCCCTCGGCAATGTGCTTTAAAACGGTTCCGCTGCACGACAATTCAACATCATCAGGATGCACACCTATAGCTAAAATGTCGATTTTCATAGAAAAATGAATTCGTACGAATATACGAATTTAACAAAAACAAAAATGCCCGATTTAGATAAACCGGGCATTAGAATAGTCTAATAAAGTGAGCGATTACTTCTTCCCTTCTATCCAGTTAACGATTTTATTACAATCCGGTTTTCTTGCCGGCGATACACTATCAATTAAGTGTCCTTCTTCGTCAATCATATACTTCTGAAAATTCCATTTTACCGAACTGTTCATCACCCCATTTTTCTCCTTTTGTGTTAACCATTTATACAGCTCGAACATATCGTCGCCTTTTACCGAAACTTTTTCCATCATAGGAAAAGTAACCCCATAGTTTTTAGTACAAAAAGATTTAATCTCAGAATTTGAACCCGGTTCCTGACTTCCAAAATTATTGGCAGGAAAACCAATGATGGTAAAATTTTTATTCTTGTACTTTTCATAAACCTCCTGCAATTGTTTGTATTGAGGCGTTAAACCGCATTCGCTGGCAGTATTCACAATTAGGATTTTCTTTCCCTTTAAGGAGGCAAAATCCAATTCGGCTCCATCAATGGTTTTAACTTTAAAACCATAAATAGTTGGCTTAGGGCCGTTATCCTTTTTAAATTTAAATGCAAAACCAAACAGCATAAGCGTGGCAATTAAGAGTATATTTTTTGTTTTCATGGTGGTATAACAATTCAAATATGATTATGTTTACACAAAGTTAAAATATAATATGAGCATTTGGCATAACACTCCCACTTTAACTGAAATTAACGCCCTAAACGAAGGCACCTTAGGCGAACACATGAGTATTACTTTTACTGAAATTGGTGAAGATTACATCAAGGCTTGCATGCCGGTTGACAACCGCACCAAACAACCTTTTGGGATTTTGCACGGAGGTGCCTCTGTAGCTCTGGCAGAAACCATTGGCAGTGTAGCCACCTGGTGTGTAGTTAAACGTGATCTCTTTATTGGAGTTGGGATTGAGATTAATGCCAATCATCTTAAGCCGGTAAAAAGCGGGATAGTAACCGGAATTTGTAAACCCATTCATGTAAGTGGAATAAATCATGTTTGGGATATTCGAATCTATAACGAACAAAACGAATTATGTTGTGTATGCCGATTTACATGCACTGTTGTAATAAAAAACCGAATTATCTAACGAGAAACTCTTCAACTGCAGAATAAATCTCAGCCAATTCTTTATCCGTAATACAATACGGTGGAATCAAATAAAATACATTACCAAGAGGGCGTAACAAAACACCTTTACTTAAAAAGTAAGAAGTGATTTTTTCAGAAACATTATTTAAATAATGAGTGTGTTCTTCCGTATTCAATTCAAAGGCCAGTATAGTTCCGCATTGCCTTACAACTTTGATCTTATCATTCGATTTAATCTTTGATAAGAAACCGGCATGTAATTGTGCTATACGTTTTATACTATCAAAAGTCTCCTCCTTCTCCATTAAGTCTAAGCTCGCTAAGGCAGCCGAACAAGCAGTTGGATTAGCCGTGTAACTATGTCCGTGAAAAAACGTTTTTGTTTTATCCTCGGAAATAAATCCTTTATAAATAAACTCCGCGCATGAAGTAACACCTAAAGGCATGTAACCTCCGGTTAAACCTTTAGATAAACATATAATGTCGGGTTTGTTTTGTAAATAATCACTCGCGAAAAACTTTCCTGTTCTTCCAAAGCCGGTCATTACTTCATCTGCAATGGTGATTACTTTATTTAATTTACATAAGGCTAAAAGGCGATCGAGATATTGCGCTTCATACATAACCATTCCTGCAGCACCCTGAACCAATGGCTCAAATATAAACGCGGCTACAGAATGATTCTGAAAAAGTGTGGTGAGTTGTCGCTCAATGTTAATTATATTTTCCTCATTCGGAATCGGAACATGCACTACATCAAATAATAATTTCTCGAAGGCGTTATTAAAGACATTTCTTTCTCCCACACTCATACCTCCAAATGTATCGCCATGATAAGCGTTTTCAAAAGCGATAAACAAAGGCTTTTCTTCACCTTGATTATTCCAGAATTGAAGTGCCATTTTGAGCGCCACCTCAACAGCTGTTGAACCGTTATCAGAATAAAATATTTTATTTTGATTAGCAGGAAGTTGCTTTAATAAGCGTTCAGCCAAATCAACAGCCGGCTTATGCGTAAATCCACTGAACATCACATGCTCCATATGGTTTACTTGCTCTGCCACTTTTTGCGAAATGTATGGATGCGAATGACCATGTAAATTCAC
>JAEUTQ010000018.1 GCA_016787445.1 Bacteroidia bacterium
CGTATTCGAGTTCAGTTATCTGCTGCGCACGAAAAGGAACATTTAGATAAAGCTATTGCCGCTTTTGCAAAAGTTGGTAAAGAATTGGGAGTGATTAAATAGTTGTATTATATAATTCGTAGAATTGGGATGTGATGAGCATCCCTTTTTTATTTTGCAATAAACTTCAACACCGTTTCATTTACAACACCCTTAAATGAATTGTTTAATCCATAGGGAGAATGCTTTCCGTTTGGCAATGTAAAGAGTTGGTTTTTTATTTTCTTGAATTGAAGTGAATCAGCTAACTGCTTGCTTTGTGAGAAGGGCACAACATCATCATCCAAAGCATGTATTAATAAAACAGGAATATTCTTAATGTTGTGAATTGGACTCGCTTTTATTACTTCAGGTTCATTTTTGATATAATCTTTTCCTAATACATCTTTATACAAATTTGGCAAGCCCCATTGTTGAGTGAGTAGATAAAAATTATCATCGTTAAAGTTTGTAGGTCCGGCAAATGATGTCACAGATTTAATATCTTTTTCCCCCAATGTATAAGCATATAATAACGCAAGGTGGCCGCCGGCACTGGTTCCCAACAAATGAACCTTTGTAAGGTCTAAAGAAAAACTTGCCGCATTATTTCTTAAGTACAAAAGCACACTGCGTATATCAGCAAGCATATCGTTTAATTTTGCTTTTGGCGCCAAACGATAATTAATGTTGGCAACACAAATTTTCTCGTCATAAAAATCAGTGGCCATATCTGACCAAAACATATTTTTATCGCCCTGTACCCATGCACCTCCGTGAATAATAATTAAAAGTGGTGTTTGTGCATTTCTGTTTTTTGGCAAATACAAATCAAAATAATTAAGTGTGTCTTTACCGTACTTCAAATCCTTTAATACAAAAGCTTCATCTGCCGGATACTTTGGCTTAAAGACTTCAGGTGGCTTCACGCGATTAAAAAAAGTATACAAATAAACACCTACAAGCACCAATGCTAATGCCGCTACTAAGTACAAACCTTTTATATTATTAACGAATTGCATATTTGTTGTAATAAAATTAATGAAATATAAATTAACCCACTCAATTCTTTTATACTGCTCAAATATTTATTACCTTCATCTTACAAATGTCAAAACAAAAAGCATATACCTTAGATCCATCACCGGAGGATTATAACTTTTTGTTGTACGGAATTGCTTGTCCGGATAACCAATATTTTATTGTCAATGCTATAAATGACGTTTTAGGAATAGAATTACGCCTTGAAGAATATATTGATTTAAGTCACCGCATGGGTAAGGATTTTAAATTTTCATTTTATAGCTTTTTCGATGAGGCATTAAATTTGGAATATAATTTAATTCCGAACCGCAGTAATTATGTGGCACAGGAAAACAATGAAAAAGAAGGCGGTGATTTATTCTCGCTCTTTAATGAAACTGTTGATGAGAGTAGTAAACTGATTCCTGAACTTACAAAAACAGATTATCTGCTATTAATAAAAGGCGACGAGCATTATCATCACAGTTATAAAATTGCGGAAGCGTTAAAGAAAATTCCTGAAATAATTACTCTTCAGGAAATAATTCCTGATCAATTAAGCAGTAAGAGTAATTTAATTTTCTAGTTTACTTTTTCAGCAAAGCATCCCAGCCTTGCGCTTTTAATGCTGCGACTGTTCCTGATTTAGTAACGAGGTTGGTTCCCTTTTCCTTATTGGTAATGTGTCCTATGACTGAAAAATCAGGAAGATTTTTTACTTTATCATAATCTGCAGCATCTATGGTGAAAAGTAATTCATAATCTTCGCCGCCACTTAAAGCGCAAACAGTTGCATCTAAATTAAATTGACGCGCTGTATCATAGGTTTGAGAATCGATTGGAATTTTCTCCTCATACAATTCACAACCCACATTAGATTGTGTACAGATATGCAAAATTTCAGAAGCTAAACCGTCACTCACATCCATCATGGATCTTGGTTGTAAATTTAAATCGGAAAATAATTTAACGATATCCTTTCTGGCTTCCGGTTTTAACTGTCGCTCTAAAATATAATCCTTGCCTTCTAAATCAGGTTGGATATTTGGATTTTCCTTAAAGATGGTTTTTTCTCTCTCTAAAATTTGTAAGCCCATATAGGCTCCACCCAAATCTCCACTCACACATAATAAATTTCCTTCCTTAGCACCGTGGCGATACACCACTTTATCTTTCTCACACTCGCCTAAAACAGTAATATTAATTACCAAACCGCTTAGTGAAGAGGTTGTATCTCCGCCCACTAAATCAACACCGTATTTCTGACAAGCTAAAAGCATTCCTGCATATAACTCTTCTACTGCTTCCAAACTAAAGCGACTGGAAATTGCCATGCTTACAACAATTTGCTTGGGCTGACCATTCATCGCATAAATATCGCTCAGGTTCACTATAACAGATTTGTAACCCAAATGCTTTAAAGGAACATACGTTAAGTCGAAATGAACGCCTTCCACTAACATATCACTCGAAACCAAAGTAACTGTATTTGTATTTGTGTAATTAATGACAGCCGCATCATCACCAACGCCTTTAATGGTTGAAGGATTTTTTAATTCAATATGTTCGGTAAGATGTTTAATTAAACCGAATTCGCCTAATGCACTTAACTCTGTTCTTGTGTTATTTTCCAACATGATTTTATTTTTTAGCATGACCGTAAACTATATAGTGATACCCTTTTGGTAAATTATTAAATACAACTGAATCGATATGCCCGAATACGTTGCGAGAAGCTTCATTAAAACCAAAAGCTCCCATGAATCCTGCCGTGTGCAATTCTGTATCAGTGAATTTATTCAGGTAATTTTTTATTTGTGAATAGTGCATATAATTCCAATCCTTCGCCCACTTTACAAAATTCTTTCTGAAGAAAGAATGAAATTTACTTGCTCTTAAATTTTCGGCAAATAGAAAAATTCCACCCGGCTTTAACGCCTTGTAAATTTCATTGATACTTTTTTCCATTCTCTCATCCTTTCCCTCACGCCCTACTCCACCTAAAACAGATTTCAAAATGATTACATCAAAATGATTTTCGTAAGGAATTTCTACCGCATCGAAACATTGATACTCTATTTCTCCTTTTAATTTCAAAGATGAATGATGCTTTTTAATTTCATCCGGTGTTGGCTTTATGTCGTTACACACTACACTATGTCCTTTTGCTGCCAGCCACAATGACAATCCGCCTTTGTTTGCGCCAATCTCCAAACACATCAGTTTTTTATCCTTAGGAATTACTTTTTCCCAATGTAATAATGCTTTCGACCAGTTTTTTACATCCCAGCCAAGTATATCTTTATTGCTAAGCTCTCGCTGCATTATTTTAGTTTAACGCAAACGTTTTTAGGCTCTGTAAAGAAATCAAAAGCTTCGAATCCGCCTTCGCGACCTACACCAGATGATTTCACACCGCCAAATGGCGTACGTAAATCACGCAACAACCAACAATTAATCCAAACAATTCCGGTGTGTAATTCTGACGCTACACGATTTGCCTTTGTGATATCCTGAGTCCAAACTGTAGATGCTAAACCATACATGGTTGAATTCGCCATCATTAAAACTTCTTCCTCCGTATCGAATGGGGTGATAGTTACTACCGGCCCGAAAATTTCTTCCTGATTCGTACGGCAATCATAACTTAAACCTTCTATAACAGTTGGCTCTACATAAAAGCCATCTTGAAATTCTCCTTCTATAATTTTACGTTTACCGCCACATAAAACTTTTCCACCTTCTTGCTTTGCTAATTCAACATAGCTTAAAATCTTCTCCATGTGTGGTTTTGAAACGACTGCACCAATTTTTACACCATCCTGGAGGGGTGGACCAACCGTTAGTTTCTTTGTTTTCTCAACGAAGTCGTTCTTGAATTTTTCATAAATAGGTCGCTCTACAAATATTCTTGAGCCGCATAAGCAAATTTGTCCCTGATTCGCGAATGAAGACAACATCGTTGTCGATAACATTTTATCGTAATCGCAATCGGCAAAAATGATATTAGGGTTTTTTCCTCCTAACTCTAAAGACATTTTCTTGAACATTGGACCTGCCACACTTGCTATATGCGCACCCGTTTTTGTTCCTCCCGTAAAAGAGATAAGAGGAATATCCTTATGCGAAACAATTGCATTTCCTACTTTTGGACCTAATCCATGTACAATATTTAATACGCCCTTTGGCAATCCGGCTTGAATACAAATTTCTGAAAGTAAATAAGCCGTCATTGGAGTTACTTCGCTGGGCTTTGCAACCACAGTGCATCCGGCAGCCAATGCAGGAGCAATTTTCCAGGTAAATAAGTACAATGGCAAATTCCATGGAGAAATACATCCGGCAACACCAACCGGTTGACGTAAGGTGTAATTAATCGCTGTATCTTCCATCGCATGTGCATGCGATGAATAATGCAAAATGCCTGTTGCATAAAAATTAAAATTAGCAGCAGCTCGTGGAATGTCGACTGTTTTAGCTAAGTGAAGCGGCTTACCATTATCAACACTTTCAATAAGCGCTAACTTGTCTAAATTCTCTTCTATTAAGAATGAAATTTTTTGAAGAATGCGTGAGCGTGTTTCTTTTGGCGTATTACTCCAAGCTTTAAACGCGGCCTTTGCAGCTTTTGTTGCCAACTCCACATCGCGCTCATCGCTATCAGGAATCAAAGAATAAACTTTTCCGCGCGAAGGATCTACGTTATCGATATACTGATTTGAAATTGGCGCTACTAATTCGCCATTGATGTAATTTTGAATTTTACTCATGTACAATTATTTTTCACACAATTCCTTAAGGTTTTTTAATCCTTGCTCGAATTGCTGATTTAAGTTTTTATTAATCATCGGCCCCATTAATCGTGCCATAGGGTATGTTAGTGGACCGTTATTCTCCCACACCACTTTTGTAGTTCCATTTTGCAAATCATCAAATGTCCAACTGTCTAATGCAGTACTTTTCCATGGTTTAATAAATTCAAGATCCAAAGTAATTTCTTGCGGCGCAGTAAAACCTTTGATTGTTAAACTTCCTTGCCCGATTTTCTTTCCATCCCATGCAAATTTGTGTCCTACTGTTCCCGGCGCTCCTGTTATTTCCGATTTAGCATCCTGTTCCATTTTATGCCATGGATTCCAATCGCGGTAATGATTTAAATTTGAAATACGCTCATATACATGCGCGGCAGGCTTATTAATTACAATTTCCTTTTTGATACTATACTTGCCGGGTAAAATAGCAGCGATAATCAGCACCAAGCCAATTATTGCGATAAGAATGTAGATTATAATCATAATTCAATTTTTAGGTTTAAACAAAGATACTAAAAACAAAAATGCCCCCTTTTAAGGAGGCATTTTGTAAGTTTTATTTAACGATTAGTGTTCGCCACCGTCATGTTCGCCTTCAGCTAAAGGAACGGTTTGAGGAACGAAATCGTGTTCTTGTCCAGGCTTGCTGTAATCGTAAGCCCAACGGTGAACAACCGGTAAAGCACCAGGCCAGTTACCGTGAATATTTGCCATTGGAGTAGTCCACTCTAATGTGTTAGAATTCCATGGGTTTTGAGGAGCCTTCTCTCCACGGAACATACTATAGAAAAAGTTGAATAAGAAAATAACCTGACCTAAAGCACCAATGATAGCTGCTACAGTAACAATAATATTAATATCAACCAAATTATCAAACATTGGGAAATTACTATTGGTATAGTAACGACGGGGTACTCCTGCTAAACCTAAGAAATGCTGAGGGAAGAATACGCCGTAAGCTGAAATGAAAGTAATCCAAAAGTGCAGATAACCTAACTTCTTATTCATCATACGTAAAAACATTTTTGGGAACCAATGATATACACCGGCAAACATTCCGAAGATTGCAGAAAGACCCATTACAATATGGAAGTGAGCAACCACAAAATAAGTATCATGAACATTTATATCTAGTGTAGAGTCGGCTAAGATAATACCGGTAACACCACCGGTAATAAATGATGACACTAATCCAATAGAGAATAACATGGCAGGTGTATATTGAATATTGCCTTTCCATAATGTAGTAATGTAGTTAAATGCTTTTACTGCGGAAGGAATCGCAATTAATAATGTTGTAAATACGAATACCGAACCTAAGAATGGATTCATGCCGGTCATATACATGTGGTGACCCCACACAATGAATGACAAGAAACCAATCGCTAACATGGAACCAATCATCGCACGGTAACCGAAGATTGGTTTACGCGAGTTAGTAGATATAATTTCAGAAGTAATACCTAATGCAGGTAATAATACGATGTATACCTCAGGGTGACCTAAAAACCAGAATAAGTGCTCGAATAAAATAGGGCTACCACCAACATTATCTAATGGACGGCCACCGATATAAATATCAGATAGGTAGAAACTTGTTCCGAAGCTACGGTCGAATATTAACAATAATGCGCAAGAGAATAATACAGGGAAAGATAACACACCTAAGATAGCTGTAATTAAGAACGCCCAGCACGTTAAAGGCAAACGAGTCATGCTCATACCCTTTGTACGTAAGTTAACAATGGTAATGATGTAATTTAAACCACCTAATAAAGATGAAACAATGAATAATGCCATTGAAGTTAACCAAAGTGTCATACCTAATTTAGAACCAGGCATAGCTTCAGGTAAAGCTGATAATGGAGGGTAGATTGTCCAACCCGGAGAAGCAGGTCCGTCTTCAATAAAACAAGAACCTAACATGATTGCGCTCGACACAAAAAAGAACCAATACGATAACATGTTCATGAAGCCTGAAGCCATATCACGAGCGCCAATTTGATAAGGGATTAATAAATTGGAGAAAGTACCGCTTAAACCGCCTGTTAAAACCATAAACACCATAATCGTACCGTGAATAGTAACTAAAGCTAAATACATATTAGGATCAAGAATACCATCTTTGCCCCATTTATCGCCAAGAATCGCATTGATAAATGCGAATTTTTCTCCCGGCCAAGCTAATTGTAAACGGAAAATAATTGACATTGTCATTGCCACAACGGCCATAATGACCGCGGTTATTAAAAACTGGCGAGAGATCATCTTGTGATCCATACTGAAAATATACTTACTTACAAAGCTCTCCTCATGGTGGTCATCATGATGTGAATGATCGTGATGTGTGGCATGCTCGTGTTCCAGTGCTGTTGTTGTATGTGTAGATCCCATTTGTGTATTTATATTAAAATATTAATGATAATAATTAATTAGAAGCTAATGTTTTTAATGCTCTCTGTTTTGCCATCCATTTGTTGTAATCCTGCTCAGATTCAACAATGATTGTCATTTGCATGTTATAATGTGAAGCGCCACAAATTTTATTACACAATAAAACATAATCAAACTCAACAGGTTCTTTGCCTTCTTTTTCGCGCTGTTTGTTGATACCAGCCATTAATTGCTTTACATAAGGATCCTGACGCATTTCAGCAGTTGTTTTGGTTGGCTTAAATTTAAAAGCAGTTACCATACCGGGAACGCAATTCATTTGTGCACGGAAGTGTGGCATATATGCTGAGTGAATTACGTCGCGGGAACGCATTAACATTTCTACCTCACGACCAACAGGTAAATGAAATTCATTCTTTACTAAAATATCGTCGTAACCCGAAGCATCCGCTGTATCTAAACCTACAGAATTAGTTCCGCCGATTTGACGAAAATCTGTAGATCCTAACTTTCCATCTTTACCTGGAAAACGAGCGGTCCAATCAAATTGTTTAGCGTATAATTCAACTGTTACCTTGTTTACGTCAGTAGGTGCAGACATGATTTCGTTCCAATACTTCAAACCGAAAATGATGATAAATGCTAATGCAGAAGCAGGTATAACTGTCCAAAGCATTTCCAACTTATTGTTATGAGAATAGAAAACTGCCTTTGCGTTTTTATGTCCGCGATATTTAAATGCGAAATAGAATAAGAAGAAGTTAGTTACTAAAAAAACAAACGAAATTAAGTACATGTTTGCATCCCACAAAGCATCGTATTTTACCCCGTGCTCTGAAGAGGCAGCCGGTAAAGAGCGATCAATCCAACGGTTAATTTGCCAGAAGAAAAACAGGAAGAATAAAATCATAAAAGCTAACATAGCTTTACCCATCATGTCATTATCTGTATCGTTGATTTGCCATTCTTTGGTTTTTTTCAAACCTCTCGATAACTCGATTATTCTTAGTAATTGATGTCCTGCAATTATAAGAAGTATGATGGCTAATAGAACTAGAAGTTTCATCGTATATAATTTTATTTTCTGTTAAACTTTACTTTCTTTTAATTAAATAGAGTGATGTAAGCTTTCGTTTATATAAGGGTGATTTTTTACTCTTAAAGGTGCTTTTGTAAGTGCGTTCAAGACAACATAAATGAAAAGCCCTAAGAAGAAAAAGAAAGTTCCAAATTCCATCCAGCTCAATCCCGTCCAATGATGCCCAACAGTTCCTGGCATTACCATCATAATAACATCTAAGAAGTGTCCAACCAATATTATTGTACCGACAAAGATTAGGAAGAAGAAATTACGTTTGCTGTCGCGGCTCATTAACATTACCATTGGAAAAGCAAAATTTACAAATAATACAGTCCACATTAACGCCTTATAACTTTCCCAACGAGTTTGAAAGTAAATTACCTCCTCCGGAATATCAGAATACCAAATCAACATGAATTGAGAGAAATATAAATAGGTCCATAAGAAAGATATAGCAAACATCCACTTACCCATATCATGAACCGTACTCTCAGTAACAAAATCAAGATAACCCAATTTCTTCAACCAAACAATTAACATTGTAATTGTTACCATGGCACTAATCCACATGCCTGAGAAAGCATACCAACCATATAAAGTAGAGAACCAGTGAATGTCAATGCTTAATAACCAATCCCAAGCAGAAGTTGATGAGGTTACGCCAAAAACAACCATAAACCATGCTCCTAACTTTACGTTTTTCCAGTGATAACTATTGTTTACATCAATATCCAATTTATCGGCATCAATTGAGTTTTTGCGTAATTTGAAAGTAAACCAAATCCAAGCTATCATGTATAGTACAGTCCTAATCCACCAAAAAGCACCAAAGTATCCCATTTTACTGGCAACAATTGGGTCGTGTTCTGCAACAGTTGGATCCATCCATACGTAAAAATGATTGAGGTGTAATTGGCTTACAATAAAGAATAACATTAAGAAGCTTAATCCCCACGGAAGATACATAGTAACAGCTTCCATTACACGCTTAATAGTTGTTGCCCATCCGGCCTCGGCAGCATATTGCAATCCTAGAAAAAAAGCTGCAGCTAATGAAATTCCCATAAAAAAGAACGCACTTGAGAATATATTTGACCACGCTCGGTTATGATTATATTCCGGATCTTCATTAGTATCC
This sequence comes from Bacteroidia bacterium, assembly GCA_016787445.1. Lineage (GTDB taxonomy): Bacteria > Bacteroidota > Bacteroidia > B-17B0 > Aurantibacillaceae > JAHEYG01. The sequence continues at coordinate 9,467 of JAEUTQ010000018.1, forward strand.
ATCATAAACATAGCGATGATAGAGATTAAACCTATAGCCATTAAAATGAACGAAGCCATTTTAGCTTTTGGCGGTACGGTGAATTGTAGTTTATCAGTATTCATATCTTTAAATATCTATGAATTAATTAATGAGTTGATTTAGTTTCTTCTTTTTTAACGTCAGTTATGGTAGTTGCGACTTTTGCTGAATCGGTAGGAGCAGCTTCTTTAGGCCCCTGTAATCTTTGCACATAATGCACCAATTTCCAACGTTCATCCTGAGATAAAATATTTGCGTGATTACCCATTAAACCTTTACCATAAGTGATAGAATGAAATATTTTACCTTCAGATAAATTTTTCAAGGCGCCATTATATGCCGGAGGTGCCCCTGGTAGCTTGTCACTTACCTTCCCATCACCGGCACCACTAACACCATGACAATGTAAACAATACTTGCCGTATAAAGCCTCAGCTTCTAGCATTACTTTTTCGTTTAAGGCAATAGGGTTTTTTAAATACAAACCAGCCTGCTCATAACCCTCGCTTGTATTAGGGTATACATACGGCATGTAACCACGCGCAATAGTACCTTTAACAGGTAAAAATTGCTGAGAGTAAATTGTATCGCCATTAAATACACTTGTACCATACACTTCTACTGAAGGAGAGCGGTACATGTCTGGAGCGAATTCCACACCCGGACTATTCGCATCTTTTTTACCACAAGATGCAAAACCAATTACTAGTGTCGCAAGAGCCACACCGATGTATATTGATTTTATGCTTTTATATTTTAGTTTCATATCTAACAATATCTTTTGTCAAATTAATAAGCCGGTTCAATATACAAAGTACCTTTATAGTTTACTTCCTCTGCACCGTTATCCTTTAAGATGGCATCTGCTTTTTTAGCTTGCTCATCATTTAATTCCAAGTATACTAAAAACTTATCGTCAGTAGTACGAGGGTCTGGATTTTTAGCCTTTGCTCCTGGAACTAACCAGCAACGTAATAAATACGTTAAAGCCATACCGTGAGCAGCGCAAAAGACCGTTGATTCAAAAGTAATTGGAATAAAAGCTGGAATATTAAAATAATACGCCCAATTTGGTTTACCTCCAATATCTGCCGGCCAATCATGAATTTGCATATACCACATCATTAAGGTCGCCAGGCTGGTACCCGTAATGCCATAAATAAATGCACAAATTGCTAAGCGTGTTCTAGGAACACCAATAACAGGATCTAATCCATGAACTGGAAACGGAGAGAACACATCTTTAACGCGGATACCTGATGCACGTAGCTTTTTACAGGCCTCCATCATTGGCACCTCGTCGCCAAAAACACCGTGTATAATTTGTTTAGTTGCCATATCTTTATATATCTTTTAGTGTGCGTGTGAATGAGCGTGTGAATGATTAGCTGATTCTTTCTTTTGTGCTTCACCTGATTGTTTCAAGATGGTTTTTAATTCAGCTTGTGCAATTACAGGGAAGTAACGAGAGAATAATAAGAAGAATGTTCCAAACATACCGATTGTTCCAATGAAAATACCGATATCAATGAATGACGGAGTATAAGTATTCCATGTAGATGGTAAGAATGTACGTAATAAAGTTGGAACGATAATTACAAAACGCTCGAACCACATACCAATGTTTACTACAATTGATAACAAGAATGTAGCAACAATAGATGTACGGATTTTCTTAAACCAGAATAACTGAGGAGAAATTACGTTACAAGTCATCATTGCCCAGTACGACCAAGCTAAAGGACCTGTTGCACGATTTAAGAATGCGTATTGTTCCCATTCAACACCTGAATACCATGCAATGAATAATTCAGTTAAATAAGCAACACCCACGATTGAACCTGTAACGATGATTACGATGTTCATGTATTCGATGTGCTTGATGGTTAAATAAGCTTCTAATTTGTAAATCTTACGAACTACTAGCATTAAGGTTAATACCATCGCGAAACCTGAGAATACCGCACCGGATACGAAATAAGGTGGGAAAATGGTAGTATGCCAACCAGGAACTACTGATGTAGCAAAGTCGAAGGATACGATTGAGTGTACGGAGAATACTAACGGAGTAGATAAACCTGCAAGTACTAAAGATACTTCTTCGAAACGGCTCCAGTGACGAGCGCTTCCACCCCAACCGAAAGATAATAAACCGTAGAATTTCTTTTGCCAAGGCTTAATTACTCTGTCGCGAATCATTGCGAAGTCAGGAATTAAACCAATGTACCAGAAAACAATTGATACAGTTGCATAAGTTGATACCGCAAATACGTCCCACAATAATGGTGAGTTAAAGTTAGGCCACAATGAACCAAATTGATTTGGTAATGGGAATAACATATAATCTAACCACGGACGACCGGTGTGTAATGTTACGAAGATAGCCGCACACAATACAGCGAAGATGGTCATCGCTTCTGCTGAACGGTTAATCGCCATACGCCATTTCTGACGGAATAATAATAACACCGCAGAGATTAATGTACCCGCGTGACCGATACCAATCCACCATACGAAGTTAGTAATATCCCAAGCCCAATCGGCCGCATTGTTAGAGCCCCAAGCTCCAATACCAACACCAATTGTATAAGCTAAACAGCCAATACCCCACAAGAAAGTTAATGCGCAAATAGTAAGTAATACATACCAGCCCTTTGCTGCTTTACCTTCAATAGGAGCAATGATGTCATCAGTAATTTGTCGGTAATTTTTACTACCTAAAATTAACGGATCCCTGATTTCTGATTCTGCGTGCATATTTTTTATTTAATACGATTAATACTTTTTTATGAATGCTTTTCTTCCTTATGCTCATCATGTTTTTTCACGTGCTTCGCCGCGTCATGTCCACTCTCTTCGTGAATAATAGCTTCTTCCTGATTTCTTACTTTTACCATATAAGAAACAGTAGGCTTCACACCAAGCTCTTCTAACAAGAAATAATTTCTATTATCATTTCTCCATTTAGCGATTTGTGAATTCTCATCATTTAAATCACCAAACATAATTGCGTTAGTAGGACAAGCTTGCTGACATGCAGTTTTGATAGAGCCATCAACAATTGGAGCACCAGCCTTTTTAGCTTCTAGCTTACCGGCCTGTAAACGTTGTTGACACATTGAACATTTTTCCATAACACCACGACTACGCACTACAACGTCAGGATTTAATACCATACGTCCTAATTCTTGTTGAGCAGGGTTGCTTGCAAACCACTCATTAGCGTTATAGTTAAACCAGTTAAAGCGGCGAACTTTGAATGGACAGTTGTTAGCGCAATAACGAGTACCAATACAACGGTTGTAAGTCATCATGTTTAAACCTTCAGTACTGTGGCTGGTAGCCAATACCGGACAAACAGTTTCACAAGGTGCATGATTACAATGTTGACACATAATCGGCTGGAAAGTTACCTTCGGATTATTAGAAGGCGTTTCCATATCTAAGTTCATTTGCTTGTATCCGATATGCTCTTCAGCAGCTTTTTGCTTAGTCATATCAGAGCTATAATAACGGTCGATACGTAACCAGAACATGTCACGTGTTTTTCCGATTTCCTCTTTACCTACAACAGCAACGTTATTTTCAACACCACACGCAACAACACAAGCTGAACAACCGATACAAGAAGTCATATCAATGGTTAAACCCCACTTATGATTCATACGAGGATGCTCATCCCATAAATCGATTTCATTAACGTGTTTTTCACCAGTATGAGTATGCATTACTGCAGAAGGATTCCAAACTTCTTTATCCTTCTCCTTAAATTCTTTTAGAGAAACTTCGCGTAATAAAGCTTCTTCACGACCCATTATGGTGTGTTGTATTTGAGTAGCTGAGAATTGATGCGTCTCTTCAGTTTTTGTAACATTCACTGAAGGAGAAATTGCTTGAATTGTATCGTTATAAATTGTGAAGAATTGGAAAGCATTAGCACCAACTCCATTTGCAATCTTCAAAGTTTCAGCAACACGACCATAACCTAAAGCTAAACCGATAGTTCCTTTAGCTTGGCCTGGTTGAGGATAAACAGGAACGTTTACCGATACACCATTAACAGATAATGTTGCAATACTTCCGATGATATCCTGACGTAACATTTCATGCATTCCTAAAGCTTTTACGTCTTCAGGACACATAGTAATGTAGTTATCCCAAGTTACCTTAGAAATAGGATCAGGTAATTCCATTAACCAAGGATTATTACTTTGGTTACCATTACCTAAACCAACTTTCTCATAAACCATTAATTCAAATGCGCCACCTTTTACAGAAGTTGCCATTGTAGCAGCTTTATTATAATCAGGTACAAGCATAGATTCAACTGCTGGAATTGCTACTTCTTTTACCGGAGCAGGTTTTACCTCTTCCGTTTTAACTGAATCTAACACCTCAGTGATAGCAGCAGCAACTCCACTCATGATTGGTATACCTGACGAATCTTTTGCCATTACAACTTCAGGAATTTCTTTAGCAACACGTACTTTTAAAACACCATCATGTAAAGTATGAGCCCAGAATGAAGCAAAATCCAAATATTTACCTTGTTGAGGGAAAATATGGTTTTGCCAATAGGCTTGTAAATAAGTATAGTAAGAAGACTTTACTCCTGCCCAAGCTAATAATGAATCCTGGAATTGACGTGTACCTTCATAACGAGGCGCACTGAAAATTGGATTAATAGTTGGCTGTTGTAAGCTGAAGTGACCAGCTTTTGGATTTGCATCACCCCATGACTCTAAATAATTATTGTCAGGACAAACAAAATCCGCCATTTGTGACGTCTCGTCCAATACCTGAGAGAAAGAAACTTTTGTAGCTACTTTCTTGTAAGCATCAGCAAACTTCAATGAAGCAGGTGCTGTATAAACCGGATTACAGTTATAAGTTAATAAAGTAGAGATTTTACCTGCAGCCATATCAGCTACTAAATCTGCAAAATCTTTATCGTTACCTTGTTTTAAATTAAAGTGATTAGTATAATCTACTGTTTTACCGTAGTTATCTAACATTTTGTTGATGCCATTGATTAAGGTTTGAACACCTTCATCATTAACACCGGAAACAACTAATGAATTCCCTTTATTGTCAGCCAATTCCTTAGCAATTTTTGCAATCGCTTTTTCAGCGTCAGCGTTTCCTATTTTACCATCGCCTGATACAGCTGCATTACCTGTGGCAGAAGCCACCTGATTGAATAATGAAACAACAACTTTACCGAATTCAGAAGGCTTAACCATGTAACGATAATCGGCGTTTGCACCGGTTAACGATAAGTTAGCTTCGAAATGATAATGTCTGCTCATTTCAGCGTTTTCCTTACTAACCTTACGGCCTTTTCCGTATTGACTAGCAAATTCAATTGGGTTTAACCAAGTTCCTAAGAAGTCGCAAGCAATACCAACAATGGTTTTTGCTTTATCGAAATTATAAGAAGAAACTACTGCTTTTCCGAATACGTTTTTGTTAGCAGAAACTAATGCAGAATAAGAAACTGAATCATAAGTTACGTGCTTAACGTTTGGATATTTTGCTTTCAACTCAGCAATTACTGCTTTAGTTGAAGGACTGATAATAGTTGAAGTAACTAAACGAGCTTCACCTGAAACTAAAGCTTTAGCAACTGCATCATCAACATTTTTCCAAGCTGTTGCAGTTCCTTTTGCTAAAGGACCGGTTAAACGTGCACCATCATATAAGCTCAATACTGAAGCTTGTACACGAGCACTGGTTGCGCCATTCGATACTTTTGAAAGCTCATTGCCTTCGATTTTAATCGGACGACCCTCACGAGTTTTTACCAAAATTGATGCATAATCATGCCCGTCGTAAAATGTAGAAGCATAAAAGTTAGCAACACCCGGTGTTACCTCTTCAGGTTTCACAACATAAGGTATTGCTTTTATAACGGGAGTTTCACAGGCTGCTAAGGCAACAGCAGCTGTTGAAAAGCCCATTACTTTTAAGAAATCGCGACGGCTGGTACCGTTAGATTTTGTACCTTCTTCATTAAGGAATTCATCCATTGGAAGAGGTTCAGCAAATTCATTTTTGCTTTGCTGTAAAAACTCAGGACTTTCGGTTAACTCCGGTAATCCTCTCCAGTATTTTTTTGACATAGACATCTATAATATTCGGTTAGTACTGGTTAATTATTAGTAATGGCATTTTGTACACTCAAGACCACCGATTTTTTCAACGGTAAACTTAACATCATACTGCCCTTTATATTTTTCTTTTAATGCTTTGTGCAAGCGATCATAATATGGATTTCCTTCCATAGCAACTTCAGTCTTGCGATGACACTCAATACACCATTTCATCGTTAATGGATTCTTCTGCTCAACTGTAGTCATTGATTTTACATCACCATGACAATTAGCGCAATCTTGTTTTCCAACAACAACGTGCTGCTGGTGGCTAAAATAAACATGATCCGGTAAGTTATATACTTTAATCCATTTGATAGGATTTGCCTTTGACTCATCATACTTTCCTGTTGAAGGATCGTATCCAGCAGCGTCGTAAATTTTTGCAATCTCAGTTTTGCCTGTCGTAGGACCTTCCTGAATACCTTTATGACAATTCATACAAATATTAACTGTAGGGATTCCTGAGTGACGTGATTTTTCTACTGAAAAATGGCAATACTGACAGGCAATCTCATTATCACCTGCGTGAATCTTGTGTGAAAATTTGATTGGTTGATCAGGATGGTATCCTTTCTGAGTTTTCCAATCATAATAAACTGAAATATTGTAACAAGCATCCCAACAGCTCTTCATGCCTGCAAAACCAAGAATAATACAGAACACGCCAACTAAACGACGATGACCACTAATCCAGCCTTTAATTTCCTGTGAGAAGGTCATTTCAGGGTTTTCAGGTTTACCCTCGCTACGATTAGCTGTATTTTGTAATGAAGTACGAACACTACGTAACGCTGTAATCAAAATCGCTAAAACAACAACGAAAGTTAAGATTAAGTATAACGGATCAATTCCCTTTGCCGCTTCTTCAGCTCCTGCAACCGGAACACCAGCAGCCGGACCCTTAGGACCAGCAGCAGCAGGAGGTGGAGCTTGCAAGAAAGCAATGATTGCATCAACATCTTTATCAGTTAACTGCCCTTCAAAAACAGTCATGGCCGCTTTACCATAGTCATTAAAAATTTTGTTGGCGTAAGCATCGCCGGCCTTAATCATTTTCTCATTGTTGAGAATCCAGTTTTTTAACCAGTCGCCTTTTGGCGCGCGATCAAAAATACCTTTAAGACCCGGACCGGTTAATTTTTGGTCGGTATGCGAGGCGTGACACACCGCGCAATTTTGCTTAAATAATTTCGCTCCGTCCTGGGCGATGATGTTACCTGCAAAAAGCACTAACATCATTGCTGTACCCAGCAAAGATTTGAAGGAAAAATGAAACATACGGCTATACATATTTGAATAGGAAGAACTCCTTGTTTGTTGCTTGTTTAATGACACTTTAATGACAGTTAATGCCCGCAAATTTAGCAGAAGTAACGAGATCTAAATCGTAAAAATTTAATTTTTTTAACATTAATACTAATTTATAATTATTCTAAATAAGGACTTCCGACCAATGTTAAAATTTGATCGATTAGCTAAAATTTAAGGTGTTTTTAGGTTTGCAAGTGCTTATTCGTAACTTTGAGTTTTAAGGTCTTGAAACAGCTCACTTTAATACTCCCAAAACTTAGTTTTTTAAAGCTAAATAATGCTGTAAAGGCTTTATTTTCATACCATTTGTCGCGCTTCGTCCGAAAACCGTTCGCCAACGCAATGCCTCTGAGTATTTCCATTGAACCAACCACCAGTTGCAATTTGCGTTGTCCGGAATGCCCAAGCGGATTGCGACAGTTCACACGCCCAACCGGAATGCTTCAATTACAACGATTTGAAAAAATAATTGAAGAGCAACGTAAAACACTCATCAACATCATGTTTTACTTTCAAGGTGAGCCTTATTTAAATCCTGAATTTTTAGAAATGGTAAAGATTGCCAGTCGGAAAAAAATTTTCACAGTTACGAGCACCAACGCACACTATCTCACAGATGAAAACGCGAAAAAAACCATTGAAAGCGGTTTGGATAAAATAATTATTTCGATTGACGGCACCACACAAGATACGTATGAGCAATACAGAATAGGCGGACAATTAGAAAAAGTAATTGCCGGAACAAAAAACATTTTAAAATGGCGTAAACAACTCAGGAGCAAAACGCCCTATGTGGTATTTCAATTTTTAGTTGTAAAACCCAATCAACATCAAATTGATGATGTATATAAATTGGCTGAAGAATTAGGCGTAGATGAAGTAAAATTGAAAACCGCACAGGTTTACGATTTTGAAAATGGAAACGAATTAATTCCCACAATTGAAAAATATTCGCGCTATGCACAAAACGCTTCCGGCAAATGGCAGATAAAAAATAAATTGTTGAATCAATGCTGGCGCATGTGGAGCAGTTGTGTTATTACCTGGGATGGATTGGTTGTGCCGTGTTGTTTTGATAAGGATGCTAAGCACCAACTGGGAGATTTAAAACAAACTTCATTTAAAGAAATTTGGTACTCGGAAAAGTATAATACTTTCCGAAAATCAATTTTAAAATCCAGAAAAGAAATTGATATCTGCACCAATTGCACAGAGGGAACTAAAGTGTGGGCTTGATTTTTTGGAGATTTCTGTTTTTTTTATACATTTACTTAACTAACTATTAAAAACAAATATTATGGTAATTAAAACTAAATTGGCATTAGTCTTAGCCATCAGCTTAAGCTTTGCCGCATGTAACAAAACTACCCCCCCCCCCTTCTGCTAGTAATGGTGGTGAAAATCAAACTTCTAGCAATAACGAAGTGCAACAAAAACTCTACAATCTTTCTGCGGAAGAATGTGATAAAGTAATTAGATCATTTAAAGACTATACTAAAGTAAACACTATGTATGGTAAAATTGAATCTTCAACCATACCAGCTGATTCTTCAATTTGGTTAATTGAAGCGGCATTAAATTACGATTTTGATAAGCCAGGAACTGAAGAATCTGTTCATGATTCATGCGGATATGAAATTGACCTGACTGAATCATATATGGTAAATTCAAATCAACTTGCATCCGCTTATAATTACATTTACAACTATATAAATCAAAGTATAAACTCCCAAAAACAAGTTAAAGTAATTGATATCACTGGATTTTCTAATGGAAATAAGCTTGTATTTAGTGCTTATATTAAATATAACTCCAGCTCAAATGGTAATAAAATAATGGGGCCATGTGATCTTTATACATCTGGGTCTGCCGCTTGGAATCCATGTGGATCACCTAATGCAATTACTTGGGCCGAAGTAAAATTAAACTGTACCGCATACAATCCAGGTTGTCCCGGTAGTTGGTATTGGACAAGTATAACCAATGCTTTTATTGATAATCAAAACGGCGCCTATTCTTCATCTCTTTATTATGTAGCAAGCACTATGAATACATGCCCATCTTTATATTACACTACCATTAACGGATACATTACAGGCTGTAGGAATTTAGGCACATCGAATCATCCAGGTGGCAGTTATATTTTAATAGACTATGATATTACTTGGGGTTTAATCTGGCTTGGAGGATCATCATATAAGCAATGGTGGGATTTGAATATAAGATATGGCATCCCTCAATGTTCTGGTGGTGGTGGTGGCAGATTTTCGACAATTAATTAAAATACAAGATGAATAGATTAAGATTAATTCTTTTGGGCATATGTTTCGTTAACGGAGCATATGCCCAATATATTTTTACTAGACAAAACACAGATAATTACTGGTTCAAAGGTGTATATGAAGATTCGGTTAGCAAAAACCTATATATTACTGCATCTTTAATTAAGTCTACGCCGGGTTATCTTAACACCACATCCAATATTTTCAAACTAGATAAAAACGGAGTGTTATTAGATTCAATTAAAATAGACTCCAATTTAATGGTGAATGCTGCTATTACCAAAATTGGAAATAATCATTACATTCACGGATCCCAAGCAGTGAATACCAATACCTCTGCGTTCAAAGCTATTCCCGTAATTTACAAATGCGATCAAAACTTTAATATAATTAAGAAATTAGTCCTTGATTCAAATTTCGTAAGTGATGATGCTTTGGTAAATGCTCACCTTTTACAAAAAAATAACAGGTTATATATTGCATTTGCTTTAATGAATTATTCTACTGTCAGATTATTTAAACTTGATTTCAATCTTAATAAACTGGATTCTCTTACGTTTAATGGTTCCTTTACATGCGATTTGGCTAATTACGGTAACAGGATACTTCTTTCTGGTGCAGGATTTCCTTCTATGTCGCTAACCGGAAAAAATCAGGTTGCCGAATTGGATACTTCTTTTAATGTTTTGTCACGATTCAACCTGGATAGTGTCACTTCTGTAAATCCGGGTTGCTTTCAAAAAGTAGGAGTAACTTATGGACATACTAATCTGTATGAACTAAGTTCAAATCGGTATTTAATGACCGGGTATTCCAAAGTTACATATAATAGCTCTTGCCAATGGTATATCAAAAACACTAATGCAATAATCAAAAACAATTCGATAATTGAAAAATCAAATATTATTGGTAAGCCTGGGGCCCATATACTTTATACTATGCCTTATACTTCGTCGCATAAAAAATACAATTACATTTTCACTACCGGTATGTATGGGTACAATTATTCAAATCCCTATCCGCCTCAATCAGCTCCAACCGAAATTATGGTAAACAAAATAGATACGGCTGCTAACCTAATATGGGTAAATTATTATAGCACTCCCAATTATTATTATTCACCTTTAGGAGTTACCGGAACTTCTGATAGTGGCTGTGTGGTAACCGGAATGCGGTACAACCTTTTGGCACCTGCTGTTGCTAACACCTGCGAAGGATTTGTATTAAAACTAGATAAAAATGGAGTTATACAATATACCGGAATTAACGACAAGGATATAATTCAAAAACCAATCGTTAACATTTATCCTAACCCGGCATCAAAAGAAATTACTTTGGAAGTCAATTCAAACGATTACTTTGAATTGGAAATTTATAATAGTATTGGCGAACTTGTTAAATATGAAACAAGGGTTAAAGAAAAAACAACAATAAACACCGAGGGCTTACCGCAAGGTCTTTACCATTTCAAATTGCAATCTAACAAGAATAACTACTCGGGGAAATTTATTAAGCAATAGCTTAACGCTTGTTCGCTTCTTTAATGTAAGCATCCAAAGCCATACTCATACTTGGGTTTTGAGGGTTCGGAGCGAAAATATCTAAACGATATCCTAATTGTTTTACCATTTGCGCAGTTGCATGACCAAAGGCTGCAATGCGTGTTCCTGCTTGCTTAAAATTAGGGAAGTTTTGTTTTAAAGAGCGAATTCCTGCCGGTGTAAAAAACACCAACACATCATACTCACTCAGATTTTTTATGTCAGATAAATCAGCTGAAACGGTACGGTAGAAAATTCCTTTTGTGTAAGAAATCTTTAACTCATCCAAAAAATCCGCGATTTGTTCTTTATGAACATCCGAACATGGTAATAAAAACTTTTCTTCTTTGTTTTTACGAATTACATCTACCAGGTCTAATAAAGTTCCGTGCCCGAAAAATATTTTACGTTTACGGTATTGAATATACTTCTGTAAATAATAAGCTGTTTGTTCATTAATACAAAAGTACTTCATGGTTTCAGGAACAGTGATGCGCATTTCATTACACACTCTGAAAAAATGATCTACCGCCAAACGGCTGGTTAAGATAACCGCACCATGAGCCAAAATATCTATTCTTTGTGCTCTGAAATCCATTGCACTTAATCCTTCTACACGAATAAACTGACGGAAATTTATATTTAAAGAATACTTACGGCCTAAATCCAAATACGGATTTTTATCATTATCGGCAGGCTTTGGTTGCGACACCAAAACATTCTTTACTTTATTCTTTGGGAAATTACTGATTTCAATAACTGGTAATGGTGGTGGAACGTAAGCAGGCTGCTTAGCATTTTTTCTCTCCTTTTTTACCGGTGCTTCTTGAACTTGTTTTGGTTGCTTTTCTGGTTTAGTTGCTTTTGAGATAACCTTTTTCACAGGTTTCACAACTGCCTTTTTCACTTGCTTTTTTACTTTAGCAACTTTAACGGGCTTCTTTTTTGCAACTGCCTTTTTAGGTTTAGTAGTTTTCTTTGCAGGTTTTTTTACAGCTTTAGCTTTTTTTGCTTTTACAGTCTTGCTACCTTTTTTACTTGTAGGTTTTGACTTTGTTTTTTTAGCTGCCATAGAATTAAAAATTTACTACTAAAAATTTAATTAATACCAATAATGGTAAAATTTCCAGAGTGCAAAGATATACAAATAATTGAAAAACCCCCATACCCTGCTCTATGCCCGAAAACAAAAAGCCTCGATACAACCTGAACATGTAACCTAAAACGATAAAAAGCAAAGATGGAAATACCAACCAAACCGGATTAATGGGTGCCAGCTCTGCAATAATCATTACCGGCAACAAAACCACGCCAACCGACTGGTTAATTATTAAAGTGTTATTTATATATTCATAAATGGTGCTCTGCGTTTGGGTAATAAATCCAATAATATTCAGAATAAAAAACTTTACCGTATAAACTACCAATACCAGCAACACAAAAAACATGAATTGAAAAAAATAGGATTGATCATCAAGTATACCGCCAAATAATCTATTCAATTTATAAAGCAAAAAAGCGGTTACAACAACAAAAACAATGTTTAATAATACCGAGAGTTGTTTAAATGGTCCATAGTTTTCACGTTCTAACTGACGTGCAACTTGCAAACTGTAAGCCGCATTCAAAACCCTTAAAGTACGCGACGGCATTGTTGCCTTTAGAACAATTAATACAGCTACCGCCAAAAACAAAACAAACGATGGCCAGAATAAATGTTGTGCAGGATTAAAAATGGCCCCATCATGAATGGGCTTTAAAAGATGATTATTAAAAATTGGTTCGTAGGAAGTTGTCATTTCTAACTAAACCAAATTTTTAAGATTAAAGCGCGAAGGTTCTTGAAACACAAAAGCCGAATTTAACTTGTCCTTTCGACCAGGTGTCGGTTGTATACGGAATAAAACTATTCTCAATTAATGCCGGAGCATTCGTAAAGAATAAACTAAAAACGTGTCCGCCTGTTTCTAGTTCAAAACCTAAAGCTAAAGGATTATAAGCAGAGGTGTTGTTTTGGTAATACGGTGAGAAGTTGTAGAAATAATCACCAATTAAACACATACGCTTAGTTAATTTTATACGTGCACCAAATCCTAAAGAAAACAAGCCATTGGTGTCCTCTGCTTTGTTGGAAGCATTAATGCTTTGCTTAATATAATTTCTATGCAAGTAAGAAGGTAAAAACTCCAGTGATAACCATTCGGTTAATTTGCTGGCAATAATAACTTGAGCGAAATAGTTTACACGATGTAATTCGTCGGTTTCAAAATCTTTTACAATACCCGCGTATAATTGATCGGTTTTCATAGAAGTATATCCAATATCTGCAAACACTGCAATGGATAAAGGAATATGGAAATCTTCAGTTTGTGTTAATGGTCTCCATTTAATAGAACCGTCGTATGTTTCGCGGTAACGACTTCTTCCAATACCAATAGTTAAGTTATCGGTAACACCATAATCAAACGACCAACGGATATCGCTTGCATTATCAAAACCGAAATAAGTGTGAGCTGCTTCGTTTAAAGCATTAGGCTCGAGTGCCGAATTGTAAACATTACCAAAGCGATGAGAAATTCGGAAATCTAAATGTTTCTTTTTTACTGTTTCAATAGTATGAGCATTTCCTAATTTATAGGTTTTAAAAGTTGCGTATACTTTTTCGTGTTTTTTCTCGCTGCCTTCATTTACCAAACTCAAGAGATCATCTTGGGCAAATAGTGTTCCTGAAACTAAAAAAACCGAAAACAGTAATAATTTTTTCATACTCATGATTTAATTAATGATGTCAAATATAAACAAAAAAAGGACGGAAAATTCCGTCCCTTTATTTGTATAATAACAATTGAAATTTATTTTTTCACATAAGGCTTTATGGTAGATGTTAAAGTTACGTCTACAACCTCAGCAATATTCTTTACATATAAAGAAGGTACTTTAATATCGTAATCAGCTACTTTCACCTTGAATTTAGTTTCTAACGCAATAGCATCACCCTTCTTCGTAATAGTTCCTTCAAGAGTCACATCCTTTGTTACTCCATGAATGGTTAATTTACCGGTAGCGGTAACTTTTTGAGCCGCGTCAGTTGTTAAATCAATTTTCTCGTTCACTTTTCCTTTAAACATAGCGTTCGGGAATTTGGTTGATTCCATATAGTTCTCATTAAAATGCTCTTCCATTAAAGCATTTTTAAACTTAAACATCTTAATGGTAATCACGGATTGCAAATCGCCGGTTGTAGCATCTAAAATAACCGCAGCTTTTTTATTGGTAGCCTCAATATCTTCGAGTGGTGATTTAGAGAAGAATGTAACAACAGAAGTTTCTTCTTTACCCAAATCGGCAAACTTCTGTGCTTGAGAATTAAAAACAAAGCCTAAGGCTAAAACAAATAATAATTTTTTCATATATAGGTTTAAAACAATAATTATACCAAAAATAGAAATTATTTAATCAAATCCTCGTCTTTAAGGTACTTTTCTATGAGTCGAGGGAATGCATACTTATTGAGTTGCGCGATTTTTACCTTTTTTAACTTAAGGTGGTGAGGAGAATTTTCTAATGCTATTTGATAAAAACGGGCATGTAAATTCTGATGGGATAAAATGTGTTTGTATTCTTTACTGACATTAATTATACGCGGTGCTTTTCCCTTCCAGATTTTTACTAATTCTTTGCTCTTTAATAAATTTGCTTCATTATTTCGTTTATCACTTTCGATGAGATAAAATTCATATAAGCTTTTCCAGATATCCTTTCCCTCTCGTTTGTTAATATAAGTATAGCCATTATCTACAAACACTATATAATTAAGGTAACGATCCTTTACTTTCGTTTTCTTTGCTTTTACCGGAAGTTGATTTACTTTTTGTGTTCGAAACGCTTCGCATTTGTCATTAAAAATACAATTGGCGCAATCCGGATTTTGAGGGCGGCAATATAATGCCCCAAACTCCATTATAGCTTGATTGAAATCTGCAGCTGATTTTTTTGGCAACAGTTCATTCGCCAATTCGTAGAATTCCTTTTTTCCGGCTGTTGAGTCAATTGGTGTTTCTATTTCGAAAACTCGGCTTAAAACCCTGTATACATTTCCATCTACCACGGCATGCGGTAAACCATAGGCAATACTTGCAATAGCTGCTGCCGTATAATCGCCCACACCTTTTAATGCACGAATCTCATTATAGCTTTGGGGAAAGCCGGCATTATGCTCTTTTACAATCGTTTTGGCCGCTTCATGCAAATTTCGGGCCCGCGAATAGTAACCAAGTCCTTGCCAAAGCTTCATTACCTTATCCTCCGGTGCTTTTGCCAGATCCTTCACTGTTGGGAAATGCTCGATAAACTTTAAATAGTAGCTAAGTCCTTGATTTACTTGTGTTTGCTGGAGAATAATTTCCGAAAGCCATATTTTATAAGGGTCGGAGGTGCTCCGCCAAGGCAATTCGCGCTTGTTAAAATTGTACCATTTTATGAGCCGTTTGGCGAAAAAATCCATAATTCGACAACAAATTAAAATAAAATTTGATGATTTATTTTTAGGTTTTAATATAAATACTATCTTTGCCCTCCATTTTTGATAATTCAAATTATTGATTTTAAATACTTTGTAAAATGACAAAAGCTGACATCGTAAACGAGATTTCTGAGAAGACAGGAATTGAAAAAATTGCAGTACAAGCTTCAGTAGAAGCTTTCATGAAATCGATCCGTAATGCCATGATCGAAGGTAAGAATGTTTACCTACGTGGATTCGGAACATTTGTAGTGAAAAAACGTGCCGAAAAAATTGGCCGTAACATTTCTAAAAATACAACCGTTGTGATTCCTGCGCACTACATTCCGGCATTTAAACCTGCTAAAACTTTCTCTGAGAGAGTGAAAAAGAATGTAAAAGTTGCTGAGCCGGAACCAAAAAACAACGACTAATTAAATGAGTCAGATTAAAAAAACGCAGCTGTTATTAATTATAGGAGCTGTAGTTTTATTCGTTCTTTTATTTTTTGCCAACAAAAAACCATCTGTTGCTGCAGCAGATAACGGTGAGCAGCATGCGGTTGCTGCCGAAACCATTGAAAGTTTCGTGAAAACTGCTGAAGGTGTTTTAGCACCCGAATTAAAAAAACAAACCGATTCTTATCTGCAAAAAGCGAATGGGGCCGATAAAACCAAATGGCTCGATAGTATCGTTAGCTTTTGGGACAAAAATAAACGCCCCGATATTGCTTCGTATTACTTTGAACAAAAAGCAGAGGCAGTTAAAAATTCAATTACCTGGTTTAAAGCCGGCGACCGCTATTATTATTCGGTACGCTTTATTAAAGACCAAAATGAATTAATGCCTTTATATCAAAGCGCGATACGTTGCTACGAAAACGGTTTAAAGCTGGAACCAAATAATGCAGAAGCTAAAATCATGATGGCTTCCTGTTATGTAGAAGGTTCTTCCGATCCAATGAAAGGAATTACAATGCTTCGTGAAATTGAAAAAACCGATAGCAATAATGTAACGCTTCAATTAAACTTCGCGTTTTTCTCGGTTAAATCGCAACAATGGGACAAAGCCATTAAACGTTTTGAAAAAGTTTTAGCCATCGATTCGCTTTATATTGAAGCGTATCTGCACCTGGCCGATGCTTACGAACAAATGGGTAATAAACAAAAGACAATTGAAATGTTGGAGAAGTATAAGGTGAGAACCGATGATGCTTTAGCCCGACAAGAAATTGAAAAATATATACAACAATTAAAAAATTAATAATTTAAAAACAGATCTTATGCCAAGCGGAAAGAAAAGAAAAAGACATAAAATGGCGACCCACAAACGCAAAAAACGTTTGAGAAAAAATCGTCACAAGAAAAAATAATCAATAGCCCTTTAGGGTATTAGTTAGATTTTATGCGAACGGAAAAAAGCAAGTCTTTTTTCCGCTTTCGCCATTATATATAAATTAAAAAATTTAGAGCGTGAATTATGATTTAGTTATTAATTCCACGCCTAACGAAGTTGTTATAGCTCTTTTAAACGATAAGCGTTTGGTTGAGCTTCATCGTGAAAAGAATAACTCCAAATTTTCGGTAGGCGATATCTACTTTGGCAAGGTTAAAAAGGTTATGACCGGCCTTAATGCTGCCTTTGTGGACGTTGGATATGAGAAAGATGCATTTTTGCATTACCTCGACCTTGGCCCGCAAGCCACTTCGCTTTATAAATATGTTGAGCAAACGCGTTCCGGTAAACAAAACGTGAGTAACCTCATGTATTTTAAAAACGAGCCCGACATTAAAAAAGACGGGAAAATCAACGAGATTGTAAAAAGCGGACAGCAAATTTTAGTGCAGGTTGCTAAAGAACCCATCTCTGCAAAAGGACCACGTATTACTTCTGAAATTTCTTTAGCCGGACGATACATTGTATTGATTCCGTTTGCCGATAAAATTTCAGTTTCTTCAAAAATTAAAAATTCGGATGAAAAACACCGCCTGAAAGATTTAATGCAAAGCATTAAACCAAAAAACTTTGGTGTTATTGTTCGTACTGTTGCCGAAGGAAA
Source organism: Bacteroidia bacterium (assembly GCA_016787445.1). Taxonomy (GTDB): domain Bacteria; phylum Bacteroidota; class Bacteroidia; order B-17B0; family Aurantibacillaceae; genus JAHEYG01. The sequence continues at coordinate 27,337 of JAEUTQ010000018.1, forward strand.
ATCGGTAACCGAACTGGAAAATGATTTGAATGATTTAGTAGCACGTTGGGACGAATGTTACAAAACACTTAAAACTGCTGAGCCTCCACACCGTGTGTTAGGTGAGGTAGATCGCACCAATGCCATTCTTCGTGATTTTTTAAATGCTTCGTTCAACAACATTCATGTTAACGACAAGAAATTATTTGAAGATTTAAAAGTATACATCCGCAATATTGCTCCGGAAAAGGAAAGCATTGCCAAATTATACGACGGTAAAGTTCCGATTTTTGATCAGTTCGGAATTGAAAAGCAAATCAAATCGCTATTTGGGAAAACCGTTCACATGAAGAGCGGTGCTTATTTAGTGATTGAACATACCGAAGCTTTACACGTATTTGATGTAAACAGCGGAAACCGTGCAAAGAGTGATAATACGCAAGAGCAAAATGCACTCGAAGTAAACCTTGAAGCAGCCGTTGAAGTAGCACGTCAATTAAAGTTGCGTGATATGGGCGGAATCATTGTGGTTGACTTCATCGACATGCACAATCAGGAGAATCGTAAATTACTTTACGATAAACTGAAAGAGGAAATGAAAACCGACCGCGCAAAACACAATATTTTGCCGCCAAGTAAATTCGGTTTAATTCAAATTACCCGTCAGCGTTTACGTCCTGAAGTGAATGTAGAAGTATTGGAAACTTGTCCGAGTTGCGGCGGCACCGGAAAAATTCAGCCAAGTTTATTGTTTGTTGACCAAATTGAAAATACACTCCGTTTCATTTCTAAGGAACAAAACGAAAAAGTATTAACCCTTAATGTACATCCTTACATTGAGGCCTACATCACTAAAGGAAGTTGGTTTAAGAAAAGCTTGTACCGTAAATGGAAAAGCGAATACAACGTAAAATTGGAAATTCAACCAATGGCCAGCTACGGCTTTATGGAATTTAAATTCCTCAACAAAGACAACGACGAAATTGTGATTTAATCAAAAACCCCGGATGAAAATTCGGGGTTTTTTGTCATAATAATATAAATTCCAAATATTTTTCTCCAAATAAAGTCACTGTAAAATCAATCGAATTATCCGACCCTATTCCAAACCCACTAATATCTTTCAATAAGCACTTTGAAACTAAATCTTGTTGATAAAAAAGGAATTCGGTTTTTGTAATACCGAAAGATTCAGGGTTCAACTTTTCAACTAATAATTTTGCTTCCATTCTCTTTGAATATATTTCATGATCTAATTCGCTCATTTTCCGCATAAGATAATCAGCCGGAGTTTTCGACCATGCATCTTGATTTAATTTATGCTCTTGGTTCAAATTGTTTATTCGGCTCTCTAACTCACTTACTTTGTTATTAGTTTCACGATATACCGTTAAAATTTCAATTTGCTTTTCATGTAATTGAGAAGTCAGATATAAAAATGTTTCAGAAAAATCCGAAACTTTCTTAGCGCCTATACTGTTAATTAGTATTTTTCTGAAAGTTTCACGCTTATTCTCTGATTTAGTATCAGACACTTTTTTTAATACAGCTTCAAATAACCTAGCAAAATCTTCTGATTTCAAAAACTCAGGTTCAATTTCCTCATTTGACAATCCATTAAAATACTCGTTTAATCTCTCTAAGAAAAGATTTAGCCTTTCCTGCTTTACCTTCCCATAGTAATTGAATCCTTCAGCTAAATACGGTCCTACACTTGGGATAAATGACAGGCTAGCAGTAACTAAAGAATTGATGGCCGTCTTCTTCGAGATATTTAATTTATTTAGGTTAAAATCTGGTGTTTCTTGTTCCATTTATCAACTTTATATCAATATGTTACTGTTAGGCTAAAATAGTCTTTTAATGTTAAACTTCCTTAATGGTCTGTTTCTCTTATTTTAGCGTATTTTTTAACACTTCGAATGATTAAATTTGTGTAAAGCGCATGATTCTTGCATCTTAATAGATATCACGACTTCGCCCTCCTTCACTTTGTTGCGGAGGGTAAACTCGATATGACAAACAAAAATTAAAAGATGTTTCGACTACGCTCGACATGACAGGTAAGGAAAACATATTAATTCAAAAGCTGGATGAGTTTATACGCAAGTATTACAAAAACCAACTCATCAAAGGTGCCTTGTACTCTACCGCACTATTGGTAAGCGCTTACTTGCTGGTTGTGTTATTGGAATACCTGGGTGAATTCAGCACCACAGTGCGCAGCATTTTGTTTTATACGTTTTTATTCAGCAGCGTTTTTGTTCTCGTTAAATTTATTTTTATTCCGCTTTCCAAACTTAAACGCTACGGAAAAATTATTTCCTACGAAGAAGCCGCGGCAATTATCGGTACGCATTTCACAAACGTGCAGGATAAACTGCTTAATGTTCTTCAATTGCAAAGTGAAAGAAAATTCAGCGGCTCGGATGAATTACTCATGGCAAGTATCAATCAAAAAGTGAACGAATTAAAACCCGTTCCTTTTACTTCAGCCATTAACATCTCAGAAAATAAGAAGTATTTGAAATATGTTTTGCCTCCACTCTTTCTCACCATTGCTATTGCTATCATCTGGCCGCACATTCTCACCAAGAGCACCACACGATTAATGCATCACCAAACCTATTTCGAAAGTGAAGCGCCGTTTCAGTTTAACATCGAAAACAATCAATTGAAAGCTGTACAACAACAAGATTTTATCCTGAAATTAAAATTAACGGGCGATGAAATTCCCAATGAAGTTTTCATTTCGATTGATGGCAATGAATTTAAACTGGAAAAAGAAAACAATGTAACGTTCAATTATACGTTTAAGAATGTTCAAAGCAGTACGCCTTTTGTTTTAACCGCTGCCGGCTACAACTCCAAATCTTATGAACTGGAAGTTTTACCTAAGCCGGTGTTGATGCAGTTTAATGTACACTTAAAATATCCGGCTTACCTAAACCGCAAAGACGAGAACATCGCGAACAGCGGGGATTTACAAGTACCGCAAGGCACAAAAATCGATTGGGAATTCAATACTAAAAACACCAATAATCTTATTCTTGGATTTGGAGACACTACTTTAAACGCTTCGCAAAGTGCAGAGAATAAATTTTCGTTCAGCAAAATTTTATTACGCAGTACGGGTTATTTCATCAAAACGCAAAATCAGTTTGTCAGCTCACAAGGTGATTCCGTTAACTATGGCATTAACGTTATCGCAGATCAATCACCTTATATCGATGTGAGCGAAAAAACAGATTCCATCAATATTAAAAACATTTATTTCAGCGGCAGCATTAAAGATGATTACGGCTTTTCGAAATTAGTGTTCCGTTATACGCATTACACCAGTGATTCATTGGGTAATTCACAACAAAAAAGCGGAGAAAACATTTTAGGTGTCAACAAAACACAAATCTCACAACCTTATTTCTACTACTTCGATGCCAATCAATTTAATTTAAAACCCGGCGATAAAATTGAATATTATTTTGAAGTGTGGGACAACGACGGCGTAAACGGTGCCAAACCTGCTAAAACAAAAGTGATGCAGTTTAAAGCGCCTACCATTGATGAAATTAATGAAGCTACCGGAAAGAATAATGAGGAAATTAAAAAAGACCTCGATGAAAGTATCAAGAAAGCGAAAGAACTTCAAAAAGACATCAATGAGCTCACCCGCAAAATGAATGATAAAAAACAATTGGGTTGGGAAGACAAAAAGAAACTGGAAGAATTGTTGAACAAGCAAAAAAATCTCGAGAAGAAAATCGACGAGATTAAGCAGGAGAACCAGCAAAACAATCAGCAGCAAAACGAATTTTCTCAGCAGGATGAATCCCTTCTCGAAAAGCAAAAGCAATTGGAAAAATTGTTTGAGAATGTGATGACACCCGAAATGAAGAAAATGTTTAATGAGTTACAAAAGCTCATGGACCAGCTCGATAAAAACCAGATTCAGCAGAAACTGGAAGAGATGAAATTAAACAACAAAGACATTGAGAAAGAATTAGACCGCGCTTTAGAAACCTTTAAACAATTTGAAGTGGAACAAAAAATGCAGCAGGCCATTGATAAGTTAGATGAACTGATTAAAAAAGAAGAACAATTAAATAAAGAGACTGAAGCGAAGAAAGACGCGAAGGAAGATAAAAACACTGCGGATAAAAAAGAAGATGGTTCTAAAAAAGATGGAGAAGAAAAAAAGGAGGATAAGAATGCGGAGAGTAAAGAAAATAAAGACAATGCAGGCAAAGAACAAAACAATAAAGACAGCAAAGACTCTAAAGAAACTAAGAGTAAGGACAATAATGAATTGAAAAAAGAACAGGACGAGATTAAAAAAGAGTTTGATAAGTTAGCGGAAGACATGAAAGAGTTGGAACAAAAAAATTCTGAACTCGAGCAACCTAATCAAATGCCTGATACCAAAAACGAACAAAAGCAGGCCGAGGAAGAAATGCAAAACAGCTCTGAACAATTGAGCAAGAACAATAAGAATAACGCTTCCAAAAATCAGAAAGAGGCGCAGAAACAAATGGAGAAGATGAAGCAGGATATGGAAAACGCGATGCAAGAAATGGAAGAGAAAGAAGAGGAAGAAAATGCCGCAGCACTCCGCCAGATTCTTGAAAATTTATTGAACCTCTCTTTTGCACAAGAGGAATTAGTGAAAACGCTTCCGAAAACGCGCATCGATAATCCGCAGTACATTAAAATTCCACAGCAACAGAAAAAATTACAAGACGACGCTAAAATTATTGAAGATAGTTTACTTGCGCTTAGTAAACGTGCGCCTCAAATTGAAGCCTATGTGAACCGCGAAATTTCTTCCATTCATTTCAACATGAAAAAAACAATTGAGTCATTAGCTGAACGCATGCCTGCTGAAGCGGGAATGCGTATGCAAGGCGGACTTACTGCTATTAATAATCTGGCTTTATTGCTGAATGAAAGTTTAGAGCAAATGCAGCAGCAAATGAAAATGAAAAACCAGATGAAAGCATCGGGTGGTGGAAAATGCAAGAATCCTAAAAACAGCGGCTCCGGACAAAAACCAAAATCCGGACAACCGAGCATGAGTAAAATGCAGCAGCAACTCAATCAGCAATTACAACAATTAAAAGAAGCTTTAGAAAAAGGACAAAAGCCCGGAGAAAAACCGGGACAGAAACCAGGACAAAAACCCGGACAAGGCATGGGCATTGGGCAAGGTCAGCAAAACCAGGGCGGACAGCAAATGATGCCCGGAACTTCGGAACAATTGGCCAAAATGGCGGCCCAACAGGAAGCCTTGAGACGCCAGTTGCAGCAAATGATGGATCAGATGAAAAATAAGGGTCAAAACCCCGGCGGTAATCTGGCCGAAATGATGGAACAAACCGAGAAAGATATTGTAAATAAGCAAATTACGAACGAAACCATGAAGCGTCAGCAGGAGATTTTAACCCGATTGCTGGAAAGCGAAAAGGCCGAAAGAGAACGCGAGCAGGACGAAAAAAGGAAAAGTAATGAAGCAAAAAATCAGGATTTAAGTAACCCTAGCCAATTTTTAGAGTATAAAAGAATGAAAGAAAAGGAACTGGAGTTGTTAAACACCGTTCCGCCAAGTTTAACCCCTTATTATAAAGAAAAGGTAAATAATTATTTTAATAGCGTGAGTAAATGATACCGGCGAAAGGACAGAAATTAAAGATAGAATCATCATCCGAAAATTTAAGATTAGTTGAACGTTTAATCGAAGACGTTTGCGAAATATATAATGTAAACGAAGATAACTACGGTAACATTTTAATTGCCGTGACTGAAGCGGTGAACAATGCCATTTATCATGGCAACAAAGGCAATCCTCAAAAAAATGTACACATTGGTTTTGAAAATGAAGATAAAAAAATCGTTTTCTCTGTAGCCGATGAAGGACAAGGTTTTGATTACGATAGTTTGCCCGATCCTACCGACCCAAATAACATTGATAAAATTAATGGCCGCGGTGTCTTTTTAATGAAACACTTAGCCGATAAGGTAGAGTTCAATCATAACGGCAAAGAAGTTCAGTTGACCTTTAACCTGAACTAAAGAACCCTTAACAATATTTTTAGTTTCCATTCTCATTTCTGCCGCATTATTAGGTAACTTTACCTATATTTCATTGTGCGAATTTCACTAGTACATACTTTTATTTTATTCCTTGCGCTGTTCATCAGCTCAACTTATCATGCGCAAAAAAATGCGGATGATAAATTCGCGATGTTATATCTCGATAAAAAAGAATACGAAAAAGCCAATGTGTATCTTGAAAAATTATACGATAAAAATCCGGATCAATGGTACTCGTATTATTTTACCGGATTAATGGGCGTTAAAGATTATAAGGAAGCGGAAAAAATTTCGAAGAAGATGTTGAAGCGTAATCCGCAGAGTGTTAACATCTACATTAACATTGCTAAAATTTACCGCGAGCAAGGCGATACAAAAAAAGAAAACGAAAATTATCAGAAAGCCATCAAAGAAGTTATTCCGATTCAAAGCTTCATTCAATTACTCGCTGTTGAGTTCATGGAGGAAAAATTATACGACCTCGCCATTGAAACTTATTTAAAAGGAAGAAAGCAAACACCGGAGTATCCCTATTACTATGAAATAGCTGAAGTGTATAAACGTAAAGGTGATTTGAAATCGATGATCAACCAATACCTCGACGCGATTGATTTTAGAGAAAGTGAATTGTATACCGCCCAAGGTTATTTACAAAACGCTTTAGGTTATGAAGAGGAAAGTGCAGGTTTCAAAAATCCAATTTTAAAACAAGAACTTCAAAAACGTATTCAGCAGCATCCCGATAAAATTGTATTTGCCGAATTTTTAATCTTCATTCAAAAACAACAAAAAGATTTTGAAGGTGCATTTACACAAAGTAAATCACTCGACAAACGTTTGAAGGAAGACGGACATCGTTTGTTTGAGCTCGCCAAACTTTGTTTGAGTAATGAAAAATACGAAGTAGCGCAGAAATGTTTTCAATATATTATTGATAAAGGCCCTTCTTACGGTTTTTATGATGCGGCTTGCATTGATATTATCAATTGCGAGTACCAATACTTAACGGGTAAAGCACAACCTTCAACAACCGAATTGTTAGCTCTTGAAAACAAATTTTTAAAAGCCACAGAAAAATACAAAAGCTCACATCTTGCTAATTTTTTAATTAGCAATCTGGCTAACTTACAAGCGTATTACTTAAACAAACCCGACAGTGCCATTATGCACATTGAAGGCTTGTTACAAAATCCGGCAATGGACGCGCAAACACGCGCTGAATTTAAAATTCAATTAGCCGATATTTATTTATTGAAGAATGTGATTTGGGATGCGTCCCTCCTCTACTCTCAAGTTGAAAAAGATTTTAAGTTTGAGCCCATCGGTCAGGAGGCAAAATTCAGAAATGCTAAATTGAGTTTTTATGCTGCCGACTTTACCTGGGCTAAAACACAATGCGATGTTCTAAAAGGAAGTACCACCAAATTGATTGCCAACGATGCCTTGGATTTATCGCTTATCATTACGGATGCCATTGGTGTGGATACAAATGCGGCGCCTCTAGCCAGATTTGCTGTGGCTGACTTATTGATTGTTCAGCACAAATATGATGAAGCGATTGTGCAATTGGATAGTATCAATAAAATTTTCCCGACGCATACTTTAGGAGATGATATTTTATTTAAGAAGGCTGCTATTTATGATAAGCTGGGAAAATATCCGGAAGCGGAAAAAATGTATAAAGACATTATAGAATATTACTCGACTGAATTATACGGTGATGATGCGCAATTTAAATTAGCCGAGTTATACGAGAAAAAAATGATTGACGTAGAAAAAGCAAAAACGGAATATCAGAATGTACTCACTAAATATCCCGGAAGCATTTATGTTGTGGAAGCACGCAAACGTTACCGTCAATTACGTGGAGACAATTTAGACAATGGATAGGAAAGACTTTTTAAAATCAATTTCATTATTTATGGCGAGTCCGATTGTGAGCAACGCTCAACCAATACTTGATGAATTAAAAAAAATGGAGAATACCGCGCGTATGCCGGTTTTTTTTATCGGACACGGTAATCCGATGAACGCGCTGTATGATAATGCATTCACCAAAAAACTAAACACAATTAAAGCCGGTGTTCCAAAACCAAAAGCTATACTTGTGGTATCGGCGCATTGGTTAACCCGGGGCACTTATGTTTCAACGAATCCTTCTCCCAAAACAATTTATGACTTTGGTGGTTTTCCCAATGAGTTGTTTCAAGTAAAATACGAGCCTAAAGGTTCGCCTGATCTTGCAAAAGAAGTCGCGCAAAAAATAAATTACACCAAAGTTGCCGAGGATAAAGAAATGGGATTAGATCACGGCGCGTGGACGATTTTAAAACACATTTATCCCGCTGCGGATATTCCAACTTTCCAATTGAGTATAGATTATAGCAAACCTGCTTCCTACCATTATGAATTAGCCAAACAATTAAATTATTTACGCGACAAAGGCGTACTCATTATCGGAAGCGGAAACATCGTACACAATTTAGGAATGGTCGACTTTCAGAATCCGAACAATGTTTTTGACTGGGCACGTGAGTTTGATACTACCGTGAAGAATTTATTGGATATAGGAGATGATGTGTCTTTAATCAATTACGAAAAATTAGGTAAGAGCGCGTTATTATCCATTCCAACCAATGATCATTATTTGCCGATGATTTATATTCTCGGATTAAAAAATAAAGGAGAGCATGTTGAGTATATTTACGAAAGCCTGGAGATGGGAAGTTTAAGTATGCGTAGCTTTGTAATCAAATAAATTAAATTCAAATGTATATATACAACGTAACTGTAAATATTGATGCCGACGTTCATGACGAATGGCTAAAATACATGAAAGAAACGCACATTCCGGATGTGATGAACACAGGATGTTTTACTGAAAATAAAATTGTGAAAGTGTTGAATGTAGATGATGTTGGACACACCTACTCCTTTCAGTATACGTTTGAAAAAATGGATGATATTGAGCGCTATCAAAAAGATTTCGCACCGGGATTACAAGCAGACGTAAAAAAAAGATATGCTGATAAATTTGCAGCGTTTAGAACATTATTGGAAATAATCGATTAAAATAATCCACGAAAATCCGCGTAATTTGCGGGACACATTATGACACAACCAGTAAGAGCGAAAAAACATTTAGGTCAACATTTTTTATGTGATGAAAACATCGCCAAAAAAATTGTGGATGCTCTATTGGAATGCAACAACGGCACTTCTGTAGTTGAAATTGGTCCCGGTACCGGTGTACTTACAAAATATTTAATTGCTGAGCTTAAAGAAAAGTTTTTCGCTTTAGACATAGATGAAGAATCCATCGCTTATTTAAAAGAACATTATGCTGCGGCGGCCAACAACATCCGTTACGCCGACTTTTTAGAATACGATGTATCTAAAATAATTTCGGGTAAATTCAATGTCATTGGAAATTTCCCATACAACATTTCCTCCCAAATCATGTTTCGTGTTTTAGAAAACAGAAATAAAATTGATTGTGTAGTAGGCATGTTTCAAAAAGAAGTAGCTCAACGCATCGCCGAAAAACCCGGGAGTAAAACCTACGGCATTTTGAGTGTACTGCTCCAGGCCTTTTACGATATAGAATATTTATTTACCGTACATGAGAATGTATTTAGTCCGCCTCCAAAAGTAAAATCGGCTGTCATTCGTTTAAAACGTAATGCAAGAAAAGAGTTACCCTGCAGCGAGGAGTTATTCATTAAAATTGTAAAAGCCACCTTTAATCAAAGAAGAAAAACAATTCGCAATTCGATAAGAGCAGTGATTACAATTCCTGATGAACAATTGAGTGATTTGTTTCAAAAACGCCCTGAGCAATTAAGCGTTGAACAATTTATTGAATTGACAGAGTTTGTGGAAAATAAACAATAATACCTATCAATGCGTAAGGTCATTTATTCCATAGTTTTTATCAGTGTCGCAGCAATTTTGTCAATCTTTATCTGTAATAACATTGTATCCGGCTCTACGGATGAATTTACTTACAACGACCCTGCCCTTATTCCTGAAACAAAAACAGGATTACTTCTAGGCACCTCCAAATATCTTAAAAACGGAGATGAAAATTTATATTTTCAAAACAGAATTGCAGCAGCAGTTGATCTATTTAAATCCGGTAAAATAAAATTTATTGTAGTGAGCGGCGATAACAGCAAGACCACTTATGATGAACCCACCGACATGAAACACGCACTAATTGAAAAGGGCATAGACTCAACAAAAATTTTCTTGGATTATGCAGGTTTTAGAACCTATGACAGTATGGTCAGATTTAAAGAGATTTTTGGACAAACAGAAGGCATTGTTGTTTCGCAACAATTCCATAACGAACGAGCTATTTATATCGGTCAAAAGCTAGGAATAAAGTTATACGGCTATAATGCAAAGGATGTAAGTAAGTACTACGGTTTCAAAACTATGTTACGGGAAAAATTTGCCAGAGTTAAAGTAATGGTTGATTTCCTGATTGGCACGGATCCAAAATTTCTAGGAGACAAAATAGAAATCAAATAATTATTGTCGGCTATAAAAATCACATATCTGTTTTCCTACCGCTTCCAAAGAAGCGTGCATTAAAACAAATTCGCGCATGGCAACAGAATCAAATTTTAATTGTCCCTTAATTAAATTCTCCAATCCGCTTACCAATTGTGATTCGTTTCCGGTGTTAACTAACACACCGTAATCTTTATTTATGATATAGGGTAATTGTCCGACTTTACTAACGAATACAGGTAAGCCGCAACTCATGGCTTCAAGAACCACAACAGGCATTCCTTCAAAATGACTAAACAAAATTAATGCGTCAGATTGTTGCATATATTCCGCAACATGTTCAGGCTTTAACACACCGGTAAATTTTACATTAGCTAATTGAAGTTCCTTCGCCAGATTTTTTGCGTTGTTCAACTCTTCAACATCTCCACCAATCACAACAAAATCGAAATCTAATCCTTTATTCTGTAATTTTTTAATGGCTTTAAAAGTTCTGCTTATATTCTTTTCGCGTTCCACTAAAGAAGAAACATGTAAAAGTTGTATACGTGAATTGCTTTTTTTTCCCGGTTTAAAAAGAGTCGTATCCACCACGTTGTAAATTAATTCGTATTGTCCGTTTAATCCGTGTTCAAGCATAGCTTGCTTTTGTGGTTCAGAAACGTGCCATATTTTTTTTGTACTTGCAATAGCGGCTTGCGTTGTTCGATTTAGAATTCCGCCTTTGTAATTGCCATCTTGTTTTAAATAACCGCTCCAATGCTCTACAATGGTATAATCAGCTTTAAACGCCTTGCGGTATAAATCCAAAACCATAGCGACCGGGAAAATCACATTTACCTGAATTGCCTTAACCTTGATTTTCTTTTGTTGCAAATGCGCGATTAATTGTTGGTGCGCCTTTTTATATTTAATGAATTGTAAAAAAGAAGAGAGTGGCTTAACTGAAAAAAATGATTTTGAATAACACAATCTGTACTCCGTTAAATTTTGGTTGACGATTGCTTCTTCGATTTGTAATGAAGATTTTTGATTGGAACTGTAGGCATACACCACAATTACTTTTCTAAATTGAGATAAAGCAATAGCGTGATTACGAATAAAAATACCGTGTGTGGGATTTGTTTCAACAGGATACCACGACGTTAAAAAAAGTATGGCGTCTTGTTCGTTTGACATTAAAAGAAATTGGATTACTCCAGACTAACTGTAGACTTCAATGTAAACAGCGATAAACTATCATTGATTTTAAAGAAACCGGAACCTAATTTATTTCCGCTCTTCATGGCAATCGTAATGAATCCTAAACCTGCTCCACCCTTTTCGCTCAATTCATTCTTCTCTAAGTGCTCCATGTAATAGGTTTTAAGAGCAGCAGGATCCTCAAACGAATTAAGCCTCTCTACGTCGGCCGTTAGTTTAGGGATATTAGAGTTAGCTACAACGTTTGCAGTTATGATTTCTACTTTAGAGGCGCCTTTACTTAAAATGAAATAATTATGCTGGTGCCCTTGCGCGTCTCTTCCCCCGTGAATCAACATGTTTTGCAAAGCTTCAACTGAAATGAAAAATATTTTCTTGAGAGGTCCTTTTGCGATTGCAAGTGAAGTTACTTTTTCTTCCACTTCCGTTTCGAGACGACTAATGGTATCCACATTTAAAACGCCATCGTAAGCAAGCAATATTTCACTGCCTCCCTCTTTTAGCGAATCCATTGTCTTTAAAAAGTGATTTTTAAAAAACGCTTCTTCTGTATGTGTACCGTCGCTCAACTTATTTAAATAAACCGTTCAATTGGCTATCAATTAATCTTATTACTTTACCTAAATCTTCTTTATTCTCGTTGAAATTAATATCATCAACATCCACTATCAAGAGCTTACCCGCTTCGTATGTTGAAGCCCAGGCCTCGTATCTTTCATTTAATCTTTTCAGATAATCCAAACGAATTGAATTCTCATAATCACGTCCGCGTTTTTGTATTTGCTTTACCAATGTAGGTACAGAAGCGCGCAAATAAATAATCAAATCAGGCGCTTTAATTAAGCTCTCCATTAATTTGAATAACGAAAAATAATTTTCAAAATCACGGGTTGTCATCAAGCCCATTGCATGAAGATTTGGCGCAAAAATATACGCGTCTTCATAAATAGTTCTGTCTTGAACAACAGTGTGTTTTCCTTTACGGATATCTAAAATTTGAGAGAAACGATTGTTTAAAAAGTAAACCTGCAAGTTAAACGACCAACGCTGCATGTCTTCATAAAAATCATTCAAATAAGGATTGTCGTCAGCGTCTTCGTAATGCGCATGCCACTTGTAGTGCTTGGCAAGTAAAGATGTTAATGTTGTTTTTCCTGACCCAATGTTACCGGCAATTGCAATGTGCATAAAACATTAAAAATAATAGACTAAGATATAGATTTTACGTACAAAAACCAATTTTTTTAATACGAATGCCTTTTTTAACAAATTGATAATTAACAACTTGGTTGGATTTAGGTGCCAAGGTTTTTATAAACACCCGCAGCGAAGCCAATGCTTTGTGAAATTGGGGTAAAACTACGGCTTAAACATTTTTTAACTTTTTGGGAATTGTAGGTGGTTTTATCCGTTAATGTTTCAATCATGGAAGCATTCACTTTCAGGTTTTCCGGCAACAAAAACGTGAACAAACGCCCCAAATTCAGGAAAAATTTTCCGGCTTTTATTTGCGGTGGCTTCTTTCCCAAAGCAATATGTATCTGCTCCAATATCTCCTTAAACGAGTAATTATTTTCTACCAATAAATAACGCTCACCAAACATTTTTTTGTCACACAAATCCACCATCATTTCCGCAACATCCTTCACATCCACAAATCCATTCACACCTTCTGTGTAAAACAAAACTCCTTTTTTACTTAAGGAAAATAATTGTCCGGTACCTCTATTCCAGTTACCAGGACCAACGATTACCCCCGGATTTACAATGACTGCATTCAGGCCTTCTTCCATGGCGCGCCATACTTCCTGCTCTGCTAAATATTTACTTAACGAGTATACATTTTGATTTGGTTTGTTCTTCCAAAAAACGGTTTCATCCAAATCACCTTTTATATCGGGATTTTGCAATGTGGCGATTGAACTCACAAAACAAAATGAATCAATCTTTTTCTGAATACAAGCATTCACCAAATTAGCGGTGCCTTCCACATTTATCTTTAATAACTGATTTCTATCGCTGTTATTAAGTGACACAAGTGCGGCGCAATGGTAAACAGAGGTGATGTCATTAAGTAATTCATCGAGTCCCAACACATCATTTAAATCAACGTCGCGCCAAATAATTTGATTGAATAATTTTTTTGATTCATTTGTATAGTAGGAAAAAACTTTCTCGACCTCCGATAAATTACTGGATGCGCGTTTTGTTGCAACTACTTTCTTTCCTTGTTGCAATAAGGTAAGCAAAACATGCGTACCAACCAATCCTGTAGCTCCCGTTACTAAATTCAATCTTATGAAAGTTTAAAGTTTAAGAAAAAAGTAAACACCAAAATCTGAGTTAACATCCCTAATGCAAAACCTGAATACAACTGCGAAGGTTTATGTGCGTCTAAATATAACCTTGCAGTTAATATCATTCCTGCAATTAAAAAAAGAGTAGCGATTTCAGGAACGGCATTGTATTTTAATACAAATGATATCATCATCAAAGAGCCTATCAAACCACCGATTCCAACAGCGTGTGCACTAATTTTAAAACGCAAATTAATAAGTGCGGTTAGTAAAACAGACAATCCTCCTCCGAAAATAAGCACTTTAATGCTTGGCCAAATATTTAAATCCAAAAACAAATAAAATAAGCCGAAATAAAAACACGATGTGAGCACATAGGGAAAAGTACGCTCGTTTCGATCTTCAAGAGTTATGGAACTAATGCGGTTTAATTTATAGAGAATAAAAATATTAATAACAGGTAAGATAAAAGAAAAAGAAAATATCATAGCGGAAATAATCCATTTCAATTTTAAAGGTGTCATGTAATCATAAATAGAGCCTTTTAAAAAAAAGAAAAAGATCAGACTTCCGTAACTGCACATCAGTAAAGGATGAAACACAACGGAAATAATATTAGCTATAAGTCGCAAATTTTAAGATAATTTTTCGGATAACATTTCCATTTCACGACGAGGGTCTTTTTGTGCGTAAACAATATTGTAAACCGCATTCGTAATAGGCATATCTACATTATATTTTTTATTGATTTCATGTACGCACTTTACAGCGTAATAACCTTCAGCGATCATGTTCATTTCTAATTGCGCATGCTTAACACTGTAACCTTTCCCTAGCATGGTTCCAAACATACGGTTACGGCTAAACTGCGAATAAGCAGTCACCAATAAATCGCCCAAATAAGCAGAGGCCTTAATGTCTCTGTCAATGGGATGAACTGCATCCACAAACCGTTTGATTTCCTGAATAGCGTTACTTACTAATACAGCTAAATAATTATCGCCATAACCCAGACTATGACAAATACCGCCGGCAACTGCAATAACATTTTTTAATACGGCAGACAACTCTGTTCCGTAAATATCATCACTGCTTGTTGTTTTGATATAACGACAGTTTAAATAATTACATAGAATATCAGCGTTACTTACTTTAGAACATGCAATCGTGAGATAAGATAATTTCTCCATAGCCACTTCTTCCGCATGACATGGCCCTGTAATTACACCAATATTCTCGAATGGAATTTCATACACGGTATGCAAATACTCGCCAACAATTAAATTATACTCGGGGATAATACCTTTAATTGCGGAGAAAATAATTTTATCCTGAAATAAATTCTTAGGGATTTCATGAATGCTCTTATGTAAAAATGCTGAAGGAATTGCAAGAATAATAATATCAGACTTCTCAATACAAGTTTTTACATCACTGAACAATTCAATTTTACTTAAGTCGAAATCAACGGAACTTAAATATTTCGGATTGTGATGATGTTGCTTAATGTAGTTAATATCGTCTTCGTTACGGAAATACCAATTGATTTTATCCGAGTTATTGCTCAATATCTTCACAATAGCTGTTGCCCAGCTACCACTACCTATTACTCCTATATTATGTTTCTTATTAAACATGTTATGCAAAAACTAAATCCTTATCACTCACCATTGGTAAATTATTGTAACGCTGATAAACGCGTGCCAATGTTACCACGTCCTTTAAACAATACTTTTTAATTTTATCCAGATTTTTATCTTCATAGTACACTTTCGCCACCATGCTTCCATCCATATCGTCTTTTGGTGAAGGGATATTAAAAATATGCGCCAGCAAATTTAGCGATGTGAAATTCTTAACATCACCAAAGCGCCACATTTCCATGGTATCTAAATGTTTTACTTCCCATGGTTTTTTTCCCTGCAGTTGAAAGTTCTTAGGAAAAGCTAATCCATTTACCACTATTCGTCTGCTTAAAAAAGGATAATCGAATTCTTTTCCGTTATGTGCGCAGAAAACATGCTCTGCCTTGTTAAAATGCGTTTTTACAATATCTAGAAACTCTTCTAATATCTTTTTTTCATTATTTCCCGCAATGGCTTTAACTCTGAATTCCTTATCATTATAATATCCCAAGCCAATACAAATTACTTTCGAAAACTCGGCATACACACCTGCTTTTGAATATAATTCTTCAGGTTTGTTATCGGGATTATACAACCACTTCTTGTCCCACAATTCTTTTTCCGCCTGACTTAAATCTTTGTATTTATAAACCAACGGCGCAGTTTCTATATCTAAAAACAATATATTATTGAGCTTGGGTTGAGTCATAATTACTACTAATGTATAAGTTTTAATTCAATAAAAAAAGGCTGTTTCTGAGGGGAAACAGCCTTTGATTTTCATCTTACAAAATCAACATGGCATCGCCATACGAATAGAAGCGGTATTTTTCTTTTATCGCTTCTTTATACGCTTTCATGATTAAATCATATCCACCAAATGCACTTACCATCATTAATAAGGTAGATTCCGGCATATGGAAATTTGTGATCATGCAATTCGCAACACTGAAATCGTATGGAGGAAACACGAATTTATTTGTCCAACCCACATACGGATTTAATTGTCCGGTTGTAGAAACAGAAGACTCAACAGCGCGCATTACAGTAGTTCCAACGGCACACACTTTTTTCTTCTTTGCCTTCGCAGTATTTACAATTTTACATGTATCCGCAGAAATTAAAGCTTCTTCGCTCTCCATTTTATGCTTGGTTAAATCTTCTACCTCAACTGATCTGAATGTTCCTAAACCAACATGCAAAGTTAATGGCGCGAAATTCACACCTTTAATTTCTAATTTCTTTAATAATTCGCGGCTAAAATGTAAACCGGCGGTTGGAGCTGCAACAGCACCTTCATTTTTTGCAAACACAGTTTGATAGCGATCTATATCACTCTCTTCTGCTTTACGCTTAATGTATTTTGGAAGTGGTGTTTCTCCTAAATCATATAATACCTTACGGAATTCTTCATAAGAACCGTCATATAAAAAACGTAATGTTCTTCCGCGAGAAGTTGTGTTATCAATTACCTCAGCTACTAAACTATCGTTTTCGCCAAAATATAATTTATTACCAATACGTATTTTACGTGCCGGATCAACTAACACATCCCACAAGCGGCTCTCAGCGCTTAACTCGCGCAATAAGAAAACTTCGATTTTTGCGCCGGTTTTCTCTTTATTACCATACATACGTGCAGGAAACACTTTCGTGTCATTCAACATCATCACATCACCTTCATCAAAATAATTAATGATGTCGCGGAATTTTTTGTGAGAAATTTTACCGGTTGCGCGATCAACCACCATTAAACGGCTTTCGTCACGGTTTTTTGCCGGATACTCTGCCAACAATTCTTTTGGCAGATTGAATTTGAACATAGATAACTTCATAGTACTTGTTTTTGTTTTTTCTTTGAAAAAGACCAAATAAAAAAGGTGGCCTTATTTCATTGTTATTATTACTATGTAAGAAAAACACGAAATAAAACCACCTTCGTGGAATTATGCATGCATTAATCTTACGGGATTAATTACGAATTAAAGAACGGTTAACCATTTAATGCTTCAGCACCACCCACAATTTCCAAAATCTCCTTGGTAATTGTAGCCTGACGTGCTTTGTTGTAGGTGATTTTTAAATCACGCAACATTTCCTTGGCATTATCGGTTGCTTTATGCATTGCTGTCATACGTGCACCATGTTCTGATGCGTTTGAATCTAACAATGCTTTATAAAATTGTGTTTTTAATGAACGCGGAATTAAATCATTTACTATGAATTCCTTTCCTGGTTCATAAATATAATCTGTGCTTGTGCTTTTTCCCGATGTTGGCGGAACAATTGGTAAAAACTGCTCTGTCATTGTAATCTGAACAGCTGCATTTTTAAATTGATTGTACACCAAAATAACTTTATCAAATTGCTTGGTAGCAAATGCCTCCATGATTTTTTCGGCTACCGGGGATGTTTTCGCAAACGACAACCCATCGAACAACTCATTTAAGTTTGATGGTAAATCTTGTCCGCTGATAATAAAATCTGTACGTTTGAATGCATCTTGTACCTTTTTACCAATTGGTAATACGGTAACATGACAGCCGTTGAAGTCATTCTTAATCAAACTCCAAGTACGTTTTACAATATTGGCATTAAATGCTCCGGCTAAACCGCGATTACTGCTAATCGGAATGATAAGTATATTTTTACCTCCCGCATTGCGCGCGTAGGCATTTTCAGAATTATCCAAAGAGCTGCTTACATTACTCAAAATTTCCTGAAGCTTCTCGGCAAAAGGGCGCATTTGAGTAATTGCATCCTGAGCACGTTTCAATTTTGCAGCACTCACCATTTTCATGGCGCTGGTAATCTGCATGGTTGAACCTACTGATACAATTCTATTTCTGACTTCCTTTAAACTTGGCATTTTAACTAATGCGTATTATCAATTATTTATACTTCGCTGATAAATCTTTGGCAACAGCCTCCAATACATTTGTAATCTCATCGGTATACTGACCGGCTTTTAACTGATCTAAACTACCTTTATGCTTACGCTCTAATGTGTCTAAAAATTCTTTTTCGAATTCACGTACTTTATTTACAGGCACTGAACGTAATAAATTCTTAGTACCTAAATAAATAATTGCGATTTGCTGCTCAACACGTAATGGAGAGAATTGTCCTTGCTTAAGGATTTCCACGTTACGCGCACCTTTGTCTAAGATTGATTTTGTAGCCGCATCTAAATCAGAACCGAACTTCGCGAAAGCTTCTAATTCACGGTATTGAGCCTGGTCTAATTTTAAAGTACCTGCGACTTTTTTCATTGACTTAATTTGCGCGTTACCACCTACACGTGATACAGAGATACCTACGTTAATAGCAGGACGAACACCCGAGTTAAATAAATTCGACTCAAGGAATATCTGTCCGTCAGTAATAGAAATTACGTTAGTTGGAATATAAGCAGATACGTCACCCGCTTGTGTTTCAATAATAGGTAAAGCCGTTAAAGAACCGCCTCCTTTTACTAACGGTCGGATAGACTCCGGCAAATCGTTCATGCTCTTTGCGATATCGTCTGATGCATTCACTTTTGCAGCACGCTCTAATAAACGGCTATGCAAATAGAATACGTCACCAGGATACGCTTCACGTCCCGGAGGGCGACGTAATAATAATGATACCTCACGATAAGCTACCGCTTGCTTTGATAAATCGTCGAATACAATTAATGCAGGACGACCGGTATCGCGGAAAAACTCACCAATAGCTGCGCCCGCAAACGGAGCGTAGAATTGCATTGGAGCAGGGTCAGAAGCATTAGCCGCTACGATGATAGTATATGGCATTGCTCCATTCTCTTCTAAAGTACGTAATACGTTAGCAACTGTAGAACCTTTTTGTCCGATTGCAACATAGATACAATATACAGGCTTACCTGCTTCATAAAATTCTTTTTGATTAATAATTGTATCGATACAAACCGCTGTTTTTCCTGTTTGACGATCACCAATTACTAACTCACGCTGACCACGACCAATAGGAATCATCGCGTCGATCGCTTTGATACCTGTTTGTAATGGTTCAGTTACCGGCTGACGATAGATAACACCAGGCGCTTTACGCTCTAATGGCATTTCGTAAGTAGTTCCTGTAATCGGACCTTTACCATCAATTGGATTTCCTAAGGTATCAACTACACGACCTAACATTCCTTCACCAACTTTTAATGAAGCAATGCGACCAGTACGCTTGCAGGTTGAGCCTTCTTTAATATTATCACCAGGGCCTAATAATACCGCACCAACATTATCTTCTTCAAGGTTCAATACAATTCCTTGTAAACCTGTTTCGAATTCAATTAATTCACCTGATTCTACTTTAGATAATCCGTAGATAAGGGCGATACCATCACCAATTTGTAATACGGTACCAACTTGTTCCAATTCAGTTTCACTTTTGAAACCAGATAATTGTTGTCTTAAAATTGCAGATACTTCTGCCGGTTTTACTTCTGCCATTTGCTTAAGTATTTATTAATTTAAATCAGGTACATATAAGTTACCCGAAAAGTTCTTTTTTAAATCGTTTAATTTACGCTTAATACTTGTGTCTATTTGTTTATCGTTTACAGTAAGTATAAAACCACCAATCAAACTCTTGTCAGTTTTTTCAACTAAATCAACTTCACCGTTTACACTTTCCTTTACAATTTTTAAAACCTGTGCTTTCGATGCATCATCCAGTTTTACAGCAGTAGTAATTACTGCACTGGTAATGTTTTTGAATGCTTTATACTGCTCATCGAAAGCATAAGCAATATTATCAATGAATCCTTCACGGCGCTTCTTAGCAATAATATCAAGGAAGGCCAAAGTAGTTGCAGAAATTTTTCCTTCGAAAATAGATTTAAGAATAGCCATCTTTTTGTCTGTTTTCACAACCGGACTTTCTAACAATACAACAAACTCTCTGTTTTCTTTACAAACCTGAGCAATAAGACGCATATCATTGCGCACTTCTTCCAATTGCTTGGTCTCAACAGCAAGGTCGATTAATGATTTAGCGTATCTTGAAGCAACGATCATCATTTTAGTTCAGATTTACGTCTTTCATTAAGTTAGTTACCAATGCTTTTTGCTTATCATCAGATGAAAGCTCAGAACGCAAAATTTTCTCTGCGATTTCAATTGACAAAGTAGCTACCTGATTTTTTAATTCAGTAATTGCAGCATTTTTTTCGTTAGTGATTTGCTCACGAGCAGAAGTTAAAATACGATCAGCTTCAGATTTAGCTTTTGTCTTTGCTTCGTTGATAATAGCATCTTTTGTATCACGGGCTTCTTTTAATAAAGCATCACGCTCAGCACGAGCTTCAGCCAAAATCTTTTCATTGCCAGCTTTTAACTCTTGCATTTCAAGCTTCGCCTTTTCTGCAGATTTTAAAGCTTCATCAATACTCTCTTCACGAGACTTAATAGCCGCTAAAATTGGTTTCCAGGCAAATTTGCCTAACAAAACCAATAATAAAATAAACACGATGCTGGTCCAGAAGATTAAACCAACTCCCGGAGTTACTAGTGCGTTTAAGATAAATAGTGAATTCATTTTTTATTTCTTTTAAATAATAACTTTTAAAAAACAGGTCCTCTGCCAACCGCAGAGGACTTTTGTTTTTACTTCGACATTAAAGCTACAACCACACCGAATAAAGCAACACCTTCAACTAAAGCTGCTGCGATAATCATTGTAGTTTGGATCTTTGAATGCGCTTCTGGTTGACGAGCAATGGCATCCATTGCATGACCACCAATTTGTCCGATACCGATGCCGGCGCCAATTACGGCTAAACCTGCTCCGATTGCTGCGATACTTCCACCCATGGTTTTTGTTTTTTATTTGTTATTATTTGTTTATTAATGTGATTCCGTTGCATGTTCACCTGAATGCGACTCGTCGTGTGAATGGTCGGCTGTGGCCGCACCAATAAACAAGGCGGTTAACATAGTGAAAATGTAAGCTTGTAAAAATGCTACTAAACACTCTAATACATCAATAAATAATGCAAAGGCTACTGATATTGGGGAAATTGCTAATGATTCGAAGAAGAAAATTAATCCCACTAAACTGATTACAATAATGTGTCCTGCTGTCATGTTCGCGAATAAACGAATCATTAAGGCGAAAGGCTTAGTTAAGATACCAACCACTTCAATCGGAATTAATATTGGCCATAACCATTTTGGAGCAGGAGGCATTAAGATGTGATGCCAGTAAGCGCCATTAGCATTCACGTTGGTTACAATCAAAGTAATAACTGATAATACTAATGTAAACGCGATATTTCCGGTTAAGTTTGCACCAATTGGAATTAAACCAAATACGTTATTAATTAAAATTAAGAAGAAAACGGTTAAAAGGTATGGAACGTATTTTTCGTAACCGTGACCAATATTTCCCTTAGCTAAATCATCGCGCACAAAAACAATTAACGGTTCAAAGAAAGATTGCTTTCCTGTTGGTGCAGAAGTAACACCGGTAGTTTTGTATGCTTTTGCAATTGAAGAGAAAATCAAGATTAAAACAATGGCTGAAATAAAAAGCTGAGCCACGTTTTTGGTAATTGAAAAATCAAGAGGTGCAGCGTTTTTTGGGTGCCACTCACTTCCATTTTCTTCCATCTCTAAATATTGTCCGTGAACATTTGGAGTTTCTGAAGCGTAATAAATTGTTTCTTCGAAATTCACAAAACGCTCACCGTTTTTCTCTACAACATGAGTACCATGTGTATCATGATGAAATTCTCCGGATGAAAAAACAACTAATCCGTTATTGGTTTTAAGAATTACAGGTAAAGGAATGGAAACGGCGTCGTGACCTTCACCAAATAAGTGCCAAGAGTGAGAATCTAAAATGTGTTCGAAAGCAACTTTTGTGATATCTACTTTTTGTTCTTTGTTGTGTCCGTCTGAAACATGCACCGCGCTAGAATCACCATGGTGCTCTAATTCGGTTGGTTCGCCGGCGGCAACCTTACCTGAAAACAGGAAAAAAAGGACTAAAAAAATCGGGAAAAATATCGCTTTTGCTCGCATGAAAAATCTCAAAAATTATCGTTCTTTAAATTTCGGGTGCAAATGTAGGTATAAAATGATATTTCGAGAAATTATTTATGAAGAAAAATGGTAAAAATCCGAATTTGTTAAGGCTTGAATTTTAACTAGTTAGAATATTTGTATTACTTGCTTAGCGTGATTTTAGTCAGTTTACTGATTTTGAGCGACGAAGACGGCTTTTAACGCATGCGTTTATACACCTGATAGTAATAAGCTCCGCCAAAACAAGCGGCCGCGAAAACTAAAAGTTTAAATAAGTGTATCCAAATCGCCGAAAAGGAAACGCCTCTAAGAAAAACCCCGTAAAATGCTTCTAATCCCCAATTTAGCGGTGAAATTGAGCTGATGCTTTTCATGATTTCAGGCATAACAAAAGTTGGAATCCAAACTCCGCCCAAAGCAGCCAATAAAACCACAAATACAGCTCCAAATAAGGCAGCCTGATCTTGAGAGCTGGCTATGGTTCCAACTAATAAACCAAAAGCGGTAGCAGCCAATCCGGCACTCAGGGCAATACTGAATAATGTAAAATAATTTTCGCCGGTTTGTAAGGTTGGAAGTCCCATTAAAGGCAATATATATAAGCCCACGCTTAACATTAAAGCAAATTGAATCAATGAGACAATAAGATACAAGGTGATTTTTCCGGCCAAAACAAAAACATAGGACCCCGGCATTGTAAGTAATCTGAATGCGCTTCCATCTTCCCGCTCGCGAATAATATTTCCAGATAACGGAATACAAATAAAAAACATAGCGAACATTGTCCAGGCTGGCACGTTATGCTGCACTGAATTTGGCACCAGTGTTGATTCGTTGTTTGTTGCGTACTCTTCGCTTGTTGATACTAAAGGTTTTGTTTCCAGTGTTACTTCTTCCGATGACGGCATTAAGTCTTTCATTTCCACCTTCAAAACATCAACCATACTCTGCATTTCCAATGCTGAAACAATCCGACCAATAGCACCACTAATACTTACTTTAAAAGACTGCTTGGTGATAGGATCAAAATATAATTTCAACTGCAGCGAGGCTGTGTCAACTACAGATGGCAATGTATCTTCTGCCGGAAATAATTTTGAGATACGCTGAGATGCTTTTTCGCGTAAACGTGTTGTGCTTTTCTCGGGAATAAAAATGCCAATTAAATACTTACCTGTTGCTATGAGTTCTCGTGCCTCTTCCTGATTGATATCCTGCTTCTGTACATCAAAAAATTTAGTCTGCTTTAAGGCTCTTTCTAATTGCACCGATAAAGAATCATGATCTTTATCCACCAATAAGAGAGGAACAGAGGTTTCGTTTACCGACTTAAACGTTGTATCCTGTATGATTGTTACCACAAAAACCAGCGCCATTGGCATAATAAACATAATGCCCATTGCCGCCTTGTCGCGCACCAGTACTTTGTACTCTTTATATAAACTATATAATAGTTTTTTCATGTTTAATCCCTGAATTTCCTTCCTGTTATTTTCAGGTAAACTTCTTCTATGGTATTACAACCGTTGTTTTGTATTAATTCTTTTGTAGAACCTTCCGTTATTAATTTCCCTTCATCAATGATGGCAATGTGCGAACAAAAATCTTCAGCCTCATCCAAATGATGTGAGGTGTAAAAAATTGTCATTCCCTTTTCGCTATTCAATTTTTTTAAATAATTGATGATGGCTGTTTTGGATTGGATATCAACTCCTACCGTAGGTTCGTCGAGAATTAATAATTGCGGATGATGTAACAATCCGGCAATTAAATTAATCCTGCGTTTCATCCCTCCAGAGAAGGTTTTTATTAATTGATCTTTATGCTCAAATAAACCCAACACTTCCAAATTATACTTAATTCGTTGTTTTAATTCATCAGTTTCAATACCATACATGTGTCCGAGAAACAACAAATTCTCATAAGCAGTTAACTTAGGATAAAGTGCGATTTCCTGTGGAACAACTCCAATTATTTGCTTAATCTTTTTGGAATCAACCGCTGTGTCCCAACCGTTAGTTATGATTTTTCCGTTGGTAGGAGAAAACAGTCCGCACAGCATGGAAATGAGAGTGGTTTTTCCGGCTCCGTTTGGACCTAACAAACCAAAAATACTTTGCTTAGGAATAACTAATGAAAGATCATTTACAGCAGGTCTTGGTGCGTTTTTGTACGACTTTAAAACATTTTGTATTTCTACCAAAGGGGCACCCTGCATTTTAATCTTCATTAGAGTGCACAAAAATAAGATTATTCTTGTAAAAAAATCTTCATTTCACACGATGCAACAGGTTGTCCGTTACATGTGGATGTGACAATAACCAAAGTAACATTCATTACAAAGGCTTTTATTTTAACTTCCGTGATTACTTCCGTACCCACTTTTGGAAGCTGTTGAATTTGTAAATCCTTAATATTACCAATGAAACCAACCTTTGGCGGTAAATTATGTTGACGGGCAATGTATCCAGCGTGAGCCGCGGCTGATTGCGCTAAATTTTCTGTAATTCCGGCTTCCGTTAATGCGCCATTCTCTACTAACAAATGATCCTCTTCAACCAAAAATCCTGTTTTAACACTTTCCTGCGTGCTTTCATAGATGGTATGAACAAGACAAATAGGATTGCGTTGAGGAATGTATTCAAAAATATGTTCGCGTGTTACAAGTGCCATTATACAACAGTTAATAAAGCGTTAGAATAGGAGAAACGAGCGCTCTCCGGAACAGACAAAAATATTTTCTCACCCTTCTTTAATTTCCCGCTGTTCAACAAAGCTTCAAGAGCTAAAAAGATGGATGCAGCGCCTACATTTCCGACTTCAGGTAAATTTAAAAACCATTTATCGCGCGGCACCACTGTGTCAGTTAATTCCATCTCCGCATAAATTTTATCAGCAAAATACATACTGGAAATATGCGGCAAATAATAATCAATCTCTGAAGACTTTAAATTGTGTTTCAATAATGAAGATGCATAAGCCTTACCTCCAAACTTCACAATATTCTTATCCAATAATTTTACATCTTGCTTTAGTGTAAAAAGTGATTTACCTAAAATATCGCTTACAGGATGATCGGCCCATCCTTTTAAACCACCATCATACTTCTCACCGCCCATATACATACACGTTTCTGCCTCGTTAGCAAAACTGTAATTTTCAATCCACTCCACTTTTAAACTAAGTGCTGAAGCATTTGGTTTACTCGTAACGTATGCAGCAGCAGCTCCATCACTTAACATCCAGCGTAAAAATTCTTTATCGAAAGCAATAATTGGATTTGCTTCTAACAACTCCAGTTTTTTATTCTCTTCTTCAAAATTCTGATGCTTCAACATGGCAGAGGTTCTTTCAGATGCAGCAACCACGGCATTCTGAGTATCACCTGAAAGCACTGATAAATAAGAATGTTTTAGTGCGTGCATACCCGTGCAACACACGCCGCTAAAAGAAATAACCTGTGTATTTGAAGTTTCAGGAAGGAGACCATGCACCATTACTGCATGTGATGGCGTAAGCTGATCAGGAGTAGTTGTGCCACACGTTAGTAACTCAATTTTCTTTAACTCATTCGAATCTGAAAACAGTTTCTTAATAGCATTAGCCGTTAATTGAGCATTCGTATGAGTCGCCTCTGAATTTTTAGTAAGCGCGTAATAACGGTTTTTAATTCCATTACTGCGCAAAACAATTGCCTTCGATCGCGATTTACGTCCGCCAATTACCCCAAGGTATTCCTCCATTTCATCATTTGAAACAGGTTTACCCGGTAAATAACTGGATATTTTATTTATGTAAACGCTATTAGCCATTCTATCTCTTTTAAACAAAAGATAATTGATTTTGTTTAATTAAAGCCAGGGCACAAAAGTAATATTTCTGTGCTAATTACGTGTTTAACATGAAAAAATAAGTGGCAGCGGGTATATCATCAAGACTTTAAACCCGTTTGCTGGTAGTAAGCAATTTCCCTTTTCATTTTACCGGGAACAATAATTGGAGTTAAACGCGCCACAATAGTAATAATGGGTGAAAGAAGTAAAATAGCTGTAGGCAATACAATTCCAAAAATACGAACGCGTGTTTTGCGGGCAGGATTTCCTGAATTACCTTTTTTCCGAATATAATTCGCGTAGATTGGAAACATGGCTCGACCTCTACCCTCCATAATCATAATATTAGCGCGTAGAAAATTTAAATTAGCCTGTACAATTTTTGGTTGAAGTGAACTATAATTATTTTTTTCTAAACATGATTTTATTTCCTCTCCAACACCGGAGGCCGCATCCAAATCCTTCTGATTAATTCCGTATCGAGGAAAAAAGCCCATAAATTTTTCTTTCACACCCTTCAATTCAAATGCTAATACAGTTACTAAACTGGTGAGATTAGAAGAATGATCCGGAAAAACAAGATTGCCCACCAAATTCGCGTTTAAATCCTTCAAATATTTTTTCATTTTCTCTTGCGCACCCAACCACATGTTACGGCAATTAATAATTGTAATGACCGGCTTTCCATTCAGTAATTTCTTTGCTTCAGGAGTTTGCAGAAACGAACTAATGGGGCGACATACACTTAAAAACCAAGGTTGATAGGCTATGACTATTAAATCATAATTTTTTTCAGGATTAATTTTTAAAGGCTGCAATTCCATTGGAATTCCAAACACATTTTCAGGAAAGGCATCCATAAATTCCTGATAACCCCATGGATACGAAAAAGGAACTTTTGGTGAAATTAATTCGTAATCGATTTCATAATTGCTATCCTGCACAAACGATTTAAGCGAAGCGTCTATTGCGCTCTTTGCCTGCCCTGTTTGTGTAAAATAGATAACCAGAATTTTTTTCATGACAAATTAATTACTCGCAAATTTAAGCTTATATTTATATTTGCTTTTAAATTTTATCATGAGTAACGAAAACATTAAAATAGAATCGGGTAAGGCACCAGAACCGGTTGGTTTATATCCGCATGCTCGTCGCGTTGGCAATTTATTATTTTTAAGTGGTGTGGGGCCACGCGAGAGAGGTACTAAAAAAATTCCGGGAGTGGAACTCGATGACAATAACAACATCATTAGTTACGATATTGCCGCTCAATGTCACAGTGTTTTCAGAAACATCAAATACATTTTAGAAGATTCAGGAAGCAGTTGGGATAAAATTGTTGATGTAACGGTTTTCTTAACCAACATGAAAGACGATTTTCCTATTTATAATAAAATTTGGGCCGAGTATTTTAAAGATAATGCGCCTTGCAGAACAACTTTGGAAATAAATAAACTGCCAACGCCAATTGCTATCGAATTAAAAGTTATTGCAACCATCGATTAAACATTGCAACCATGAAAAAAATCATTTCTATACTATTACTTTTCTTCTGCGCTTCGGTATTTTCTCAGAACGAAAAACAAGACTATTCTAAACTGAAAATTTTAGATGACGTTAAGTTGAGCGTGGAAGGTGTTGACTTATTAGGAAACACCACGCAAAAAAACATGGAAGCTTTGAAAGAATTAAAATTAACCGGACTGGATGCGGAGAATTTTAAAATCATTTACTATCATTTTAAAACCAACTACAAACATAGTTTAACCAAAGATGAGTTTACCGATGGAATTATTACAGAAGCCATGACAAAATTCTTTCATGATCTGGAAAGTAATTGCAAAGTGACTTTCGAAGAAATAGTTATTAAACAAACAGAAACAGGAAAGCTATTTAAAATCACTCCACTTACTTTGGTTATTAAGGTAGATTAATCTGCCAAAAATTCAATATGAAAAAGCCCTAATTATTCGGGCTTTTTAGTATATTTATATAATAAATTAGGCATCCCCGCGTTAATCTTTAAAATTCAACATCATGCCTGTAAGATTTTTAATTTTTGCTTCACTCGTTTTTTTCTCGTTAAACTTTTTTGCGCAGGATCAACTCTTCAAAAAAGACAACAGTAAACTAGAAGTGAAGGTTTTGGAAGTAACGCCGAACGAGGTTAAATATAAATTAAAGTCTAATCCCGACGGGCCGCTTTACATTGTTAACAAAAGTGATGTGGCTTTGCTTATTTACGCAAACGGTGAACACGAAACTTTTCCTGAAAGCAAACAAAAAACAGAAATTGTATACGCCCCGGTTTCTCCATTTGTAAGAATGGATAGCTTAAGAGCACAGCGAAAAAGAGAAAGCACGGAACAATTCAATACAATGACCAAAAAGAAAAACGTTGTTTTTGTAAACTCTTTGGCTCTATTAAACGGAACTGCCAGTCTTTCTTACTTACGCGAATTCGGAAATGGTTTATTCAGTATTCACTTACCTGTGTCTACTTCGTTTCTTGAGCCATCTTTGCAAAACAGCTTTGGCTTATCTACCAATTATTACTACGGAAACATTTACAATTACAAGATAACACACAAAACCATTGACGCGGGAATGGGTATTTACTTTCACACCAGTGGTAAGCATGCTATTACTCATTTCATTGGTCCGTTAATTCGCTTCGCTCAATATAATGGCACCTTTTATACCTATGATTATTCCTTAGATCAATGGGGTAATCCAATAACCGGTTATTCTGATAAAAAACACGGATTTGTACTTAATGAATCTTACGCTATGATTAACAATGGGATTTTGTTTAGAATTACACCCGCTTTTAACATGATGTTACACGCCGCCATTGGCACCACCATCAATCGTCAATTCGTTGCCAATGATCCTAATGATTTTAAGTCTCCTAACGGTTATTATAACTACAATCAAAATTATACCAATTCAAATCCGGTGTTTAACATTGGGCTTAACGTGGGATACAGATTCTAATTATTTCTCTACCTCTCTAGTTGTTAACTATTTAAAAAGCCTTATCAGGGCTAAATAATCTTTATTTTACAGCTTATTTTTAGTAAATTCGCTCTCCTTTTTAAAAAGCGGATGAAAAAATATCCAGAATATAAGCAACTCAACTTACCTCAAATCAGCAAAGAGGTTTTAAAATTTTGGGAAGAAAACAAAACTTTCGAAAAATCAGTGTCTACCCGTGAGGGAAAAACACCGTGGGTTTTTTATGAAGGCCCGCCAAGCGCAAACGGAATGCCCGGCATTCACCACGTGATGGCGCGCGCTATTAAAGATATTTTTTGTCGCTTCAAAACTTTACAAGGTTATCAGGTAAAACGTAAAGCCGGTTGGGACACCCATGGTTTACCAATAGAATTAGGCGTTGAAAAAAGTTTAGGCATTACTAAAGAAGATATCGGAAATAAAAATAGTCCGAAATATATTTCAGTTGAAGATTACAACAAAGCTTGCCGTAAGGAAGTGATGAAGTATACCGATAAGTGGGAAGAACTCACTGCTAAAATGGGATACTGGGTAAACATGAACGACCCTTACATTACTTACGATAACAAATACATTGAGAGCGTTTGGTGGTTATTGCAAAATCTTTACAAGAAAAATTTATTGTACAAAGGTTATACCATTCAGCCATACTCTCCGGCAGCAGGTACAGGATTATCTTCACACGAATTAAATCAGCCGGGTTGTTACCGCGATGTAAAAGACAGAACAGCAACAGTACAATTCAAAATCCGGAAAAAGGAATTTGAAAAACACACTGTATTAAATCAGTTTAAAGCTGACGAAAAAGAATTTTACTTCTTAGCATGGACTACCACACCTTGGACTCTTCCATCAAATACCGCCCTAGCAGTTGGTAAGGATATTGATTATGTTTTTGTAAACAGCTTCAATCCGTTTACAGGAAGTCCGCAGGTTGTAGTGCTCGCAAAAGATTTAGTAAACAAATATTTCTCCGAAAAACACACCGATTTAAAATTCGAAGATTACAAGCCGGGTGATAAAAACATTCCTTTTAAAATTGTTGGTCACTGTAAAGGTTCTGATTTAGCAGGCATCCATTACGATCAGTTATTACCATTTGCAGAACCTGAAGGAAATGCGTTTAAAGTTTTAGTAGGCGATTTCGTTACGACTACCGATGGTACAGGTATCGTTCACATTGCGCCAAGCTTTGGTGCCGATGACTTTAGAGTGGCGAAACAAAACAATGTTGGTGCACTTACCCTTGTTGACAAACGCGGTAAATTTTTACCGGAAGTGCAAGATGGTATTTTCCTTTACGGAGAAGAATATGTAAAAGAAGCGTATTACACCGAAGAAGAAAAGAAAGCTGAATTTGAAAAGCAGAAAAAAATATTAGAAGCCCACGGAAAAATTAAAGATTTAAAAGTTTATCTGAGCGTTGATGAACGTATCGTTTTAAAATTACAGGAAGAAGGAAAATTATTTAAGAAAGAAACCTACGAACACAGTTATCCGCATTGCTGGAGAACTGATAAACCGGTTTTATATTATCCATTGGATTCGTGGTTCATCAAATCAACGGAGGCAAAAGACCGTATGATTGAATTGAACAAAACTATTAACTGGAAACCTGAAGCAACAGGAACCGGTCGTTTTGGTAACTGGTTAGAGAATTTGAATGATTGGAATTTATCACGTTCACGTTTCTGGGGTATTCCAATTCCAATCTGGACCAGCGAAGATAAAACAGAACAAATTTGTATTGGCTCAGCAGAAGAATTACAAAAAGAAATTGCAAATGCACTTGCAAAAGGTGTAATGAATGATAATCCGCTTGCGAAATACAAAGTGGGTGACATGAGTAAAGAAAACTACGATACATTTGATTTACATAAACCATACGCCGATACCATTGTATTAGAGAAAAACGGGAAAAAATTATTCCGTGAACCGGATTTGATTGACGTGTGGTTTGACAGTGGCGCTATGCCTTATGCACAATTGCACTATCCTTTTGAGAACAAAGATTTAATTGATAACAAAAAATATTTTCCTGCCGATTTCATTGCGGAAGGTGTTGATCAAACCCGTGGCTGGTTCTTTACCTTACACGCTATCGCAACAATGAACTTTGATTCGGTTGCTTACAAAAATGTAGTAAGTAACGGATTGGTGTTAGACAAAAACGGAAACAAAATGAGTAAGCGTTTAGGAAACGCAGTAGATCCGTTTGAAACATTAGAAAAATTTGGTGCCGATGCTACTCGCTGGTACATGATTGCGAATGCTGCGCCTTGGGATAATTTAAAATTTGATATTGAAGGCATCAGCGAAGTTCAACGTCAGTTATTCGGAACGTTGTATAATACTTATGGTTTTTACGCCTTATACGCGAACGTTGACGGATTTTTGGTTGATGAAAACAATATTGTTCCGGTTAAAGACCGTCAGGAATTAGACCGTTGGATTTTATCTAAACTCCACAGTTTAATAAAAGACGTTACTGCGCATTATGAAAATTTTGAACCGCATCGTGCCGCACGTTCCATCGAAGAATTTGTTGATGAGCATTTAAGTAACTGGTATGTGCGTTTGAGCCGACGCCGTTTCTGGAAAGGTGACATGAGTACTGATAAAAAAGCGGCGTATGAAACTCTTCACGAGTGTTTAATGGTGGTTGCTCAGTTAATGAGTCCAATTGCACCTTTCTTTGGAGAATGGTTATATCAAAATTTAAGCACGCCTGTTCGTGAAAACGCAATTAAAAACAACACGCCACTTCGTTTTGAATCGGTGCATTTAACCGAATTTGTGAAAGCGGAAGAAAAAATTATTGATGTGAATTTAGAGCAGCGCATGGAGTTGGCTCAAAAAATTTCATCCATGATTTTATCGATACGTAAAAAAGAAAACTTACGTGTGCGTCAGCCTTTACAAAAAATTCAAATTCCAATTTTAGACAAAGAAACACAAAGCAAAATTGAAGCCGTAAAAGATTTGATATTAGCTGAGGTAAACGTGAAGGAAATTGAATTTGTGGATGAGAGCAAAACGCAAATTGTAAAAAACCTGAAGCTGAATTTTAAAACCTTAGGCAAAAAATGCGGGGCTAACATGAAAGCCGTTCAAGCATTTGCCAATGAAAACGGCGCCAAAATAATAAGCGGAATAGAAAAAAACGGAACATTCACCGTTTCTGTTAACGGAGCGGATATCGTTCTTGAAACCGAAGATGTTGAAATTATTCCGGTTGACATTCCGGGTTGGAAGGTCGCGAATAATGGTCCTTTAACTGTAGCTTTGGATGTAACTCTAACCGAACCATTAAAGCAAGAAGGGTTAGCGCGTGAAATTGTGAACCGTATTCAAAACCTGCGTAAAGACAAGGGATTAGACGTTACCGATCGTATTTTGGTTAAAATAAAGCAAAATGAGGCCTTAAATTCGGCCATAAATAATAATTTAAGTTATATTTGTTCTGAGACATTAACCGGCGATTTGCAACTGGTAGCAGATTTAAATACCGCAACTGCTAATGCCGTTGAAGTTGACGAAACAATATCGACCTTAATATCAATTGAAAAGTTAAACTGATTAAGTAAAGTGTAAGATGGCTAAGAAAGACAATAAAAAAGCAAAGGCAAAACCGGCGAAAAAAGCCGTAAAGCCTGCTGCAAAAAAAGCAACTAAGCCTGCTAAAAAGGTAACAAAACCTGCTGCAAAAAAAGCCGCAAAACCGGCTAAACCTGCAAAAAAAGCTGCAAAACCGGTAGCGAAAAAAACCGTTAAACCTGCTCCTAAAAAAGCAGCGAAACCAGTTAAGCCTGCTAAATCAGCAAAACCGGCGAAGGCTGTGAAAACAGTTAAAGATTTAATGGTAAAGAAAACGGCAGGTAAGCCAATTGATGCGATTAAAAAATCAGCAAAAGCTGTTTCAAAAGATAAAAAGGGAAAGAAGAAATCACGCGGTGACGACGATGATGATGATGAAGATGTTGATGTAAAAGATGATTACGAAAAAAATGAAGAGGATGATGAAATTGTTGGCGATTTAGAAGAGCCGGCTGTTTTAGATGTGGATGGTGATATTCCACCTCCTGATGATGATGATGATGATGATGAAGTGCCAATTAAAAAAGGTCGCGGTCGTCGTAAAAAGAGTGAAGGAAAATCAAGTGGCGGTAGCATGGAAGCATATATCCGTAACCGTCCTTTACAAATTGATTTATCAAAACCATTAATTAAAAAAAGCGCGGAAGAAGCTCCAAAGCCTTTCGTTAACACAAAAGATAATCGTTCGCGATATACAGATAAAGAATTAGCGGAGTTCAAAGAGTTAATCCTTGAGAAATTAAAAGAAGCTCAAACGGATTACGAATTACTGAAACAAACTTTATCTAACGAAGACAACCACGGAACGGATGATACTTCTCCAACCTTTAAATTATTGGAAGATGGAAGTGATGTTTTATCGAAAGAAGAAACTGCACAGTTAGCTGCTCGTCAGGAAAAGTATATCATTAATTTAAAAAACGCGTTGGTTCGTATAGAAAACAAAACGTACGGAATTTGCCGCGTAACCGGTAAGTTAATTCCTAAAGAACGTTTACGTAGTGTGCCTCATGCTACATTAGGCATCGATGCTAAATTGAACCAAAACAAATAAAAACTGTTTACACTCTAAAGTGTCAATTCAAAAATGGATTGACACTTTTTTATTTATATGCTTAAAAAATATAAAATACCACTTCTTACTATTTTCTCGGTATTGTTTATCGATCAGTTTATTAAAATTTACATTAAACTGAATTATCCTTTAGGAGAAGTTACACGGGTTGCCGGTGATTGGTTCATTCTTCACTTTACAGAAAATCCGGGAATGGCTTTTGGCTTAGAGTTTGGCGGAGATTACGGAAAGTTATTTTTAAGTGTGTTTCGCATTATTGCTTGCGGTGTTGGTATATGGTACATCACAACGCTCGTTAAAAAAGGAGAACATTGGGGATTCATTCTCTCGGTATCTTTGATTTTAGCCGGCGCCATGGGGAATATTTTTGACTCGGTATTTTATGGTGTATTATTTGGCGAGAGTGATGAATTTAATGTGGCTCAGTTCATGCCGGCCGAAGGCGGATACGCAGGCTTTTTACATGGGCGTGTGGTAGACATGTTTTACTTTCCGCTTTATGAAGGACATTTTCCGGATTGGTTTCCAATTTGGGGCGGTGAAGATTTTCAATTCTTCAGACCTATTTTTAATTTCGCCGACTTTGCAATATCCACCGGTGTTGGAATCATTCTGGTGTTTCAGAAAAAATTCATCAATGAACATCAGCATCATCTTCACGAAAACCCAACTGAAACATCCGTAGAAAATGTTCAGGAAAATTCAAATGAAACAAAATGAAGAAGGCGGTACTTTTAATTAATCTTGGCACACCCGATTCTCCTTCAACATCTGATGTGAGAAAATATTTAACTCAGTTTTTGAATGATCCGCGTGTGATTGATATTTCTGCAGCAGGAAGATTTATGTTAGTGAATGGAATCATCGTTCCTTTTCGCTCACCTAAATCAGCAAAATTATATCAGCAGATTTGGAGCAGCGATGGTTCTCCATTAATCATTCACACAAAAAATCTGGCAGAAAAAGTTCAGCGAACGCTTGGTAATGACTACATAGTAGATTGGGCTATGCGTTATCAAAACCCATCTATTAAAAGTGTATTGAATCGTTTACGCGAACAAAAACCATCCGAGATTATTTTTGTTCCATTGTATCCGCAGTACGCGTCATCATCAACCGGTTCTACTGCCGAATTAATTTTAAAAGAATTATCTAAGTGGGAAGTTATTCCTACTATTAAAATCATTAATAAATTTTACGACAATCCGCATTATATCAATGCGGTTGTAAAGTCGGCAGAAGGATTTGACTTAAATGCTTACGATCACATTTTATTTAGCTACCACGGATTACCGGAAAGACAAATTAAAAAAGCATCCGCTCATTACGGAAACAATTCTTGCCACTTCGGAAAATGTTGTGATGCCATTACGGAAAACAATCAATATTGCTACCGTGCGAATTGCATGGAAACAACACGACAGTTGGTGAAAAAATTAAATATCCCGGAAGGCAAATACACTTCTACTTTTCAGTCGCGCTTAGATGATGCCTGGTTAAAACCTTATTCGGATAAAGTGATTGAAGACTTAGCCAAACTAGGTGCAAAAAAATTATTGGTATTCTCCCCTGCTTTTGTTGCAGATTGTTTAGAAACAATACATGAAATCGGTACTGAATACAACGAAATATTTAAAGAGCACGGTGGTGAAAGCGTAACGCTTGTAAGAAGCTTAAACGATAGTGATGTTTGGGTGGACGCTATAAAAAATATTATTGCTTAACGAGCTTGTATTTTATCACTTCAGAAGTTGCAGGAGTTATTAAATTGACAAAATAAATTCCGGCATTAAGCTCCTCAATGTTCATTTCCTTATAAAAGGTGTTGGTTACAAACGTTTCTTCCTTTACCAATTCTCCTAATGAATTATATATTTGAATAATAGTCGGTAAGTTTTGTGCACTCTCACCAAATGAAATGATAAAATTAGTATTGGCAGGGTTTGGCGAAAACTTAGCAATATCTTTATTTCCTTTAAATGTCACTGCGATAGTTTTTTCAAAAGAAGTACTGCCATCATCATCAACTGAAGTCAGTTTATAATACCTCGTTTCCTGCCCAAAACAACAATTATCGTTATAACTGTATTTTCTGTTTCCTTGTTCAGTACCCAAGGCATCGATTTCAGTGAGTAAATTAAAATTAATCCCATCACTACTTCTTTCAAGTATGTACTTTTTTACATTCACTTCCGAGATAGCTTCCCATTCTACAATAACATTTTTATTGTCACCAGTTGGATTCGCTGTAAAAAACAACAAATGCAGAGGTAAAACAGTACAAGGCGTTGGTGAGGATGGCACATTTTGATACGGCCAAATTGTTGTGAAGCTTGTACAGTTTGCTAACTCCATTTCATATTTAAGTCTAAAACAAGTACCGCAAGCTAAACCAGCTCCGGTTAAAGTCGAAATATTTCCACATGCTAATTGATTACAAGAGCAATCATAAAGGGTCCAATTTAACCACTGAACATTTCCTGATGGAAAGCAATTACTTGTTATAATCGCTTGCCAAGAAAAATTCGACCAAGATGCAGAACTTGTAAACTGAATTACAGTTGACCAAACACTATTGGCATTGTACCCCGCCGCAGATAAAGGATATGAAGTACACGATGAAGTTACAGTGCCAACTGCAGGAGGAGTGCCAAAAAAACAACCGGCAGCGGGGCTGCTACATTGAGCAATTAGTGGTGGATTAGTTATTGTTCCTCCAGGATTTGCTGTTGTTACTTGAATATTAAAAGTTCCAAAATTTGAAGAGCAACCCGCTTGATTATATAATATTTGAATATGATAAACATTGCCAATTGTTAGATTAGTTAAATTATATAAAGTTGCTGTTGGTCCACCAAAAGCAGATTGACAACTAATAGGTCCACTGTTACCACAATTAGTTGTTGGTAAACTTGTAACGCCATAAACTGCACTACCCACAAAGCATGCACCGGAAACAAGAGTTATTTGCACAAAATGAGTTGTAGCGGTAGCAGTAAATTTATACCAAACTGAACTTGTTGCCGATGAGTAACAAGCTGTTGTTTCTCCAGCTTCAAGACTACCACAAGTTGTACCGCTAATGTTTCCACCATTAACAACCAAAGCCACTGCATTTGCAAAATTGTTATTCGCAGCATTTGCTCCACATGGTGGCATTGATAACTTCTCAGGACTTTCATTAACAACAAAGGGAACTACCTCACTGTTTTCTTTGGTAGAATTGTTAGCTTGCCTAATTACTTCAGTATACATAGAATTACTTGATTCCGTTTGAGAATAATAAACGGAAGAAAGTAAATAAAAGAATAGTAAATAAATTCTGTTTCGCTTTAACATACTACAAAATTAAGGCTTTTTTTAGCTATTACACAAGTAACTAAACACTTAAAATGGTGTTTTGCTCATTTTTTTGCATATTTGGGCAATGGATTTAACAAGTGAACTAAAAAAATTTAGATACTTTTTCGCTTTTTCTTCCAACAAGCACAAACAAGGCTTTGTAAATTTAATTGGCGCTTCTGATAAGTTGCAACATGAGTCAACTTCTAACTGTTTTAATTTTATAAATTACGATTACAAAAATCGTATTGAAAAATTATATTCTATAAAAAGTAGTCGGTTAAATTTTCCAAATACTCTTTTCTTTAAACCCACTTTTATTCAAAAATTCAATGGGGATTTCGGTGTTAAACAAGCAAACAAACCCTTCTTTTTAAACTGCACGACTACTAAAGAAGAATACATCGAAAAAGTAAAAGCTCTCAAACAGCATATTCAACTTGGTGATATATATGAAATTAATTATTGCATTACCTTCGAGGCAAAAAATGCGGAGATAAATCCATTTGATGTTTTTAATAAACTTAATGCCTTGAGTCAGGCACCCTACTCTGCTCTGGTTAAAATGGATGATCGCTACATCATTTGTGCGAGTCCCGAATTATTTTTAAGTAAGCGTGGCCACAAATTAATTACAAAACCCATTAAGGGCACGGCGCGTCGCAGCACTAATTCACAGGAAGACGAACAAATTAAAAACGAATTAAAAAACAGTTTGAAGGAGCGCACCGAAAACGTCATGATTGTTGATGTTGCCCGTAATGATTTTTCGCGCATTGCTAAAAAAGGAAGTGTAACAGTTGAAAAACTTTACGATATTGAATCCTACCAACAAGTTCACCAAATGGTAAGTACCGTAAGTTGCGAAATGAAAAATGGAATTTCTTTTAACGAAATAATTCATGCTACTTTCCCTATGGCAAGTATGACCGGCGCTCCAAAAATCAGAGCGATGCAATTGATTGATGAATACGAAACGTATAATCGTGGGCCATTTTCCGGTACTATTGGTTACGTGGATGAAAAAGGTGATTTTGATTTGAATGTTTTAATCCGTAGCATTTTTTATAATGAAAAAGAAAAATACCTTTCCTTTTCTGTTGGAAGTGCAATTACTCATTTATGCGATCCTGAAAAAGAGTACGAAGAGTGCTTACTAAAAGCTGCGGCCTTAATTAAATCCCTCGAATAATTATTGCAGAATTAATTTTTCTCTCGCAATCACTTTTTTGTTTCTGGAAATACTAACGATGTAATTTCCTTTGGAAAAAGCTGAACAGTCAATTTTTGTCTCCTGAGTATTTAAAGAACTTGAAAAAACTAATTTTCCGTCTGTACTTATAATTTCAATAAGCTCTGATCCTTGAATTGTGTAATTTTCTAACCGAACAGTTACTTGCTGACCGGCTGGATTTGGGAATAACTTTAAATTTGATTTTCCTTTCACACTTTCCTGAATTCCTATTCCGGGATTGATGCCATTTTTATTAGCAAATACATATTCGCCCAAACGTAAGGTATCGATTATAAACTTACCCATTTTAGTTCCTGTTTTATATTTGGTGTACTTGTCCACTAATTTCCAATCATCTGCTCTGTTCTTTCGATACAACACAATAATACTATCATTTTGTACGGAAGTTAAACAGGTATCTAACTGTCCAAAGCTTCCACTTGTGGTGCTCGTTCCGTCAAAATTTAAATGCAACTTCGCGTGAAACCCCGGCGTTAAAACACCATCAACTCGCCAGTAATGTTGGTTTGAAATTTTATAATTTCCAATGTTATTCTTAAACGGATCCGGCTTTGCGTAATTATGTTCTACACGAATAAATGAAGAATCTGCTCCTTTATTCATCACTTGAATTAGGCACTTGCCCAGAGAATTATTAAAACTACCTGTGGATTTGTAAATTTTGTTTTCAGCTACCAGTGCATCTAACAGTTTACCATTATAATTAATAGCACTCATTACAGGCGCAAAATTTAAGGCAAAAGTGAAACTTTGCGCCGATCCGCTCATGGTGAACGACTTTGTTGCAGGTTGCCATAAATTATTGAAAAAAGAAATTTCCAAAGGCACATTC
This sequence comes from Bacteroidia bacterium, assembly GCA_016787445.1. Lineage (GTDB taxonomy): Bacteria > Bacteroidota > Bacteroidia > B-17B0 > Aurantibacillaceae > JAHEYG01. The sequence continues at coordinate 67,044 of JAEUTQ010000018.1, forward strand.
GAATAATAAGTCGGGGCTCCAGTGATTTTTTGTTTCACATATACTGTTGCAACATAACTGCCAACGCCCTGCGGCACATAGTTTACTGAATCCACAGAAAAATGCGGCCAACCACCGTTCATCACCCAGTTATTAAAAAAATCACTCAGACTTTTGCCGGATGAAGCTTCCAATAAACTTTTAAATTCCATGCTATTCATGTTTTTGTACGCTTTCTGAGCTATCACATATTTGATTCCGTTAAAAAAATCTGTGTCGCCCATATAAGCGCGCAAATTATGCGCTACCACAGCTCCCTTTCTATATACATGATCGCCATACGTGTATTGATGAGGCACACCGGATACCGCCCAATATTTTCCTTCTCTGAAATGTGCGAAATGCACCATATCATCATGCGTTGAAATTAAATTGGTGATGTAAGAATTGTAACCGTATTTCCATTCTCTGAATAAATACTCACTATAGCTGGCCCAGCCTTCATTCAGCCACATATCTTCCTGTGTTTCGCATGTCATTAAATCACCCCACCAATGATGCGATAATTCATGCGCCATCAATGTTGCTTCATAACCAATACTTATTGCTGCTTGAGGATAAGCAATATTAGTAGCGTGTTCCATTGCCCCACTGTTAAATGGAACCAAACAATAACCTACACGATTCCATACATAAGGCCCGTAATAATTTTCGAAACCGCTCACCGCACTTAATAAATTAACAAATCCCGCCTTTAATGCGCTTGTATCCGCAGCACGTGCAGCTAAAATTACCGGCACTGTTCCTGAAGCTACCGAAGCCGTCCAGTTAACCTGAGTGTAATCGGCCACAGCTACTGAAGCCAAGTAGCTGGGAATTTCTTTTTCTAATTTCCAGGAACGGGTTCGTAAACTTCCATTCACTACATCATTTATTAATTCACCGTTGCAGTACGCTTTCTTCGATACATCGGTGGTGATATTAAAATCATACAGACTCTTCTCCACAAAATTATCGAAGCAAGGAAACCATACTCTTCCATAATTATGAGGCTTTGCGCCGAATCCTACACCTAAATTAAATGCATAGTTACCACTGAAATAAAACCCTCCCCATCCTGAAGGATCGCCTTGCGGTTTACCATGATAAAACACATTTAAATTCAGCGTATCGGTAGTGTTATAAGTAGCAGGTAGATTAACTTTTATGACAGTATCATTATAAGTATAAGTGAGTAAACTGTTATTTAGTTTAACTGAATCAATCTTCATTTTTAATAAATCGAGTCGGATTTTATTTTGTCCGTTCAACTTTGGTTTAAATTTTACCAATGTGTTCCCACGAATCGTATCAGTTACAAAATCACTGATGTTTAAATTGATGGTGTATTTAAGAATATCAAAAGTGTCGCTTCTTAGGTTTTCCGGAGAATAATATAAGGTGGCGGTATTTACCGCACTCTTTAATTTCTGGCAAGAAATTTCCTGACTTTTAATGTAAAAAGGCCATATAAGAATGGTTAAGATTACAAGAAATGAGCTATTTTTTATCGCTTTCATGACCTAAACTTTGTAGACAAGACTAAAATTAGCAAAAAAAAGTGTTTTTTTACAGCATTATAAGAATACAATAATGCTTTTAACATTTTGAATTCCTAAAAGATGATAACAGTTAGTCTGGAAGAAGTTTTTGATTTAATTAAATCGCTGAGTAAATCGGAGAAACGATTCTTTAAACTAACCGTTACCGCTGATTCCAATTCGGCCAACCTTTCCAAACTATTTGATGAACTGGAAAAATCTTCTCCGGAAGAAATGATTAAACCCTCTAAATCCATTAATAAACTACTTAAACAAAAAAACATATTAGAGGACATCTATAACATTATCTTAAAAAGTCAACGTACCTTTTATGCCGAAAGCATTACAGCTTACACCATAAAAGACGAAATAACCAATTTACGGAACTTGTTTGATAAGGCACAATACAAACAATGTCGTAAAATGCTAAACAAGCTCAAGGAAGAAGCTTACAAGGATGAAAGTTTTAGTTTCATTCTGGAAATAATTTCAATCGAAAAGCAATTGCTGGATATTGAAAATAAATTCGGCATCAACTTCAAATCGTTGGATGACTTAATTAAAGAAGAGCAACAGCTTATTGATAAATCAAAAAACATTGCCGAATTAACCCAGGCCTTTTCTAAAGTAAATTACCTGGTGCGTCAAAGTATGGTGGCAAAAACCGCTAAGGAGTTTGAGGCCTACGATAAAATGCTGAACTCTCCTTTGCTTAAATCAAAAAAACAATGTCTCTCTAAAAAGGCCGAAGTTTTATATCATCATACGCGCGCGCTATGCTATTCAAAGAAAAGAGATAACTCAGCCCGTCAACAGGAGTTTAGCGCTATGATTGAAGTAATGGACGCTTATCCGTTTTTAATAAACGAGTATCCGAAAAGATACTTATCGGCCACCAACAATGTTTTATCCGTTGAAATTGAAAAAACACATTATGCCACCGCCGAAAAACTCATTAATAAATTCATACAACTCAAAACTCATCCGGCCTTTAATACAACGGATTTACAGCTAAAAATATTTACCAGTACTACTAACGCGCAGCTGTTAATTTATACTGATGGCGGACGAACAGACAAAGCTATTCCAGTTGTAAAGTACATCAACGAACAAATAGAATTATATAAAGAAAAAATTAATAAGGAGGAACTTCTCATCTTCTATTACAACTTTGCGAACTTGTATATATACTCCGGAAATTATCCGGAAGCCAGTAAGTATTTGACCTTACTGATGAGCGAAAATGACACGCATTTACGTCTTGATCTTCAGTGCTTTTCGCGTTTACAAAACATAATTCTTCATTATGAATTAAACAAAATACCACAACTTAAATACATTATTAAAACAGCGCGCGATTTCTACAAAAATCAAAAACATCAGTTTAAAGTAGAAAAAATGGTAATTGATATGTTTGAGGAATTAGCGGATACCAAAGAACCGATACATGTGTGGGAAAGATATCGTAAAGAGTTTAAGGAAGTGATGCAAGATTCTTTCGAAAAAATTGCCAATTACTATTTTGATTTTTTAGCTTACACTGAAAGTAAAGTGACAGGCAGAAAAATCGGAGATATAATTTTTGAAAAACAAGCCGATAACTGGAAAAAATAAAGATGAAACCGTCCAATTTATTATTCGACATAATAAAATCACTAAACAGCGAAGAAATAAAATTCTTTCGTAAGGTTTCCTCTTTGCAGCAAGGTGAAAAAAATTATATTAAACTTTTTAACTTCATCTCTACTTTACCTGAATATGATGAAGAGTTGGTTAAAGATGAATTTAAAAACGAAACTTTCATTAAACATTTACCTTCAGAAAAAAATCAGCTTCTACACCACATCTTAAAAAGCTTACGCCATTTCAGAATAGAAAACAGTAAAACCGCTGAAATCAATGAGCAAATAAAAAATATTCAAATACTGTTTAATAAATCGCTTTACAAACAAGCACGTAAAGTATTGAACGATGTAAAAGAGCAGGCTTATAAGCACGAGTTATTCTATTATATCCTTGAGATTATTGATTTGGAAAAAGTAGTTATCGATATGGAAGCGCATTTCGGACAAATAACGAATGTCACCATCGAAAAACTAGTAGAGGAAGAGATTACCATTTATCAAAAAATAGAACAGCTGACTCACTTCGAAAAATTACTTAGCCGGTTAAATCAACTTTCAGCAAAGCTCCTCTTTGTTCGCACAAAAAGCGATGTTGAGGAAATAGAAAAAATACTTGCTGATAAATCGCTCCAGGATAAAACCATCATAAATTCGAAAAAGTCATTTATCACTTTATTACATATAAAAGGATTAGCGGCACGTTTGCTAAATCAACCGGATGAAATGTTTGATTCTTTCCAGGGCTTAATCTTCGCCATGGAAAACGAACCTTCACTTATTTCCGAATTACCCAAAAGTTACATCGTAGCGCATGGCTATACCATTCGTTATTATGCCATCAAACGTTTATATACTGACGGATTTAAAACCATTGATAAATTAAAGGCCTTGTGGCTCGATCCGAAGTTTAAGAGCATAGATTTACAAATTGCCATCTTCTCCAATTCATACATTAATGAAATGCTTTTATACGCCTATATTGGGCAGCATGATAAAGCAAAAAATGTTATTCCGGCCGTAATTAAAGGGTTGGAAAAATACGAAACCAAAATCAACGAAGAAGAATTACTCCGCATTTACCAAATCATAACCATGGTGTATTTTGGCGTTGGTGAGTACAGCAAAGCTTTACATTGGGTGAATAAGATTATTAATTCCAATTATGCCGAATTGCGACAAGACATCATCCGTATTTCGAAACTCATCAACCTAATCATTCACTTCGAATTGGGCAACGAAGATTTATTGCCGTATATCTATAAATCAACCGCGCGCTTTGTTTCTTCACTCGACAACAAATACAAATTTGAAGTTCTCTTCCTTGAGCATTTTAAAAAGATAGCCTTATCAAAGCGGGAAGGAAAACAATCCGCTTCTTTCGTGAAATTCAAAGAAGAAATGCAGGAGGTGTTTAAAGACCGTTATGAGAAAAACGCATTGGAATACTTTAATTTTTACGCTTGGCTCGATTCAAAAATTCACAGCATCAGCTTCTCCGACGCCATCAAGATTCGTAAACAAAATATGGCTTGATTTATTCAGGGCTAAAGCCCATTATTATGCCGTATCCAAATCGGCCTAAAGGCCGAATTTTAAGAAAATCATTGATATTAGTCGGGCGCATACATAAACCGACAATCAGAAAACAATTCACAAAAACATTCACCATTACCAACATCGGCCTTTAGGCCGATGAATTTCTATAAGTACGAATGGGCTTTAGCCCTGAAACTAATAGTACGATTTCTTACTCAAATAATTCTGCACATAATCCTTTACACCCTCTTCCAAAGAAGTAAACGGTTTGTTATAACCTTGCGCCACTAATTTATTCATATTGGCTTCCGTGAAGTACTGATACTTATCGCGAATATCAATTGGTGTATCTATAAATTCAATATTCGGTTCTTTATCAAGCGCCTTGAATGTTGCTTTCGCTAAATCCAAAAATGTTCTGGCTTTTCCGCTTCCTAAATTGTAAATACCGTTCTTAATTTGATTTTTATAAGTAAAAAACAACACGTCCACCAAATCCTTTACATACACAAAATCACGAAGCTGGCCACCATCACTGTATTTAGGATTATGGCTCCTGAACAATTTCACAAAGCCCTTATCCTTAATCTGATTGAACGAATGAAAAATAACAGAAGCCATTCTCGCTTTATGGTATTCATTAGGGCCGTATACATTAAAAAACTTAAACCCATGCCAATGCGGAGGACATTTTCCATCCTTAGCCTGACCAAGTGCCCAGATGTCAAAATCATTTTTACTGTCACCGTATGGATTTAATGGCTTTAACAAAGGGATTTTTGTTTCATCATCGTCGTAACCATACTCTCCCAAGCCATAAGTAGCAGCCGAAGAAGCATAAATTAAAGAGATGCCGTTTTCTGTACAAACTTTCCAAATATCCTTTGTATAATTAACGTTTAACTCATCGAAAATCGATTTATTAAACTCGGTAGTATCTGTGCGTGCACCGATGTGAAACACACAAGTAATTTCTTTGGCATGTTCCTTAAACCAATTTACAAATTGTGAACGCTCAACAGCTCCTTTGTATTTTTTGTCTTTGTAATTGTTAGTCTTTTCTGTTTTAGAAAAATCGTCCACAATTACTATATCATTAATGCCTTCGTGATTTAAGCGTGAAACTAAACAGCTTCCAATAAATCCTGCAGCGCCTGTAACTACTATCATACTATTAAATTCATTCAAAATTAACGAAAATCCGAACATATCAGATACTAAACTGTTAACGATTTTGATATAAATCAAATTTGAGGTTTAAACCAAAATCCTATCTTTGATTAACTAAATTTATTTATGGAAGTAACCAGAGTATTTGACATCATAGACTTATATAAATCGAAATATAAAAAAGACGATTTATTGTGCGGTAAGAAAAATAAAGCATGGAAAAAATACAGCAGTAACGACTTTATTGATTATTCCAATTGGGTAAGTTACGGGCTACTATCGCTTGGTATCAAAGAAGGTGACAAAGTGTCCATTGTTTCTAACAATCGTCCGGAATGGATTTTTGCAGATTACGGTTGCCAGCAAATAAATGTGGTAACAGTTCCCATCTTCCCAACCTGCAGCAACAATGACTTAAAATTTATTTTGAATCATGCGGAAGTAAAAGCTGTATTTATATCCGATAAATCCATTTATGCTAAACTTGCCTCCATACAGGATGAAATTCCGAGTGTAAAAAACGTAATCAGTTTCGATCATTTGGTTGGATTAATGAGCTTCCATGATTTTATTGAGCAGGGCAAAAAGAACGAACAAAAAGAAAAAGTAGAAAGCATAAAAAAGAGTATTAAACCAAGTGATTTATTAACTATACTTTACACTTCAGGAACAACTGGCACTCCAAAAGGCGTGATGTTATCGCACAGTAATTTGGTAGAGAATGTAAAAGCTTGTCAGGATATTGCTCCGTTTGCTCCATGGTGGAAAGCCCTTAGTTTTTTACCGCTGAATCACGTATATGAACGCATGCTCATTACACTTTATTTATTTGAAGGTATCTCTGTTTATTTTGCGGAAGGATTTGAAACCATTGGCGATAATTTGAAAGAAGTACAACCTCAAGTGTTTGTTTCTGTTCCTCGCCTCATCGAACGTGTGTACGAAAAAATTACGGCTGCCGGTGAGAAATTAACGGGCTTCAAACGCAAAATGTTCGACTGGAGTATTGAGATTGCTGAGCAATATGACATAAAAGGCGGTAATGGATTCATGTATGAATTAAAACGCAAAATCGTTGATAAACTCGTCTACAAAAAATGGCGAGAAGCTGTTGGAGGAAAATTAATTTGCATGGCTTCCGGTGGTGCCGCATTAAATCCAAAATTAGAGCGCATCTTTTTGTGTGCCGGACTAAAAGTTTTACAAGGTTACGGATTAACCGAAACGTGTGTGGTAGTGAGCGTCAATCGCTTTGGTGAAGATAATATCCGAATCGGAAGTGTAGGTCCGGTGATTGACGGCGTAGAAGTAAAAATTGCGGAAGAAGACGGAGAAATTTTAGTGAAGGGCCCGAGTGTAATGATGGGCTATTATAAAAACCCGGAAGCTACAGCAGAGGTGATGGACAAAGACGGATGGTTTCACACCGGTGATGTAGGAACTTTTATAGAAGGTCGTTTTTTAAAAATCACCGACCGCAAAAAAGAAATTTTCAAAACCAGCGCCGGAAAATACATTGCACCATTGGCCATTGAGAATAAATTAAAAGAATGCCGTTTCATTGAGCAGTGCATGGTGGTTGGTGAAGGACAAAAATTTGCCTCCGCTTTATTAGTTCCAAACTTTGCCAACTTTAAAGATTACTGTAAAGGCTCGGGCATCGAATGGAAAAGTAATACCGAGATGGCTTCACACGAAGATTTAAAACGTTTAATAAACGAACATGTAAAGCAGGCCAACCGTACTTTAGCGCCTTACGAACAGCTCAAGCGTTGCGAGATTCTGAATGCAGAATGGAGCATCGACGGAGGTGAATTAACACCTAAACTCAGCTTGAAACGTAAAGTGATTAAGGAAAAATACAAAAGCGCTATTGAGAATATTTTTAGTGTGGATTGATTTAACTAAATTTTTCTTTTTATCAGATAAGATAACTTTATAAAAACTCCAAATGGTTTTGTTTTAATATAATTGGCTTTCGACGCAGAAGGTCCGTCGACAGAAGACACTGTAAATAAATAATTATTTCCTATACCTGTGCTTGACAATGATACATCTAAACCAACGCAAAAATTCTTTTCTCTAAGCGGTTTAAAAAATGTTCCGGCATATACAATATGATCCAAGCCAGGCCAAAGTGGATAAACATAATAATAGCTAATTGTTTCTCCGTTTTCTTTTTTTAAATCAAACTTTTCATCACTGACCCATATTTTACCAAAGCCATACAATAAATGAGCAGACCACTTTTTTTTAAGGCTTGTTGTAAATCCTAAATTAATATGTATTTGGCTTTGAAGCCCAAAATTTGTACTTGGTGCAATTCCACCGTTAAGATTAAACAATAATGGCTTATAATTTAAGTAGTAGTGCGCGTTAACTTCAATTCCAGGTTTTGTAACATATCCAAAAATAGAAGGACCGGAGTCAATGCCAACGATATGATTAACTTGACCTAAAAGTGTAAAAACGAATAGTGTAAATATTTTAAAGAAAATTAATTTTCTCACTACCAATTAAACGTTCATTTGAACGCTTAATTAAATATAGTAATTTTTTACTTCTTCACACACACTTGAATCGTGTGGCTAATCCCCACATTATCTGTTTCCTCAAGAATTTTAAAGCCGGCTTTATCAATAAGTTTATTAAACACAGCTGAATCATACATCTGACTATTGCCATTGGCGATATTGGTAAAGTATAAAGAAGTCATCTGTAAACTGAATGCCGCCGTCTTAAATCGCTGACGATCCCAGAAGGTTTCCATAATGTAAACCATACCGTTTTCGTTTAAAGCTTCGTGACAACGTTTTAAAATGCTCACGATTTCATCTTCACTAAAGCAATCTAAAAACTGACTCATCCAAATAATATCAGCGCCTTTCGGGAATTTCTGAGAGTCGTCCAAAATATTTATTTCATGGAAATTGGCTCTATCAATATGACCCGCCGCTTCAATATTTTTCTTTGCCATATTAAGCTGTCCCGGCAAATCCAAAATAGTCATTTTAACATTCGGGTCATAACCCAAACATTTCAGAGTAAACTTTCCGGTATTGCCGCCAATATCTAAAATATGTTTTGGCTTGTGCTTAAATAAAATCGGTAATACTTGCGGGAAAGAACCATCACTGTAAAAATGATCGAAAGCAAACCAACTCTTTTGCGCTTTAGATGGTAAATGCGCTAAAGCCTCATAGACAGTTTTCCATTTACCAAAAACTTCCAGTCCGGTTGGTTTTGTTTTTTTAATACTCTCCTGTAAAGTAAACATCCCCTCATAACACACATCCTGTGTAAAATCCATATTTACTTTGGTCATTGCATCGTTCAAGATAAAATAACCGGTTTTGGTGAGGTGATAAACACCCTTATTAACAGTTAACAAACCAATGCCAAGGCCAGCCTCAACCAATACACGAACACCATACTCAGGCAGGTTCGTTTTTTTTACTATTTGGTCTAATGTTAAACCCTCCGTTTTAGCCGCCTCTACAGCCTCTAATATCCCTAAATCGCGTAAAGCCAATGAGGCTTGAAATACGATGGGTGCAAATGCAATCCACTGCGCTGATTTAATCGCTTCGATTGCTGTTTTGGTATCCTTCTCAAAAAAATTCATACAAATTATACTGCTAAAAAAACAAATATACGGTTCAAAAGTTACATATCTAAATTGTTCTAAAATTATAAAAAATACCCTCCGCCACTTATTTTATATTTCTAAGTAAAATTGTATTATTACAGTTGATTTTTTATGGTAAAGATAGGCGACAAAAAAATTTCGGCCGACGATTTTTATAAGGTTCTGATAAACAACTTACAATTAGATTTAGACGAAGAGTCTATTCGTAAATTGTACCGTAGTTTCTACTTTTTAAAAGAGTTCACACGCGAAAAACTAATCTATGGTATTAATACCGGTTTTGGCCCTATGGCTCAATACCGCATTAATCACGGCGATCAAATTAAACTTCAGTATAATCTTATTCGCAGTCACTGTTCAGGTGCCGGTAATCCCATTCCTGAATTAGACTGCAAAGCCGTTATGCTGGCGCGTTTAAACACCTTGTTACAAGGCTATGCCGGTATTCATCCTGATACCCTGGTATTGATAAAAACTTTAATCAATAAAAATATTTCACCAGTTATTTATGAGCATGGCGGACTAGGTGCCAGCGGAGATTTAGTACAATTAGCCCACTTAGCTCTCACTTTAATTGGTGAAGGCGAAGTGTATTACCACGGAAAAATCACTTCTACGAAAGAGGTTTTTGAAAAAGAAAACATCAAGCCAATGGAAATTCACATTCGTGAAGGATTGGCCTTGATGAATGGAACCTCAGCCATGAGCGGTATTGGAGTACTAAACGTTATTTACGCCGAGAATCTGGTGAACTGGTCGGTAATGGCTTCATCTGCCATTATGGAAATTGTTCGAAGCTTTGATGATCATTACTCTACTCCATTGAATGAAGTGAAGCATCACTACGGACAAAACGCAGTTGCAAAAGCGATACAGAATGCATTAGCGGATAGTAAACTGGTAAAGAAACGCGAAGAGCATCACTATAATCAAAAGGTGGAAGTAGATGTGTTGGTGGAAAAAATGCAGGAGTATTACTCCATTCGTTGTGTACCACAAATTGCCGGACCTATAGTTGACACTATCAATTACGCTAAAGAAGTTTTAATTAACGAAATCAACTCGGCAAATGATAATCCGATTGTAGACTGGGAACGTAAAAACGTGTATCACGGTGGTAATTTCCATGGCGATTATGTATCCTTGGAAATGGATAAATTAAAAATTGCCGTTACAAAATTATCCATGTTGGCAGAGCGTCAGTTAAACTTTTTACTGAACGACAAACTCAATAATATTTTACCTCCATTTGTAAATCACGGTACACTTGGATTAAACTTAGGCATGCAAGGCGTTCAATTTACGGCTACCTCAACAACTGCCGAAAATCAAATGTTAAGTAACCCAATGTATGTGCACAGTATTCCAAGCAATAACGACAATCAGGATATTGTAAGCATGGGTTCTAATGCAGCCTTGATTTGTAAAAAAGTTATTTTAAACAGCTATGAAGTTTTAGCTATTGAGTGGATGACTATTTTACAAGCGATTGATTATTTAAAAATTCAAGATCAGCTTTCTTCCAAAACAAAAGACGCTTACGATAACTTACGTAAAGTGTTTCCTTGCTTTAAGGATGATTCCATCAAGTACAAAGATGTGAAAGCGGTTAGAGATTATATTTTTTACAACCATATAGAAGTATTATAAAATGAATTACGCACTGGTAACCGGAGGATCAAGAGGAATTGGTAAAGCTGTTTGCATTAAACTCGCTGAAATGGGTCACAATGTAATTATCAATTACACTTCCAATGAAGAAGAAGCTAAAAAAACACAAGAAGCTGTAAAGGCAAAAGGCGTTGATGCCATTATCATGAAATTTGATGTTGGCAATATTGAGCAAGTAGATAACACGCTTGGCAAATGGATGGAAGATAATAAGGACAAAAACATTTCCGTATTGGTAAACAACGCAGGAATTCGCCGCGATAATTTGTTAGTGTTTATTAATCCTGAAGATTGGCATAAAGTAATGAATATCGCTGTAGATGGATTTTATAATGTAACGCGTTTAGTTTGCAAACAAATGTTGAGCAAACGTAAAGGCCGCATTATAAACATGGTTTCATTGTCGGGATTAAAAGGCATGGCTGGACAAACCAATTATTCAGCTTCCAAAGGCGCGGTAATTTCTGCAACTAAAGCATTAGCACAGGAAGTTGGTAAACGTGGCATCACTGTCAATGCTGTTGCTCCGGGTTTTATTAAAACCGATATGACAACAGATATTCCGGAAGATCAATTCAAAGCTATGATTCCTTTGAATCGTTTTGGCGAAGCAGAAGAAGTAGCCGGTGTAGTTGGATTTTTAGTTTCAGATGCTGCATCTTATGTAACCGGACAAGTTATTTCAGTTAACGGAGGATTATATACCTAATAAAAAACATATTCTAAAATTCAATAATTAAATGAACCGAGTTGTCATAACAGGAATGGGCGCATGGTCTTGCTTAGGCAAGAATTTAGATGAAGTAAAAAATTCTTTGTTTGAAGGGAAATCCGGTATTTTTCTGGATGAATCACGAAAAGAATTAGGATACCGTTCGTCTTTAACAGGAAAATTGGAACGTCCGCAATTAAAAGGATTGCTCGACCGCCGTCAGCGTGTTGGTATGGGCGAACCTGCTGAGTATGCTTACATGGCAACCGCGGAAGCGCTTAAATTGGCCGGTATTGAGATGGATTTTTTTGATAAAAATGAAGTTGGAATTATTTACGGAAATGATAGCGTAGCCGGTTCAACTATTGAGGCAACCGACACCATTCGCGCTAAAAAAGACACGACACTTTTAGGTTCCGGTGCAATTTTTCAAACAATGAATTGTACCGTTACTATGAACCTTTCTACCATTTACAAATTAAAAGGTATTAATTATACGCTTGCGGCAGCCTGCGCCAGCGGTTCGCATTCCATAGGCATGGGATACCTTATGATTAAATGGGGCTTACAACAACAAGTTATCTGCGGTGGCGCACAAGAAGTCAATAAATATACATTCGGTGCTTTCGACGGATTAAGCGCGTTTTCAGCAAGAGAAAGCGAACCTACTAAAGCTTCTCGTCCGTTTGACAGAGACCGAGACGGTTTAGTTCCAAGTGGTGGAGCTGCTACAGTTATTTTAGAGAGTTTAGAATCGGCGCAAAAGCGTGGTGCAAAAATTCTGGCTGAAGTAGTTGGTTATGGATTTTCATCTAACGGTGATCACATCTCCAACTCGAGTGTTGACGGACAAATGCGTTCGTTAAACATGGCGATGAAAGATTCAGGCTTATCTGTTACCGATATCGATTACATAAATGCGCACGCTACTTCAACCCCCGGTGGTGATAAAGTAGAAGCTCAGGCATTGTATCAAATTTTTGGAAGTAAAACACCGGTAAGCTCCACTAAATCAATGACCGGACACGAATGTTGGATGGCAGGCGCGAGTGAAATTGTGTATTCCTTACTCATGATGCAAAATGGCTTTATCGCTCCAAACATCAATTTTGAGAATCCGGACGAAGACTCTGCCAAGCTTAATATTGTGGCTAAAACCCAACAAAAAGAGCTAAATACCATATTATCAAACAGTTTTGGCTTTGGCGGCACTAATTCTACCTTGATAATTAAGAAATTTATTTAAATTTGCCCTTTATTCAACATTACCATGACCAAAGAAGAGATTATTTCGAAGTGTAACGAGTTTTTTGTAGAAGAATTTGAGGTAGACGGTTCTAAAATCAGTCTTGAGGCAAACTTACGTGAAACCCTTGATTTAGACAGTCTTGACTACGTTGATTTAGTGGTAGTAATTGAAAGTAATTTCGGTTTTAAAGTAAAAGGCGAAGATTTCGTTAACATTAACACCTTCGACGATTTTTATAACTATTGTTATAATAAGATCCAGGAAAAAGCCCAAATGGCTTAAACCTTAACTATCCTTAATTGTTGTAAGGATAACCATGAAAAATCAAGCTGCACAGTGGGACGGTCAATCAAAAGCCAAAATTTTAGGTTATAAGATTTTTGTTGGCATTTTAAACACCGTTGGTTTAGGTCCTGCTTATTTTTTATTGCGCTTTGTTTCTTTCTATTATTTTCTCTTCAGTAAGCCTAACCGTTACGTGCGTGAGTATTTCATTAGAGCTCATCATTACAGTAAATGGAAAGCATTCTGGGCTGTTTACAAAAACAATTACATATTCGGACAAACCATTTTGGATAAGGTGGCGCAAATGGCCGGCGTAAAAACAAATTTTGAATTTATACATGAAGGCGGCGAGGTTTTAGATAAAATCGCTGCACTCGGTAAAGGAGGAATTTTAGTCAGCGCCCATACAGGAAACTGGGAAATTGCCGGACAGGGATTAAACCGCTTAAATACCACATTCAATATTTTGATGTATGAAAATGAAAAAGCAAACATCAAAGAATACATGAATGATGTGATGAAGAAAAAGAAGATTAATGTTATCGCAATTAACGAGGAAACAAAAAGTCATATCATCGAACTTCATAAAGCTTTTTCCAATAACGAACTGTTAGTAATGCACGGTGACAGATTCAGGGAAGGTACAAAAACACTGACTGCCGATTTCTTCGGACACCCTGCAAGATTTCCGGCAGGACCTTTCATTATGGCTGCAAAATTCGGTGTTCCATTATGCATAGTTTTTGCCAATAAATCCGATAGTAAAACGTATCATTTCTATTCCACGGAACCTATAGAAGTTCCTCGCGCTCGAGGAGAAAAAGAAGTGGAGGCAGCCTGTCAGAAAATGCTGCAACGCTATGTACATGAGTTGGAGGAGCGTATAAAAAAATACCCGCATCAGTGGTTCAACTACTACGACTTCTGGGCTCAATAATTTTTAAAATTCCATTCGGTAAATACGATATTTTTTGTTTTATTTGTTAGGCAAAAAAAGGCCTTGCCAATGTGTAGGTCGTTAATTTTGCTAATTGTTTCACTAAATTTTTATCTACATGAAAGTTGGAATTCCATCTGAAATATTTCCCAGCGAATTAAGGGTTGCGGCTACGCCAAAAACCATTAAGCGTTTGCAGAAACAGGGATTTGAAGTTTACATTCAACGCGGAGCCGGTTTGAAGGCCAATTATTCCGATCAGGAATTTGAAGAAGCCGGTGCTAAATTAGTTAATACAGCTGCCGAAATTTACGGCAACTCCGATATTGTACTGAAAGTAAAAGAACCTGCTGCCGAAGAAATAAACATGATGCGTGAAGGCTTAGTGATGTTAAGCTACCTATGGCCCGCACAGAATCAGGAGTTACTTCAAAAGTTAGCCGATAAAAAAGTGAATGCTGTAGCGATGGATGCGATTCCTCGTATTTCACGTGCGCAAAAAATGGATGTACTGTCTTCCATGGCAAACATTGCCGGTTACCGCTCAGTTATTGAAGGTTCCTATCATTTCGGACGTTTTCTTAACGGTCAGATCACCGCGGCAGGTAAAGTAGAGCCCGCAAAAGTTCTGGTGATTGGCGCAGGTGTAGCAGGTTTAGCTGCCATTGGTGCCGCTAATTCATTAGGTGCGATTGTTCGCGCCTTCGATACCCGTAAAGAAGTGGCTGAACAAATTCAATCGATGGGCGCCAGTTTCTTAACTGTTGAAATTGACGAAGACGGTGCAACTGCTTCTGGTTACTCAAAAGAAATGAGTAAAGAATTCATTGAAGCGGAAATGAAATTATTTCTTGAGCAAGCTAAAGAAGTTGATATCATCATTACAACAGCACAAATTCCGGGACGTCCTGCACCAAAATTAATTTTAGATTATCATGTGGCTGCGATGAAACCGGGTTCTGTTATTGTTGACCTTGCTGCTTCTTCGGGTGGAAATTGTGTTTCAACGAAACCGGGTGAAGTTTACAAAACACCAAACGGCGTAACTATTGTAGGAAAATTAGATCAGTTACCAAATCAGGCTTCTCAATTATACGGTAATAACCTTTGTCACTTGTTAGATGACATGGGGAAAGCGGAGAAATTTAAAATCGACATGGAAGACGCAGTTGTTTCGCGTGCCATGGTAACATATAATGGAAAAATCAACTGGCCTCCTGCTCCGTTACAAGTTAGTCCTACTGCGGGCGGTGGCGCGAAAAAAGTAGCAGCTCCTACAGCCGAAGAAATAAAAATTTCTGAAGAAGAAAAAGCAAAGAAGACTGCTATCTCAACATTAATCAGCTTAGCTGTTGTTGGCGGTTTATTATTGCTGGTAGGTGCTTTTGCGCCTCCTGCGTTTATACAACACTTTACCGTGTTTGTATTAGCGGTATTTGTAGGTTGGCAAGTAATTTCAAACGTATCACACTCACTTCATACACCACTAATGGCTGTTACCAACGCTATCAGCGGTATTATTATCGTGGGTGGTTTATTACAAACCAAAAATGATTTTAGTAACATCATGACCATACTTGCTTCAATTGCGATTTTAGTAGCGAGCATAAATATTGTTGGTGGATTTGTAGTGACACACCGCATGCTGAAAATGTTTAAAAAATAAGCAAGCAAAAAATTCAACGACACAAATAATTAAATAACAAAAAGGATAATTGATTTTATGTTTATAGTAAAAGAAATACAAACAGCAGCCTACTTATTTGCAAGTATTCTGTTTATTTTAAGTTTGAGCGGATTGTCATCACAGGAATCTGCTAAGCGCGGTGTTCTCTACGGTATTGTTGGTATGATTGTAGCTATCATCGCTACGGTAATGGGACAAGGTGTAGAAGGTCATGTATACATTATCGCAGCCATTGCTGTTGCTTCCGTGATAGGCATAATGCTGGCAAGAAAAGTAGAAATGACAGCGATGCCTCAATTAGTGGCCATCTTACACAGTTTCGTTGGTTTAGCTGCCGTGTTAGTTGGTTTCGGTTCTTACCTAGATCCGGAAACACAACTATTAACCGGCGCGGCTCACACCATTCACTTAGTTGAAGTGTTTGTTGGAATTTTTATCGGAGCCATTACATTCACCGGTTCCATTATTGCCTGGGGAAAATTAGATGGTAAAGTACCTTCAAAACCTTGGAGCTTTAACGGACTACAATTAATGAATCTGACTTTATTAATCGCTTGCGTGGTGCTTGGTGTTTTGTTTTGCAAAGCAGAAGGAACAAGCGGTATGCTTTATTTAGGAATTATGACAGCTATTGCATCATTCATTGGCGTTGTATTAGTAATGGCCATTGGTGGCGGAGATATGCCGGTAGTTGTATCCATGTTAAACTCTTATTCAGGATGGGCAGCTTCAGCTGCGGGCTTTATGTTAGGTAACGATTTATTAATTGTTACAGGCGCATTAGTGGGAAGCTCGGGTGCTATTTTATCAATGCACATGTGCCATGCCATGAATCGTTCTTTCTTCTCTGTAATATTTGCAAGCGGAAGTGGCGCTGCTAAAGGCGGCGAGAAAAAAGCAATCGAAGGTGAAGTTACCGCATTGAATCACGAAGAAGTTGCAGCTTTATTAAAAGAGGCTAAATCAGTGGTGATTGTTCCGGGTTACGGAATGGCAGTAGCGAAAGCACAATATCCTATTTACGATTTAGTTCAAACACTTCGTAAAACAGGAAAAAATGTACGTTTCGCTATTCATCCTGTTGCGGGACGTTTACCTGGACACATGAATGTGTTATTGGCGGAAGCGAATGTACCTTATGATATCGTTTTGGAAATGGATGAAATTAACGATGACATGCCTGATACAGATGTTGTCATGGTGATTGGTGCTAACGACGTTGTAAATCCAAGTGCACAAGATGATCCGAATAGTTCTATTTACGGAATGCCGGTTATTGAAGCGTGGAAAGCAGAAAAAGTAATCATCATGAAACGTTCTATGTCGGCCGGTTATTCAGGTGAAGACAATCCTTTATTCTACAAACCGAATTCTGAAATGCTTTATGGCGATGCTAAAGCCAGCGTTGAAAAGATTTTAAGTTTCTTAAAATAATTTAAAATGTAAAACCAAGGAATATTCAATTGGTTTTACACTTAAAAACGATGTAATTTTAAACCCGGGTACAAGACCCGGGTTTTTTCATGAATCCAAATATTAAGAAATATCTGATTTACTCCCTCGGCTTTTTACTGGCCGCGGCATACATATTTCTTGAATCACAAAACCGCGGCGATTTAACCATTTATCTGAATGCCTCCCGCGATTTATTTAAAGGGGATGATATTTTTGTAAATACTTATTTCGACGGCTATCATTATTTCTATTCTGTACTATTTGCCATCTTAGTATACCCGCTTTCTTTTTTACCAATGTGGGTGTATAATTCACTTTGGATTACGTTAAACATTTTTTTAGTCTACAGAATATTTCTCATCATTAAAAACCTTTTACCTCTTCACGATTTCAGTAAAAAACATTTAATGTTTCTGCGGGTTTGTGGTTTTCTGTTTGCCTTGCGTTTCATTCATGAAAATATTCACGCGATGCAGATTACAATTATCATCATGTATTTGGCCTTACAAGGACTACAATTTGTTTTCGCCAACAAATACATTAGCGGAGGGGCTCTCATTGCACTAGGCATCAATATAAAACTTTTACCGATTGTTTTAGTTCCTTACCTGCTCTACCGTGGATTTTTCAAAGGCGCCATCTTTACCATCGCATTTTATTTCTTATACATGTTTATTCCGGCTTTAGTTATCGGATGGGATCACAATCAGCAATTGCTGGCAACATGGGGACACTTGATTAATCCGCTTAATTCAAATCATGTGCTCGATACTGAAGAAAGAAGCTTCCACGGCTTATCGACTCTTCTCTCAACTCTTCTGGTAAAAAACGTACCCGACAAACATGCTTTAACTATTCCGCGCAATATTGCAGATATCAGCATTGAGCATTTAAATTTAATCCTTAATATAGTGCGCTTGATATTAATTGCATTCACCCTTTACTTTTTACGTTCAGCGCCATTTAAAAAGCCCGTTACTTTTTATCAACGTTTCCGTGAAGTAAGTTACATTCTGATGCTAATTCCGTTAATCTTCCCGCATCAGCAACACTATGCGTTTTTATTTGTTTGCCCGGCCTTTGTTTTTTGTATCCACTATCTTATCCGAAACAGAAACGAACTAAAAACAAATTTCAAAAAAACAATAAGTTTCATGCTTATCTTAATTTACCTGATCTGTAATTTGAAACTGTTATTAGGTGAGTTCAATGAATACTACGAGCATTTTAAGATCTTAACTTATGCTGCCATTCTATTGGTAATTGTATTAGCTTTTTGTGAGCCGAAAGAAAAAGAAAGTGTTAGCGCAACAGCGTAACATGACCGTAATGATACTCGTCACGCTTGCTCACTACATTTAAGAAAGATATCATCCAGACATAAACATCCTGTTTACATAATTTCCCTTTGAATGTTCCGTCCCATCCTTTTGAAGTGTCATTTGTACTGAATATTTTCTCGCCCCAGCGATCATAAATATCAAATTTATATTCTTCTACCCCTATTATACTTGGCATAAACACATCGTTTAGTCCGTCTGCTTTTGCTGGAGTGAAACTATTCGGTATCCAAAATCTGAACTCAGGTAAAATTTTCACAATGCGAGTCGCTGTATCCGGACAACCAAATCCGTTTACTACAGTTTGAATCACGGTAAAATCACCATAATTATTATAGTGATGCGAAGGATTTACCATTGTAGATGATTCGCCATCACCAAAGGTATAATACCAACTGGTAGCATTTACACTCTGGTCAAAGAAATAAATATCCGGGTCAAAAATTGTTGTCTCAGTTGGTAAGAATGAAAATCCGGCTTGCGGTCTAACATTTACAGTAAGCATAGCAGGCACAACAAACTTACTTGTGTCAATACATCCATTGTTTGAAATAACAGTTAAAGTAACATTGTAAACTCCCGCCGGTGTAATGGTAAATGTTGGATTCTGTTGCGTTGAAGATGCTCCATTACTTACTTGCCACAAATAGGTAGCTCCCGCAGAGGCAATACTCGTGTTGCTAAATGTTACTATGGCAGGGTCACACTCCTCCAGTGAATCTGAATTGAAACTTGCTTGCGGCTTTGGTGTAATTGTTACGCTATCACTCAATGTTCTGGTGCATATCGCTTGTTTTATTGTTACTAAGATGGGATAAGTTCCCGGTGCGCTATATGTGACTCCCGTTGGTGATGATAATGTTGATGTTGGCGGAGATGCGCTCGAACCGAAATTCCAACTGAAGGTGGAATAAGGCGCATAGGTTCCTGTAACTGAATAATTGAAACTATT
>JAEUTQ010000062.1 GCA_016787445.1 Bacteroidia bacterium
TAACAAAATGAATAAAGGAACAGTAAAATTCTTTAACACAGCCAAAGGATTTGGTTTTATTAAAGATGACGAATCAAAAAACGAGTATTTTGTACACGTAACAAACATTCTTGAACCGATTAAAGAAAACGACGTAGTTACTTACGAGTTACAAGAAGGTAAAAAAGGAATTAATGCAGTAAAAGTAAAACTTGCCTAATATATAATCCCTTTTAACAAAAAACCCCGAATTTTCATTCGGGGTTTTTTGTTGGATTAAACTGTGAGTTTTTTGTATCTCGGGCGCTTAGGCTCTACATTACCTAAACGTTTCTTGCGGTTTTCTTCATACTCGCTATACCCGCCTTCAAAATAATAAACGCTGCTATCTCCTTCGAATGCTAAAATATGCGTACAAACACGATCTAAAAACCAACGGTCGTGGCTGATGATTACGGCACATCCTGCAAAATCCTCTAACGCTTCTTCTAAAGCACGGAGTGTATTTACATCTAAATCGTTGGTAGGCTCATCTAATAACAACACGTTGCCACCTTCTTTTAAAGCTAAAGCTAAATGCAATCGGTTTCTTTCTCCACCCGATAACACAGAGCATTTTTTACCCTGGTCGGAGCCGCTAAAGTTAAAGCGGGAAATATAGGCTCTGGAGTTGATGGCTTTACCTTCAAACAATAAGTTATCCAAACCGCCGCTAATCACATCGTAAACCGTTTTATTCGGATCAATATCTTTATGCGTTTGATCGACATAAGAGATCTTAACTGTTGGGCCAACTTTGAATTCGCCTGAAGTTGGCTTCTCCTGACCCATGATCATTTTAAACAAAGTTGTTTTACCGGCACCATTCGGACCAATAATACCAACGATACCTGCAGGAGGTAATTTAAAATTTAAATGCTCGTATAATAATCGGTCGCCAAACGCTTTTGACACATCCACCGCTTCAATTACTTCTGTACCAAGGCGCGGACCGTTAGGAATAAAAATTTCCAATTTCTCTTCTTTTGCCTTTACATCCTCACCAAGCATCTTTTCATAGTTCGCTAAACGGGCTTTTTGCTTAACACCGCGTCCTTTTACGCCCTTACGCACCCAGTCTAATTCTCGCGCTAAGTTTTTCTGACGCTTACTTTCTGTTTTCTCTTCCTGTTTTAAACGCTCTCCTTTTTGTTCTAACCAACTGCTGTAATTTCCTTTCCAAGGAATACCTTCTCCTCTATCCAATTCTAAAATCCATCCTGCTACATTATCGAGGAAGTAACGGTCGTGGGTAACGGCAATAATAGTTCCTTTGTAACTCTTTAAATGTTGCTCTAACCAGTCAACAGATTCAGCATCCAAGTGGTTGGTAGGCTCATCTAACAATAAAATATCAGGTTCCTGTATTAACAAACGACATAAAGCCACGCGACGACGCTCACCACCCGACAATACTTTTACAGGTGTATCACTCTCCGGACAACGTAACGCATCCATAGCGCGCTCTAAACGATTATCCAAATTCCACAGGTCATTTTGATCTATCAACTCCTGTAATTGCGCTTGACGATTAATTAATTTCTCCATTTTATCCGGATCATTAATTATCTCTTCATCCATGAACTTATTATTTACTTCCTCAAATTCAGCAAGAATATCCACATGCTTTTTTGCGCCTTCACGTACAATCTCAATTACCGTTTTGTTTTCGTCTAACTTAGGCTCCTGCTCTAACATGCCAATTGAATAACCCGGAGATTGGTGAATTTCTCCAAGATAATCCTTATCCAAACCAGCCATAATTCGGAGTAAAGTAGATTTACCCGAACCGTTTAAACCTAATACGCCAATTTTAGCACCATAATAAAATGAGATGTAAATATCTTTTAAAACCTGTTTTTGTGGTGGGTGAATTTTCGACACCTTCACCATGCTGAATATTATTTGTCTTCCTTCTTCTGCCATAATAATTAAAAATTAGAGAGACGAATGTACAAAAAAAAGATTAATTGCGGGGAAAGTAAATAGGGTGTTTTTCGTTGTATTTACGAATGTAACGTGAGGCCTGTTCTTTCTTTTGTTTTTTAGATAAAGCGCTGTAGGCTTTTAGAATCTCCTCGTCCTTTTTCAGATAATTTTCGAGTAAATCTGTATTAAATTCTTTTAGTTCGCCGGTGTAAAAATCAAGTAAAAATTCACGCATCTCAGTGGCATTGGAGCCTCCGGAAGTATTAATAAACACATTGTATCCGGGCGATGTATTAACCGGAACTGCTGCCACAAAATAGCTTATCGCGCCAAAAACCGGAACACGAAAAAAAACACGGTTAATGTTTATATAAATGACATTATTCTGGCAAAATCCCCACACATTACCTGAGTTAACTTTAGCGGGTTTCCCATCGCGCTCCATATACTCTACATCTTCACTTTCGATTAGTTTCGTGTAAAAATCCAGTTGTTTTTTATCAATGCTTGTGTTGATTTTTTCTTTAGGTATCGGCCAGTTATGTTTTAAATCGGAATAATTGAGGTAAAGTCCCTCATACAACACAAAACTATTCGAAAAAGCCACTGAATCACCCTGCGAAACACCCTTTAGTAGAAAAAAAGTGGTGAAAAGTATGAATAGCGAAGGTTTCATGATTGGCAAAGATGATTATTTTTTTTATTTTTATACGACACAACCAATCTTACGATGCGTTATTTTACTATTATTTTAAGTTTATTGATAAGTGTTTCCTTGTTTTCTCAGAAAAACATCAGCACCTCATTAAAAAGCCGAATACACAATAATACCCTTCCGGGAAATACATTTGATGTATTGATTGATGGAGATATTGAAAAATTAATGGCCGCCGAAAAAACCCTGGGCATAAAAGTAAAATACCATGCCGGAACGATTGCCTGTGTTAATTTAGATGTTAACGCTTTGGCTCCATTAATCGAAAGCAAAGCTGCTAAATACATTGAGTTAATCGAAAACAGAAAGAGACCATTAAATGATACGATGCGTGTACGTAACCGAATCAATCCTGTAAAAGCGGGAACAACACCTTTAACTGCTGCATACGAAGGAACTAATGTTATTGTTGGGATAATTGATACCGGTATCGATTTTAATCATCCTGATTTTAAAGATGCCATGGGAAATACCCGCATCAGTTTTATTTGGGATCAGACAGTAGCCACTCCTACTAACTCCCCCGCCCCATTTAATTATGGTGAAGAATGGACAGCCGCACAAATCAACGCATCAGTTTGTACACATAATGATTTACCATATTGGGGACATGGTACACATGTAAGTGGAATTGCCGCCGGAAATGGTTTAGCAAACGGCAAACATGCCGGCGTTGCTTCTAAAGCAAATATCATTGTTGTGGCTGTTGATTTTAATAAGCCGGCGCCGATTATTGCCGACGGTGTTCAGTATATCGTAAATAAAGCCACTGCGGCAGGAAAGCCTTTTGTGATTAACGCCAGTTTAGGTGATTATTATGGTAGTCACGATGCAACCGATACTGAAGCTAAAATGATAGAAGCTCTAATTTCAAACATTCCGGGACGCGCTTTAGTGGCTGCAGCTGGAAATGCCGGTACTGTAAAATTCCATACGAAAAATATGGTGAATGCTACGGACACGAATTTTACCTGGTTAAGAAAACCAAGCGGTAATGTTTACTATTGGTTGTATGCAGATACCGCGAATATTAAAAACGTGAAATATTCGGTGGGTGCAAATAGTCCGAATTTTACAGATTTAGGCCGGATAGGATTTAAAAATTACAATTATGGTTTCACTTTAAAAACAGATACGTTAAAAAATGGCACTAACCGTATCGGGATTGTAAAAAGTTTAGCGAGCGTAAACGCTTACGGTGTTTATGAATTGTTTTTAGAAATTCTTCCCGATAGCGCTAATTATTTTTGGAGAATAGAAAGCAACGGAACCGGAGTATTTGATGCCTGGAATTTTGATTTTGTCTCAACAGGATTACCATCGGCAACAACCTATCCTAAAATCGTAAAATACACCATGCCTGATACAGTTTCATCCATGGTGAGCGGATTTCAATGCAGCAATCAGGTAATTACTGTAGGGAATTACATAAACTTAAACAGTTACTATGATGTAACAAATACTTTAATCACCAATACAGATGTTACCGGGCAATTAGCCAGTTCCAGCAGCTGCGGACCAACTCGAAACAATTTAATTAAACCGGATGTTGCAGCTTCGGGTGCAGGAATTTTCTCTTGTCTCGTTTTATCCATGCAAGCCAATTTAATTACCAATGCACCAACAGCAGTTTCACAAGGAAGTTTGCATGTGGCCGGAGGCGGTACTTCTGCTTCATCGCCTGTTGTGGCAGGTTTAGCAGCGCTATTTTTAGAAGCCTTTCCTGCTTCTACTAACATACAGGTAAAGCAAGCCATCACTAATTGTACCTACAAAGACGGATTTACCGGAACTGCTCTGCCTAACAACAAATGGGGTTATGGTAAACTGGATGGCTTCAGTACATTTACTTGTGTAGTGACTGCAGGATTAAATGAAAACACGTCTTTAGAAAACCAAGGTGATGTTTATCCGAATCCATTTAACGAGAAAACACTCATCAAATTAAAACAAGAATATAACGGCACAGTGAAAATTTTTAATTCAATAGGCGAATTAATTTACGAAGAGAAAATTAAATCGGATGAATACACTGTTGAACGCAGAAATTTAAAAGCAGCCGGAGTTTACATGGTTCAATTCACGGAAGGTGGAAAAAACCAAAACTATAAAATTATTGCCATTGACTAAACATGCGCATTGCCTCTAATAAACTGAGTGACTTAATTGATTTTTTCTATTCAGAACTTTCTTCTGTTTATTCGCCTGAAGAAATCAAATTATTAACGCAGTATGCTTGCAAACACTATTTAAATTATTCTCCCTCTGACATTCTAACCGGAAAGAATGAAAACATCAATCAGAGCGACGTAATAAAACTATACGATTGCGTGTTAGCTTTAAAACAAAACAGACCTATTCAATATATTTTAGGAGAGACCGAGTTTTATCATTTAAAATTTAAAGTCAATCCGCATGTGTTGATTCCTCGTCCGGAGACGGAAGAATTAGTCGAATTAATTATAAAAGATTGCAAAAAAGCAGGATTTGAAGATCCGGATATATTGGATATTGGTACAGGCAGCGGATGTATTCCCATTGCACTTAAAAAAAATCTGGAGGATGCAAATGTATCGGCGGTGGATGTTTCGCAAGAAGCTTTAATTACCGCACAACAAAATGCTATTCTGAATAATGTGACCATTATGTTTAATAAGGTAAACATTTTAACTGAGGAGGCAGATTACAGTTTAGAGAATTACGACATCATAGTTAGCAATCCTCCCTATATTGCAAAGAAAGAAGCCGACAGCATGCATGCACGTGTAAAAGATTTTGAACCGCAAATTGCTTTATTTGTAGATAATGAGGATGCATTACTTTTTTACCGACGCATCATCACACTATGCAAAAAACATTTGAATGCAGGCGGTAATTTATATTTTGAATTAAATCCGATTTATGCCCAGGAGATTAAGCAACTTGCCATTGGATGCGGAGAATTTAAATCAGTTAACCTATTAAAGGATTTATCAGGTAATATTCGTTTTTTAAAAGCAGAAAGAAATGATTAGAACATTTTTACAATTGAATCTTTTATTTGCCCTGTTTACCATGAAGGCGCAAATAAAAATAGAAACTAACCCGGAAACTCCACCAATAAACATTGGAGGTAAAACACAATTAGAACATGTGGTTAGAACCCAACAATATATTGCACCAACTTTTATTTGGCGAGAGGAAAAAAACGTAACTATTTTTTTCACTGTTACAAAAGATGGCGAAGTTGTTGACCCGTTTTTTAAAGAAAAACACGAGGGTTTCTACGAAGTAGAATCAAAACGTTTATTAAAACACTTTCAATTCGAACCTGCCCGAATTGGAGGAAAAAGTGTAGACGCCTATGGTTCTTTAACATTTAATTTCAGCGGCCCTAAATATGACGCATCAGTAAAAGAAAGAAAGAAATACAAAAAAAACATCACGTTACCGCAAGATAGCAGTTTTGCAATTTATGAAGTGGCCGATAAATCACCTGAGTTTTACAAAGGTGATGAAGAACTTCCCAACTTTATTTTAGAAAACATCGAATACCCTAATGTTGCCAAACTACAAAGCATTGAAGGCACAGTGCAATTAAGTTTTATTGTAGAAACCAATGGCTTTGTAAGTAACGTAAAGTCGACACGTGATGTAAATGGCGGATGTACCGAAGAAGCCATCCGCGTTGCTTTACTAACAAAATGGAAACCTGCCGTAAAAAATGGTAAACATGTTCGCTACAAAATGACTTTACCGATTACGTTTAATTTAAAAAACGTAAATAGAGACAACTCAATGAGCGGACAATAAACGTTTACTCTTCGTAAAAATCAATGATAATTCCGTCGAGTGGACTAATGGAAACGGTACGCCTTTCAGTACCGAAATTAAACAATACAGAATCACTTAAATAACTACTACTACCCTCTTTTGTTATTTGAATACTATCTAATTTGAGACCCTCTACATCTTTCCACATTTTGGTAGGAGTAGCATTAACGGCAAATAATTTTATTTTATCGCCAAACTCTTTCGCTAATTCAGCCTTTTCTTGTTCAAAATTATAATCCACTACCTCTAAACCATTATTGTCCTGATTACTTCCCAGAGTTAATTTATAACCATCTGTAAAAACAAACTGAACATGGTCGATTAATTCAACCACATCATTCTTATTGATGCTGTTCTGCCATAAAATACAAATCACACCTTTCAGATGCTTTCCCTCCGCAGCAATTAGTTTCTTTAATGATTCGCCGTTGAAATAGGCTTTTTCCTGTTGTTCTGACATAGTACAAAATTACAGATTAAATAAAGGCTTAACAAGTTTAGTTAACAGAAGCTCGTGGTCCCAACTCAATCACTTCCAAGTTCTTCATTTCCTTACCATCAATTTGCAATCGAATGGCGGTTTTTACTTTATGAAATCCATGCACCCCAGCGGCTCCCGGATTTATGTGCAATAAATTAAACTCCTTATCAAACATCACTTTTAAAATGTGTGAATGTCCGCATATGAAAAGATTCGGATTTTCCTGTTTTATAAATGCTTTGGCTTTGGGATTATATTTGCCGGGATAACCACCAATGTGAGTGATGTACACTTTTACATCCTCACACATAAAAACTAAATGTTCTTCGTACTCTGAACGGAACTCAGCACCGTCAATATTTCCCCAAACAGCTTTGAGTGGTTTTAAAGATTCAATTTTACGACAAAGCTCGATGTCGCCAATGTCGCCTCCATGCCACACTTCATCAGCTTCCTCAATGTATTTTGTCAGTTTTTCATCGAGATGACTATGTGTATCGGAAATGATGAGGATTCTTTTCATTTAACTTTGAAGAAAATTGATTTAATCATTTTGATACTGCAACGGTACATTCAATTTAGAGAATCATGTCACAGTCTGGTTTCGTTCTCGAAAATGGATTCTGTAATACTTGCATCATCACGGTAACAAGCAATTCCTCCCCAGTTAAATATTTTTTTCTGATATACCCATGCATCTCCTTCCTTAACCAACACTCTTTTTACGATAACAACTCCATTGCCTGTAATTATTTCTTCAGTTAAGCCTGATGGGTATTTTGCAAGGATAGCTTTTATATGCTCTGCATTTTTAGTAGTCGATTCCGTAGTTTTCTTTTTTAAATAAGCGGCGTCACTCTCATAGGTAAGAGCATCTTCATAGCTCTTTTTTATTGCATAAACATACTCCGGTTCCAGGTTTACAGCTCTTGTTATAGCGTCATTATATTTTTTATCATTTCCCGGAAACTCCCTGCTAACAAATTTATTGATGGCAACAATTTGTGTTTTAGGCAATTTTTCATTTGGGAAAATTTTTAAAGCATCATAATATACCTCCTCTGCTTCAGTCCATAATTTTTTCGCCATCAAGCCTTCGGCCAGTTTTAGTAAGTCAGAATATTTCTTCGTTAACTCATCCAACTTAGCAATTTCTTTTTTCTGTTCCTCATCCTCTACAATGGCTTTTTCAATTGCGATAAGTTTATATTTTGGATATTGCTCATCTTGCTTCAAAGCTGAAGCTTCTGTATAACTTTCCTTTGCGATCGACCAATTTTGTGCTTTAAAGGCCTCATCACCCTTTCTTAAAAGTTCAGAATAATTTTCTTCTAAAGCTTTTGCAGCAAGTACCTCTTCAGCTTTTTTCGCTAATTCTTCCCTCTTCTTAAAACAATCGCCAACTTTCTCCATTTGCGTTACAGGATATTTCTCCGCCGGGAGCATAGCCATTGCACTTTCATACATTTTCTTTGCAAGAGAGCAATCTCCATTTTTCACAGCTTCATCACCCTCTTTATTGGCTTTGCAAAAATTATTAATTAATTCCATTTCATTCGCCTCTATTCTTGCAACAAGCGCTAAACCTTCCTTTGTATACATTTCTTCATCACCGAAGTTTCTATCTTTTGGTATATAAACAATTTTCGCTAATGTTTGCTCCAAGGATGAATAATCAACTCCCGGTAATGGCTTTGATAATATAAATCCTTCTATGCTAATGCTTGGTTTGAAATTATCCTTTTGAATTTCTTCAGGAACATTATTCGTATTAATAAATATGCGTTTAGTAAAGCATCCCGGATAAGCCACTGTTAAAATAAATTCGCCGTTTCCGGGAATAAAAACGCTAAAGTACCCATCACCATCACTAATGGCTTGATCAATAACAGAATTTCCCTTATAAAGCTTAATAGCGGCACCTGATAAAAGTATTTCGTCTTTAACAGCCTTCGTATCAACAATGTATTTGCGGTAACCGATATGACTGGTTATTTTTAACGACCATTTTTGGGCGCTAGCTAAATAAACGCTTAACAAAAGCAGGCTTAATAATAAATTACGACTTTTCATTTTCAATATAAAGGAAGTGAATAGTACAATCTCTTCATGTTATTAAAAAACAACTTCTAAACCACTGACTGTTAATTGTCCGTACAGCTAACATAGATCGACTATAACCAATCTTTTAAAGCTGAAGTGAAGTAGCTAAAGCTTTGAAATCAACACCATCAAAATTACCCGAACTCATCATTAACAATACAGCGTTATTCCATCTTTTTTCTTGTAAGTACTTCACAACAGAAGCGCTATCCGTAAAAACTTTCAAATCCTTTCGGTCAAAGGCTTTTAATACTTGTTCTTCGGTGATTGGTTTTAGTTTTTTATGGGCAATTGTGTGAGGATTGTAATACACAATGGCTTCATCGGCAGTATTCATAGCACCCTTATACTCATTCAGAAACTCTTCCGTTAAACTACTAAAAGTATGCAATTCCATACAAGCCACAATATAACGTCCGGCGAATTGCTGCTTTACCGCCGCTGTGGTTGCTTTAAGTTTAGAAGGAGAGTGTGCAAAATCCTTATAGAAATTGAATTTTTCTTGTTTATGCACTAATTCCAGGCGCTTGGCAGCTCCTTTAAAGCTTTGAATAGCATTATAAAACTGATCATCCGAAATGCCAACCTGATTACACACCATGCGTGCACCATTTAAATTCATTAAGTTATGATCGCCAAAAATCAAAAGAGGAATTTCCTTACCGTTTACCAGCAGATAAGTTGTTCCATCTACAATTTTATTGGGAGGAACACTATAAGGGAACTTCTTTATTTGGTTAGCAGTACCTGCCTTTTCTGCCACCTTCACTAATTCTTTATCCTCGTTGCAATATACTAGCGAGCCGTTCGGTTCTATTAAATTAACGAACTGTGTAAACTGGTCGACATAAATATCAAAAGTGGGAAACACATTAATGTGATCCCAGGCTATTCCGCTTAATAAAGCAATGTTAGGGTGATACAAATGGAATTTTGGTCGGCGATCGATGGGTGAAGCAAGATACTCATCACCTTCAATCACTGCTACTTTTGATTCTTTGGTTAATTTCACCATGGTATCAAAACCTTCCAATTGCGCCCCTACCATGAAATCGGTATCCATTTTATTGTAATTAAGCACATGCAAAATCATAGCCGTAATGGTTGTTTTACCATGACTACCACCAATTACAATTCGTGTTTTATCTTTCGTTGCTTCATAAATATATTCGGGATAGGAGTATATTTTCAATCCCAATTCCTTAGCGCGTATTAATTCAGGATTATCGGCACGTGCATGCATACCAAGGATTACAGCATCAATATGGGATGTAATTTTCTCGGGGAACCAACCAATTTGAGAAGGCAACAAGCCTTTTTTAGCCAAACGGCTTTTAGAAGGTTCGTTGATTTCATCATCGCTGCCTGAAACAGTAAAACCTTTTTCATAAAGAGCTAAAGCCATGTTGTGCATGGCGCTACCTCCAATGGCAATTAAATGTACGCGCATAAAATTTATTTACGCTAAGTAAAGCTAAAAGCATAAAAAAAGGGAGCTATCGCTCCCCTTATTTTACACAGTAAAGTGTTTATAGTTACTTCACAATTTTAACGGTATAAGAGCCTGTATTAGCCGCGTTATAAACCGTTTCGTAAATTGAAATATACAACATGCCGCTTGATTTGGCAGTTCCGCTGAATTTAGCAC
Organism: Bacteroidia bacterium; assembly: GCA_016787445.1. Taxonomy (GTDB): domain Bacteria; phylum Bacteroidota; class Bacteroidia; order B-17B0; family Aurantibacillaceae; genus JAHEYG01. Next base: position 10,708 of record JAEUTQ010000062.1, read on the forward strand.
CTGCTTTTAACGTTTCAGTACTGGCATCACCAATATGATAAACAACATTTCCATAAGAAGGATAAGTCGTTCCGGTTCCTTCTTCAGAGGCAGTAGCAGGATAAGACGTACCATTGGTTGCTACATAACTTCCATCTGGTTTGTACTTTTGATTACTTAAACTTGCCAATGTTACTTCTCCGGTAGCAATAATGGTGAATTTTTGTCCCTGCTTTAAAGTAACACCTGTTTTTAACCAACCTCCATTTTGATTGGAACTAATATGTTTTGTGGCCATTAATTTAAACGTTAACTCTCCTGCTCCGCCGGCACTGATAACAGAAACGTCCACACTTTTAATTTTCTCTTTTGGGACACTTAAATTTCCATATTCGGTTTTCACATCCAATTTAGTAAAGGCAAAAGTACCTCCCATGGTGTATTGTCCGTCGATGGTAACAATATCATCCACCTCAGCGCCTTCTTCTATATTTGCGGAAGAATGTAACTCGGATAATAAATTATCGATGGTATATTCACCGGTGTACGTTGAATTTTCATTGTAATTTTTCGGATCGCTATTGAAATCGGAAACCGCTGAAATCGCTTTTGCACCTAATTTTACGATATCATTATAGGCTGCTTTACGTGCATCATCACTCGTAGAAGTATTCAACACCTTTAATAAACCAAGCGCTTTATCTGCAACTGTTTTATCACGACCAATACCCACTTTTATGGTGCTCACGTTAGCCACAGGAATAATTAATTTTCCGTATGAAGTGTTCAGTTCTACATCACCCATCATGGATGTTCCTGTAATTACATTTCCATCCAATAAATTTAATTTTACCTCAACCGATTTTTGTTGGGCTGTTAAACCAAGGTTTAATAATAAACCCGTTAAAACAATAAGCTTTTTCATATAATTTAATTTTGTTTTTTATTAAGATGCATGCGGAACTAAAATTCCACATCTAAATTAAATAAATTACTTCACTTTACGGGCAACTACCATCATCTCTTCGCCAATATTAAAGAATGACAATAAGTTATAGATGATATTGTGGATAAAAACGAAAAGTTTTAATTGCCACATTGGTCGGGAAGTAAATTTATTGAAGTAATTCTGGCGTTCTGAGGCTTTGATTTCATAATTGGCCTCTTGCGTTGTTTTAGCCTTTGAAGTGCCCTTAATCCGTTTTAATAAAGGCAAAATGGTATACATGATAAACAACTTCAATTCAAATGAGGATTTTATTTTTTCCACCTTGAAGCCATATTTCTCTAATAGTATGGTAATGGTATCCTTACCGAAATAATTAACGTGATCGAGCCCCATCATTTTCCAGTTATCTTTATGCTTCTTGGCGAAGTAACTATCGATTTGAGGAACCTGTAATACAAGTATTCCGTCTTTCTTTGTGATACGTGCAATTTTCTCGACAAACTTATCAGCCTCATCAATATGTTCCAATACATCCCAAAGTGTAACGATATCGTACTGCTTATCTTCCTTCATCGCGAAGAAATCGATATGATCAACCGGTAATTTTAAATCGTTTTTCGAATACAAATACGGTTGCTCTGAAATCTCGATGCCATATACGTTATATCCCAATTCTTTTCCGGCCAGCATGAAGTGTCCCCAGCCCGCTCCTAAATCAAATAAATCGCCGGAAGGTTTATACTTCTTAATAAAATCAAAACGTAATTTGTGTCGTTGCACTTTTACCCAGTTATTACCCTTACGAACAGCTTCCGTTACTTTTTCATCCTTATAATTTCCGTAATCAATTTTTTTACGGTAATAAGGTGGAATGAAATGCAAATTGCAGGAATTACAAGTAACGACCGCAAAATTTGATTTTTGGTATTTAACAGTAAATGCTTTTTTATCGGTATTGCCGCACACGCAGCAACGGATGTCTTCAAAAATATCTTCGCTCACTTGCATAGGCCCATTAAGGCTTCGTTTCGTTTTCAAAAATTAATTCGGTAATTGGATTTCCATCACGGAAATAGGAAATACCACCCCAGGTAAATACTTTCTTTTGATACACCCAAACATCACCATTCTTCACAATAACTCTTTGGATAATCGTTACACCTTGTCCGTTAATAATTTCTTCAGTTACGCCCGGAGGATACTTTGCTAAAAGTTCCTTCTTACGATCGGCAGTTTTCACTTGGTTATCTGAATTTAATAACTTCTCAATTTCCAGCAAGCGGCCTTTGGCATATGTGTCGCCTCCCTTATATGTAAGCGCTTCTTCATAGTGCGTTTTAGCTTCTTTATATTGCTTACTTGTAAAATTATTATCAGCTTTAGCTATAGCATCCTTGTATTTTTGTTCATTCGGATCGTTCGCACCACTCATCGCCTTATTGATGGCTCCAATTTGCATCTTAGGATATTTTTCATCCGGCAAATACTGTAATGCCTCGTAATAAGCTGCTTTAGCTTCTACCCAACTCTTCTTTGCAAATAAACCATCTGCTTTTTTAACGATGGCATCATACTTTGCCTTTAATTCAGCAAGCGCTTTTGCTTCACCTTCTTTTGCAATTTCAGCTTCTATGGCCGCTAATCGAACCTTAGGATATTGTTCTTCCGGTTTTAAGCCGGATGCTTCGATGTAACCTTCTTTTGCTGTTACCCATTCCTTTTTCGTGAATGCATCATCACCCTTTTTAATAGCCGCTGCGTATTTTGCATCCTTCTCTGCTTTCGCTTTTGCATCACCTTCCGCTTTTGATTTATTCGCCAACTCATCTGCAATCGCTTTTTCAATTTCAGCTAATTTATCTTTTGGATACTGCTCTTCTGATTTTACAGTTAAAGCTTCATTGTATCCTGCTTTTGCGTTCGTCCAATCTTTCTTCGCGAAAGCTGCATCACCTTTTTTAATAGCTGCGGCGTATTTAGCATCGAGTTCAGCTTTTGATTTATTGGCATTGTCGGCAGCTATAGCTTTCTCAATTTCTGCTAATTTATTTTTTGGATATTGTTCTCCCGGTTTTACGCCAAGTGCATCATTATATCCTGCTTTGGAAATGGTCCAATCTTTCTTCGCAAAAGCATCATCACCTTTTTTGATGGCTGCATTGTATTTTGCGTCCAACTCTGCTTTTGATTTATTCGCGTTCTCATCTGCAATTGCTTTATCAATTGCAGCGAGTCTGTCTTTAGGATATTGTTCATCCGGTTTTATACCTAATGCTTCATTGTAACCCGCTTTGGCATTCGTCCAGTTTTTCGCGTTAAATCCATCATCTCCCTTCTTAATGGCAGCTGCGTACTTCGCTTCTTTCTCTGCCTTGGATTTTGCATCTGCATCGGCTTTTGCTTTCGCTGCCGCTTCATCAGCTAATGTTTTGTCAATAGCTGCAATTTGATCTTTAGGATATTTTTCATTTGGCTTAAAACCTAGCGCTTTATTGTAAGCTGCTTTTGCATTGGTCCAATCTTTATTGGCAAATCCGGCATCGCCTTGCTTAATCGCCTCTTCATACTTCGCATTTAATTCTGCCTCCGCCTTTGCTTTAGCAGCTGCATCCATATTTGCTTTTTCATCCGCAATCGCTTTATCAATTGCAGCTAATTGTGATTTTGGATACGCTTCGGTTGGTTTGAAACCTAAGGCTTCATTGTAACCCGTGCGAGCTGTTGGCCAATTTTTTGCAGCGAATGCTTCATCGCCTTTTTTAATCGCGGCAGCGTATTTCGCTTCTAATTCTGCTTTCGCCTTCGCATCCGCCTCTGCTTTTGCCTTATCTGCTTCTGCTTTCGCTTTTGCGGCTGCTTCATCAGCTAAGGCTTTATCGATGGCTGCAATTTGATCCTTTGGATATTTTTCTGCCGACTTATAACCTAATGCTTCGTTGTATGCAGACTTTGCATTTGCCCAATCTTTCTTAGCAAATCCTTCATCTCCCTTTTTGATAGCCGCTGCATACTTCGCTTCCAATTCTGCTTTTGCCTTTGCATCACCCTCTGCTTTTGCTTTAGCAGCAGCTTCATCTGCAATCGCTTTATCGATAGCGGCTAGTTTATCTTTAGGATATTGCTCATTTGCTTTAATTGTGAGAGCTTCATTGTATCCACCCTTAGCGTTTGTCCAATCTTTTTGTGCGAAGGCATCATCACCTTTTTTAATCGCGGCAGCATATTTTGCGTCGAGTTCAGCTTTTGATTTAGCGGCATTTTCATCAGCAATAGCTTTATCAATTGCGGCTAGTTTATCTTTTGGATATTGTTCATTCGCCTTAATAGTTAAGGCTTCATTATATCCACCTTTCGCAGTTGCCCAATCTTTTTTTGCGAAAGCATCATCACCTTTTTTGATAGCTGCTGCGTATTTTGCTTCTAATTCTGCTTTCGCTTTCGCGTCGGCATCGGCTTTTGCTTTGGCAGCAGCCTCATCAGCCATAGCTTTATCAATAGCTGCTAATTGCGTTTTTGGATATTGCTCTGCTGATTTTAATCCGCTTGCTTCTGTATAAGCAGCTTTTGCATTTGCCCAATCCTTTTTCGCGAAACCTTCGTCGCCTCGCTTAATAGCTGCGGCATACTTCGCTTCTAACTCCGCTTTATTTTTTGCTTCGGCATCTGCTTTAGCTTTGGCGGCGGCTTCATCAGCAATTGCTTTATCGATGGCTGCAATTTTATCTTTTGGATATTGTTCAGCTGGTTTAAAACCTAAGGCTTCATTATATCCGGCTTTTGCTGCTGTCCAGTTTTTCGCATTGAAAGCGTCATCGCCCTTTTTTACTGCAGCTGCGTATTTAGCATCAAGTTCAGCTTTACTTTTATTCGCTGCTTCATCAGCAATCGCTTTATCAATGGCTGCTAATTTATCTTTAGGATATTGCTCGCCCGGTTTATAACCTATTGCCTCGTTATACCCTAATTTAGCAGCTGCCCAATTTTTTGCATTGAAAGCATCATCACCTTTTTTGATTGCTGCTGCATATTTAGCATTCAGTTCAGCTTCCGCTTTTGCTTTAGCTGCTTCTTCCGCTGCCTTCTTAGCATCTTCTTCTTTCTTTTTGTTTAATGCTTCTTGCTCCTTGATGATTTTATCAATTTGAGTCATCTGATCTTTTGGCCAGGTTTCATTTGGCTTTAAACCCAATGCTTGTGTATAAGCAGCTTTTGCTCCAGCCCAATCATTTTTCTGGAAGGCTTTATCACCGGCTTTGATCGCTGCTTGGTAATTTCTCTCGAGTTGTTTAGCACGTTCAATGGCTGCTGCCTGTTGTGCCATAATGTTCTGCAATGAAGCAATCATTGCATTCAGATAATTCGCATCGTATTCAAAATTTTCTTTATTCGCGTTGTAGGAATATTTATTCATTGGTTGGTTCAATGGAGAATAATCAATCCCTTCCATTTTTTCGAATAAACTTAAACTAGCTTCAACGGTTCCGAATTTAGACGTTGCTCTATCAGGAGGAACACCCTTCGTGCTAACTGTAAATTTTTTTGATACATGCCCGGGTTTGGTCACCGTTACCACATAATCAGCATTAAGCGGTAAATCGAATTGATAACTTCCGGAACCATCTGTGGTAATGTTTTTAATCACCTGTCCGTTTTGAGAAACCTGAATGATAGCACCCGGCATTGGTGTATCTTCCAGATTTGTAATAGTACCCTCTACATGTAAGGGAAAAGTAGGCGCATCCTGAGCATAGGCAATAGAAGTTAAGACCCAGAAGGTAACTATTAAAAATTGCCTAAATTTCATACAATAACAAGTATCCTAAAAACATCTTAAATTTACAAAATAATCTACCCTTTTTTATGACAATTCCGACAAGTAATTCAAACCTTTCTGTTAATATAAGTTATTGGGAGTTGAAACATTACTTTTCATTAGCTGACTTAATTGTCGTAGGGGCGGGAATCGTTGGGTTAACTGCTGCTATTGAGTACAAACGCAAACACAAAAAAGCAAAAGTTTTTGTTTTGGAAAGCGGCATTATACCAATGGGTGCCAGCACTAAAAACGCGGGATTTGCCTGCTTTGGCAGTCCGAGCGAATTACTCGCAGATCTAAAGAAAATGCCGGAAGATAGTGTATGGGAAACGGTTCAAATGCGCTGGAACGGACTTCAGCTTCTGAGAAAAAATTTGGGCGATAAAAACATCGATTTTCATAACTGGGGCGGATATGAGCTTTTCAATACAAACAAGAGTTTTGAGCTATGCTCTGAAAAGCTAAATTATTTGAATAAAAAATCGAAGGAATACATCGGCAAAAGCAATTGTTATTCGATCGCCAACAAAAGCATTAATAAGTTTGGATTCAACGATTTAAGTGGTGTTATTTTAAATAAACATGAAGGTCAGATTGACACCTCAAAACTATTCACTCAACTCGCGGAATTAGCTCAAAAAACGGGCGTTGAAATCATTTCAGGCGTACACGTAAATGAATTGAAAGATTTAAAATCCAGCGTTGAACTCAACACCGGATTTGGTGTGTTTAAATGCAAAAAATGCATAGTTGCCATCAACGGATTTGCAAAAGAACTGCTGAAAATAAAAGACGTTGCTCCTGCCCGAGCGCAGGTATTAATCACAAAGCCTATTAAAAATTTAAAGATTAAGGGGACTTTTCATTACGACGAAGGATTTTATTATTTCCGGAATATTGATGGTCGATTATTATTTGGTGGTGGACGAAACCTTGATTTTGAGGGTGAAACCACGACTGAGCTTAAGGTGACGCCAAAAATTCAAAATCAATTGGAACATCTTTTAAAAACGGTTATTCTTCCAAAACAAAAATTTGAAATTGAACACCGTTGGGCCGGTATTATGGGGGTTGGCAGCGAAAAACGACCAATTATAAAAAACTACAGCGCAAACATTGTTTGCGCTGTAAGAATGGGTGGTATGGGTGTTGCCATTGGCAGCTTAGTAGGGAAAGAAGCTGCTCAACTTGTTTCTTAGTTCGACATTTTGGCTACGGCCTGAATAACATCGTGTTTAGTAATGATGTGGGCATTTCCTCCTAAATCTTTCATTAAAACAGCATTATTATCCTTTGTAATTAGCTTTGAAATTTCATCAATTGGCGTTTGTGCATCTACCATTGGGAAAGCGGGCTGCATTACAGACTCAATGGTTTTGTTTTTCGAATCATTGCTTTCAATCAATTTAGCAAACAAATAACTATCATTTAACGACCCAACAAACTCTGCGCCTTTAGTAACAGGGATTTGAGAAATTCCGTATTTATTCATTAAACTTAATGCATCATTTACAGTTGCATTTGCTTCCACAGTTACCAGTTTCTGATTTTTGTGGGAAGAAATTAAATCCAGAGCTTTGGGTTTATTCACTTGTAAGAAACCTCTCTCTCGCATCCAATCATCATTAAACATTTTACCAAGATAACGTGTGCCATGATCATGGAAAATAACAACAACCACATCTCCCTTTTTAAACATATCCTTCATTTGTAACAAACCCGCTAAAGCAGAACCTGCGCTATTACCAACGAAAATCGCTTCTTCGCGGGTAATACGGCGTGTCATAATCGCTGCGTCTTTATCCGTTACTTTTTCAAAATGATCGATGATGTTGAAATCAACATTCTCAGGTAAAAAATCTTCTCCGATACCTTCGGTGATGTACGGGTATATTTCATTCTTATCGAAAATACCTGTCTCTTTATATTTTTTAAATACCGAACCGTAAGTATCGATACCAAGCACTTTAATATTCGGATTTTTTTCTTTCAAATATTTTCCGGTTCCACAAATCGTTCCGCCTGTTCCAACTCCTACAACTAAATGCGTTACTTTTCCATCCGTTTGATCCCATATTTCAGGACCGGTTTGCTCATAATGAGCAATAGCATTACTTGGATTATCGTATTGGTTCGGTTTCCATGAATTAGGAATTTCGTTCACTAATCTCGATGAAACAGAATAATAAGAACGCGGATCTTCAGGATCTACATCCGTAGGACAAACCACTACTTCAGCGCCAAAAGCACGAAGAGCATCCACTTTTTCTTTACTTTGCTTATCGGTAGTTGTAAAAATACATTTGTAACCTTTAATAACGGCACCAATTGCCAACCCCATTCCGGTATTACCACTCGTTCCTTCAATGATGGTTCCGCCCGGTTTTAAACGACCGTCTTTTTCCGCATCTTCAATCATTTTAATGGCCATGCGGTCTTTAATGGAGTTACCCGGATTAAATGTTTCCACCTTTGCATACACTTCGCAAGGTAAATCTTTCGTGATTTTGTTGAGACGAACCAAAGGTGTATTGCCAATGGCTTCGATGATATTTTTACAAACTTTCATGATTTTAATAATGCTTACGAAATTAAAAAATAGCCTTAAGAAATGAGAATTTTATTTTGACGTGTTGTAAACAAAAAGCCCCGCTTAAGGCTACACCAAAAGCGGGGCGTTAGTTATCTTAATTGAATTATGCTAAGAGAGCGCGGGAAATTACAATGCGCTGAACTTCGCTTGTTCCTTCGTAAATCTGAGTAATCTTTGCATCACGCATTAAACGTTCTACATGGTACTCCTTTACATAACCATAGCCACCATGAATCTGAACCGCTTCAGTTGTTACCCACATTGCTGTTTCAGAAGCATAAACTTTGGCCATCGCACTTTCTTTGTCCATTGGTAAATGTTGATCTTTTAACCAAGCAGCGCGGAAAATCATTAAACGAGCGGCTTCAATTCGTGTTGCCATATCCGCTAATTTGAATTGAATAGCCTGGTGTTTGCTGATTTCTTTTCCGAATGCCTTACGTTCTTTTGAGTAAGCTAATGCTAATTCGTAAGCTCCGCTTGCAATCCCTAAAGCTTGTGATGCAATTCCGATACGTCCGCCACCCAAAGTTTTCATCGCAAACTTAAATCCAAAACCATCTTCTCCGATTCTATTCGCTTTCGGAACTTTAACGTTGTCGAACATTAAGGAGTGTGTATCGCTGGCGCGGATACCCATTTTATTTTCTTTTGGACCAACTGTAAAACCAGGCATTCCTTTTTCTACAATTAAACAGTTAATTCCACGATGCCCTGCTTCCACATTGGTTTGTGCCATCACTAAATATACAGAAGCACTGTTTCCGTTCGTAATCCAGTTTTTTGTTCCATTTAAAAGGTAATGGTCACCCATATCAATCGCGGTTGTTTTCTGAGAAGTAGCATCACTGCCTGCTTCCGGTTCTGATAAACAGAATGCCCCGATTTTCTCACCTTTTGCTAAAGGCACTAAATATTTTTGTTTTTGCTCTTCTGTACCAAAACTTTCAAGTCCCCAGCACACTAAAGAGTTATTTACACTCATAATTACGCTACAAGACGCATCCACTTTAGAAATTTCTTCCATTGCTAAAACGTAAGAAATAGCATCCATACCGCCTCCACCGTATTTCGGATCAACCATCATACCTAAAAACCCTAACTCAGCCATTTTTTTTACTTGCTCAGTAGGGAATTTTTGTTGTTCATCGCGCTCAATCACACCCGGTTTTAATTCGTTCTGTGCAAATTCACGAGCTGCTTTTTGGATCATTAAATGCTCTTCGGTAAGTTCAAAATGCATGGTATAATAATTTAAGTTTGACTTATTTTTTGTAACCTTGCAAATATAACTGAATGTGACTATCCGCACAATTTTTAAAGACTTTTATTGTAATTTTTTCTCCAACTAAAAAACAGTGTCAGAATCAGATAAATACATAATTGCAGGGGTAATGAGCGGAACCTCATTAGATGGTCTCGATGTTGCAATTTGTGAATTTGCAAAAAGTCAATCCGGCTATCATTATAAGATATTGGATGCTACAACAGTAGCTTACGATCGTCCACAAAAAAACAAATTGCAGGCAGCACCTTATCTAAATGTTGAGAATTACTTTTTATTACATCATCAGTTTGGGAAATTTATAGGAAAACAAGTTGCAAAGCTTTCCGAAAGGTCTGGACTAAAACCAGGCGCCGTTGCCAGCCACGGACATACCATTTTTCATCAGCCGACAAAAGGATTTACAACACAAATGGGATGCGGCG
>JAEUTQ010000063.1 GCA_016787445.1 Bacteroidia bacterium
AAAAACGTTGCCATAGAATAGACATTTACACCCTATACTTTACTTATTTAAAAAGGGATAATTATGTCAATTCAACGTTTAGAAGATAACGAGCTTGTACAGCTTTACATCAACGGCAACGAAGAATCATTAGCAGTTTTATTGCACCGTCACAAGCGCAGGATTTTTTCTTCGATTTTATTAGTAGTGCGCGACAAAGCTTTGGCGGAAGATTTATTTCAGGATACATTTTTTAAAGTGATACAAACTTTAAAACGAAATCAATATTCGGAAGAAGGAAAATTCTTACCATGGGTATTACGTATTGCGCGCAATTTGATCATTGATCATTTCCGTAAGAACAAAAAATTGCCTACAGTTCCGGTGTATGTGAACGAAGATGGAGAAGAAGTAGATGTATTTGCTACTATTCCGAGTGAGGATGACGGATTTAAATCGAATGAAGAATTTATCGGCTTTAAACGCAAAATCCGCACCATGGTAAATAATTTACCGGATGAACAAAAGGAAGTGGTGATTATGCGTATGTATTACGATATGAGCTTTAAGGAGATTGCAGATTTCTGTGATGTAAGTATTAATACTTCACTAGGACGTATGCGTTATGCCTTAATTAACTTAAAGAAAATGATAGAAGAGAGCAAGAGTGAAGTGTTTATTTAATATTTCAGGTTTCTTGTGATTTATTTCTGGTTCTAGGTTCTGTTTAGTTTTGATTAAGTTCTTGAATAATAAAAAATCCGGGTTGTGTGTCCCGGATTTTTTTTTTTGATGTGAAATAGTTCTCGACTTCGCTCGAACTGACAAGGACTTCTAAATAAATTTACACTAAGATTAAATAGACTTCTCCATTAAATAATGCTGAATAATTCCCCACAACAGAAAAGATTTTTCTTTGATAGTATAACCGCAACTTTTGTAAAAATTCACAGCGTTTTCGCGGGCTTGCAATTCAATGGTTTTTAATTTCAAATCGTGTCCGCGCTTTTCCAAATGCTGCACAATTAATTTTCCTAAACCTTTTCCCTGATAATCGTCGCTCACAGCCATAAAGCGAATCTGTCCGATTTTATTTTCATTTTCCTGTAATCGTCCGCAGGCTATGACTTCACCCTTGTTATCTTCAATGTAAGCATTGATGCATTTGTCTTCAATCGCGTCGGTAGCGGTATCGATGGGTTGATTCCATGGTGCGCGCAACACTTTATAGCGCAATTGTAAAATGCGTTCTACATCCTGTGGATTCTGAGCTTCTTTAACAGTAAACATTAATCTAAAAATTTAAAGGCGATGGATTGAACAGCTGTTTTTGAGTTTCCATTATCATTAAAATGCTTCAGCATGTTTTGTGCTTCCGGTAATTCAAAAACTTCTTTTAGGTTTCTGATTTTACCGATGGGTATATCATGTTGCAAACAATAATTATAAATAGTCTCGAATGATTTCGTTTCGATTTTCAATTTCAGTAATTCAAATAATTCGACACGATTAATCACACGGTTTTGATTGGTACTGAATTTCTCGTGTTCAGATAAATGAGTCAACTCGCATAACTCACAGAGTTGTTTAAATTGTTTATCACTACCAATGGCAAATGTGATTAAATGATTATCGGAGGTTTTGAATATTTCTCCGTATGGTGCAATATTGGGATGCAAAGAGCCACTTGCTTGCGGCAAATGATGTGCGATCAACCAATTGGTAGCTTGATTAACTAAGGAGGCTAAAGCACTATCGAATAGTGAAACAGATATGTGCGAACCTTTTCCTGTTCGTTCGCGCTTTAACAGTGCAATGAGTATAGCTTCCTTCATTTGATGTCCGGCTAAAACATCAATGAGAGCAACCGGCATTTTTACAGGCAAAGAATTTTTCTCGCCGTTCATCTGCATAAATCCGCTCTCAGCTTGTAAAATTAAATCATAAGCGGTTCTTGAACTTTCATGTCCGAATCCATTCACAGAAGCGTAAATGAGTTTAGGCTTTATAGCTTTGAGATGGGAGTAGGCGACTTTTAATTTTTCATCATCACCTTTTTTGTAATTGGTAATTATAATATCTGCCTCCTTAATTAGCTCGTATAATTTATTTAAATCTTCTTGCTGTGTAATATCTAAGAATAAAACTTCTTTCCCTGTATTCACACTCCAGTAATAAGCGCCGGGAGCATGTCCTTTTTCTTCGGATGAAATTTTCCAAGTACGGGTAACATCACCTTGTGTTTTTTTATTTTCAATCTTAATAACTTTTGCACCCAATTCACTAAAAAAAACACCAACGCTCGGTCCGGCAAGCACACCAGCCAGTTCAATTACTTTTAAGTTGGAAAAGATTTTATTCATGTAGAATCGTCATTGCGAGGGAGGTACGACCGAAGCAATCCCTACTTATGGCTAAATTAAGAAATTATTTTTAAACGGGCGGCGCGTCATTGCGAGGGAGGAACGACCGAAGCAATCTTTTCTTAGAAGTTATTTCGTTAAGATGGCATCACTCCAATACTTTACGTTCGAAATGAATGAAGGGCTCGTCATTGCGAGGAGCCGCTAGGCGACGAAGCAATCCCTTATTTGAAGTTATTCTATTAAGGATTGCTTCGCTAGCGCTCGCAATGACGAAATTAAACATCATAGCGTTATTTAATCTTCATAACCTAAATCATAAGATAAATCTCTCCAATCAGGATTTATTGAATTTATAAGAATTTCCTTTTTTGCTCTGCTACCACCTTTTATTTGTTTTTCCCTTGCAATAGCTTCTTCAATCCTGTTAAACCCTTCATAATACACTAACTTGTATAAATTATATCTGTTTGAAAAACTATATTTGAATTTTCCTGTTCTGTGTTCATAGAGTCTTTTCAGTAAATCTGATGTTACACCGGTATAAATAGTGGTGTTATTCTTATTAGTCAACATATAAACGGCACCGCCTCTTTTCATTTCATTTTAATTTGAGATTGCTTCGCTAGCGCTTGCAATGACGAATTGATTAATATTGAGCCAATACGGGTTTATTATTTAAAATGCTTTCAATTTTTTCCATCACTTCATTGGTCAATAATGGAAGCACTTCTAATGACGTTAAAGTTTCTTTTAATTGTTCAACGCGACTTGCACCTAGAATAGTTGTACTCACATGCGGGTTTTTTACTGTCCAGGCAATTCCTAATTTAGGTAGTGTAGTACCAATTGATTTAGCTAATTCATTGAGTTTTTTCACCTTCTCTAAACGTGTTGCATCGCCCAATGTTCTTTCCTTCAACCATTCCATACCATCTATGTCTAATCGCGTTTTTTCATTCGACATGTTGATGTATTTCTCGGTAAGCAATCCGCTGGATAACGGACTCCAGATGGTAGTTCCCAAGCCGTAATCGCGGAACAATAGTAAATAATCTTTTTCCATTTTGGTACGCTCAAACATGTTATATTGCGGTTGCTCCATGGTTGGTCCTATTATTTTATAATCCTTGGCTACAGCAATGGCCGCCATGATTTCATCATTCGCCCATTCGCTGGTTCCCCAATATAAAATTTTGCCTTGCTGAATCAGCGTATTCATGGCCAAAACAGTTTCTTCGATGGGTGTGTTTTTATCGGGGCGGTGACAATAGAACAAATCAATATAATCAACCTGTAAGCGTTTTAAAGCCGCATGACAGCCTTCTATCACATGTTTGCGGGAAAGACCAACCTGATTAGGTAATTTGTCTTCATATCCAAAAAACACTTTGCTTGAAACGCAATAAGAACTGCGTGCCCAGTTTTTGGATTTTAAAATTTTACCCATCACCAATTCAGATTTACCGGCAGCGTAAATTTCAGCGTTATCAAAAAAGTTAACGCCGGCATCATAAGCAGTGCTTAATAAAGCATCAGCTGTTTTATCATCAATTTGTTTTCCGAATGTAATCCAGGTACCAAAGCTGAGTGCGCTTACCTGTAATCCTGATTTTCCTAGTCTTCTGTATTCCATAGCAAAATTTATACCTTTAAAGGTATTGGTATTTTACTTAAAAAGAAAGAAGAGGGGTGTGTGAATCAGCCTTTAATTTGATTAGAAACCAGCAGTATAGGATGCTTTAAGATTTTTTGGAACATTTCGCCTTGTTCATAGGAGTCTTCGTCTTCCGGATCATACTTCCAAACTATTTTGATCATTGACTTCTCGATACCTGTTTCAATGGTTCTTTTAAGAAATTTAAGGATGTGCGTAGTACTCGATGTGTTGATGTATTCTAAATTTATCACCAAGTTGATGCTATTCGATGGATTAGCACAGAAATCTTCTAGCCATAACATCAATGGGTGAAAAAAGGCATTGGCGTCTTCCGGTATGCAACATCCAATAAAATTAAGATCACCATTTTTAAGGAAGGTAATTTCCGGTGTTTTCTTTGTTTTTTCGATGAAAAGATTAGCCATTTTTATCTGGCTGCAAATAACTGTATTCATAGTTTTCAATCAATACTCAAAGGTGAGTAAAGTAGATGAATA
>JAEUTQ010000037.1 GCA_016787445.1 Bacteroidia bacterium
ATAATATTGTGCGTTAACATTATTTTGAACGCATCGAAACAAAAAATCTCTACTTTAGTTGCCATGAAAGTGTTTAATTCTTTAGTAGTGTGTTTGATTTCCCTCCTTTTTATTTTTTGTGAAAGTCAGGAATCCTATGAAAACACCAAACTTTCATTTGAGTTAGATCCCGTTACAAACGATACCATTAATGTAACAACACCAAAAGGTAAACAAGGACGCTGGTTTATTAAAACCGATTGCGCGGCGGGTTTACCAAAAATTCCGAAAGATTCCATTAAAGGAATTGACAGTAGTTTAAAAGCGGAGATTGTTTTTCAACCTGCAGTGTTGATTGTTGGCAGATATGTGGATGATAAAAAACACGGTACCTGGACCTATTACAACGAAGATGGTTCCGTCAATAAAATGGAAGTTTACCAGAATGGAAAATTAATCGGGAATCAGTAATATGAATACCTTTTCACTATTCGTTTATGACAGATATCATGTCTGTTACTGATAATTCGTTTCTCGTCACCCCTTGTTGTATGCTTACCTTTAATAAAAAATAAGTCATGAAAGGATTTAAAAGTCACATAGAAGCCGATACATTACAGAATGCCAATTTCCGTAAAGTATTATATACCGGTCATCACATGCAATTGGTATTAATGAGTTTAAAACCCAAAGAGGAAATTGGTGCCGAAATACATAAAGAAAACGATCAGTTCTTTCGTTTCGAAAGCGGTGAAGGAAAAGTTATCATTGATGGAAACGAATACCTTGTTAAAGATGGCGATGCCGTGGTGATTCCTTCCGGTGCCAAACATAACATCATTAACACAAGTTCGGATAAGGAATTAAAAATGTATACGATCTATGCACCACCCCATCACAAAGACGGCATCATTCGTGCTACAAAACATGAGGCGGAAACGAATGAAGCAGAGTACGATGGTAAACCAAGTGAATAATTCACTCTTATAAATTGATATCAAAAAAAAGGAGAGCGTTTGCTCTCCTTTTTTTATTCTTGAAAAATATATTTCTTTACAACTTTCCCTTCGGTTTCATCGTAGTGAACGATTTTCCACAATAATTGATTAGCGGCTTCATCGTGCAAAATTTGTATCCAGTATTCAGGCTGACGTAAACGCAGCATTTTTTCGTCTTTTAAAAAATTAAATGAGAACTCGGTTTTACCATCATTCACCACGCAGTTATGCGTTTTATCAAAATCAGCCGCTTTGGTAATATTGATTGTTTCAGTTGGCGCATTTTCAGCATGCCATTTACCAATAAATTTATCAGCCGCTTCAAATCCCGCTTGCTCAGTGGCAGCTCCACTTTGTTCTCCGTTAACGGCATCTTTATTTCCGCAGGCGCTCATGACAAGCACAGTAGCCAATACATATAATAATCTCATAAAAAGGGTTTAATAATTTATGATGAAATTAATAAAAGAAAGTGTTGTAACAAGTGAATTTGAAAAAAGATTTAATTTTTCTTCATAAACACCGCGCTGATAAAGGCGGTACTTACGGTAATGAATAAGAAACTAAATAATTTAGCTGTAATCGCTTTAAAAGCCGATAAAGCCGCGATGTTTTCTTCGATGATTTTAGGATACATCTCCGCCTTTATTTTCGGATTCTTCTTTAAAAACTCTAAATACTCCGCACCATTATAATACTGAATGGATAAGTCTTTTAATTTCCATTCAAACTCTATGTATTGATACACACTTAGAATCACCATGGCGATGGCTGCTACAGTCATACCTACGGCCATAGCATTTCTTCCGGCAATAAATCCTCCCAAATCTTTATCTCTCACTTGTTTTATGGCTAATACCATGAAAGGAATAATAGCAAACACCGATAAAATGTGCGAATAATAAAATCCAAATTTAGTTAGCTGATAACCTCCTAATACAATAAGAAGCTTGTAAATAATAACAAGAATACTGTAAGTTAATCCTATATATAGTACGCGTTTGTTCATGTTGTTTAGTTCGAAGTTGGAAGTTGGAAGTTGGAAGTTGAGAGTTTGTAGTTTAATGGAATCGCGATCTACGAACTCCGAACTACCGACTCCCCACTAATCCTCTATCCATTCATGCTGATTAAAAATTCTTCGTTGGTTTGCGTTCTGCGTAAGCGGTCTTGTAAGAATTCCATCGCTTCCTGCGGTGTCATGTCGCCCAAATGTTTTCTTAATACCCATAAACGACTTAACATATCTTTCTCTAATAATAAATCATCGCGACGTGTTGAGCTGGCTAATAAATCTACCGCCGGATAAATACGGCGATTCGCTAACTTACGGTCGAGCTGCAACTCCATGTTACCGGTTCCTTTAAATTCTTCAAAGATTACTTCATCCATTTTAGAACCGGTTTCAGTTAACGCGGTTGCAATAATGGTCAATGAACCTCCGTTTTCAATTTTACGAGCAGCACCAAAGAAACGTTTTGGTTTGTGTAAGGCGTTTGCATCCACACCACCGGTTAATACTTTACCACTGGCAGGAGAAACCGTATTATAAGCACGCGCTAAACGTGTGATACTGTCTAATAAAATAACTACGTCATGTCCACACTCTACCAATCGTTTTGATTTCTCTAATACAATGTTGGCAATCTTCACATGCTTTTCAGCCGGCTCATCAAATGTAGAAGAAACTACTTCCGCTTTTACACTGCGTGCCATGTCGGTTACCTCTTCCGGACGTTCATCAATTAATAAAATAATTAAATAAACTTCAGGATGGTTATATGCAATAGCGTTGGCTACTTCTTTTAATAAAACCGTTTTACCGGTTTTTGGTTGCGCTACAATCAATCCACGCTGACCTTTACCAATAGGTGCAAACATATCAATGATACGTGTGCTCATGGTTTCCTGTGGATGTCCGGTTAATTTTAATTTTTCATTCGGGAATAATGGTGTTAAATAATCAAACACTACACGATCACGCACGTAGGCCGGCTCGCGACCGTTAATTTTATCTACTTTAATTAAAGGGAAATATTTTTCTCCCTCACGTGGCGGACGAATTCCTCCGCGAATCACATCACCCGTTTTTAATCCGAATAATTTTATCTGCGATTGAGAAACATATACATCATCCGGTGAGTTTAAATAATTGTAATCCGAACTGCGCATGAAACCATAACCATCCGGCATAATTTCAAGTACACCTTCTGCAAACACAATGTTATCCCAGTTGTAATGTACCTTCTCGGCTTTCTTATGCTCAACAGGTTCTTCGTGAACTTCCGGCATTCCTGATGATTCAGCTTGTTGCACAGGTTCTGTAACGGCAGGCTCTTCCACTTTTGCTTCCACAACGGGAATAACTTCCTCTTCCGCGATAGGTTCCACTGTATCGTCAACAATAGGCTCTAATTTCACTGATTTACGCGGACGTTTCCCATCGGGGTCTCTGCGTTCGGTTTTAACCTCTCCTTTTTTGCCGCTTAATTTAGCAGCCAAATCAGGATTAGCGTTTTGAGCATCAATAATTTTTAAAATAATGTCGCCTTTATTCATGCCTTTGGTATCAATACCAAACTTTTTAGCGATGTCTTTTAGGTCTGACAATAAGCGATTGCTTAAATCCATTACTTGAAACATAGGATTAAGTAGATTAAATTAAGAGATTAATTATGTGATAATTTTTTTATACTAAAATGGGTTCTGATTTTTATGCCTCAAGAATATAAGGCATTCAGATATCGTAGTACAAGTATAAGGGATTTTTCTGAAATCCAAAAATATTTCAATAAAAAATAAAAGTATCCACAAGATCACGATTTCCGGTCTGTTGATGACAATTAATACATAATGCAGGGTCTTTTTCTACACTATAAATAACCTCTCCGTTTGGCTTGACTTCTCCCCAAATCCAGGCACCTTTATACTTATACATAAATGCATAAAAATTCAAACTGGTTCCCGACATCACTTCCTTTACTACCATGGATCGTTCAGGAAATTTTGTATTTAAAGGAAGTTTACCGTTATCTGTTAATGCGGCAAATGCGGTTTTATTAAATTTTAATTTAAAATTGCCGTGTGCTCCGTTATTTCCGGGATAAATAATGTTGGCGTCATTTTTATAATAATTAAAAGCTGCATTATTTTTGCAACTATCCAATAAAGAATAATCCTTGTAAGCTAAGTCAGGATTAATTCCTTTATCCTTCCTGCATGCAACCAAAATAAAAGCCGTTAATATAAAAACAT
>JAEUTQ010000044.1 GCA_016787445.1 Bacteroidia bacterium
CTTCTAACTCTTCTGTAAAAAAAGGGGAAACCCTAACCGATACTGTCAATAACATCTTGGCCATGAAAGTGGACATGGTGGTGATGCGACATGCTAACCCGGGTGCTGCCGTTTTTTTAAGCAAAAAGATTAAAGCAAAAAATTTAAATGCCGGTGTTGGAGCACACGAACACCCAACGCAAGCTTTATTGGATGCTTTTTCGATGCAGGAAAAATTGGGCGACCTGAAAGGAAAAAAAGTAGTGATTGTTGGTGATATCCTTCATTCACGCGTGGCGCTCTCTAATATCTTCTGCTTACAAAAACTAGGTGCGAAAGTAAAAGTATGCGGACCGCTCACCTTAATACCGCGCTACATTACCAGCTTAGGCGTTGAAGTTGAAGCGGATTTAAGAAAAGCATTGGAATGGTGCGATGTAGCGAACATGTTACGCATTCAATTAGAGCGCCAGGACATAAAATACTTCCCAACTCTGCGCGAGTACTCGATGCTTTACGGCTTAAACAAAGAAATGTTAGACAGCCTGAAAAAGAAAATCATCATCATGCATCCCGGTCCGATTAATCGCGGAGTGGAAATCACCAGTGATGTGGCCGACAGCGATCAATCCATCATTTTAGAACAGGTTGAAAACGGAGTAGCGGTTAGGATGGCTGTGATGTTTTTACTGGCAGGAAGACAAGGGGATTAATGATCTTTCAAGCTATATATCTATTTTATTTTCATAATGCCAAGAGCTAAGCTATTTATAATAATTGCACTTGCATTTTCCTCTTTTGGTTTTATTTTAAAACTTCTTGGATTACCTGGCGGTTCACTATCCTTAATAATCGGTTTGTACACCCTTAGCTTTACAGCATTTGTTCAAATGATTATGTCATTCTTTAAATTAAAAGAATTAGCGCCTGTATTAATTATTCTTAGCGTATTAATGAATTTCACATTGTTTTTTTGTTCTCAAGCTGTTCTATTAAGATATATGTGGTGGCCAGGATGGCAAACTCTCTATGTTTTTGGCCTTCCATTATTTTTATTAATTACGATTTTTCTTGTTGTGATGTATAGTAGAATCAAAACTACTAATTTCAAGGTGTATTTTCAGAAAAATTTAATTCTTCCCTGGTTTTACATATTTGTTTTCGGCGCTTTCCCTGTGATTGTTAGCTATAAAACTTTTTATCAGTCATTTAATGGGCATAGACAAACTCAAAACTATGAACAATACATTGACTCATTGAAGAAACTTAATTAAGATGTTTCGCTTTTTTATTCAAACACCTTTCTCCACTTCACCAATACCCACAATTTATAAAGCAACTTTATTTCATTGGTACTTGCGGTACCTGATTCGAATTTTTGTTTGAGCACGGAAGTTTTCGCGAAAGTAAAATTCGCTGCTTCCACTTCTTCAAAAATAGTTTTGTAATTGCCGCCAATCCATTTATTCATGGGCGTTTCGAAACCCATTTTATCGTAGCGGGCATAAATTTCATTGGGCAATTGATCCTTTACTGCTTCACGTAATAAATATTTGGAAATGCCTTTCTGCATTTTGCGGTTGCCATTTATTGAGAACAGCAAATTGATTAATTCAATATCATCACTAAACGGCGTACGGCTTTCCACACTGTGCCACATACCGCAGCGGTCTTCGCATTTCAAGAAGGCTTTTAATCGTGCATCTGTAATGTCATATGCCAGCTGATGATTCACCTTGTCTAAATATTTCACCGGATTTACGGTCTCATATTTATGAATGAAGTCACTTGCAAAATAAGGCGCGTTGTTTTTTAAATACGTATTGTAATTCGCTTTGATTTTTTCTTTGATGAATAAAGAAAAGGGAGAAGCAATGGTCTTTTTACTTTGACTCATATCACTGAGCATGCCAAAAATGTTGCCATAACTCAGCATGTAATTCCACTTAGCTACAAAGTGATGATGATAGCCTGCAAATAACTCATCCGCACCTTGTCCGTCTAACACCACCTTAATTTTATTTTGTTTGGCTAGTTCCATTACTTTATACTGTGCGTAAGTACTCGTATCCCAAATCGGAACATCCTGTGAATACACCAGGGTTTCGAGCTCCTTCATTAAACCCTCTTCGTTCGGCTCAATCGTTTTATGAATTCCCTTAACGTGTTTTGCCATTAAGTCGGCGAAGTAACTTTCATCGCCCTGCTTGTTTTTAAATACAGAGGTAAAAAAGTAAACCGGATTTGATTGATTCTTGCTCATTAAAGCCGCCAACACCGAACTATCTACACCTCCACTCAAACACGAACCAACAGGAACATCACTCCGTAAACGTAAATTCACCGCGTTGACCAACTTTTCCCTTACCTGCGCGATAAGTTCATCGTTACTGAGTAAATCTGTTTCGTAATCGTAATCCGGCTCCAATTTAAAATAACGATACGTATGGGTTTGATGTGATTTAAGATTATACATCAAATAATGTCCTGGCCACAATTCCTTTACACCTTCGAAGAAATTATTTTCTACAGGCTCCATACGGTTATTGATTAAATAACTGTGCAATGCCTTTTCATTCATCTCTGCTTTAATCAATCCGCTTTTTACAAAAGATTTTTGTTCGCTCGCAAAGGCGAATACATTTTGATTATCCACGTAGTAAAAAGGCTTTACCCCAAAGCGATCACGGGCGCAAAACAGTTCATGCTTTTCTACATCATAGATGCAAAACGACCACATGCCGTTGAACTTTTCAAGACAATCAACACCCCAGTTTTTATAGGCTTGCAATACCACTTCCGTATCGCTCGACGAAATAAATTTTACACCTTCAAGTTCCAATTCCTTTTTTAATTCGAGGTAATTGTAAATCTCTCCGTTATAGGTTATCCAATATTTACCTTCATTCAAAGCCATGGGCTGATGACCCGTTTCGCTTAAATCGATAATTGATAAACGGCGATGCGCTAAGGCTAAATTGAACTCTCCACTTACTTCAGAAATATTTTTTTGAGGAAAATAGTTTAATTCGGAAGCCCTAAACGAAGGCGTATCCTTTGATGAAACAGGAATTGTAATGGAATCGTTCGCCAATAAAAAACCTTCCCCATCCGGTCCGCGGTGTTTAATGCTTTGTGACATAGCATGAATGGTCTCTTTTAAATTAAAAGTGACACTACGTTTTAAAGCTATTCCGGCAATTCCGCACATATAAAGATTCAGGTAATTTATAACGTATTAAATTATTTAATAGTATAAATTACCGTTTGAATTTACAGCTTTTTACTGAAATTAAGGCTCACCCACTACACTCTTACGCCAATCACCAGAATATCATCCACCTGCTCGGTGTTGCTCTTCCATTGGCTCATAAAGTTTTTAAGATAGTCGTGTTGTTCGTTAAGTGGAAGTGCGCTGATTTGTACGAATATTTCTTTGAGTCGCTTGGTAGTTAGTTTCTTTTGTTTTTCGCCTCCAAATTGATCGGCATAACCATCGGTAAACAGATACAACATATCTTCACTCTCAAACTCAAACTCATGTTCCTCAAAAATCTGATTATCGGGTGTAAATCCTCCAATAGCGGTTTTTGTCGCGCGGATTTCTTCAATCTCGTTGCTGTTTTTTCGTTTAATCCAAAGCGGGCGATTAGCGCCGCTGTACCAAATTCTATTTCCTTGCTTTTTGATAAGCGCAATATCCATTCCGTCGCGCGTGGCATCCTCCTTTGTGTTTTGTTTTAAGGCTCGTTTAATGTTTCGGTTCAATTCGCCGAGTATGCCCGCAGGTGAAGCCGACACATTAAGCGACTTATCCAGATTTTCTTTCCCCAACAAACTCATAAACGCACCCGGAACCCCATGACCGGTACAATCGGCGGCGGCTAACAGAGCAGGATTAAAAGAAGCGGCGATGTTTTCCTCTTCTAGACTTTCTTCCTCATACAACCAATAAAAATCGCCGGCAACGATATCCTTTGGCTGATAATAAACAAAACTTTGAGGGAAGCTTTTATGGATATCCTCTTGAGGGGGAAGGATAGCTTCTTGAATGCGGCGGGCGTAATTAATTGAATCGAGAATTTCTTTCTTTTTCTCTTCAATAATTACATTTTGCACATGCAGTTTATCACGTTGCAATTCCACATGTTGCTTTTGTTGGGTTATTAAATCCTTCGCGCGCTGATTCTGACGATAACTTTTCAGCACTACAATCATTAATACAATTAATAAGGCTAATCCCACAGCGATGGCGATAATAGCCTGATTGCGTTTTTTAATTTCAGCATTCTGCAATTCTTTATCTTTCTCCAGATTCTGTATTTGTAAACTTTGCTTTTCGGTTTCGTACGCTGTTTGTAAATGAGCCATTGCCGAGGCATTTTCGCCGGAAAATAACGAATCCTTCAGGGTCACAAATTTATCCTGGTATTCCTCCGATTCTCTGCCCTTACCCAAATACGCCTTTATGTTTGCCATGAGACGATACGTTAATAGCAATTGCTGAAAGTTATCGGGTGAAGTAAACTTCAAGACTTCCTCCGATAATTTTTCTGCCCCATTATAATCACCATCCTCCATTAACACATTGCTTAAATTATGCTTATACATTAAAGCTCCTTGTGCATCTCCTGCTTTTTGTGACAAATCAATCGCTTTTAAATAATACATTCTTCCTTCTTTGGTATGTCCTAAGAGACGATGCATATACCCCATGTTATTATATACCGCTGCAACCGTTAACGTATCACCATACTGATAGTAAGTTTTAATCACTTCATCGAGTAATTGAAATGCCAACTCAGATTGATTATGTTTAATATAATAGGATGCTAACGCGGTTTTGGCATTTGCGGCACCATAATCATCACCCACCTCATTACACAATTTTACAGACTTCTCAGCATACACCTTTACCATGTCGAGTTGGTTAAACTTTTCATAGAGCTGGCTAATGTTATTATATAACAAAGCCATTTTTGGTTTATCATTCAGTTTTTCAAAAATGCTAAGTGCTTCCAGAGTTGTATTTAAAGCATTCTTCAAATCACCTGATTCGGTATAAACAGCTCCCATTTTTGCCAAGGAAGAACCCACCAAATCAATTCGATTTAATGTCTTTCGTATTTTCAGAGCTTTTTTATTATAGACGAGAGAGGAATCGAACATACTCAACTTAAAAAAAGCGATGGCAATATCGTTACAAGCTTGTGCTTTGTAAACAGGTTTTAATTGGGAAGCTAATTGCAGTTCACGATAACCGACATTCTTTGCCTTATTCGGATCGATTCTACTGTATAACCAATTAAGATCGGAGAGTGCCTGGAACTTTATGGTATCATGAGAAGTGCTTTCGGCAATCTTGTTTAAAGAATCAATTTGATGCTGGTCAGCCTGAGAGTAAACTGAAAACATCAATGAGAAAAACAATAAAGAAAAAAGCCATACCTTATTCATAGAATAAAAGTATGGCTTTGATTGTTGTTTGGAAATACCCAGTAGCCCTTATTTTAGCGGTTTATTAACTAAATGCCAATTTTCGAATTCACAATTTTTAAAATCTCTGCCTCCAAAGCAATGGTTTGTTCCTCAATTTTTTTACCCTTAGCAATGATATCATTTACGAAATTTTTATCATCATAACCGGTACCATTAATACGCACATTCATGTAAGCGCCTATGACAGCACTACGGGCACACAAGGCGCCAACACCTGCATCCGTCACTGAATTTGGATTCCCCATCTCAACCATTGCTTTTATAACCTCCATACTTTCGTATGTGGTTTGCATGACTTTAAACGGAATTTCAATCGCAAATTTTGTTGCATCCTGAATTGCCTGAGTACGTATCTTCTTTTCTTCATCGGTTCCCTTCGGTAAACCAAATGCCGTCATGATCATGTTAAAGGCTGCAGTATCCTGATCCACTAACCGAATTAATTCGTCTTTGTAGTAATTTCCTTTTTCAGCCCAAGTACTGAATTCTTCCCAACGATCATCCCATCCCTTTTTATGAGAACTCAAATTAGCTACCATGGTCGCTAATGAAGCACCTAAACTTCCAACATAAGCAGAAATAGAACCTCCGCCCGGCGCAATACTCTCACTGGCGGTTTCGTCAGCGAAATCGATTAGCGTCATACTAACCAATTTACTATCCACTTTTTCTTTTAATAAGTATTCGATAATGCGCTCTTCCGGTTTAAAAGGTGCTAATTCATCCAAGCCCATTGATTTGATGGCAATTTTAATGAGTTCCTTTTCACTCACACCGACTGAACGCTTTTGTTTGCGCAGAAAATACTTTCCTGCATCTAACATAGCCTTCAAAGGAATTAATCCCACCAACTCAGAACCTGTTACACGAATACCTCTTTCATCCGCTTTTTTACACACTTCGTCAAAAGCCACATGAACCGGCGTAATATTTATGTTTGTAAGATTCATGGAGATTTGAGCCACACCGTATTCCTCGATAAACCAACCGATGGCCTTCACACTTTTCAATGAACCCGGAATTGATTTAGGCGTACCATCCGGATTTGTGACAATTTTTCCTGTAACCGGATTTCCTTCACGCAAAACACGACCCGCTTCACGCACATCAAAAGCTATTGAATTGGCGCGACGTGTAGAAGTCGTATTTAAATTTACATTATACGCCACTAAAAAATCGCGGGCACCAATAACCGTAGCACCACGCTTGGCATCAAACTCAGCAGGACCAAAATCAGGTTTCCACTCCGGTAATTTTATTTTCTTGAAAAATCCTTCGTACTCACCTGCGCGTATAACGGAGAGATTATTGCGGCTTTTATCGGATTGGGCGGCTTCGTATAAGTAAACCGGGATTTTCAATTCTTCACCAACACGCTTACCTAATTTCTTCGCGTATTCGGCGGTTTCTTCCATGGAGATGTTACTAATAGGAATAAGCGGACAAACATCAGTGGCGCCCATTCGCGGATGTTCGCCTTTGTGTTTACTCATATCAATTAACTCACCGGCTTTTTTAATTGCCAAAAACGCCGCGTTTATAACGGCCTCCGGCTCTCCAACAAAAGTTACCACCGTACGATTGGTAGCTTTACCCGGATCGACGTTCAATAATTTCACGCCCTCAACACTTTCAATTTCGTTGGTAATTTGTTTAATGATATTCAAGTCGCGTCCTTCTGAAAAATTAGGAACGCATTCAATTAATTTTTTCATCGTTTGGTTGGTTTAATAAGTTCGTTATAACGTGGACAAGAAATTAAGTGATCGTTTACCATTCCTGCTGCCTGCATGTAAGCGTAACAAATGGTAGTGCCGCAAAATTTAAATCCGCGTTTTTTCATATCAGCTGCCATTTTATCCGACTCCGGTGTAGAGGCCGGAATTTCATAGCTGAATTTATGTTTATTAATTATTGGTTTATAATTTACAAATTGCCAGATGTAACGGTTAAAGGAACCGAATTCCTTCTGCACCTCCATAAACAATTTAGCGTTGGAAATAGCCGCTTCTACTTTCAATTTATTTTTAATGATGCCGTCATCTTTCATCAAGCGAGCCACGTCCTTTTTAGTAAAAGCTGCTACTTTTTTGTAATTGAAGTTGGCAAATGCCTTTTTAAATCCCTTACGGCGGTGTAATATAGTTTTCCAGCTTAATCCCACCTGAAAGCTATCCAAAATAAGATATTCGAAATGTAATTTATCGTTTAAAACCGGCACGCCCCACTCTGTATCGTGGTATTTTTGCATTTGGTCGTCGCCTGTTGGCCAATCACACATTTTATACGGTTTTGATAGCCAAATTTAATGGTTTTTTAATGGCAAATGCCATTTAAATAGTACTTTTGTTTAACAATGAATCTGGCACCTATTAATAACTTAATTAAAAAGGAATTTCTTCTTGAATTCAGGCAAAAAGCGAGTTTGGGAGGGATGTTGGTGTATGTTGCAGGCACTGTATTTGTAAGTGCATTATGCTTTACAGGTAAGATTCATACACACGAATGGAATGCTTTATTCTGGATCATTTTGTTATTTGCCTCTGTGACGATTAGTTCTAAAAGTTTCTTGAAAGAAAGCAAAGGCATGGGATTATTTAACTATGCTTATTATTCACCAAGGCATTTTATACTTGCTAAAATCATTTTTAACATGGCTTTGATGCTTGTTGTCAGCTTGTTTACCCTGTTTTTTTACATTTGGTTCGTGGGTGGAGTGATACAAAACTTCCCATTATTTTTTGTCACGCTGGTATTATCTTCAACCGGATTTGCGGGTGTATTGAGTTTGATGAGTGCCATTGCGTCTAAGGCCAGTAATAATTTCGCGCTCATGAGTATCTTGAGTTTTCCTGTATTAATGCCTATGATAATGGTTTCTATACGATTAAGTAAGCAGGCCATCGACGGTTTAAACTGGGCGGTGAGTTATGATTTTTTGTTAATATTAGCCGCCTTAAACGTATTGGTAATAATGCTCGCCAATCTATTATTTCCTTATCTTTGGAACGATTAATTTTAGCCTATAGTTTATAGTCTTTTAGTTGATAGAAGTAGCCAATTCCTCAACTATAAACCATAAACTGTTAACTATCAACTTATGAAATACTGGTACAAAATACTCTCTGTTCTTCTTATCCTCTACACCATTTTTTGGGGATTGCTCGGACCTGTACCTCGTTTGGATATTCTTAATGAAACTATTCGTAATGTTTATTATCACGTTCCAATTTGGTTTGCCATGTTATTCCAAATGAGTGTTTCCATTTGGTTTGCGATTAAATATTTACTGAGCAATAATCCTGATGACGACATGAAGAGTTTCAACGCCGCAAAAGTCGGATTTTTCTTTAGCGTTCCCGGAATATTAACAGGATGTTTATGGGCTAAATATACCTGGGGTACTTATTGGACTTTCCAGGATCCAAAATTAAACGGTGTAGCGATTGGCATTTTAATTTATCTCGCTTATTTTATTTTACGTAATTCTATTATTGACGAATTAAAAAAAGCAAGGATATCATCGGTATATAATGTATTTGCTTATGTGATGCTGATAGTTTTTATCATGATACTTCCTCGATTAACTGACTCTTTACATCCCGGCAACGGTGGTAATCCGGCTTTTGCAAAATATGATTTAGACAGCAACATGCGACTTGTATTCTATCCTGCAGTAATTGGCTGGGTTATGTTAAGCTGGTGGATATTGGAGATTAACAATCGCTTTTCAAAATTAAAATCGAAACAAAATGATTAAAAAAATTCTTTTCATAATTTTTACGCTCATTTCCGTTGTAACCCATGCTCAGGAATCTAACGGTCCGCAAATGGCCGACAGCTGGCGTAAAGACGGTAAAATATATGTGGTGATTGCAGTGTTGTCAATTATCTTTGCATGCGTGATTATTTATTTAGCAGTTATTGAACGAAAACTAAAGAAACTGGAAGAAGAATTAAAGAACAAGAACTCATGAAAAAGATTCACATTGTTGGAATAATCGTAATTGCCGTAGCCATTGGGGTTATTATTACCTCTTTGAAAAACACGACTACCTATGCCGATTTTAACGAAGCCATGGCTAATCCTGATAAGGAATTTCATGTTGTAGGTAAATTAGATAAAGAAGAGCCTTTGATTTATGATCCGAAAATCAATCCTGATGAATTTATTTTCACCTTAATTGACAACAAAGGCATGGAGAAAAAAGTGGTGCTTCATAAAAGCAAACCGCAGGATTTTGAACGCAGTGAACAAATTGTAATCATTGGTAAGATGCAAGGTGAAGAATTTCACGCCAATGATATTTTAATGAAATGTCCTTCTAAATACAACGACGGTAAACCACAGATGTAAAGCTGAGTTGGTAGTTCGGAGTTCGGAGAAACACAACGAACTGCAAACTACGAAACCACACTCACATGAACGAATTAAATAACATAGGCGAACATATCTGGATAGGGAAAATCGGAAACGGATTTGTTGTCTTATCTTTTGTAGCCTCTCTTTTAGCACTCATCGGCTTCTACTTATCTACCAAAAACAAGGACTATTTAAAATTTGCCCGCAATGCATTTTACTTGCATGGTATTAGCGTAGTTGGAATTGCATCTACACTCTTCATCATGCTGTTTAGTCACTATTATGAATACCAATACGTATACCAACACAGTAATAATGAAATGCCGATGCGTTTTATTATGTCGTGTTTTTGGGAAGGACAAGAAGGCAGCTTTTTATTATGGACATTTTGGAATGTTGTATTAGGACTTATTTTACAACGCTCCCTTAAAAACGAATGGGAAGCACCCGTGATGGCAGTATTTTCCTTGGCTCAGGTTTTCTT
Organism: Bacteroidia bacterium; assembly: GCA_016787445.1. Taxonomy (GTDB): domain Bacteria; phylum Bacteroidota; class Bacteroidia; order B-17B0; family Aurantibacillaceae; genus JAHEYG01. The sequence continues at coordinate 10,326 of JAEUTQ010000044.1, forward strand.
AGCCAGTATGATTATGGGTATTTACATCGGTGATTATAAAATGGGAAGTAATCCTTTTTTATTATTGAGAGAACATCCTGATTTCATGAATCTACCTTTTCTTCAGATTCCGAATTACCTTGAAAAAATTGACGGCCGAGGATTAAATCCACTACTGATGAATTATTGGATGACAATACATCCTCCAACTTTATTCTTAGGATTTTCAGCCACACTACCGCCGTTTGCATTTGCCATTGCCGCATTATGGAATAAAAAGTATCACGACTGGCAAAGTATTGCTTTACCATGGACCTTCTTCGGGATATTAATCTTGGGTGTAGGTATCTTGATGGGTGGTGCCTGGGCTTATGAAGCATTAAACTTTGGTGGCTTTTGGGCATGGGATCCGGTAGAAAACTCTTCATTGGTGCCATGGTTAATTTTAGTAGGCGCCGGACACGTGATGATCGTTAACAAAAACAAAGGCGGCTCATTATTCACCACACATCTACTCTCCATTGGTTCTTTTTTATTGGTACTCTACTCTACATTCTTGACGCGAAGCGGTATCCTTGGAGATTCATCGGTACACGCATTCACCGATTTAGGCATGCAGGGACAATTAGTCCTTTATGTTTTAACATTTATGTTATTATGCGTTGCTCTGCTTATTGAAAATGATTTATTGAGAGTATCCTATATTCTCGGTTCTTTATTAATCGCTTTCTTCTCGGGGATATACGGTCATAAAAAATTAGCTTTATATGTTTGGTTAGGAAGCAGTGCATTCTTAACTGTATTCAGCTATAACAAATACTTTCCAAAAGAAAAGGACGAGGAAGAATTGTACTCCCGTGAATTTTGGATTTTCCTTGGTTCCTTAGTGTTTTTACTATCATCGTTAATCATTACGTACTTTACGTCCATTCCTGTACTAAATAAATTATTCGGATTAAATAAAGCACCGGTTAAAGTTGCCGATTATAATTTATGGATGACGCCATTTGCCATCCTGCTTTTGATTTTAATTGCAGCGGCACAATTTTTAAAATACAAAAAAACTGACGCTAAAGAATTTTACAGAAAACTGCGTTTTTCTTTTATTGCCTCTCTTGTATTTGGATTAGCTTGTAGCATTCCGCTTTACTTAGTTAAAGATTTTTCGGCCACTGAAGGAATCGACAAATGGAATTTAATTTCTTACAGCCTGTTATTTATTGTTGGTGTATTTGCGGTTCTCTCCAATAGCGAATATTGGTTGCGTGTATTAAAAGGCAAAATCAGTAAATCAGGCGCATCCATCGCTCACATAGGTTTTGCTTTAGTACTTATTGGTGCTTTAGTTTCGATTTCCAAAAAACAAACCATTTCCAAAAACACTTCCGGAAAAAAAGTAGAAGGTTTAGGAAAAGGTTTTGATAATAACAGAAGTTTGTTCTTACAACAAGGCGATACACTACCACTTGGTCCGTATTTAGTTTCGTTTGAAAGTAAAGAAAGAATTGGGATTGATGTTTATTACAAAGTGAACTACTTTACTCCGGATGAGAATGGAGATCCAAAGTTTGCATTTCAATTGATTCCGAAAATTCAAGACAACCCCCGGATGGGACAAGCAGCTGAACCTGCCACACGACATTATTTAGATCGTGATGTGTATACAGTAATTACTGCTGCTGATTTAAATGTGGTTGATCCAAAGGCTAAAGATGCCTACAATACTCCAAAAAACTACATTGGTCATATTGGTGATACCATATTTGCCAGCAATGCCATTATTGTTATTGATTCGCTTAAAACAAACCTAACTCAGCAGGAATATGAAAAAACGGATTCATTACTGGAAGTAACGGCTGTATTGAAAGCCTTTAACTCGAATGGTGATGTTTTTAAAGCATATCCTAAATATATCATTAGAAAAAGTATGATCGTTCCTGAGGTGGATATGATAGAAGAATTAGGTTTGAAATTTTCGTTCTGGAAAATAAATCCGGAAGAAGGAAGTGTTGAGATTACCATGTCGGAAAAAGTAAATAACTCAAAAGATTTTATTGTGATGGAAGCTTATATCTTCCCTTATATAAATATTTTGTGGCTTGGATGTTTTGTGATGGCATTTGGTACCGGCATCTCTGTTGTTGAACGCTATAAAAAACTAAAATCAAAATCCGAAGCAAGTGGCGCTTAAAAAAAATAAAAAGATAAAAATCACTATCATCGGCAGTGGAAATATTGCCTGGCATATTGTATCGCATTTATCTTTTTTTAAACGTTTCGATATTAC